>NZ_CP133267.1:2262500-2862500 GCF_030915465.1 Neobacillus sp. PS3-34
CCATTGTAGCACGTGTGTAGCCCAGGTCATAAGGGGCATGATGATTTGACGTCATCCCCACCTTCCTCCGGTTTGTCACCGGCAGTCACCTTAGAGTGCCCAACTGAATGCTGGCAACTAAGATCAAGGGTTGCGCTCGTTGCGGGACTTAACCCAACATCTCACGACACGAGCTGACGACAACCATGCACCACCTGTCACTCTGTCCCCCGAAGGGGAACGTCCTGTCTCCAGGATTGTCAGAGGATGTCAAGACCTGGTAAGGTTCTTCGCGTTGCTTCGAATTAAACCACATGCTCCACCGCTTGTGCGGGCCCCGTCAATTCCTTTGAGTTTCAGCCTTGCGGCCGTACTCCCCAGGCGGAGTGCTTAATGCGTTAGCTGCAGCACTAAAGGGCGGAAACCCTCTAACACTTAGCACTCATCGTTTACGGCGTGGACTACCAGGGTATCTAATCCTGTTTGCTCCCCACGCTTTCGCGCCTCAGCGTCAGTTACAGACCAGAAAGTCGCCTTCGCCACTGGTGTTCCTCCACATCTCTACGCATTTCACCGCTACACGTGGAATTCCACTTTCCTCTTCTGTACTCAAGTCCCCCAGTTTCCAATGACCCTCCACGGTTGAGCCGTGGGCTTTCACATCAGACTTAAAGGACCGCCTGCGCGCGCTTTACGCCCAATAATTCCGGACAACGCTTGCCACCTACGTATTACCGCGGCTGCTGGCACGTAGTTAGCCGTGGCTTTCTGGTTAGGTACCGTCAAGGTACCGGCAGTTACTCCGATACTTGTTCTTCCCTAACAACAGAGCTTTACGACCCGAAGGCCTTCATCGCTCACGCGGCGTTGCTCCGTCAGACTTTCGTCCATTGCGGAAGATTCCCTACTGCTGCCTCCCGTAGGAGTCTGGCCGTGTCTCAGTCCCAGTGTGGCCGATCACCCTCTCAGGTCGGCTACGCATCGTCGCCTTGGTGAGCCGTTACCTCACCAACTAGCTAATGCGCCGCGTGCCATCTGTAAGTGACAGCCGAAACCGTCTTTCAGCTTTCCCTCATGAGAGGAAAAGGATTATCCGGTATTAGCTCCGGTTTCCCGAAGTTATCCCAGTCTTACAGGCAGGTTGCCCACGTGTTACTCACCCGTCCGCCGCTGATCACCGAAGTGATCCGCTCGACTTGCATGTATTAGGCACGCCGCCAGCGTTCGTCCTGAGCCAGGATCAAACTCTCCAATAAAGAGTGAGTGATTAGCTCATAAAGTTACGTTGGCAAATTCCGACGATCAAGATCGTCTTCATTTGGTCTTGCTTGTTTTGTTGACATTTTTGTTTGTTTAGTTTTCAAGGATCAATTCGTCCAACCGCCCAAAAGCGACTTTATAAATATAACATTTCAAGTTATCATTGTCAACAACTTTTTAATGTTATCAACCGGTGTGCACCAGCGACTTTTAATATATTACTTGATGTCTGCCTATTGGTCAACCCTTTTTCGTAAAAAGATTTTATTTTAATATTTAAAGAGTATTTCCCTCCTATATAATAAAAAAATTCCGCTGTTAATCCAACGGAAAAGAGATAAGGCGCAGGTTATTTAGATTACCCATTTCTGAATAGCTGCTAAAGCAACAAGGCCAGGGATACCGAGAAACCCTGAAACCGCTGAGGTCGCAAAATTAATAGGTACATGAATCCCATATCTGCTGCCGGCCGCATTCAAAAAGAATAAAAGCAAGGCTCCTATCAACAGCTTCACGGCCGCCTGTCCAACCATTCTTAACGGTTTAAACGGGGCTCCTGAAAAAAGCAGTAACAATATTAGACCCCCTAAAACGGAGATCACCATGATTGGTTCCAAAAAAGCTATCCCCCTCCTATGTAACTTGTACTAATAATGTATGTACAAGTTTGTAAAAAAGACCTGGAGAGGAATAGCTTTTATTATCTGTTTAATGTAATGTTTCTGTGTTTCGCTTCTTTAAAGAGAAAAAAATATTTCGCTTCTGCCAGCTTTGACTGGCAGATAACCTCTTCAGAAGGGTCAAAGCTTTTTTCCAAAAGCATTTTCTGCTGCTGCCATTCACATTTAAAATCATTCATATGCTGAAGCAGCTTTTCGTCATATTCTTTACGAAGCCAGCCCTTACGGCGAAAAAACATGATTGTTTACCCCCGGTTTTATTATATTTCCCTTCTGCCTTCCAGCGCCTTGGAGAGGGTAACTTCATCAGCGTACTCCAAGTCACCGCCTACCGGCAATCCATGTGCAATTCTCGTTATCTTGATTCCTGACGGCTTAAGCAGGCGGGAAATATACATGGCCGTAGCTTCTCCCTCGATATTCGGATTGGTTGCGAGGATAACCTCCTGCACGGTTTCATCCTGCAGGCGCTTTAATAAATTGGGAATATTAATATCCTCGGCGCCGATTCCATCCATTGGTGAAATCGCTCCCTGCAGGACGTGATACAGCCCGTTGTACTCTCTCATTTTTTCCATGGCGATTACATCCTTCGGATCCTGTACTACGCAAATGACAGTACGGTCCTTGCGTTGATCTTCACAGATATAGCAAGGGTCCTGGTCTGTAATATGTCCGCAAACAGAGCAGTACGTCAGATTCCTTTTGGCGTTGACGAGAGCTTTGGCAAAATCAAGGACGGTGTCCTCTTTCATGCTTAGAACGAAAAAAGCCAGACGTGCCGCCGTTTTGGCCGATACCTGGCAATTTCATAAAGCTGTCAATCAGCTTCGATATCGGTTCAGGATAATGCATATGTTTTATTCCCCCTAGAACATCCCTGGAAGATTCATTCCTTTAGTGAATTGTCCCATCGTATTGTTCGTTAATTCATCAATCTTTTTCAATGCATCATTTGTAGCTGCCAAAACAAGGTCTTGAAGCATATCTACATCATCCGGGTCTACTGCTTCCGGGTTGATTTTTACTTCTACAACTTCCTTATGGCCTGTCATAGTAATCGTAACCATGCCGCCGCCAGCAGTTCCTTCAATTTGCTTATCCCCTAAATCCTTCTGAGCTTCTTCCATTTGCTTTTGCATTTTTTGCATTTGTTTCATCATGTTTTGCATATTACCCATTCCGCCACGCATCATTTAACTTCAGCCTCCAATATTTTTTAAAATAGATGTGCCTGATATACTGATCAATCAACTACTTCAACAAAATCAGCACCAAATAGTTTTTTTGCCTCGGACACAAGAGGTTCTTCCTCTTTAGCCGTCTCACCGCTTTCATAGCCGTCAGCCTGCTGGCTTTGTAAGAAGCTCTCTCTGATAGCAATCCACGGTTCTTCCGGAATGCCCAGAACCGCAAGCCGGTTTCCTGTTAGCTCCTGAATGGCAGCTGTGACCGTTTCAATAAAGCGCTGGTTATCCATCGCCATTTGGCAGTGGATTTCATGTTTAAATTTAATAATAAAAGCAGAGGATGATGCCGCAACCGGCTCCGCCTCATTCAAAAGTGCTGAATGGGACTTCATGAGCCTTCCCAGCATAATACCCCACTGGCTTTTCACTTGATTTAAGTCATTCTTCGTTGCCTGTTTCAATATTTCATTTATTTTTCCAACAGGCGCCTGAAATCCTTTTCGAGAGGTTCTTGGTGCTGCCTTTTGAACTGACGGTGCTTGCTCCTGGACTGCTGCAACCCCGTTTGCCCGCAAATCTTTCAATTCGCCTTCGAGCTGCTCAATTCGATTGATCAGTTTGCTTATATCGCCAGGGGAAGCTTGTTCAGATCCCACTGCCTCCATCTGGCACAGCTTGACGATTGCCACCTCCAAAAATATTCTTGGATGGTTGGTCCAGCGCATTTCCTGCTGGGTCTTATTCAAGACATCGATCAGCTGATAAATTTGTTCATAGGATACATCCTCAGCAAGCTCACGGAACTCATCATCAAGCATGACCCTTTCGAGCGATTCCTCAAGAGCAGGTGCCGTTTTATACAGCAGCATATCCCGGTAAAAAAGGATAAAATCTTCAATAAAACGCGATGGATCTTTTCCGTGGTATAGCAATTCGTCTAACGCTTCCAGCCCGCTTGCGACATCCTTCTCTTCAATAGCACGAGCTAATTTGTTTAAGAACCCCTGTGAAACCGAACCAGTTACAGTTAAAGCATCTTCTTCTGTCACCTTATCCTGGCTGAACGAGATCGCCTGATCCAATAAACTCAACGCATCCCGCATTCCGCCCTCGGCTGCTCTGGCGATGATCTGCAGAGGCCGCTCATCGCATTGAACACCAGATTCCTCAGCAATAAGCTTCATCCGTTTGACAATTGCCTGTGCCGTAATTCGCTTAAAATCAAAGCGCTGGCATCTGGAGATAATCGTAAGTGGTATTTTATGAGGCTCTGTTGTCGCCAGTATGAACATGACATGCTTTGGCGGCTCTTCCAGCGTTTTTAACAATGCGTTAAATGCCCCAATGGAAAGCATATGCACCTCGTCAATAATATACACCTTATATTTCACTGAGCTGGGCGCATATTTGACTTTATCGCGGATATCACGAATTTCTTCTACGCCATTGTTGGATGCAGCATCAATTTCAATCACATCGGAAATCGACCCATCCGTAATTCCGCGGCATGAGGCACATTCATTGCAAGGCTCTTGAATCGGAGCCCTTTCACAGTTGACGGCTTTAGCCAATATCTTAGCGGCACTTGTCTTTCCCGTACCCCTTGCCGGAAAAAAGATAAGCATGTGATATTTTCTGTTGAAGCAGGGCATTCTGCAATGTCTGTGTCACATGTTCCTGGCCCACTACATCTATAAATTGCTGAGGACGCCAAACACGATATAATGCTTGATAAGCCATTTGACATTGCCCCCTTCCTCATTGTTATCTTCCCTATTATAACGTATCTATTTTCTTTTTTACAAAATGAAAATAGATTATTTCTTTCTATGTTTGTAATATCAAAAAAACCCATTCCTTTATCAGGAATGAGTTTTATTATAAATTATAACTGCCGTGCACCTTCCCTTGACTGACACCCATAGGCGTTACTTAAGCAGTTAGCTCGGCCAGGCAACCCTGCGGCACATGGGAGCGTCCACTTAATGCTGCTTCCTTCCGGATCTGACATGGTTCATGGATTCCCATTGCGCAGGACCCGGGCGTCAACACCACTTACTTAAGGCAGCCCTACAGTATGACAGCCTCAGGAAGGGATTCAGCCTCGCTGGAGCGGATTGCGAGTACAGGGCACCGCTACCTCCCCGCCTAGCACGGCAAAATTGATACCAAATATTAAGGCGCCATATCTGACGCTTTTTTAGTATACTAAGAATCACTTTAAAAAGCAATGTTTATTAGCTGTCAATTCCTGTATCCTTATCCAGTTCCATTTGCTTTCGTTCCTTTTTTTCCCGTTTCTTTCGTTCTCTTAAGGACCTGAAAAATTCTGATAGCATTAAGCCGCATTCTTCTCCAAGGACACCCGCCGTCACTTCACTACGGTGATTAAAACGTTCATCTTCCAAAAGGTTCATCAGTGTGCCCGCACAGCCGCCCTTAGGGTCTGCCGCACCGAATACTACCCGTTTAATCCTTGAGAGGATAATCGCTCCAGAGCACATTGGACACGGTTCAAGTGTTACATATAAAATAGCGTCTTCAAGCCGCCAGGTACCGAGCTCTTTGCAGGCGCGGTCGATCGCAAGCAGTTCAGCATGGGCAATCGCATTTTGCTCACACTCCCTTAAATTATGGCCCTGCGCAATGATCCTATTCCCCAAAACAATGACCGCACCGATAGGCACTTCATTTAAGCTTAATGCTTTTTCAGCTTCCTTTATAGCCTCCCGCATAAAATATTCATCATTATTCATATCTAATTCCATTCAATAACCACCCTTTAAGCTAGAAGGGATCCATTTTCCCCGGGACCGAAATTTATGAACATTATATCATTAATTTCTCTGCACATTCATAAAATGGAGGTAGCATATATGTGCCCAAGGAGGGAAGAAAATGCAAATTCATGTTGTACAGAGTGGCCAATCATTGGCAAGCATCGCCAGAATTTACGGAACCACAACAGCAGACCTCATTGAAGCGAATGATATACCAAACCCCAATAATCTTGTCATTGGACAGACATTGGTCGTTCCGATTGTAGGCAGGTTTTATTTTGTGAAACAAGGCGATAGCTTGTTTTCCATTGCAAAAAAATTCGCCTTACAGCCCAGCAGCTTGCGTCTGTTAATAGGATTTCCGCTAACCAGCCTCTTCAAACAGGCTTTAGACTATATATACCGCCGGCTAAAAAAAGAAAAGGAGAGTTCAACGGCTATGTTGAGCCCCGGGGCACTACTGTCTCCCCGTCACTTGAAAACAGTGCCAGAGAGGCAGCCCCTTACTTAACCTACCTTGCCCCTTTCAGCTTTCAGGCAAAAAGAGATGGGACTTTAAAGCCTCCGCTCCTGAATAACTTTCCGGCCATTGCCCGCGCCAATAATAATGTACTAATGATGGTTATCAATAACCAGGAAAATGACCAATTTAACGATGAACTGGGACGAATTCTATTAACAGATATGGCTATACAGGATAAATTTCTAAATAATATTGTTTCCACTGCCAAAAAATATGGTTTCAAGGATATCCACTTTGATTTTGAATATTTGCGCCCTGCTGACCGGGAGGCATATAACCGCTTTCTTCGCAAAGCCAGAGACCGCTTTAAGCAGGAAGGCTGGCTGATGTCCACCGCCCTCGCGCCAAAGACAAGTGCCGGACAAAAAGGGAAATGGTATGAAGGACATGATTACAAAGCACATGGAGAAATTGTCGACTTTGTTGTCATCATGACTTACGAATGGGGATACAGTGGAGGTCCCGCCATGGCTGTTTCTCCCATTGGACCAGTCAGAAAGGTGCTTGACTATGCCATTACAGAAATTCCATCCAATAAAATTATGATGGGACAAAATTTATATGGATATGATTGGACGCTTCCTTTCGTCCAGGGATCTGTCGCTAAAGCTGTCAGCCCCCAGCAGGCCATCCAGCTTGCCGCAAAATACAATGTGCCGATTCAATATGATACAAAGGCACAGGCACCTTTTTTTCATTATACGGACGAAAGTGGAAAACGGCATGAAGTCTGGTTTGAGGATGCCCGTTCCATCCAGGCAAAATTTGATTTAATTAAAGAGCTGAATTTAAGAGGGATGAGCTATTGGAAGCTTGGCCTTGCCTTTCCGCAAAATTGGCTGTTAATCGCGGAGAATTTTGATGTTGTAAAACGCCCAACCTAACACTTTTATTTTTTTCTCTGAAAAACTGCCATCCTTCGGCAGTTTTTTCAATTTTTCTACATGAAATGACTTCCTTCTTAATATTCCATATCCTTTCCTGTTGAGATTATGATAAAATATTTTCTGTGTCATTTAGAACTTGGACGGAAGTAACCATTAACAATAAAGACACCAATGATTAGAAGAAAGTGCCGGCAGACGGAGAAGGAGGACGCGCGCAATGGGGGACACACCCTTTATTACCGTTGAAGGACCGATTGGTGTTGGCAAAACATCTCTCGCAAAAGCAATTTCGGAACAATTTCATTTTGCACTTTTAAAGGAAATTGTTGATGAAAACCCATTCCTCGGAAAATTCTATGAGGACATCGATGAATGGAGCTTTCAGACGGAAATGTTCTTTCTGTGCAATCGCTTTAAGCAATTAGGCGATATTAACACTCACTATCTAAGTAAAAATCAATCGGTTGTAGCCGATTACCATATTTTTAAAAATCTTATCTTTGCCCAGCGGACCTTGAAGGATGAAGAGTATCAAAAATATTATAAAATCTATCAAATCCTGACAGAGGATATGCCAAAGCCAAATGTGATCATCTATTTGCATGCAAGCCTTGATACGCTTCTAAAGCGGATTGAAATGAGAGGCCGTGAAATCGAAAAGAAAATCAGCCCGCTTTATTTAGAGCAGCTTTCCCTCGATTATGATGAAGCGATTACGAGCTTTGAGAAAATGCATCCGGAAATTCCGGTCCTGCGATTCAATGGTGACGAAATGGATTTTGTTAAGAACCAGGAAGACTTTAACAGCATTATGGAAAAGCTGACATTATCATTAAAGCAAAGCAGCTGGACAAATACTTTATAAGACGAGGGGGATGTTAGTGAGTATCGTTATTGGCGGAATGATTGGTCTGGGAAAAACAAGTGTAGCCGATATACTAAATGATCATTTTCAAAGCAAAGGCATAGAGAGTAAGGTTTTCTATGAAACGGTTGATGACAATCCGATTCTGCCTCTCTATTATGAATTGACTGACGAAGAATTGGATGCAAAAAGAATTCCTTTCCTATTGCAGCTTTTCTTTTTAAATAAACGGTTTAAGACAGTAAAAGAATGCATTACTTGGAATGATCCTTTATATACGATCCAGGATCGCTCAATTTATGAAGACTGGTATTTTGCCCTTGTGAATAAAAATCTTGGCAGGATTTCCGAGCTTGAATTCAGAATCTATGAAGACCTTGTAGCAAACATGATGGAAGAGTTGAACGAGCTTCCAAAGAAAGCACCTGACTTGATGGTATATTTAAAAGGTTCCTTTGATACGGTAATTGACAGGATTATGGCACGCGGAAGAAGCTTTGAAATCAATCCGCAGTTAAAGGAGTATTACTTCGAGGTGTGGAAGGGCTATGATGAGTGGGTTATTAATCATTACGATGCCAGTGAAGTACTAATCATCAACATGGATAACACCGATGTCGTCAATCGCCCTGATGATGCTATAAGGGTCTGCCGCGATGTTGAAATGAAATTAAAAGAAATTCTAGGAGCAACAGCACATATTGGCTAAAGCCAGTATGTGTTTTTTTGTAGGCTGTTTTCTAAAAGATTATTGTTTTTAATAGTAGTTGATTTCCGCTTCAGGATGCTCGCTTTCCGCGGGGTGGGCGGTGAGCCTCCTCGTAGCTCAAGCGACTGCGGGTTCTCACCTGTCCCACTGCCCCCAGGAGTCTCGCACCTTCCGCTCCAATCAACTTCTTTAGCAACCATCTGATTCACTCTAAATAGCAACAAAGTACACTAAAACAGCCTTTTTGTAAGAAAAGCGGAAACGCCTGTTGAGCTAGACACCAGTACTATTAGAAAATTTAACCACATATAAAAAACCCGCTGTCAGTTAAGCCAGCGGGTTTTATCTCCAGTTATTATGCGCGTAAGTAAATCATTTTAGTAAAAAATGGAGGAGGAAGAGGGATTCGAACCCCCGCGCGGTATGACCCGCCTGTCGGTTTTCAAGACCGATCCCTTCAGCCAGACTTGGGTATTCCTCCGTTTCGACATATATTAATTTACCACATATATTTTTGAGTGTCAACAAAATAAATAACTTTTTTAAAAAAAAGATTTTCGCATCAGCAGAAGGCAGAATTCCTCCCGCTGATGCGATTATTTTTTATGGCCTGATTGCTTCCTTGTTACCCATATATGGACGGAGTACATCCGGAATGATGACACTTCCGTCAGCCTGCTGGTAGTTTTCCAAAATAGCTGCAACTGTTCTTCCTATCGCAAGCCCAGAACCATTTAATGTGTGAACATGCTCCGGTTTTGCCTTCGGATCGCGGCGGAAACGAATATTCGCCCTGCGAGCCTGGAAAGCTTCAAAATTACTGCAAGAAGAAATTTCCCGGTATGTTCCATAGCTTGGGATCCATACTTCTATATCGTACTTCTTTGCGGCTGTAAAACCAAGATCGCCTGTGCACATGCTTAGTACTCGGTAAGGAAGCTTCAGAAGCTGCAGCACTCTCTCAGCATCTCCTGTTAGCTTTTCCAATTCCTCATAAGAATCTTCAGGTTTTACGAATTTAACAAGCTCAACCTTGTTAAATTGGTGCTGGCGGATAAGCCCGCGTGTATCACGTCCTGCAGAACCCGCCTCAGAACGGAAACATGCGCTGAAGGCTGCATATCGGATTGGAAGATCTTCTCCGCGTAAAATTTCATCCCTATGCAAATTCGTCACTGGCACTTCCGCTGTCGGGATAAGGAAATAATCCTCACTTTCGATTAAGAAGGCATCCTCTTCAAATTTTGGAAGCTGTCCAGTGCCTGTCATGCTTGCACGGTTCACCAGGTATGGCGGCAGCACTTCCGTATAGCCGTGTTCATCAGAATGGAGGTCCATCATGAAATTGATTAATGCCCTCTCCAGCCGTGCTCCAAGTCCCTTATAAAACACAAAGCGGCTACCAGTTACTTTGGCTGCGCGTTCGAAATCGAGAATATCCAGTCCATCCGCTACATCCCAGTGCGGCTTAGCTTCGAATTCAAATTCGCGGATTTCTCCCCATTTCCTTACTTCAATATTATCATCTTCAGATTCGCCTATTGGAACGCTCTCATGAGGGATATTCGGGATACTCAGCATTAACTGCTCAAGCGTATCCTCCACACCACGAAGTTCATCATCAAGAACCTTGATGCGGTCACCCACCTCCCGCATTTCTGCAATCAGATGGTCTGCATCCTTTTTCTCCCGCTTGAATGTGGCAACCTGCTGGGAAACCTCATTTCGCTTGCTCTTAAGCTGCTCCGCTTCCACAATCAAATCACGGCGCTGCCTGTCCAATTCCTCGAATTTTCCAAAGTCGGTTAAATCCTCGCCGCGGTGCTGCAGAAGATTTTTTACTTCTTCAAAGTTTGCTCTCAAATGTTTTACATCAAGCATGTTCTTCCACTCCTATTTTTAAAAATAAACACAAAAAACTCCCGTCCCCTAAACAGGGACGAGAGTTACCCGCGTTGCCACCCTGGTTGACAGCAAAAATACTGTCCACCTTAAAATCATAACGGTTTTACCCGAAAGTATTTACTTACCGCTAACAGCGGCTTTCCATACCTTGCTCAAGGACGGATTCACTGATTTCACTCACCGGTTCACACCAACCACCGGCTCTCTTAAGAATGAAGAACTAGCTACTATTTCCTCTCACTGCTTTTTCGATATGATTAAATTTTGTAATTTATAATCTACTATAAATATTTACGATTTGCAACCAAATTATGCAAATTGTTTTTGCTTCGCTTCTTTTACCATTTCAATAAAATAGGCAGTCAAACGGTGATCATCCGTCAATTCAGGATGGAATGAGCAGCCAAGGTATTGCCCGTCCCTTGCAGCGACAATCCTTCCGTCATGTTTGGCAAGGATTTCTGTATTTTCCCCTGCTTCAACAATATGCGGAGCCCGAATAAACACAGCGGTAAAATCATCGCCGACACCATTGATATCCAGGTCAGCTTCAAAGCTTTCCTTCTGGCGGCCAAACGAATTTCGTTCTACGGTAATATCCATTACGCCAAGATGTGGGTCATCATATCCCACGATATTTTTAGCAAGCAGTATCAAGCCTGCACAAGTACCGAACATCGGCTTGCCCGATTTAGCGAAATCTCTTAATTCATCCATAAAATCATACTTATCAATCAAACGCCTCATCGTTGTGCTTTCTCCGCCTGGAAGAATGAGACCGTCCATATCTTTAAGTTCTTCTTTTCTTTTTATAACCTGTGCTTCTGCTCCGGATTTCTCCACAGCCCAAACATGTTCGCGAACAGCTCCCTGCAGGGCCAGCACACCTATTTTCACCATATTAATTCTCCTTACCAGCCGCGATCCTGCATACGTGCAGAAGGCGCGAGGGTAGAAATTTCAATCCCTTTCATGGCAATGCCAAGATCCTTAGAAATTTCTGCAATCAGCTTGTAATCCTGATAATGGGTTGTTGCTTCAACAATAGCACGCGCAAATTTAGCAGGATTGTCGGATTTGAAAATTCCAGATCCAACGAAAACTCCATCTGCACCCAGTTCCATCATTAACGCTGCATCCGCAGGTGTTGCAACACCGCCGGCTGCAAAGTTAACAACTGGAAGGCGGCGAAGGCGTTTAATTTCGAGAAGGATTTCGTATGGAGCTCCAAGAAGCTTTGCTTCTGTCATAAGCTCATCTTCATTCATTACCGATACTTTGCGGACTTGCGCATTCACTTTACGCATATGGCGCACTGCTTCTACGATATTACCTGTTCCAGGCTCACCTTTTGTACGAAGCATTGATGCACCTTCACCAATACGGCGTGCAGCTTCCCCAAGGTCACGGCATCCGCAGACGAAAGGAACGGTAAAATCTCTTTTGTTTAAGTGGTACTCTTCATCGGCAGGCGTTAATACTTCACTCTCATCAATATAATCAGCACCAAGCGCTTCAAGTATACGAGCTTCTACAATGTGGCCAATACGTGCTTTAGCCATAACTGGAATCGTAACAGCATTCATTACTTCTTCAACGATTCTTGGATCTGCCATTCTCGCAACGCCACCGGCAGCACGGATGTCAGAAGGAACCCGTTCTAATGCCATTACAGCTACAGCGCCGGCCTCTTCCGCAATTTTAGCTTGTTCTGCGTTAATAACGTCCATTATAACGCCGCCTTTTTGCATTTCAGCCATTCCGCGTTTAACTCGATCTGTACCAGTTTTCATCATTTTGCCCCCTAAAATTTTTTATATCTACTCCAATTGAATTACTATTAGTATTCTAATTCCAAACAAAAAAAATGAATCTATCCAAAATAAAATAAACACTAAAAAAGGATTCCTGTCAAGGCAGGAATCCTTTCTAGATATTATGCAATCTTAAAGGCCACGCTATTTTCGAGATTAGAACCAGCCTTTTACTGCGGAAGAAATGCCGTCCCATAAATCTCCGAAAAAGCCGCCAATTCCCCTCATCATAAGGATAAACCAATTTGCTTTATCTACATCATTGGCAGCAACAACATCAGCTTCGACCTTTTGCTGTCCTTCTTCAGTGAGGAAGCTTACTTTTTCGCCATTTTTAGGCACTAATTTAATATATCCGACCTTTTCCCCTTTTTTTACCGGGGCTGTGAGTTCGCCGTCTTTGTTTAATTTCTTTTTATCAAGGACGAGAACAGGCTTGTAATTTCCTTTTTCACCATTTAGGACCACCATGCTGATTGGTGTTTTTGAATAAATCTTAACGGAATCTTCTTTACCTTTAATAACAGGTAAGGTCTTGTTCCCTTTAATCTGATAGTGCTTAGGTACAAGCTCTTCTTTTGTAAAGTTGCTGAAAGCATAATCGAACATTTTTCTTGTTTCGTCAAAACGGGCTTTGTAGCCACCTTTTCCGCTATCATTCTTCGCATTTTGAACAACCGTAATAAATCGCTTTCCATCACGAGTTGCAGTACCTGTAAAGCAATAACCGGCAAAATCAGTAGTACCCGTTTTAAGGCCATCTACACCTTCATATCCGTAGACAAGACTTGGTAGCATCCAGTTCCAGTTCTCCATGTTGATTTCATCATCAGTGCCTTCACGGAATTTTTTCTTAGGTGTGCTGGCAGTCTTGAGTACTTCAGGGAAATCATTAATCAGGCGATAAGCCAGCTTGGCTGTAGCGCGGGAAGACATGACATTTTCATCACTATCTCCAGATCCTCCTGGATGAGAACCTTTATATTCCGAATTATTCAAACCTGTTGAGTTAACAAATTTATAGTCTTTTAATCCAAGCTTTTTTGCTCTATCATTCATCATTTTTACAAAATTAGTTTCAGAACCCGCAATGGTTTCAGCTATCGCAATAGTGGCACCATTCGCTGAATATATAGCCATTGCTTCGTAAAGCTCATGCAGCTTATATTTGCCATCACGGCGTAAAGGTACGTTTGATAAACTGCGGTCCTGGGAGATCTTATAGACAAGGTCACTCACTGAATATTCCTGATCCCATTTTACACGTCCATGCTTAATGGCATCCAATAAAATATATTCAGTCATCATTTTTGTCATACTGGCAATCCCTAGCAGACTGTCAGCGTTTTTTTCATACAAAACCTTTCCTGATTCACCATCAACTAAAATAGCACCGTCTGCATTTACATTTAATTGAGCCTCTGCTTCTGCTTTATGAACCCCAGAAAATAGGCTTATTGACATTACAACCGCCATAGCGCCTGCTACGTATTTCTGAAAAAACTGTTTTTTCACTGTAACGCCCTCCAACGAATTAATACACTTTGGTTATTTTAACATAAGTCATTTGTAAATCATAGACAGAGTAATTACCTATCTTATTTCCAATTTTTAAGATATTTCCCGGAAAAGTTAATTGCAAAAAAAAGAGAGGTTAGGCCTCCCTCTTTTAGGAAATAGAATAATTTGGTGCTTCCTTTGTAATCTGGACATCATGCGGGTGACTTTCCCTTAAGCCCGCTCCCGTCATTCGGATGAATTGGGCTTTTTCTCTTAAATCATATAAGTCCTTTGAACCGCAATAGCCCATTCCAGCCCTGATTCCGCCAATAAGCTGAAAAATGGTTTCAGCCAATGGCCCTTTATACGGCAGGCGGCCTTCGATGCCTTCCGGTACAAATTTTTTGTTATCTTCCTGGAAGTAGCGGTCTTTTGAACCCTTTTCCATTGCGCCAATGGAACCCATTCCACGGTACACCTTAAAGCGGCGCCCCTGGAAGATTTCCGTTTCTCCCGGGCTTTCCGAAGTTCCCGCCAGCATACTTCCCAGCATAACAGCATGACCGCCTGCAGCCAGCGCCTTTACGATATCTCCGGAATATTTAATACCACCGTCCGCTATTATGGTCTTTCCATGCTTTCTTGCTTCAGTTGCACAATCATATACTGCTGTAATTTGAGGCACCCCAACTCCCGCCACTACACGTGTTGTACAAATCGATCCAGGACCGATACCAACCTTGACAATATCCGCTCCTGCTTCAATTAACTCTCTTGTCGCTTCAGCAGTTGCCACATTCCCTGCAATAATGCCGAGCTCAGGGTAAACGCTTCTAATCTCTTTAACAGTGTCTACAACACCCTTTGAATGACCGTGAGCGGTGTCGACTACAATAACATCTACATTTGCTTTAACAAGCATGTTCACGCGCTTCATCGTATCCTTCGTCACGCCTACAGCTGCCCCTGCAAGTAACCGTCCCTGCGTATCCTTGGCCGAATTTGGGAATTCAATCACTTTTTCAATATCCTTAATTGTGATTAGCCCTTTAAGCACCCCTTCTTCATTGACCAATGGAAGCTTTTCAATCTTATGCTTCTGAAGGATTTTTTCCGCTTCTTTGAGGGTTGTGCCTACCGGCGCAGTTACCAATTTTTCTTTTGTCATAACATCGGAAATTTTAAAGGAATAATCCTGAATAAATCGTAGATCCCTGTTCGTAATAATTCCAACCAGCAGCTGCTCCTCTAAATTATTTACGATTGGAACACCTGAAATGCGATATTTTCCCATAAGATGTTCTGCATCGAAAACTTGGTGGTCAGGCGTTAAAAAGAAAGGATCTGTAATAACTCCGCTTTCTGACCGTTTAACTTTTTCAACCTGTTCAGCCTGCTGTTCTATGCTCATGTTTTTATGAATAATTCCTAGTCCGCCCTGCCGTGCCATCGAAATTGCCATTGATGCTTCAGTCACTGTATCCATACCCGCACTGATTATAGGTATATTAAGCTTAACATTTGCAGACAATTCAACATGAAGGCTTACATCCTTCGGCAATACTTCCGATTTGGCTGGGATGAGCAGCACGTCATCAAACGTTAATCCTTCTTTGGCAAATTTACTTTCCCACATTTTGCTCTTCCTCCCGAACTAAAAATTTTTATATGTAGGTTATCAATTGGACAAAGGACTGTCAAGGAAGTAGTCGTATTTCTATTTTTCAGAAAATAGGTGAATGGGATATGAAGTTGATTCATCAATTCAAAGGCTGGAATAGCCTTTCTTTCTTTTTCTCGGCTGAGTACAGCCAGGATTTTTTAAAAAAATGTTATAAAGCACACGGATTCGAAGACGCTGATAAACACAGCTTTGAAAAAAGTTATGCCTTTTTATATTATCTTGAACATGGACAGGTTTATTATGAGCAGGCTGAAAAAGCCCCTCTTATCCTAAAACCAATCCTGATCTTTTATGGACTGGCTCATCTGATAAAAGCATGTATTCTAACCATTGATCCCTTGTATCCTGAAAACACCTCTGTCCTGGCACATGGTGTATCTGCCAGGAAACGCAAAAAGCAAAACTATCAATTTTTTCATGATGAAGTAAAATTTCAAAAAAACGGACTCTTTCCTTTCATGGGAGAAACCATGTTTCACATGAAACAATTAGAAGGCGAAAAAGCCACCATGGAAGAATTACTTCGGCTGATTCCCGAGATGGATGAGCTTTTTGGGCAAATAGAAAGTCAACGAAATTTTATTAAAGTACATAAAAAGGAAAATGAATTTTTCATTCCCAAAGAAATATTGGATCAATACCATATGACAGAAAATCGTTTTATTGATTTTTTATCATCAAAATCTGAAGTGCCTGTTTCTTTCTTGAACAAGGATGAAAGACTGCTTAGCTTTTCAGTGGAAGGTAATCTTTTTAAAAAGCTTACCCCCTTCAAATATAACTTCGAGGAAAAATCGTTTATGTTTCCATTGAGAAAGACTAATAGTTTTTTATATCCGGAATTAATGGTTCATTATCTTCTTCTCTACAATCTAAGCATGATTGCACGTTATGAAACTGAGTGGTGGAGCGAACTGAACAAGATGATGCCAAACAGGGACTATCCATTTATTTATTCCTTTTTACAAACTGCCATGAAAAAGACTCCGTTTTTGATTTATCAGTTTTTGATGGGATAAGGGGTGAGGTGGTGTATTGTGGCCATTAACTTATGATGGTCATTTTATGTGGGCTGTTTTATATTTTGCAGCCCTTATCTGCACTTATTCTTCATATTTCTACACAATCTCTACTCTTTTCTACATTTCAACGAGATCTTTCTACACTAACTGGCCAATTTTCTACAATAGCTCATATACCTCTACTAAACCTATACAAGACAAGATTACCCACAGATTGATAAGCACAAAAAGAACAACCCTTATCAGGTTGTCCTTCGCTTACCTGGAACGTCCTACTCTCACAGGGAACATTCCTATTACCAATGGGGCGGCCGTCTATGAGCGGGTCTCTGCTTCAGTTTCACTCGTTCAGTCCTCGTGTACATCGTAAACTCCGGCATCTCTCCTCGCTTCCTTGGCCTCTTGACTCCTATCCACCCTCCGGTTTACACGTTGAACCCTTTTCTCTTTTTCCTACTACCTTATCCTTCGGATATTTTAAAACACAAAAAAGACAACCCTATTCAGGTTGTCTTCATCGTGCCTGGCAACGTCCTACTCTCGCAGGGACAAAGTCCCAACTACCATCGGCGCTGAGAAGCTTAACTTCCGTGTTCGGTATGGGAACGGGTGTGGCCTTCTCGCCATTATTACCAGACTATTTGGTTTGAGGTTTGTTCCCTCAAAACTAGATAATGTAAGAAGAAGAAGTAAGTCGAGTTCGCTTTGTCATAAATGACTTGGTTAAGTCCTCGATCGATTAGTATCAGTCAGCTCCACACGTCGCCGCGCTTCCACCTCTGACCTATCAACCTGATCATCTTTCAGGGATCTTACTAGCTTGCGCTATGGGAAATCTCATCTTGAGGGGGGCTTCATGCTTAGATGCTTTCAGCACTTATCCCGTCCGCACATAGCTACCCAGCGATGCCTTTGGCAAGACAACTGGTACACCAGCGGTGCGTCCATCCCGGTCCTCTCGTACTAAGGACAGCTCCTCTCAAATTTCCTGCGCCCACGACGGATAGGGACCGAACTGTCTCACGACGTTCTGAACCCAGCTCGCGTACCGCTTTAATGGGCGAACAGCCCAACCCTTGGGACCGACTACAGCCCCAGGATGCGATGAGCCGACATCGAGGTGCCAAACCTCCCCGTCGATGTGGACTCTTGGGGGAGATAAGCCTGTTATCCCCGGGGTAGCTTTTATCCGTTGAGCGATGGCCCTTCCATGCGGAACCACCGGATCACTAAGCCCGACTTTCGTCCCTGCTCGACTTGTAGGTCTCGCAGTCAAGCTCCCTTGTGCCTTTACACTCTGCGAATGATTTCCAACCATTCTGAGGGAACCTTTGGGCGCCTCCGTTACTTTTTAGGAGGCGACCGCCCCAGTCAAACTGCCCACCTGACACTGTCTCCCACCCCGATAAGGGGTGCGGGTTAGAATTTCAATACAGCCAGGGTAGTATCCCACCGACGCCTCCACCGAAGCTGGCGCTCCGGTTTCTCAGGCTCCTACCTATCCTGTACAAGCTGTACCAAAATTCAATATCAGGCTGCAGTAAAGCTCCACGGGGTCTTTCCGTCCTGTCGCGGGTAACCTGCATCTTCACAGGTACTATAATTTCACCGAGTCTCTCGTTGAGACAGTGCCCAGATCGTTACGCCTTTCGTGCGGGTCGGAACTTACCCGACAAGGAATTTCGCTACCTTAGGACCGTTATAGTTACGGCTGCTGTTTACTGGGGCTTCGATTCAGAGCTTCGCTTGCGCTAACCCCTCCTCTTAACCTTCCAGCACCGGGCAGGCGTCAGCCCCTATACTTCGCCTTGCGGCTTCGCAGAGACCTGTGTTTTTGCTAAACAGTCGCCTGGCGGATTCACTGCGGCTCTTCGAGGCTATGAACCCCAAAGAGCACCCCTTCTCCCGAAGTTACGGGGTCATTTTGCCGAGTTCCTTAACGAGAGTTCTCTCGCTCACCTTAGGATTCTCTCCTCGCCTACCTGTGTCGGTTTGCGGTACGGGCACCATTTATCTCGCTAGAGGCTTTTCTTGGCAGTGTGGAATCAGGAACTTCGGTACTAAATTTCCCTCGCCGTCACAGCTCAGCCTTCACGTCAGTGGGATTTGCCTCACTGACAGCCTAACTGCTTGGACGCGCATATCCAACAGCGCGCTTACCCTATCCTCCTGCGTCCCCCCATTGCTCAAACGATAAAAAGGTGGTACAGGAATATCAACCTGTTGTCCATCGCCTACGCCTTTGGCCTCGGCTTAGGTCCCGACTAACCCTGAGCGGACGAGCCTTCCTCAGGAAACCTTAGGCATTCGGTGGACGGGATTCTCACCCGTCTTTCGCTACTCATACCGGCATTCTCACTTCTAAGCGCTCCACCAGTCCTTACGGTCTAGCTTCAACGCCCTTAGAACGCTCTCCTACCACGGACACCATACGGTGTCCATCCACAGCTTCGGTGATACGTTTAGCCCCGGTACATTTTCGGCGCAGAGTCATTCGACCAGTGAGCTATTACGCACTCTTTAAATGGTGGCTGCTTCTAAGCCAACATCCTGGTTGTCTAAACAACTCCACATCCTTTTCCACTTAACGTATACTTTGGGACCTTAGCTGGTGGTCTGGGCTGTTTCCCTTTTGACTACGGATCTTATCACTCGCAGTCTGACTCCCACGGATAAGTCTTTGGCATTCGGAGTTTGTCTGAATTCGGTAACCCGATGAGGGCCCAGTCCAAACAGTGCTCTACCTCCAAGACTCTCACTACGTGAGGCTAGCCCTAAAGCTATTTCGGAGAGAACCAGCTATCTCCAGGTTCGATTGGAATTTCTCCGCTACCCACACCTCATCCCCGCACTTTTCAACGTGCGTGGGTTCGGGCCTCCAGTAGGTGTTACCCTACCTTCACCCTGGACATGGGTAGATCACCTGGTTTCGGGTCTACGACCACATACTCAATCGCCCTATTCAGACTCGCTTTCGCTGCGGCTCCGTCTTCTCAACTTAACCTTGCATGTAATCGTAACTCGCCGGTTCATTCTACAAAAGGCACGCCATTACCCATTAACGGGCTCTGACTACTTGTAGGCACACGGTTTCAGGATCTCTTTCACTCCCCTTCCGGGGTGCTTTTCACCTTTCCCTCACGGTACTGGTTCACTATCGGTCACTAGGGAGTATTTAGCCTTGGGAGATGGTCCTCCCTGCTTCCGACCGGATTTCACGTGTCCGGCCGTACTCAGGATCCACTCAGGAGGGAACGAAGTTTCAACTACAGGGTTTTTACCTTCTATGACGGACCTTTCCAGGTCGCTTCATCTACCCCGTTCCTTTGTAACTCCATGTTGAGTGTCCTACAACCCCAAGAGGCAAGCCTCTTGGTTTGGGCTATGTCCCGTTTCGCTCGCCGCTACTCAGGGAATCGCGTTTGCTTTCTCTTCCTCCGGGTACTTAGATGTTTCAGTTCCCCGGGTATGCCTTCAATACCCTATGTATTCAGGTAAAGATACTGTTCCATTACGAACAGTGGGTTTCCCCATTCGGAAATCTCCGGATCAAAGCTTACTTACAGCTCCCCGAAGCATATCGGTGTTAGTCCCGTCCTTCATCGGCTCCTAGTGCCAAGGCATCCACCGTGCGCCCTTTCTAACTTAACCTAAAAGGTTTTTTTCTCTTAATAATAAGAGAGAAAACTAAAATGGCGATTACTCGGTTCTTACTTGGTTTTCTTCTTTACGATTATCTAGTTTTCAAGGAACAAGGATTCTGATAACAATCAGAACATTATTGGTGGAGCCTAGCGGGATCGAACCGCTGACCTCCTGCGTGCAAGGCAGGCGCTCTCCCAGCTGAGCTAAGGCCCCGTTATGAGATGGTGGGCCTAAATGGACTCGAACCATCGACCTCACGCTTATCAGGCGTGCGCTCTAACCAGCTGAGCTATAGGCCCTCATAACAATTGATTATTATTGAGAGAATTACTCCCTCAAAACTAAACAAACAAAAAGTGGTCAACACTGTAATGTCCGTAAGGACAGTTTCCTTAGAAAGGAGGTGATCCAGCCGCACCTTCCGATACGGCTACCTTGTTACGACTTCACCCCAATCATCTGTCCCACCTTAGGCGGCTGGCTCCTTGCGGTTACCCCACCGACTTCGGGTGTTACAAACTCTCGTGGTGTGACGGGCGGTGTGTACAAGGCCGGGAACGTATTCACCGCGGCATGCTGATCCGCGATTACTAGCGATTCCGGCTTCATGCAGGCGAGTTGCAGCCTGCAATCCGAACTGAGAATGGTTTTATGGGATTGGCTCAACCTCGCGGTTTTGCAGCCCTTTGTACCATCCATTGTAGCACGTGTGTAGCCCAGGTCATAAGGGGCATGATGATTTGACGTCATCCCCACCTTCCTCCGGTTTGTCACCGGCAGTCACCTTAGAGTGCCCAACTGAATGCTGGCAACTAAGATCAAGGGTTGCGCTCGTTGCGGGACTTAACCCAACATCTCACGACACGAGCTGACGACAACCATGCACCACCTGTCACTCTGTCCCCCGAAGGGGAACGTCCTGTCTCCAGGATTGTCAGAGGATGTCAAGACCTGGTAAGGTTCTTCGCGTTGCTTCGAATTAAACCACATGCTCCACCGCTTGTGCGGGCCCCGTCAATTCCTTTGAGTTTCAGCCTTGCGGCCGTACTCCCCAGGCGGAGTGCTTAATGCGTTAGCTGCAGCACTAAAGGGCGGAAACCCTCTAACACTTAGCACTCATCGTTTACGGCGTGGACTACCAGGGTATCTAATCCTGTTTGCTCCCCACGCTTTCGCGCCTCAGCGTCAGTTACAGACCAGAAAGTCGCCTTCGCCACTGGTGTTCCTCCACATCTCTACGCATTTCACCGCTACACGTGGAATTCCACTTTCCTCTTCTGTACTCAAGTCCCCCAGTTTCCAATGACCCTCCACGGTTGAGCCGTGGGCTTTCACATCAGACTTAAAGGACCGCCTGCGCGCGCTTTACGCCCAATAATTCCGGACAACGCTTGCCACCTACGTATTACCGCGGCTGCTGGCACGTAGTTAGCCGTGGCTTTCTGGTTAGGTACCGTCAAGGTACCGGCAGTTACTCCGATACTTGTTCTTCCCTAACAACAGAGCTTTACGACCCGAAGACCTTCATCGCTCACGCGGCGTTGCTCCGTCAGACTTTCGTCCATTGCGGAAGATTCCCTACTGCTGCCTCCCGTAGGAGTCTGGGCCGTGTCTCAGTCCCAGTGTCGCCGATCACCCTCTCAGGTCGGCTACGCATCGTCGCCTTGGTGAGCCGTTACCTCACCAACTAGCTAATGCGCCGCGGGCCCATCTGTAAGTGACAGCCGAAACCGTCTTTCAGCTTTTCCTCATGAGAGGAAAAGGATTATCCGGTATTAGCTCCGGTTTCCCGAAGTTATCCCAGTCTTACAGGCAGGTTGCCCACGTGTTACTCACCCGTCCGCCGCTGATCACCGAAGTGATCCGCTCGACTTGCATGTATTAGGCACGCCGCCAGCGTTCGTCCTGAGCCAGGATCAAACTCTCCAATAAAGAGTGAGTGATTAGCTCATAAAGTTACGTTGGCTGATGCAGCATCCCGAAGGCTTGCATACATCAAAATTTGTTCTTGTTGACGTTTTTGTTTGTTTAGTTTTCAAAGAACAATTCGTGTTCATCGCTCATAAGCGACTTTAACAATATACCAAGTTTCAAGCTCTCTGTCAACACTTTTTAAATCATTTTTATAAAAACAATGTAATCAATTTGTCGACTTAGTGATTATATCAACCACCTATTTATTAAGCAAGCTTTATTTTTTTAAAATAATAATTTAGCTTTATGTACTTATCTACTTATATACATTTACTGAAATGCAGGCTATCGCATTTCAGTTTTTTAAAAATAGACTCTGTTATAACTGAATGTTGATTCCACTGCGTATGAAAAATAAACGGTAAAATTCAAGCTAAATTGGGAAATACCCATATTTCCTTAAAAATAAGGGTAGTTTTTCCGTTTGTATTATCCTAATCTCTGGATTTTGTCTTATTTAGAGCAGTTAATCGGAATATTTCCGCTTATATCCGCTTATTAAGCTTCCCCTCTAAACATTAGCAGGAAATTCTCCGCCTATGAATGCCATACCTACACAAAAATCGATACGGAGAAGGCTGAAATGGTTTGCAAACTTCTTAATGAGCAATCCGAAGAATTAGCAATTAAAAGCAAAATAGCAAGGTATAAACCCTTGCTATATCTAATGTTTTTTTAATCTCCCTAGCCTTACAAATTGCTCTACATTTTATAGTGCAAAAAGGATTACATTTTGGTTTGCATTTTCCTGTGCAAATTGACGTTTTGCGATAGGAAACGGAACCCGTTAACAATAAGTACCTCTATTATTTTAGTTAAAAAACAACATTAAAGTTTAACATAGCTTAAAAATAAAGGCTGTTTTCTAAAAGATGTTGTTTTTAGTAGTAGTTGATTTCCGCTTCAGGATGCTCGCTTTCCGCGGGGTGGGCGTAGAGCCTCCTCGTCGCTTTAGCGACTGCGGCGGGGTCTCACCTGTCCCACTGCTCCCGCAGGACGTTAAATCAGCTTCCTAGAATCAACACCGCACGAAGGAAATGCGAGAGCATTTTCGAGGAGCTCGCACCTTCCACTCCAATCAACTTCCTTATAAACCATCTGATTCACTCTAAATGGCAACGAAGCTTACGAAAACAGCCAAAATAAAAAAAGATTAATCAGATCAATCATAAATCTAAGAAAGTATTTCCTCTATAAAAATTTGTCTGTTTTTCTCAAGCTGTACCATTTCCTCGGTATCAATAATTTTCACCAGTGGCCTTATTGGCTGTTTTTCATCTATAAAGATAATTTCTGCTATTCTTCCATCAGATAGGAGCACTCTGCTGCCAGATGAAACATTTATGATGCCTGAGACTAATGCTTTGATAATGCTTATATCAAATTTTCCAAAACTATCCTCTGAGATCATTTCGAGTACTTTAAATGGGGATTGCTTCCGACGGTACAATCTTTCTGATGTCATCGCATGGAAAATATCTGCTACAGCAATAATTTTTGCATAAAGGTGAATCTTTTGTTCCTTTTCTCCTAAAGGATAACCGCTTCCATCAATTCTTTCATGATGCTCGAGTATCGCAAGCTTAGTTTCCTGCCGCAGAACGGAAATATTTTGTACCATCCGATAACTGAAAATCGGGTGTTTTTTAACCTCTTCATATTCCGATAAAGTTAGGGAAGTCTTTTTATGTAAGATGGCCGGGTTTATTTTAGCCATGCCGCAATCAGCAAGACAGCCGGCAAGAGCAAGCTGGACGATATCTCCTTTTTGGAGTCCCATGCTGTTTCCGATATAGGCGCTAATTATTCCTACCGCCAGGCAATGCTGATATAAATAGTCGTCTTTAGTTGAATAATGGTAAAGATTATATACTTCAGAATTATTATTCTCCATTTTCATCAATACAGGGAGAAGGAGTGCCCTTATTTTAGCAATGTCGATAGGAAGACCTGCCTGCCAGGAATGAAATTCCTTTTTAAACTGAGAAACAGACTGAAGAAACAAATCACTTAAATTGTCAAATGCTGTTTTATCAGCACCATCTTCTTCAGGCAACAAACCGTCTGGAAGAAAGGGCATACCCGTAATAAGTGTCTTTTCAACGTCTGCATTTTGAATGAGAAAGGCTTTTAAAACGTCAATAAGATCTTTAGTAATAACTGTTTTTTTGGGAATGATCGGCCTATTCGTCCTGCCAACTATATCATGGGAAAGAATACAGCCTTCCTGAAGTTCATTAATATTTACACGCACCGATGCCACCCCGATAATTTCATAGATTCTTTCTTAATAGTTTTATTTTACCAAAAAAGAGGAGCACAAAGGTGCTCCTCTTAAAAATTTTCTTATTCGTTTTCAGACTCATTATCGTCCTGTTGTTCTACAGCCGAACTGTCCATCTCTTGATCGGCATCATCGGATAATTCATCAAGCTCTTCTAGCTTTTCTTCTTCCTTTTCTACCTTCGCTACAGTTGCCACAAATTCATTTTCACTTTCTTTAATACTGATCAGTTTAACACCAATCGTATTTCGTCCCATCGTGGAAATGCCATCAACACCCATACGGATTAGAACACCAGCTGTAGTAATCAGCATAAGGTCTTCCTCTCCAGTTACAGCTTTCATGGAAACAAGAGGACCGTTCTTATCTGTTACATTGCAGGTCTTAATACCTTTACCGCCTCTTCCCTGGATGCGGTATTCTGAGGCAGGCGTGCGTTTACCATATCCGTTTTGGGTAACAATAAGGATTTCGGAATCTTCCTCTAATACTTCCATTCCGATAACTTCATCGTCACTGTCCAGGTTTATGCCTTTCACCCCAGTAGCCGTTCTGCCCATTGTACGGACATCCGTTTCAGGGAAGCGGATAAGCATACCCTTTTTAGTTCCAATAATAATCTCTTTGCTTCCGTCAGTTAAACGTACGGAAATGAGTTCATCTCCATCGCGTAGATTCAGGGCAATTAGGCCGTTGTTACGGATGTTGGCAAAAGAGGTAAGCGGAGAACGCTTGGATACGCCTTCTTTTGTTGTGAAGAATAAGAACCAGTCATCGACAAATTCTTCAATAGGAATAATGGCGTTTACCCATTCACCTTTTTCAACTCCGAGAAGGTTAATAATCGGTATTCCCTTAGCTGTACGGCTAAATTCAGGTATTTCATAGCCCTTCGAGCGGTACACCTTACCCTTGTTCGTAAAGAAAAGAATGGTGTCATGGGTAGAAGTCGTAATTAAATGCTCAACAAAGTCATCTTCGTTTGTACCCATTCCCTGAATACCACGGCCGCCCCGTTTTTGGGCACGGTATGTAGAAACAGGCAGGCGTTTAACATAACCATTATGGGTAAGCGTAATAACAACATTTTCACGAGGAATCAGATCTTCATCCTCGATATTTTCTAATCCGCCGGTGACGATTTCTGTCCTGCGTTTATCGTTGAAACGATCCTTAATTTCTATTAACTCTTCACGAATGATTTCCAAGACCTTTTCTTCATCAGCGAGAATAGCTTTTAACTCCCCAATAAGTTTAACAAGGCTTTGGAACTCGTCTTCAATCTTTTCTCTTTCCAATCCTGTTAAGCGTTGTAGTCGCATATCAAGTATTGCTTGCGCCTGCTTATCAGAAAGATTGAAGCTTGTCATTAACCCTTCGCGGGCAATATCGGTTGTTTGTGAGTTTCGAATTAACTTGATGACTTCATCCAGATGGTCAAGAGCGATTCTTAAACCTTCCAGAATATGAGCACGAGCTTCAGCTTTTCTTAATTCAAACTCTGTTCTTCTGCGGATGACTACCTTTTGATGGTCGAGGTAATATACCAAACATTGCTTAAGGTTTAATACCTTTGGCTGGCCACCGACAAGCGCAAGAGTGTTGATTCCAAAGCTTGTTTGTAATGCAGTCTGTTTATAAAGGTTATTTAAAAGGACATGCGCATTGGCATCCTTGCGCACTTCAATGACAATGCGCATACCTTTACGGTCTGACTCATCACGTAAATCGGTGATTCCATCTATTTTTTTATCTCGTGCCAGCTCAGCAATTTTTTCAATAAGCCTTGCTTTATTCACTTGGTATGGAAGCTCATTAACAATGATGACTTCTTTTCCGTTCGACTTTTGTTCGATTTCCACTTTAGCACGTATTGTAATCGAGCCGCGGCCAGTTTCATAGGCTTTGCGGATTCCGCTTCTGCCGAGAATTAAACCTCCGGTTGGGAAATCCGGTCCTGGAATAATATCCATTAGTTCCTGGGTCGTAATTTCAGGATCTTTACTGACAGCTAAAACACCGTCAATAACCTCACCCAGCTGGTGTGGCGGGATATTCGTGGCCATACCTACTGCAATTCCTGTCGTACCATTCACCAAAAGATTAGGAAAACGGGCAGGGAGCACAACAGGTTCTCTTTCTTCACCGTCATAGTTATCCTGGTAATCAATTGTATCTTTATTAATATCTCTTAGTAATTCCATCGAGATTTTAGACATGCGTGACTCTGTATAACGCATGGCTGCAGCTGCATCACCATCTACAGAACCAAAGTTGCCGTGGCCATCTACAAGCATATAGCGGTAGTTAAAATCCTGTGCCATCCGAACCATCGTTTCATAAACAGCAGAATCCCCGTGGGGGTGGTATTTACCAATAACATCCCCAACAATACGGGCAGACTTTTTATATGGTTTATCGGAATGCATTCCAAGGTCATGCATTGCGTATAAAATACGGCGGTGAACAGGTTTTAATCCATCCCGAACATCTGGAAGTGCACGGGAAACAATAACACTCATGGCATAATCCAGGAAAGATGATTTCATTTCCTGGCTAATATTAATCTCTTTTACTTGAGAATTCGGTGTTTCTGCCATCAAAGAAGCCTCCTTTTAGAAAACTAAAAAACATTTAAAATGCTTATATTGCAAAAAAATTTGGAGCAAAAAGATAAAAGGAGGATAGTGGTTGGACCTCTATCCTTAAGCTAATATCTGTTTAAATTCCGAGCAGTGCATCTTTCAACCATACTAGATATCTAAATTCTTTACATACTGGGCATTCGCTTCAATGAAATTACGTCGCGGCTCTACCTTGTCGCCCATAAGCATTTCAAACGTTTCATCCGCTTCAATTGCATCATCCAGGCTCACCTGAAGCATTGTCCTGGTATCTGGGTTCATGGTCGTTTCCCACAGTTGCTCAGGATTCATCTCTCCCAAACCTTTATAACGCTGAATATTTGGCTTTGGCTGGCTTGGAAGTTCTGCAAATATCGCATCAAGTTCTCGGTCATTATAGGCATAAGCGATTTTTTTTCCTTGCTGCACCTTATATAACGGTGGCTGGGCAATATAAATATAACCAGCTTCGATAATTTGTCTCATATATCGGTAAAAGAAAGTTAAAATTAATGTCCGGATATGGGCTCCGTCCACATCCGCATCGGTCATAATCACGATTTTATGATAACGGGCTTTTGAGATATCAAAGTCTTCGCCAATTCCTGTTCCGATTGCAGTAATCATGGCCCTTACTTCATTATTTGAGAGAATTTTGTCCAGGCGTGCCTTTTCAACATTCAGGATTTTCCCTCTTAAAGGAAGTATGGCCTGGAAATGGCGGTCACGTCCCTGTTTGGCAGAACCTCCGGCTGAGTCTCCCTCAACTATATATATTTCACTAATAGCGGGATCTTTAGATGAGCAATCTGCAAGCTTCCCTGGAAGGGCTGAAACCTCAAGGGCGCTTTTCCTACGCGTCAGCTCCCTGGCTTTCTTCGCCGCAAATCTTGCACGGGCAGCCATCAGCCCTTTTTCGACTATTTTTCTAGCAACTGTCGGGTTTTCCAACAGGAATTTTTCAAAATGGTCGGCAAAAACATAATCGGTGATGGTTCTTACTTCTGAGTTGCCTAGCTTTGTTTTTGTCTGGCCCTCAAATTGCGGGTCCGGATGTTTTACAGAAACAATTGCAATTTGTCCTTCACGAACATCTTCACCGGAAAGGTTGGCATCAGCCTCTTTAAAAATGCCGTTTTTCCTTGCATAGTCATTAATAACACGAGTAAGGGCAGTTTTAAAGCCAAATTCATGCGTTCCGCCTTCATACGTATGGATATTATTCGCAAAGGAATAAATACTGCCGGTATAGCCGTCATTATATTGGAGGGCAACCTCAATCGTGATGCCGTCGCGTTCTCCTTCAATATAGATCGGTTCTTCGTGGATTACTTCTTTTGTACGGTTTAAGTGCTCTACATATGATTTAATTCCACCCTCGTAGTAGTACTCATTCCGCTTATTCTCGACGCGTTTATCCTCAATCGTAATTTTTATGCCGCGGTTTAAAAACGCAAGCTCTCGAAGACGATTGGCAAGTGTCTCATAATCATACTCAAGTGTTTCTGTGAAAATCTCGCCGTCCGGCTTAAAATGAGTTGTCGTCCCGGTATGGTCAGTTTCTCCAATAATTTTAAGGTCTGCACTTGGAACTCCGCGTTCGAACTTTTGGTAATAAATATTTCCATCTCTATGGACATAAACCTCAAGCACAGTTGACAATGCATTAACAACTGAGGCTCCAACACCATGAAGTCCTCCGGATACCTTGTAACCGCCGCCGCCAAACTTACCGCCTGCGTGAAGGACTGTCATGATAACTTCAACGGCAGCCTTCCCATTTTTTCATGGATACCGACTGGAATACCGCGTCCGTTATCCTTTACAGTAATGCTATTATCTTCCTCAATGGTGACATTGATTTCATCACAATAACCCGCCAGCGCTTCATCGATACTGTTATCAACGATTTCCCAAACGAGGTGATGAAGGCCTTTGCCGCTTGTAGAACCGATATACATCCCCGGTCTTTTTCTTACTGCTTCCAGCCCTTCAAGGACCTGTATCTGATTTTCATCATATGCTTGTTCCTGCACAGCTTTATTTTCCAAAGTCACACCGTTCACCTGCACTTTCTTAACATACTAAATAAAATAGCGTATTTGATTGGTAAAACGTCTGTACTGAATTGATTCCGAGATTTTCATGAATTTTATTCGTATATTTTTAAAACTCCTGCATATGCATAAGAGTTGATCGCTTTTTTAATGTGCCTGAAGCAAGAGGGGATAGAAAAACTTTATCTTCAGTAATGACAATTGATTTATGGGGATTTTTTGAGAGATTGATTATCTTTCCTTCTTGCCTTTTTAAAAATTCTTCTACAAACTCGGATGATCCTGCAGCCTCTTTATCCAAAATAGCTATGATCTCTTTAGCCCTGACCAGAAACTCTTCCCCAATATGGATATACATGCTTCCACCTCAATTGATTTTCCTGATTGTACCTGACTCAACCGCATAGGTTGATGCTTCTTTCAATGTCTGGTGGTCAATTCCTTCTACACTTGTTGTCGTGACGAAGGTCTGGACTTTTCCTTGTATGGTATTGAGCAAATGGGACTGGCGATAATCATCCAGTTCTGACAAAACATCATCCAGCAGCAAAATCGGGTATTCTCGAATTTCCGCATGGATCAATTCTATTTCTGCCAGTTTGACAGACAATGCAGTAGTCCTTTGCTGACCCTGCGATCCAAATGTTTGTACATCTCTTCCGTTCACAATGAATTGCAAATCATCCCGGTGAGGGCCAACATCGTCATGCCCCGCTCTATTTCTCTTTTTTTGGTTTTACTGAATCTTTCCTCAAATCTTTCTACCATTTTCGACAAATCCTGATCTTCTAATACATCAACAGAGGGATTGTAATCTATTTTTAACGTTTCCAACTGCCTTGAAATCCCTTTATGGATGGGCTGTGCCCAATTTTCCAGCAGGCGCAGGAATTCAAAGCGTTTTGCGACGATTTTGACTGCAACCTGGATAAATTGTTCAGTTAAAATTTCGAGCATGGTATGGTCTGTTTGTTTATTTAATTGCAGCATTTTCAAATAATGATTCCGCTGCTGAAGTATTTTCTGATATTGGCTCATATCATGTAAATACACAGGGGAAACCTGGCCAATTTCCATATCGATAAAACGCCGCCTTACCTGAGGACTTCCTTTTACGAGGTTTAAATCCTCGGGTGCGAACATTACGACATTCATGTTTCCGACATATTGGCTTAATTTTTGCTGTTCAATATGATTGCACTTCGCCTTTTTTCCCTTTTTGGAAATAATCAGCTCCATCGGCAGCGACCCATATTGTTTTTGAACCCTACCCTCTATTTTAGCATATTCTTCGTCCCAGCGAATAAGTTCTTTATCATTTGATGTCCGATGGGACTTTGCCATTGCCAAAACATAGATTGATTCCATTACATTTGTTTTTCCTTGAGCATTTTCACCCAGAATAACATTGACTTTATTTTCAAATTCAACGGAAAAGCCTTTCATAATTCCGATAATTTTTCAGCGCTAAATGCTCAATGTACATAAATGTTACTTCCTTTTTCTATCGCGTTATTGTAAACTCCCCGAACTCTGGAATCAGAACCAAGTCACCTTCACGAAGTTTTCTGCCTCTTCTTTGATCTTGTTCTCCATTGATGAAAACTTCATGTTCACCTAAAAACCACTTGGCCATCCCGCCTGTTTGAATTACTTCTGCTATTTTAAGAAATTGACCCAATGTAATATAATCTGTATCAATTTTAATTTCTGATGGCATAATCCCACTCTTTTCCGTAATGGTCTCTAATACTTTATTTTACTAAACATTTACCAACTACACAAAGAAAACCCATAAAAACTTGTATGAAAAAGGAAAGAAAGCCGCCGGATAAACCAGCAGCCTTCCGCTAATGATGAATTTTAAAAAAATCGACTGTAAGTATTCCCTGTAATTTACAAATCCCTTTAAAATTAATATGTTCTTACAGGCAGAATTAGTTGAAGCGTTGTTTCGTCATGATGAGGACGGATAACAAATGGGCGCATCGCACCTGTAAAGCTGATTTTAATATCTGTTCCCTCTAACGCTTTCAACGCATCCATCATATATTTTGCACTGAAGGATATTTTTAATTCTTCCCCTTCAATGGATTGGCTTTGTACTTCCTCCACTACTTTACCAATTTCCGGCGTATTGGAGGATACTTCAAGACCTCCATCCTCGATGGTCGCAAATTTAACGACATTGTTCCTGCCTTCACGAGCCAAAAGGGAAGCACGGTCAATTGCATGTAAAAAATCTTTTGTTTTTACTGTAACATCCGTTTTGCTTTCATTTGGTATCAATCTGGACGTATCTGGATAATTCCCCTCCAAAAGCCTTGAAAAGAACAATAAATCCTTTGCTTTAAAAAGAACCTGGTTTTCAGTAATAACGATATCAACAGATTCATTGCTATCATCGATTATCTTACTTAACTCGTTCAAGCTTTTTCCTGGAATGACAACATTGTAATTATCATCTGTCTTCGTTTCAATCCTCGCTTTACGCAATGCAAGGCGATGGCTATCTGTTGCAATACAGGTCAATTCTCCATTTTCTAATTTCCAGTTTACACCTGTCAAGATAGGGCGTGTTTCTGAGGTGGACACTGCAAAGACAGTCTGTCGGACCATTGCCTTTAAAAGGTCTGTTGGGATGCTGAATTTATTATTTTCTTCAATTTGCGGCAGATGTGGATACTCTTCAGCATCAAGGCCGTTTAAGTTAAACTCGGATTTCCCGGATCTGATTACAGTTTGCAAGTGGTTTTGAACCTCAATTTCCACTGAATCAGTAGGCAGCTTTTTAACAATTTCACTGAAGAATTTCGCCTGAAGTACAATGGACCCTGGCTGTTTTACTTCAACAATTTCATTGCCTGCATCTTCTCTTGGAATAAAAGATTCAATCGAAATATCTGAATCACTTCCAGTTAAAGTTACTCCTTCAGTATCTGCAACAATCTTAATTCCCGTTAAAATAGGTATGGTTGTTCGACTTGTGACTGCTTTCATAACATCTTGAACACTTTGAACGAGACGGTCCCGTTGGATTATAAATTTCATCCTTTTAAATCCTCCGTTTAAGCATATTTTTGCTGCTGTATTTATATATTATTAAGTTATTAAAAAATAGTAGAAGTAGTAATAGGGCCTGTTAGTATGTGGATAACTCCATTTTTGAAAGGAAACACAGCCTATCCACATGTGGACAGACTGTGTGTAAATTCGTACAGGTTATTCACAATATCATTATATTTTTAACAGTTCATTTAACTCTTTTATCTGTTTCTGGAAGGTAGAATCAGCCTGAAGAAGCTTTGATATTTTTTCGTGTGCATGGATGACGGTCGTATGGTCACGCCCTCCGAACTCTTCACCGATTTTTGGCAATGAATGATCGGTCAATTCACGAGACAGATACATGGCAATTTGTCTTGGAAAAGCAACGGATTTGGTCCGTTTTTTTGCTTTGAAGTCTTCCAGTTTAATATTATAATGCTCACCGACAACCTTTTGTATATCAAGGATCGAGATGACTTTTGGCTTTGAACTGGGAATGATATCTTTTAAAGCTTCAGCTGCAAGGTCAGCATTAATATCTTTATTGATTAAAGAAGAATAGGCAACAACACGAATAAGTGCACCTTCAAGTTCACGGATATTTGTATCAATTTGATTGGCAATATACAGCATTACTTCATTCGGTATATCCAGGCCTTCAGCTCTTGCCTTTTTTCGCAAGATCGCAATCCTTGTTTCAAGATCTGGAGGAGTAATATCTGTTATAAGACCCCATTCAAACCTTGATCGCAGACGGTCTTCGAGTGTAGGTATTTCCTTTGGCGGACGATCACTTGAAATGATAATTTGCTTGCTTTCCTCATGCAAAGTGTTAAATGTATGGAAAAATTCCTCCTGGGTTTGTTCTTTACCAGCGAGAAACTGAATATCATCGATTAATAATACATCCACTTTCCGATATTTATTTCGGAAATTCTCTGCCTTATTATCACGAATGGAGTTAATGAACTCATTTGTGAATTTTTCGGAAGATAAATAAACTACTTTCGCCTGCGGATTGTGATCAAGGACATAATGGCCAATCGCATGCATCAAGTGGGTTTTTCCCAGCCCAACTCCCCCATATATGAATAATGGGTTATATGCTTTTGCAGGAGCTTCTGCTACTGCAAGGGATGCAGCATGAGCAAAACGGTTCCCGGAACCAATTACGAAGGTATCGAAAGTGTATTTTGGATTCAGCATATTTAGAGGCAGTTCAACATGTTCTTCCTCTTTTTTTGTGTTCTTTGGAGGTATTGGCATATCCGCTTCAATTTCATTTTGATTTTGAGGAATAATAAATTTTACGGTTAACTCCTCACCCGTTATTTCATAGAGAATTCCCGAAATCAGCTGCGAATAGCGTTCTTCCAGCCAGTCACGTGCAAATTCATTCGGAGCAGTGATAACAAGAGAATTCCCTTGAAGGGAGTGTGCTTTTGTTGATTTCAGCCATGTATCAAAGCTAGGTTTGCTGATCTTTTTCTCTATATTTGAGAGAGCAGCATTCCAAAGATCCGCAATGTTTTCCAATTGGTATCCCTCCTTTTCCTAATTATTTACCGTACATGTAAAATAATCTCTGAGTTTTTCTAATAAAAAAATAATGTCCTGCCCCTAAATCATCAGCCACAAAATTAATTTTCCCCGCCGGCTGCTTTTCCTGGATGGCCTCTTTCTTTAAAAAGAGTTCTTGTTTCGAAAGAAAATAAGAGGTTATACAAGCTGTACAACCTTCGATTTATAAATATACGAAACATTGATTGTGGAAAAATATATAATAAGGAAAGAAAGTGGAGTTTCGACAATATCCACCTATTGTGGACAAGTTTCTTCAGTGATTGAGAATAACCTGTCCACACGTTATCCACAATCTGTGGATAAGAGGAAAAACAGAACATAGTTATTCAGAGTGAAAACACAAATATAATATCAAATATTCCTAAGAGGCGCAATGCTTTTTCATAGTTTATCCACAACTATAACACAATGTGCGTGAAAATTGTCCACATCTTATTTTTTTGTGCAAATCCTGTCAATAAGCTATGTGGATAATGAAAAAAATGTCGATTTATTTATCCACAGGCTTTTTTGAAGGCATTTTTAAACAAAGGCTGTTTTCTAAAAGATTGCTGTTTTGTAAATAGGTTTTAAAACGAAAATCGTTGAAAAAGAAGTTCCAAGATAGAGTCTAGTCGAAAAAAGGACCTCTCTTTTTAGCTTATCTTTCCCAAAATGGGAAGGTAACATTTAAAAGATCGAATAAGAAAATGGAGGTTTAGTGGAAAGGGAGTTGACAATTTCGGGGGTACATCTTTATAATAATTAAGACTGTCTTTAACAGCTATTCCTCAGGGAGGTGTCATATAATGAAAAGAACGTATCAACCAAATAAACGTAAACATAGCAAAGTTCACGGTTTCCGTAGTCGTATGAGCTCAGCAAACGGACGTAAGGTTCTTGCTCGCCGTCGTCAAAAGGGAAGAAAAGTATTATCAGCTTAGACCACTGGCATGTCTCAGTGGTCTTTTTTCTCATAATCAAAAGAAAATTCGCAGCGGCATTAATATTGGCCAGGCTGAGCATGCCAGATTTTCGTGGATCCTCAGCCTGACCACATAAAAAAATTTCCGCAATGGTTATGGATTCATCTAATGGTTATAGTAGAAACTGTCTGATCTAATTTGGACCATTCGGGACTAAGGTGGAAATTCATGAAAAAAGAAATGCGCATAAAGAAAAATAAAGATTTTCAAGAAGCTTTTCAGAAAGGCCGTTCATTTGCAAACAGGCAGTTTGTCGTTTATGCCCTAAGTAAAGAAGAGCAGCCTTTTTTTCGAATTGGCCTTTCTGTAAGCAAAAAAATCGGTAATGCCGTTATGAGGAATCAAATCAAAAGGTACATACGCCAGACGATACTTGAATTAACAGACCAGCTGATGGATGGAAATGATTATGTCATTATTGCAAGGAAGCCGACATCGGAAATGGACTTCTTTGATGTAAAGAAAAGCTTAACCCATGTTTTAAAGGTTGGGAAAGTTTTGCGGAAATAATTTTACCCCTCATTTCTGGAAATGCTGAATAAATTTTATATCAGGGCATCAGGGCTATTAACTACATAAGGATTTCTGAATATTGCTTGATAAACAATAAAAAAGATAGCAAGGAGGAAATTGCGGTTGAAAAAACGAATATTTCTTTTAATTGGTTTAGCTTCATTGATTCTGCTTTTAACAGGATGCAGTGAAATAAAGAAGCCGATTACTCCGGAAAGCACAGGTTTATGGAACGAGTACATCGTTTATCCTTTATCCTGGTTTATTACGAAGGTCGCCCATCTATTGGGGAATAAATTCGGGTTATCGATTATCGTGGTAACGATTTTAATCCGCCTGATTATCCTGCCTCTGATGATTAAGCAAACAAGAAGCTCAAAAGCGATGCAGGCTCTGCAGCCTGAATTGAAGAGTCTTAAAGAAAAGTACAGCTCGAAGGATCAGAAAACACAGCAGAAGCTGCAGCAGGAAACGATGGCACTATTTCAAAAAAATGGTGTCAATCCATTGGCAGGCTGCTTCCCGCTATTGATTCAAATGCCGATTTTAATTGGATTTTACCATGCAATTTCGAGGACAAGAGCCATAGCGGAGCAAAATTTCCTTTGGTTCGACCTTGGATCACCTGATCCATATTATATTTTGCCTTTGATCGCAGGTATCACGACATTTATTCAGCAAAAAATGATGATGGCTGGCACAGAAAACCAAAATCCGCAAATGGCTATGATGCTTTGGCTGATGCCGATTATGATTATCATATTTGCGGTTAAGTTTCCGGCAGCACTTTCTTTATACTGGGTAGTTGGAAATTTATTCATGATTGTTCAGACATACTTTATTAAAGGCCGGAGCTGAAGAAGGCTTCAGCAGCCGGCAATGCGGGAGGAGCAAAAAAGTGAAACAGGTAACTGCTACAGGACAAACCGTCGAAGAAGCAGTAGAATCAGCTTTAGCTCAACTAAACACAACCAAAGACCGCACAGAATTTGTTGTAATTGATGAAGGAAAAAAGGGGTTTTTCGGCATTTTTGGCTCACGCAGGCTGTTGTAAAAGTAACAGTAAAAAATGATCCGATTGAAGAAGCAAAGAACTTCTTAATCCAGGTAAGCGATAAAATGGGAGCACCGATCAATATTGAAGTGAAGCGGGACGGAAAACATGTCCACTTTGTTTTAACCGGTGAAAAAATTGCTTTGCTGATTGGAAAAAGAGGGCAAACACTTAACTCCCTTCAATATCTGACACAATTGGTAATCAACCGTTTTTCAAATCAGTATTTGACGGTCCTGCTCGATGCTGAGGATTACCGTAAAAGAAGAAATGATACACTGATTCAATTGGCACAAAGGCTAGCCCAAAAAGCAATAAAAACGGGGAAAGATGTCGCTTTGGAACCGATGCCTTCATATGAACGCAAGGTGATCCATAGCGCCCTGTTTGGCAATAAGCGGGTAAAAACTCTATCCGATGGAGCCGAACCGCACCGCCATATCGTCATCTCGCCAGTTAAATAATCACTAAAACATCCTGCCAGCCGGCGGGATGTTTTTTTTGCCTTTTTTATATTGTGGATAGTGCGGTCTTTGTTTTATTGTTATTCACATGTGGATAAGTTAAAATAAGACAGGTGAAAGAATTTGTATTGTGGATAAATCCGCTATTTTCTAATAAGAAAATTTCAAATTAATGCTAGTGAATCGGGAAGATATTCTTTTTTAAGATAAACTGATGTGGTATTCTAGTAATTTGGAGAAATTACCTTTAAAGAGCTGAAAAACGCTTATATAGATTTATCCTTAATGAAGGAGAGGTGAAAGAAGTGGAATTTGATACGATAGCAGCCATATCAACACCAATGGGAGAGGGCGCAATTGCCATTGTACGTTTAAGCGGCGATGAAGCCATTACGATTGCCGATAAAATTTTCAAAAGCATTGGCTCTAAAAAATTGACTGAAGTACCTTCACATACGATTCATTATGGACACCTCTTTGATCCAAAGGACGGTGTAAAAATTGAAGAGGTCATGATTACTATCATGAAGGGACCGAAAACCTTTACGAAGGAAGATGTGGTAGAAATCAACTGCCATGGCGGTCTTGTATCTGTGAATCGAGTTTTGCAGCTGGCTTTGAAAAATGGTGCCAGATTGGCTGAACCGGGTGAATTTACAAAACGCGCTTTTCTAAATGGACGGATTGATCTATCACAGGCTGAAGCAGTAATGGATTTAATCAGGGCAAAAACGGATCGTGCAATGAATGTCGCATTGGGACAAATGGAAGGACGTCTGTCAAAGCTAATCCGTAAACTGAGACAGGAGATTTTAGAAACCCTTGCCCATATAGAAGTGAATATCGATTATCCGGAATACGATGATGTGGAAGAAATGACACATAATATGCTGCTTCCAAAAGCTTCCTTAGTCCAGGGAGAAATTAAAAAGCTTCTGCAAACTTCGCAGCAAGGGAAAATTTTGCGGGAAGGATTGTCGACGGTCATTGTCTGCCGCCCGAATGTTGGAAAATCCTCTTTATTAAATAGCCTTGTCCAGGAGAATAAAGCAATCGTAACAGATATTCCAGGGACGACTAGAGATGTTATCGAAGAATATGTCAATGTAAGGGGTGTTCCTTTAAGATTGCTGGATACAGCAGGCATTAGGGAAACAGAAGATATTGTAGAACGGATCGGCGTTGAGAAGTCGCGTCAGGTTTTGAAGGAAGCAGATCTTATTTTACTCGTATTAAATTACTCAGATGCCCTGACAGAGGAAGATGTGAAAATCTTTGAGGCTGTCAATGGCCTTGATGTGATCATAATAGTGAACAAAACAGATCTCCCTGCACAAATCGATATGGATCGAGTAAAGGATTTGGCAAAAGGCCATAAAATCGTTGCAACATCTCTTCTAGAAGATCGCGGTGTGGATGAATTGGAAGAGGCGATTGCTTCTTTATTCTTTGAAGGATCCCTTGAAGCGGGAGATATGACATATGTGTCAAATACCAGGCATATTGCCTTGCTTCATCAGGCATTAACTGCGATTGAGGAAGCAATTGAAGGGGTTGAAATAGGAACCCCGATTGATATCGTTCAAATTGACTTGACGAGAACGTGGGAAATACTCGGCGAAATTATCGGTGAAAGTGTACACGAAAGCTTAATCGATCAGTTGTTCTCGCAATTTTGTCTAGGGAAATAAGAAAATCGTTCCTATATGGGGAATTTTATAATAAAGCATTAAGAATTTTATAAGGAGGCAGCATGATGCAATACGAAGCAGGAAATTATGACGTCGTAGTCATCGGTGCAGGACATGCAGGCTGTGAAGCAGGACTGGCAGCTGCCCGGCTCGGAGCAAAAACATTGATGATTACCATTAACCTCGACATGGTTGCTTTTATGCCCTGCAATCCATCTGTAGGAGGCCCAGCCAAGGGAATCGTAGTCCGAGAGATTGACGCACTGGGCGGGGAAATGGGAAGAAATATCGATAAAACACATATCCAAATGAGAATGCTGAATACAGGTAAAGGTGCAGTCCGTGCTTTAAGAGCACAGGCAGACAAATTTTCCTATCAGCATGAAATGAAAAAGACAATTGAAAATGAATCCAATATGACGTTAATTCAGGGAATGGTCGAGAGGCTAATTGTTGAGGATGGCATTTGTAAAGGAATCATCACGAAAACTGGAGCTGTTTACCGTTCCAAAACAGTCGTCATTACGACTGGAACGTTTCTGCGCGGGGAAATTATCATTGGTGACTTAAAGTACTCAAGTGGACCTAATAATCAGCAGCCATCGATTAAGCTGTCCGAACATTTACAGGAGCTTGGATTCGGTCTTGTCCGGTTTAAAACTGGAACGCCTCCAAGGGTCAACAGCCAAACGATTGATTACAGCAAAACGGAAATACAGCCTGGAGATGATACACCAAGGGCTTTTTCATATGAAACGACAAAATTTATTACTGACCAGCTCCCATGTTGGCTGACATATACGAATGAATCAACCCATCAGCTGATTGATCAAAATTTGCATCGTTCCCCCATGTATTCTGGGATGATTAAAGGGACTGGACCTCGTTATTGCCCTTCTATCGAAGATAAGGTAGTGCGTTTTAATGATAAACCGCGCCACCAAATTTTTCTTGAACCTGAAGGGAGAAATACTCAGGAAGTGTATGTGCAGGGATTATCGACCAGCCTTCCTGAAGACGTACAGCAGAAAATCTTAAACACGATCCCTGGCCTTGAAAATGTACAAATGATGCGCTCCGGCTATGCCATTGAGTATGATGCAATCGTTCCAACTCAGCTATGGCCAACCCTTGAAACAAAAAAAATTCAAAACCTCTTCACAGCCGGCCAAATCAATGGTACTTCGGGTTATGAAGAGGCGGCAGGGCAAGGCCTTATGGCTGGAATTAATGCAGGCTTGAAGGCTCTTGGCAAGGAAGAATTAATTTTAAGCCGTTCAGATGCTTATATTGGTGTACTGATTGATGACCTTATTACCAAAGGAACGAATGAGCCATACCGTTTGCTTACTTCAAGAGCAGAATACCGACTTCTTCTCCGCCACGACAATGCGGACTTGAGACTAACGGAAATTGGATATAAAATAGGCTTAATCAAACAAGAGCGTTTTGATCGATTCTCAGGTAAAAAACAGCAGGTCGAAGGTGAGAAGGAAAGATTACAATCCATTATTTTAAAACCTTCCACAGAAGTTCAAGAAATGATCCGGAGCACCGGTGGGAGCGAGCTTAAGGATGGCATTCGAGCTTCCGACTTATTAAAGCGTCCGGAAATGGGTTATGAACATATAGAAAAGATTGCCCCTAGTGATGTGGCTTTGGATGATGATGTTAAAGAGCAGGTAGAAATTCAAATTAAATACGAGGGCTATATTGAAAAATCGCTTCAACAGGTAGAAAAACTTAAGAAAATGGAAAATAAAAAAATACCGGAAAACATTGATTACGATGCTATTAATGGGATTGCGACAGAAGCAAAACAAAAGCTGAAAGAGATCAAACCTCTTTCGCTTGCACAGGCATCACGTATATCAGGTGTAAACCCGGCTGATATTTCTATACTTCTTGTTTATATAGAACAGGGACGGATTGCACGAGTATCCAATGAATAAGTATTTGCCCTAGCGCAGATAGAGCGAGGAAGGTTTCTAATGAACAAAGAACAATTTCGGGCAATGCTGGCTGAAAAGGGAATCAATTTGTCTGCTGAGCAATTGGAACAATTTGAAACCTATTATGAAACATTGGTGGAATGGAATGAAAAAATGAACCTGACTGCTATTACCGAAAAGGAAGAAGTTTATTTAAAACATTTCTTTGACTCGATAACAGCAGCATTGCATTTTGATTTCACAAAACCTTTCAGTTTATGTGACGTAGGCGCTGGAGCAGGCTTTCCAAGCATTCCCTTAAAAATCGCATTTCCTCATATTGAGGTTACCATTGTCGATTCTTTGAATAAAAGAATTACATTTTTAAATCATCTTGCAAAGGTTCTTAAATTGGAAAATGTCCATTTTATTCATGACCGTGCAGAAACATTCGGGTTGAAGGCGGGGCACAGAGAATCCTACGATGTTGTAACGGCAAGAGCTGTCGCCCGTTTGTCTGTATTAAGCGAGCTCTGTTTGCCACTCGTAAAAATAGGCGGACATTTCATTGCTATGAAGGCTGCAAGCGCAAAGGAAGAAATTGCTGCGGCGAATAAAGCAATTATTGTTCTTGGCGGAAAATTAGGTGAAGTGTTTACTTTTTCTCTCCCTGTTGAGGAAAGTGAAAGGAATATTCTTATCATCAAAAAGGAAAAACAGACGCCTAAGAAGTACCCAAGGAAACCCGGCACTCCTAATAAACTGCCGATTGAATAACAGTCTCTTGCAATGGGGATTTCTATGCGATCCTTTCTTTTGAACAGTAAATGTCGGATGAAAATACAGTCATGCAGCAGGAACTTGTCGTTTTATAGAGAATAAGTAATAGGGAGTTTCTTAAAGGTGGTGCTGGGGATGAAGCAAACTTTTTCACGCTTTTTTGGCCTGGGCGATAAGGGAGACCAATTGGAAATTGGACAGGAATTGGAAACCGAAAAAAACGGTGAATTGGAAGAAATTAAGAAAATCAGAATAGAAAATATTGTTCCAAACCGTTTTCAGCCTCGAACAGTTTTTGATGAGGATAAAATAGAGGAATTATCCCGTACGATTCATATTCACGGTATAATCCAGCCAATCGTTGTGAGAGAATTTGAGACGGATAAATTTGAAATTATTGCCGGAGAACGCCGCTGGCGAGCAATGAAAAAACTGGGCTGGGAAGAAGTTCCCGCTATTATAAAAAATATGGATGATACTGAAACAGCTTCAGTTGCTTTAATTGAGAATTTGCAGCGTGAAGAGCTGTCGCCGATTGAAGAGGCAATTGCTTATGGCAAATTACTTGAGCTTCATAGTTTAACGCAGGAAGCATTGGCTCAAAGACTGGGAAAAGGGCAGTCGACAGTTGCAAATAAATTGCGTCTGCTTAAATTGCCGCAGGAAGTACAGGAAGAATTGTTAAATAAAAGGATCACTGAGCGGCATGCCCGCTCCCTTATTCCTCTAAAGGATCCGGAAAAACAGGTGAAACTGTTAGCGGAAATCATTGAACGGAATCTGAATGTTAAGCAGACCGAAGAACGGGTTGTAAGATTGCTGGAAGAAAAGAACGCCAAGCCAAAGCCAAAGCGGAAGGCTGTCAGCAAGGATATGAGAATTGCGGTCAATACGATTCGACAATCTCTGTCAATGGTTTCTGACAGTGGCATCAATCTTAATTCAGAGGAAGAGGAATTTGAGGAGTTTTATCAATTCACCATACGTATACCAAAGAAAAAGTAATTTATTTAGATAAACCGGACAAACACTTGTTCGGTTTTTTGTTATATTTAAGGAAAGGAATCGATTGAATATTTTTAGAAAAAAAACTACAATCATTCATTTTCATGATAAAATAGATAACATGGCTGTTTATTTTTGACATGTTAACGGCTAACTAGTTAGGCAGAATCAAATTTTTCTTTAACAAATATCAGGAAATTAAGAAGGTAGGTGACATCGTGGGCAAAATTATTGCAATCGCGAATCAGAAGGGCGGAGTCGGTAAAACGACAACATCTGTCAATCTGGGCGCCTGCTTAGCATACATAGGAAAAAAAGTTTTATTGGTAGACATCGATCCTCAAGGGAATGCAACAAGCGGAATTGGCATTGAGAAAGCCGAGGTCGATCAGTGCATTTATGATGTGTTAGTAGACGATGTGGAAGCTATAGACGTCATTAAGCCGACAAGTGTGGAGAATCTTTTTACTCTTCCTGCGACAATTCAATTGGCAGGGGCAGAAATTGAGCTTGTCCCGACGATTTCCAGAGAAGTCCGCCTTAAAAGGGCACTTGAGGAAGTAAAAGGGAATTATGATTATATCATAATTGATTGTCCTCCCTCCCTTGGCTTATTAACTATTAATGCATTGACAGCTTCAGATGCTGTTTTAATCCCGGTTCAATGTGAATATTACGCATTGGAAGGCCTCAGCCAGCTTTTAAACACGGTACGCCTTGTGCAAAAGCATTTAAACCAGGATTTGAAAATTGAAGGCGTTCTGTTAACAATGCTTGATGCGCGAACGAATCTGGGCATTCAGGTCATTGAAGAAGTAAAAAAATATTTTCAGGACAAAGTCTATAAAACTATTATTCCTAGAAATGTACGCTTAAGCGAAGCACCCAGCCATGGCGAACCGATCATTATCTATGATCCAAAATCGCGTGGTGCAGAGGTTTATTTAGATTTGGCAAAGGAAGTGGTTTCGAATGGCTAAAGGTTTAGGAAAAGGACTAGATGCATTTTTCCCAAATATGGAAGCTGGAAAAGAAGAAACTATCCAGGAAATCAGCATTAAAGAATTGCGGCCAAATCCATACCAGCCCCGTAAGGTATTTCAACAGGATGCCATTGATGAACTTAAAGCTTCTATTATTGAACATGGCATCTTACAGCCGCTCGTCGTCCGCAAAAGCATAAAAGGCTATGAAATTGTTGTGGGTGAAAGGCGTTTTCGTGCAGCAAAGGAAGCAAAGCTTAAAAATGTACCAGCTGTTGTCAGGGATCTAACAGAGCAGCAAATGATGGAATTAGCCGTTCTTGAAAATCTTCAGCGTGAAGACTTAAATCCCATTGAAGAAGGACTGGCCTATCAAACTCTGATGGAAAAGCTGAAGCTTACCCAGGAAGAAGTAGCGAAGCGGCTTGGTAAAAGCCGTCCCCATGTTGCTAATCATATTCGGCTTCTCTCTCTTCCACAAAATGTGCAGGAGCAAATATCAGCAGGGAAAATATCCATGGGACATGGACGGGCACTTCTAGGTCTGCGTCAAAAGGCAAAGATTCCTTTAATCGTTGAAAAGATATTAAATGAAAATTTGAATGTCAGACAGCTTGAAAAACTCATTCAGCAAATTAATGAAAATGTTTCACGTGAAACATTGAAGCCGGAAAAGAAAAAGAACATATTTATCCAGGAGCGGGAATATTCCCTTAGAGAAAAGTTTGGGACTACTGTAAATATCAAACAGTCAAAAAGCAAAGGGAAAATAGAGATAGAATTTTTCTCAGAGGATGATCTCGAGAGGATTTTAGAGCTTCTCGATCGCGATTCCATGTAAACCATCTAATGATGGTTTGTTTTTTTATTAGGCTCTTTTAGGATCTTATATTATCAAAGAAAAATAGGTGAAGTTTATGTTTTTACTTGGTACTCTTGTTAATGGTGCCCTCATCATAGTGGGAACACTTCTTGGAAAACTGCTCCATCGGATACCAGAAGGAATGAAAAAGACCGTCATGTATGCGATTGGATTATCTGTTATTGTACTGGGTCTGCAAATGGGAATGAAAAGTGGAAACTTTTTAATTGTTATTCTTAGTTTAGTGATCGGTGCTGTAATCGGTGAGTTGCTTGCGCTGGAGGAAAAGCTGAATTCTCTTGGAGGCTGGCTGGAAAAGAAAATAGGCTCGAATGGTAAAGGCAGTATCTCTGAGGGGTTTGTAACTGCCACCTTGATTTTTGTCATCGGGGCAATGGCTATCATTGGTGCACTGGACAGTGGTATCCGTGGTGACCATGATGTTCTCTATACGAAATCAATCATTGATGGTTTTACTTCAATTATATTAACGACAACGCTTGGAATTGGAGTGATTTTCTCTGCCATCCCCGTCATGATATATGAAGGATTAATTGCTTTGTTTGCAACCCAAATAGATCAGATTGTTCCTCAAGCATTGATGAACCAATTTATTAAGGAAATGACGGCAACCGGCGGGGTAATGATTTTTGCCATTGGCTTGAATCTGACTGGGATAGTCAAAATAAAAGTAGCAAATCTATTGCCTGGCATACTTGTAACAGGTATAATCGTGACAATTATTTATCAATATCACCAATTTATTTAACGCAAAAACGGGAAAGGCTGCTAAGGTCTTTCCTGTTTTTAGTATAAATAAATTGTAAAAAAATGTAAATTATAAAGTCTGTTCACGTGCCTGCACCTGTTCCATTCCCCAATTCAAATTGGAATAGTTCGTTTTTTTCGGGTAATTAAGGCTCGCGCTATGAATTCCGCTTGCAATGGTTTTGGCCATTTTAAGAACAAGGTTTAATCTTGTATTTTGCAGCACAAAGAATTCCATAAAACCACTCACATTGACGATACCGGTAATATGCATATCACCGACTTCAGGAAGTTCTTTATTCACTCCTGCGCCTGGTTTAACCGGTCCATCAGCTAATTGGATATATCCCACACTTTTAAACCTTCCAAGACAGGCATCAATTCCTATAATAAATGGGTGAAAGTGCTTTTCTTTAATTTCCTTCAACCTCTCACCAAGGTTGACAGCATGAATCGGATCCTCCAGAGTTCCATAAACAAAAAAGGATTCAAGTTTTTTTCTTCAAGAAAAGTTCCAACAAGTGGCCCTAATGAATCTCCAGTTGAACGGTCAGTGCCGATACATACGATCACAATCGGACGGCTGGTCAATGCTGGCAAATGGGAGATTAGCTCGGTAGCAAGCGTGTCAGCTGCCTGATGGTCATCATGAAGAATCCTTGCGCTGCCCCTCCTGTCAAAAAAGCTTTGTTTTAGATTCATCAAGTCCACTCCTTATTTATAGTGATAAAAAAGCATAAGTTTTTCTAATAGTACCCATGTCTAGCTCTAGCGCCTACCCCCTCGAGGTCATAAGCCAACAAAGAAGATTATTCAGAGATGAACTGCTCATGCAGCAAAAAAAATGCTGCATCGCAAGGCTTCTAGGGAGTATTCCAAGCAGTCGCCTCGCTGGGGTGGCTGAAAAACGCCTCCTCGCGGTTGGTCTTATGCTTGTCGGGGGTGAACACTAAGGGAAGCTACTAAGAGAATAAGCTTCGCAGGAACAAGCTGGGGTTTGCTTGTTCCGAAGGCGCTTCCGCTTTTCGAAGTAGTAACAGTATACGGAAAATACAGGTAATGTATACATACCTGTAATAGGTTTTAACTAAACAGGGTCAAAAGATGCAGGTAAGAGGGTAGCTGGGTAAAAAGAACTGAATGCTTTTCTGAAAAAATAGAAATATAGTTGAGGCTACACGGAGGCAAGGAAAATTGTTAAAATAGATTTGATTTGATATTGTTTTTAGAAAGCATTTAAGAAGGTGAGAAATTGGGTTCTATTCAAACTGTTATTCATACAACCTCAAAAAAATTCCTGAATGAAGGAACTTGGGCTTCACTTGGAGAAGGTTTTATTAAAATTGTGGCCATTTTATTCATCTCCGGACTCTTAATCCGAATTGGCAAGCTTGCCATACATAATACTTTTAAACTAAGAAACCGATCACCATTGAGAGTGTCGGAACGTCGTGAGATGACATTGGAAAGACTGTTAGATAATATTTTGTCCTACGTAGTTTACTTCATTGCTTTTATGATGATATTATCCGTCCTCACAATTGATGTTAAAGCTTTGCTGGCTGGTGCTGGGATCGTTGGTTTGGCTGTTGGTTTCGGTGCTCAGAATCTTGTCAAAGATATAATATCCGGATTTTTCATCATATTTGAAGACCAGTTTTCAGTTGGCGATCATATTAGGGTGGGACAGTTCGAGGGGAACGTCGAAGCAATTGGCCTTAGAACTACAAAATTAAAAAATTGGACTGGCGAATTGCATATTCTACCTAATGGAAGTATTAGCCAGGTGACGAATTTTTCCTTAAATAACAGTGTAGCAGCTGTTGATGTCGGAATCGCTTATGGAGAAGATATTGATAAGGCAGAGAAAGTGATACAGGAGTTGCTGGAAAAGCTTCCTGAACAGTATGAAGACTTGATTAAAGCGCCTGAATTATTGGGAGTCCAAAACTTCCACCTTCTGAAATTGTGCTGCGTATTGTGGCGGAAACTCTTCCGATGCGCCATTTTTATATCGCCAGGATGATCAGGAAAGAAGTAAAAATGGTACTTGATGAAAATGGAATTGAAATTCCTTTACCAAGGCTGGTCATGTACTCGAGGCAGGATGAAACAAAGGGAACGGAATAGAAATAAACTCATTTTGCATAACTGCAGGGTATAGGAGGTTAAAACATGGAACAAAAGGAGTTCTTCCTAAATGATGTTGTCGAAATGAAAAAGCCTCATCCATGCGGGGCAAACCGCTGGAAAATAATCCGCCTTGGAATGGATATAAGGATTAAATGCGAAGGATGCAGTCATAGTGTATTAATCCCAAGGAAAGAGTTTTCACGCAAGGTTAAAAAAATACTAGTAAGGCATGAAGAGGAATAAACTTCATGCTTTTTTTTATGCAAATGTGTATTAATGTAAAAGGAAAAGAAAGTTTCAAGAACCGGGGGTGGAGATTGTGGCAAAGGTTTTTCAATCTGCCTGTCCATTGAACTGCTGGGATAGCTGCGGTTTTCATGTTACTGTTGACGGTGGAAAGGTAATTAAAGTGGACGGTGACCCGAATCATCCGATTACAAAGGGGAAAATCTGTGGACGGGGCAGGATGCTGGAAAAGCGTACAAATTCACAGAATCGACTGCTGTATCCATTAAAAAAGATAGACGGGGAATTCAAGCAAATATCCTGGGAAAAAGCCCTGGATGAAATTGCTTTTCATTTAAAAGAGATTAAAGAAGAATATGGACCTTTAGCCGTCCTTCACAGCCATGATTATGCCAATAACGGTGCATTGAAAAATCTGGATCAGCGCTTTTTCAATTGTTTTGGCGGGGTTACTGAACTAAAAGGATCACTTTGCTGGGGAGCTGGAATTGAAGCGCAAAAATGGGATTTTGGTGATGCTTATAGCCATGCACCAATCGATATATTAAATAGCAAAAATATTGTTATCTGGGGCAGGAATGTAGCAAGAACCAACATGCATCTCTATGAAAACCTTCAACTTGCGAAAAAGAATGGTGCAAAGCTATTTGTGATTGATCCTATTCACAACGCCACAGCGAAAATAGCAGATCAATACATTTCCGTAAAACCAGGTATGGACGGCCTTTTAGCAGCAGGGATTATAAAAGAAATCCTTCGTCTGAAATTAGAGGACAGCAAATTCCTAAATGATCATACATTGGGCTTTGAGGAGTTTTTGAAGCTGCTTAACAGTATTTCCTTAGAAGAAATCAGCAAAAAAACTGAAGTGACAATTGAAATGATTACCACCCTTGCCTATATATTTGCTGATAGGCCGACCTCCATCCATATGGGCCTCGGCATGCAGCGGTATAAAAATGGTGGAAATACGATTCGCCTGATTGATGCACTTGCGGCGGTCAGTGGCAATATTGGAATTAGCGGGGGCGGCGCAAATTATGCCAATCTCCAGGTAGGGCAGAGCTTCAGTTTTAGTGAACTGACTCGTTCAGATGCAAAAGAATACCACAGGCAGTTTACAATGATGAAGCAAGCAGAGGAAATTCTGGAAGCAGTTAATCCTGAGATTAAAATGATCATTGTTACATGCGGTAATCCGCTTCTGCAGGTACCGAATTCTAATCTTGTTAAAAAAGCTTTTTCCTCGGTTTCTAAGCTGGTCGTAATTGATCATTACATGACAGATACAGCCATGCTGGCGGACTATGTCCTTCCTGCTGCAACATCTTTTGAAGAGGAAGATATCTATTACTCTTCCATGTATCATCATTATGTCAATTACGGTCCCAAACTCCTTGAGCCGCCTGGCGAAGCAAAGCCTGATTTGTGGATTTGGGGGCAACTCGCTAATCGCCTTGGCTTTGGCGAAGAATTTAATTATTCAAGAGATGAATGGCTTGAAATGTGCATTAAGCACCTTGAACCATTCGGAATAACCTTAGCAAAATTAAAACAGCAGAATTTCATTGAATTGCCGGTAGAAAAGATTCCATGGGAAGGTGGTCATTTTAAAACGCCATCAGGTAAATATGAATTTACCTCCCAGCTTGGGCAGTTAAAAGGGGATAGCGGCAAACTGAAATTATCTTTGCCGGAAGAATCGAAATGGAACAATCCAAAGCTTGCAAAGGAATTTCCGTATTCGCTTTTAACCATTCACCCTTTAAGGTCTAACCATTCCCAGAACTATCACCTCCTTCCCAAAGAGCCTTCCGTGAAAATTGAGGTTGCACAAAATATTGCTGAAGAGCTCCAGCTTCAAGAAGGTGAAAGGGTAAGAGTTTGGAATAACCGCGGCGAAATAGAAGGGTATTTATCCATCTTGAAACAAGCCCATCCAAATACAATCAATATAGATGAAGGCATCTGGACTCGATTTGGGGGTTCAGTAAATCTGCTCACTTCAAATGGAGAGTCGGATAATGGCCTTGGAAGCATTTTATATGATTGCCTGGTGAATCTAGAAAAAATAAAATGACACCTAAAAAACTGCCGTTCAAAAAACGGCGGTTTTTTAGCTTATAAGAAAGTATGCCTCTGTCTTTCCCCCTTAAATCCGCGAGTTTTCTTTATTTCCTTCGGGAAAGCTTGTCTTTTTAAGGTTGAATGCCTATAATTGTGGAAGGATTTTTAATCATTTTGGACATCTATTTTTTGTACTATCATAGATACAACTATTAAGAGGAGTGAAACTCGAATGGCTTTAACAGCAGGTATCGTTGGACTGCCGAATGTCGGCAAGTCTACCTTATTTAATGCGATTACACAGGCAGGGGCTGAGTCTGCCAACTATCCTTTCTGTACGATTGATCCAAACGTGGGTATCGTAGAGGTTCCTGACCACCGTTTAACGAAGCTGACAGAACTTGTCCAGCCTAAAAAGACAGTTCCAACCACGTTTGAATTCACAGATATTGCCGGTATCGTAAAGGGGGCCAGCAAAGGCGAAGGCCTTGGAAATAAGTTCCTTTCCCATATCCGTGAAGTAGATGCCATCTGCCAGGTAGTCCGTTGTTTTGCAGATGATAATATCACACACGTTTCCGGTAAAGTAGACCCGATTGATGATATTGAAACAATTAATTTGGAATTAATTCTTGCCGATTTGGAGTCAGTTGAAAAGCGAATTGGCCGTGTGGAGAAATTGGCAAAACAGAAAGATAAGGATGCAGCTGCGGAATTTGAAGTACTTTCAATGCTAAGAGAAGCTTTCGAAGAAGAAAAGCCAGCCCGTGCGGTTGAATTTACAGATGAGCAGCTTAAACTTGTTAAAAATCTTCATTTGTTGACAATTAAGCCAGTTCTTTACGTCGCCAATGTCTCTGAAGATGATGTGGCAGATCCGACAGATAATGAATACGTTCAAAAGGTTCGCGAATTCGCTGCCGCTGAAAATGCGGAAGTAATCGTGGTTTGTGCCAAAATTGAATCTGAAATCGCAGAGCTTGATGGAGAAGAAAAGGAAATGTTCCTGTCTGAGCTTGGTATTGAAGAATCTGGTTTGGATCAATTAATTCGTACAGCATACAGCCTGTTGGGCCTTGCGACTTACTTTACAGCTGGTGTGCAGGAAGTACGTGCCTGGACCTTCCGGAAAGGGATGAAGGCTCCTCAGTGTGCTGGTGTCATCCATTCAGACTTCGAACGCGGATTCATTCGAGCAGAAACAGTTTTCTATGATGACTTATTGGCTGCTGGGAACATGGTTGCTGCCCGCGAAGCTGGAAAGGTAAGGCTTGAAGGAAAAGAGTATGAAGTAAAAGACGGAGATATTATCCACTTCCGTTTCAACGTATAAAAGAGGCACCGCAGATTTTATCTGCGGCCTTTTTGTATTTTTACTGGAATAGATGTTCATTCGTGAATGTCGTTGCAATAAATTACCTTCTGTGCTATACTTTTAACTTGTGAGTAATGAACAATTGCTCCTTGCCCGTGACAGGGCCGTTTAGACCAAAAGGAGGTGAAAGTGATGAGAAAGTACGAAATTATGTACATCATCCGCCCAAACATTGAAGATGAAGCGAAAAAGGCTCTAGTTGAGCGTTTTAACACAATCCTAACTGATAATGGTGCGGAAAGTGCTGAAACTAAGGATTGGGGTAAGCGCCGTCTTGCATACGAAATCAATGATTTACGTGACGGTTACTACCAAATCGTGAAGGTTACTTCTGATTCAGCTGCGGTAGAAGAATTCTCTCGTTTAGCTAAAATCAACGAAGATATCCTTCGCCATCTTGTAATTAAAGTAGAAGCATAAGTAGAAATGATATAAATACTTCTGAATGAATGTTTCACATGAAACATTTTCCAGAAGAAGGGGAGTTGATTCTGATGATGAATCGTGTTGTTCTTGTCGGCCGTTTAACAAAGGATCCTGAACTGCGTTACACCCCGAATGGTGTTCCAGTTGCTACCTTTACTTTAGCAGTTAATCGACCATTTTCTAGTCAATCAGGTGAACGTGAAGCAGACTTTATTAACTGTGTTGTTTGGCGTAAACCTGCTGAGAATGTGGCTAACTTCTTGAAAAAGGGCAGCTTGGCAGGTGTTGATGGCCGTATTCAAACCCGCAACTATGAAGGACAAGATGGTAAACGTGTTTACGTTACAGAAGTCCAAGCAGAGAGTGTACAGTTCTTAGAACCTAAAGGCTCGTCTAGTGGCGGTGGAAGAAACGACAACGATTTCTACGGCGGCGGAGCTCCACGTGAGCAAGGCAACCCTTTTGGGAACGGCGGGAATCAGAATCAACGTCAATCCAATAATAACAATAATCAAGGTTATACAAGAGTGGATGAAGATCCGTTTGCAGGTAACGGCCAAATCGATATTTCAGACGATGATCTTCCATTTTAACCTGAATTAGATCGGTAAAATAAAACTAAAAGGAGGGATACTACCATGGCAATGGGAGGACGTAAAGGCGGTCGCGCTAAGCGCCGTAAAGTGTGCTATTTTACAGCTCACGGAATTACAAACATCGATTACAAAGATGTAGATCTTCTTAAGAAGTTCATTTCTGAACGCGGTAAAATTTTACCTCGTCGTGTAACTGGAACTCACGCTAAATATCAGCGTAAATTAACTATCGCGATTAAGCGTGCGCGTATGATGGCTTTATTACCATACGTTTCTGGTGAATAAAATTTTTAATAAAAAGGCAGTGAGGGCGTTCCCTTGCTGCCTTTTTTACTATTCAGGAATAGTACATACTCGAATAAATGAGTCAATTCATATTGGAAAGTTGAATCTCGCCGCTTATCTGGCTAAAATAGAGAAAAAAGGGCAGAAATTCTTAGAGGTGAAAAATTGAAAAATGTCCGCAAATTAACAGAAGGGGCTATTCTTTTAGCCGCATTCACTATTTTATTATTACTAACGATTTATGTTCCAGTTCTGGGCATTGGGGTGAATTTTTTCCTGTCCCTTCCTTTTATCTTGTTTGCTGCAAAAAATGATTGGAAAAGTATATTGGTTTTTATCATTGCTTCATTGTTTATTTCATTTATTGCAGGAAATGTATTCGCCATTCCTCTCGCATTAGCTTATGGCACTACAGGAGCTGTAATGGGCTTTCTCCTTCAAAGGAATAAAGGAAGGACAGCCATCTTTCTTTCAGGTGCCCTCGTCTTTTTGATCAACTTTGTGATTCAATATGCTGTAAGCATTGTTTTCTTTAAGGTAAATATGATTGATGATGCCATAAACATGATGAGGGACTCATTAGACACCTCGGTGAACATGCTGAAGGGCTTTGGCCAGGAGCAAGCCAACGAAAAAATGGTTGAACAAATGAAAAACGGGCTTGATCTCATTGACACACTTGTTCCAAGTCTATTCGTAATGTCATCCTTTTTAATGGTTTTCCTAATTCAATTGGTCTCTATGCCGATTGTAAAACGGTTCGGCATTCCAATCGGGAGCTGGCGAGCTTTTAGGGATATTAAGCTTCCTAAAAGCCTGTTGTGGTATTACTTGGTTACCATGCTTGCCTCGATGCTGCTGCATCCTGAGAAGGGGACATATTTGTTTGCTGCCTTGTTAAACCTTTCCTATATATTGCAATTATTTATGATGGTACAAGGGATTTCGTTTATATTTTATTTTTTCCATAGAAGAGGATCTTCAAAAACCATACCAATTATCATTACCATTCTGTCATTCCTGTTGCCAGTTTTTCTTTCTATCGTAAGGATATTAGGTATAATTGACTTAGGCTTCGATTTAAGGAAGCGTATGGAAAATAAACAATAAATATTACACTATCGATTAGGAGCTGAAGGCATGCCTGCGTATTTAGAAAAACGGTCCATTCGTTATCCTTTCTACGGATTACTGGGTGTGGCTGTGGTGCTCCTTGCCGTCCTGTCATTATATAATTGGATGTTAACCCTTGCAGGACTTCTGCTTCTCGTCCTTCCTGTCTACTATATGGTTGTTTTGGACAATAAGCAGCGGAAGGAAATGGAAGAATACATATCAACCCTTTCCTACAGGGTAAAAAGGGTCGGTGAAGAAGCATTAATGGGTATGCCAATTGGGATAATGCTCATTAATGATGAGTATTATATCGAATGGACGAATCCATTCCTGGCATCATGTTTTGACGAAGATACACTTGTCGGGAGATCGCTTTATGACGTAGCCGATGCGTTGATACCCTTGATAAAGCAGGAAGTGGAGACAGAAATTATCACGCTCCATGACCGTAAATTCCGAGTCATACATAGACCCGAAGAAAGACTTCTTTACTTTTTTGATGTAACGGAACAAACAGAGATTGAAAAGCTCTACCGTGAGGAACGGACTGCCATAGCAATCATTTTCCTTGATAATTATGATGAGCTGACCCAGGGAATGGATGATCAGATGCGAAGCAGCATTAATAATCTGGTAACGTCCATCCTGAATAAGTGGGCCAGGATAACGGAATCTTTTTAAAAAGGATTTCTTCAGAACGCTTTATTGCCGTATTTAATGAACATATACTTCAAATTCTTGAGAAAGCTAAATTCTCGATCCTGGATGAAGTCAGGGAATTAACATCAAAACAAAATGTTTCCCTTACACTAAGCATCGGGGTAGGAGCTGGTGTCTCATCTCTGCCTGAACTTGGAACGCTTGCTCAATCAAGCCTTGATCTCGCTCTTGGAAGAGGCGGGGACCAGGCTGCAATTAAGCAGACAAACGGTAAAGTCAAGTTCTTTGGTGGAAAAACGAACCCGATTGAAAAAAGGACTCGGGTCAGAGCGCGTGTCATATCCCATGCGTTAAAAGAATTAATTGCAGAAAGCGATAAGGTTATTATCATGGGCCACAAACATCCCGATATGGATGCCATTGGTTCTGCCATCGGGATTCATAAAGTAGCACACATGAACCAGCGTGAAGGCTATATTGTTGTGGACTTTCAGGAAATCGATACAGGCGTTAAGCGCCTCGTAGAGGAAATCCAACAGCATGGCGATTTGTATTCGCGGTTTATCAGCCCTGATGAGGCCTTGGAAATTGCCACAGATGATACCTTGCTGGTCATTGTCGATACGCATAAACCATCGCTAGTAATTGATGAAAGGCTTTTAAATAAGATTGACAATGTTGTCGTGATTGACCACCATCGCCGCGGCGAGGATTTTATAAAAAATCCGCTCCTCGTTTATATGGAGCCATATGCTTCTTCTACAGCGGAGCTTGTAACAGAGCTGCTTGAGTATCAGCCCAAGCGCGGCAAGATTGACATGCTGGAGGCTACGGCATTATTGGCTGGTATAATTGTGGATACGAAAAGCTTTACATTAAGAACCGGCTCCAGAACCTTTGACGCAGCCTCCTATTTGCGGGCGCAGGGTGCAGACACGGTGCTAGTACAGAAATTTTTAAAAGAAAGTGTTAATACGTATATAAAGAGATCGAAGCTGATTGAATCAGTATCCTTTTATCGGGAAGGCCTCGCGATTGCCAGAGGAGAAGACAATGAAATCCATGACCAGGTTCTCATTGCCCAGGCAGCTGATACATTGCTGACAATGGATGGTGTCTCAGCTTCATTCGTTCTCTCACGAAGGAATGATGATGTGATTGGCATTAGTGCAAGATCACTGGGCGATGTAAATGTGCAGGTCATTATGGAGAGCCTTAGCGGCGGAGGCCATTTGACAAATGCAGCTACACAGATGTCCGGCATATCACTGGAAGAAGCGGAAATACAGCTTAAACAGGCCATAGATGATTATTTTGGAGGAGGAAAAAAGGAATGAAGGTCATTTTCTTGAAGGATGTTAAAGGAAAAGGAAAAAAAGGCGAAGTGAAAAATGTTGCTGATGGCTATGCACACAATTTTTTAATCAAGCAGGCCTTGCGATTGAAGCAAATAATGCCAACACAAGCACCTTGGAAGCCCAGAAGAAAAAGGAAGAAAAACAGGCGGCTGCAGAGCTTGAAGAAGCCAAAAAGTTAAAAGAGACATTAGATAAAATTACGATTGAGCTTTCAGCAAAAGCAGGAGAAGGCGGGCGTTTATTCGGTTCCATTACGACCAAGCAAATTGCCGAAGAGCTTCAAAAGAAACACGGCATCAAGATTGATAAGAGGAAAATGGAAATGGAGGATGCCATTCGCTCCCTTGGCCATACAAAAGTCCCAGTAAAGCTTCACCATGAAGTGACAGCTTCCCTGACTGTCCATGTTAAAGAAGTAAACTAAATTTGGCAGTTCGGTTTCATAGCCAAACGTGTTAAAATAGAAGAGTTGAAAAGATGTGATCGGTATTTGCTGGTCACTTTTTTTCTAGTTAAATAGAGGCCATAACTGGCAGCGCCTATAACGGTGTTTGCTTTTCAAGCAATTTATTCCTCTGAGAAAAGGGGTTAAAATATATGAATGATTTATTTGCAGATCGTCTGCCGCCACAAAATGTTGAAGCTGAGCAAGCTGTTCTTGGTGCTATTTTCCTTGAACCGGCATCCTTAACAATGGCATCAGAAATGCTCATTCCAGAAGATTTCTACAGGGCTGCACATCAAAAAATATTCAATGCTATGCTAAATCTGAATGACCTCGGTAAAGCAGTTGACCTGATTACCGTTACGGAGGAATTGGCCGCATCCAAACTCCTTGAGGATACAGGAGGGGTTAGCTATCTTAGTGAATTGGCTGGATCCGTGCCAACTGCAGCCAACATTGAGTATTATGCAAGAATAGTAGGAGAAAAGTCGCTCCTACGCCGCTTAATCCGGACAGCGACAGGAATTGCCCAGGATGGGTATACCCGTGAGGATGAAGTGGAAGCACTCTTAAGTGAGGCAGAAAAAAACATCATGGAAGTGGCCAGCGAAAAAATGCGGGTGCTTTTCATAATATAAAAGATGTCCTAGTCAGGACCTATGATAATATTGAAACAATGCATAACCGCAAAGGGGATATTACCGGAATTGAGACAGGTTTCCGCGAACTAGACCGCATGACAGCCGGGTTCCAGCGTAACGATTTAATCATTGTCGGTGCACGTCCTTCTGTTGGTAAAACAGCCTTTGCGCTTAATATTGCCCAAAACGTTGCAATTAAAACCGGAGAAAATGTAGCGATTTTCAGCCTTGAGATGGGTGCTGAGCAGCTTGTTATGCGTATACTGTGTGCAGAAGGCAATATCGACGCTCAAAGGCTTAGGACAGGTTCCCTGACTGATGAAGACTGGCGAAGCTTACTATGGCCATGGGAAGCCTCTCAAATGCAGGGATTTTTATTGATGATACCCCAGGGGTCAGAATAAGTGATATACGATCAAAATGCAGGCGTCTGAAGCAGGAGCATGGCCTGGGAATGATTTTGATAGATTACTTGCAGCTAATACTGGGCAGCGGGCGCAGCGGTGAAAACCGCCAGCAGGAAGTATCGGAAATTTCCCGTTCATTAAAGCAATTGGCGCGTGAATTGCAAGTTCCAGTCATTGCACTATCTCAGCTTTCCCGTGGTGTGGAACAGCGGCAGGATAAACGGCCAATGATGTCTGATATCCGTGAATCCGGAAGTATTGAGCAGGATGCAGATATCGTGGCATTCCTTTACCGGGATGACTATTACGATAAGGAATCCGAAAATAAAAACATTATTGAAATCATCATCGCTAAGCAGCGTAACGGCCTTACTGGAACCGTCCAGCTTGCCTTTGTGAAAGAGTATAATAAATTCGTAAATTTAGAGAATCGGTTTGATGACTCCGCGATTCCGCCTGGAGCTTAAAAACAATTGTATGGACAGTCCTTTGGGATTGTCCTTTTTTATTTTCATAGTCTGCTATTTTTACGAACGTATTTAAAAATTTATTAATAATCGTTCGTATTTCGTTGACTTGTTACGCCATTAATTGATAAACTGAGTAAGGATTTATTGCTATTGAGTTAATTACATTAAAATGATTATATATATCCGGAGGTGCTTTATATGTCTTCAGTAGTAGTTGTAGGAACACAATGGGGAGATGAAGGTAAAGGAAAAATAACCGATTTCCTTTCAGAAAATGCAGAAGTAATTGCACGATATCAGGGAGGAAACAATGCAGGCCATACCATTCGTTTTGGCGGTGAAACATACAAATTGCATTTAATTCCTTCAGGTATTTTTTATAAAGATAAAATCAGCGTGATTGGAAATGGAATGGTCGTCGATCCTAAAGCGCTAGTAAAAGAGCTTGCCTATTTGCTTGATAAAGGGGTTACTGCCGATAATCTCCGCATTAGCAATCGTGCCCATGTCATCCTCCCTTATCATTTAAAGCTTGATGAAGTGGAAGAAGAGAGAAAAGGCGCCAATAAAATTGGCACAACGAAAAAGGGCATAGCCACAGCATATATGGATAAGGCTGCAAGGGTGGGAATTCGGATTGCAGATCTGCTGGACCGAAACGTATTTGAAGAGAAGCTTGCCCGCAATCTTGAAGAAAAAAACCGACTGTTCGAAAAGTTTTATGAGACTCCAGGATTTACAATAGAAGAAATTTTAGATGAATATTATGAGTACGGACAGCAAATCAAGAAATATGTATGTGATACTTCAGTTGTTTTGAATGATGCTCTTGATGAGGGGCGCAGAGTCCTTTTTGAAGGCGCACAGGGTGTCATGCTTGATATCGACCAGGGTACTTATCCGTTTGTTACTTCTTCTAATCCTGTTGCAGGGGGAGTCACAATTGGCTCCGGAGTCGGCCAACAAAGATTACCCATGTAGTCGGAGTGTGTAAAGCATATACCTCACGAGTAGGAGACGGTCCTTTTCCAACAGAATTAAACAATGAAACGGGAAACCGGATTCGTGAAGTTGGCCGTGAATATGGTACGACCACTGGACGCCCACGACGTGTAGGCTGGTTTGACAGCGTGGTTGTCAGGCACGCGCGCCGTGTCAGCGGCATTACCGATCTTTCATTGAATTCAATTGATGTTTTAACTGGCATTGAAACCGTAAAAATATGTGTGGCTTATCGTTATAAGGGTGAACTCATAAATGAATATCCGGCAAACCTGTCAATCTTAACAGAGTGTGAGCCAGTATATGAAGAGTTTCCTGGCTGGACAGAAGATATTACAGGCTGCAAAACGTTGGATGAATTGCCAGCCAATGCCCGTCATTATCTGGAACGAGTATCCCAGCTGACAGGCATTCCGCTTTCCATCTTCTCTGTGGGTCCTGACCGCGCCCAGACAAACGTTGTGCGCAGCCCGTGGAGACAAAACTAACCGAGAATGCTGCAGAGCCCCAGACGCTGTCTGGGGCTTTTATTAACGATATATGAGATGGTAAAGGATCTTTTTTATAAATTCTTTGACATTCGTGGTTATTTCCCATACTATGAAATTTGTGTGTTGTTAGCATTTTAAATGAACTAGAAAAAAAGTTTTAAAAAAGTGTTGCATCTTTTAAAAAAGATATGTTATTATAAAAAGCGTCGCCAAGGTAATGAGAAAAACCTGCTAGGCGAACCAATTAATAGTTTCGAGCCATTAGCTAAACCGTAAACCTCCCGAGTTACTTCTTTGTAGGTTTTGCGGAAAGCATGTCTGGAACAGAAATGCTTGGAGCACAGTTGGTAGAGCAACGAGCAAAGCATCGTGAACTCGCTACGAGTTGTGGAGCTTACGTCTTGAAAAGAGGTAAGCGGAACATCTGAAGCAATTTAAGATTAGTAAATACTATTAGTTTCGAGCCATTAGCTCAGTTGGTAGAGCATCTGACTTTTAATCAGAGGGTCGAAGGTTCGAGTCCTTCATGGCTCACCATTTTATATGGCCCTTGGTCAAGCGGTTAAGACACCGCCCTTTCACGGCGGTAACACGGGTTCGAATCCCGTAGGGGTCACTTTAAAAGTTTATCAACAGCTTGTCTCGACATAACAAAATTCTTTTAGTATAATAGAAGAGGAAGAGACAGGGTCGTAAGCTTGGAGCATTGATTTACCTAAATTTTATAACATGGTCCCGTGGTGTAGCGACGAGCAAAACTTCGATGAATAGTCTGCGAGTTGTCTCGACGCATCAGCTTCCTTGAATAAACTAGAAGAGGAAGAGACAGGGTCGTAAGCTTGGAGCATTGATTTACCTAAATTTTATAACATGGTCCCGTGGTGTAGCGGTTAACATGCCTGCCTGTCACGCAGGAGATCGCCGGTTCGATCCCGGTCGGGACCGCCATTTATTTTTTTTTTTTGGCTTTTAAATACATATCTGGCTCGGTAGCTGGCCCGTAAACATCTTGAATTACTTCAATGTAGGGTCTGCGGAAAGCATGTCTGGAACAGAGATGCTTGGAGCAAAGTCGGTAGAGTAACATCTAAATTGTGTTGAAACAATATTATATCTGGCTCGGTAGCTCAGTCGGTAGAGCAGATTGCTCACATCACTGAATAACTTCCGCGGCAATCTGCGAGAAAGTTCGTAAGATCTTTTGAGCAAAGGACTGCATAACATTAGTTGTAGGTAACAATATTATATCTGGCTCGGTAGCTCAGTCGGTAGAGCAAAGGACTGAAAATCCTTGTGTCGGCGGTTCGATTCCGTCCCGAGCCATCCCAAAAAGGAGTCTGCATTTCATATGCAGCTCCTTTTTATTTTTATTCAGGCTGTTTTCTAAAAGATTGTTGTTTTGCAAATAGGTTTTTAAAAGCAAATCGTTGAAAAAGAAGTTGATTGGAGCGGAAAGCGAGCATCCTGGAGTGGAAATCAACTACTCCTTAAATAGCAACAACATATACGAAAACAGCCTTTATTTAAAAATCTATGTTGTAACACTTTTGTAACATATGAGTAATTTTTTTACAATTATTCTATTATGTTTGTCCTATATAAAAAAAATACAGTCTAATTCTCTCTAACTAGAAAAAACCTTGCTATAATAGGGATTTCTTACTATTATTTTTTCGGAAAATTTGTTTTTTAATATTGTTTTATGCCAGAAGATTTCCATAAAAAGTATGATAATCCCAGTAATTATACAATTTTGTTACATTATTAAGACTTGTAATATTTTCTGTTAATTTTATGGTAAAGTTAAACCGTGGAATTTGTCTAAAATAGATAAATAGAACTAGATTTATAGATTTATTTGTTTTTGTTTGTTTAGGAGGATTAACAATGTTAAATCTTAAAAAGAAGCTGTCTGACTTAGCAATCAGAGCAAAATCGCTAAAAAGCGGCCTTAGCCATAAAAAAGCCACTGCAGCGGTGCTGACAGCAGCTTTAACATTAGGTGCGTATAATACTGTTTCTGCAGATAGCATGAAATTGACTACTGTCTATTACGTTTATTTAAACGATACATATATTGGTACTGTTACAAATAAAGAGATCGTAAAACAAATAATTGCCGAAAAACAGGAAAAATTGGCTTCATCCTATAAAGATATTGATATCGCTCTTGGTTCCCAAGTGAAATACATACCGGAACAGGTCTTTCGTTCAACAGCCAATAATAGTGAGGCGGTTGAAAATCTTGAAAAAGAGCTTCAGCCCCAGGCAGATGCATCCGCAATTGTTCTAGACGGAAAGCCCGTTGTTTACCTTGCAGATAAACAAACTGCTGATGATGTCCTTAAGAAACTAAAAATGAAATATGTAACAGAAGCCCAATTAAATGAAATTGAAACCCAAAAGTCCGTTTCACAAAATGCGTTACCACCATTAAAGGAAAATGAATCTCGTATACTGGATGTTCGTCTTTCAAAAAATGCTTCTGTTGAAGATGTGAGAATTGCACCTGGCAAAGTTTTAACAGCTGAGCAGGCGTTAACATTTTTACAAAAAGGAACATTAGAGGATCGTAAATATAAAGTAAAAGACGGCGACGTCCTGGGATCGATTGCAAATGACCACCAATTATCACTTGCTGATATGCTGGCTATCAACCCTGGTTTAAATGAAGATTCTGTACTGAAGCCTGAACAAGAAGTGAATATAACCGTTACTGTTCCGCTCCTTGAAGTTATCGTAGATAAGGAAGTAAGCCAAAAAGAAATCATTCCATTTAAAAACGAATACATTAATGATTCCTCTCTTCCAAAGGGTGAAAAGAAAGTGAAACAGGCAGGGGAAAATGGTAATCGTTTGGCGACATATACCGTTTCTGAGCAGAATGGAAAAGCGATTAAAAAGATTTTAACTAAACAAGAGGTTCTTGTTCAGCCTGTGAAGCATATCGTGATCAAGGGAACCAAGGTTATTCCTTCTAGGGGAGAGGGCAGCTTTTCATGGCCTGCAGTTGGCGGGTATATCTCCAGCCAAATGGGATACCGTGACGGAAAATTGCATAAGGGTATCGATATTGCCCGCCCAAGCAGTTATACAATTAAAGCGGCCGACAACGGCATTGTTGTATCAGCAGGTTGGGATGGAGGATACGGCAATAAAATTGTTATTGACCATCAAAATGGCTTTCAAACCGTTTATGGACACCTTTCATCCATTCGTGTAAGCCCTGGTGAAACAGTAGGAAAAGGATCGGCAATTGGTGTAATGGGATCAACAGGCGATTCTACAGGGGTCCACTTGCATTTTGAAGTCTACAAGAATGGAAGCCTGAAAAATCCACTAAGTTATATCGGAAGATAAATTAATTCTAATAAGCCCCTGGCAATCCGGGGGCTTTTTATTATGACCATGTTGCTTAAAACCTTGACAATTGTTGCTAAAAGGTGAATTCGGACCTATAAAATGTTAAAGTAAAGTAGTGGACATGTGACTAGAAATTTTTTTAAAAAAAGATAGATAATTTATTGTGAAGGAGTAAGGGCATGGAAAAAAAGATTCTTGTAGTAGATGATGAAAAACCGATTGCGGATATACTCCAATTTAACTTAAAAAAAGAAGGTTACGATGTATATTGTGCCTATGATGGAAATTCAGCAATCAGCATGGTGGAAGAGATTCAGCCGGACTTAATCCTTCTAGATATAATGCTTCCTCAAAGAGATGGAATGGAAGTGTGCAGGGAAGTTCGAAAAAAATATGAAATGCCGATTATTATGCTTACTGCAAAGGATTCGGAAATCGATAAAGTGCTTGGCCTGGAGCTGGGTGCCGATGATTACGTGACAAAACCCTTCAGCACAAGAGAATTAATTGCCAGGGTTAAGGCGAATCTTCGCCGCCATCAGCAGGCTGGTTCACAGGTAGGACAGGAAGAGGAATCGAACGAAATTGAAATTGGTTCGCTTACTATCCATCCTGATGCCTATGTTGTCTCCAAACGGGGCGAAACCATTGAATTGACTCACCGTGAATTTGAATTACTGCATTATCTTGCCAAGCACATTGGCCAGGTTATGACGAGAGAGCATTTGCTGCAAACTGTCTGGGGCTATGATTACTATGGCGATGTCCGAACAGTTGATGTTACAGTTAGAAGATTGCGCGAAAAAATCGAAGACAGTCCAAGCCATCCTACCTGGATTGTGACCCGCAGGGGAGTCGGCTATTACCTCCGCAATCCAGAACAGGAGTAATGGATTGAATGAGAAAAGTAGGTTTTTTTAGATCGATACATCTGAAATTTGTTATTATTTACGTTCTGCTTATTCTAATTGCCATGCAAATAATTGGTGTTTATTTTGTAAGGCAGCTCGAAGAAACATTACGAACAAATTTCCAGACCTCCATAAAGGAAAGGGTAAATTTACTTGCCTATAATGTTGTTCAGGAAATGGAAAAGCAGCGTGATAAGGGCGATCCCCCGCTTGAGGATGATGTTAAAAAGATCCTCCGCGATTTTGCTAAAGTAGATATTTATGAGGTGCGAGTCATTGATGGGCAGACACTGAAGATCCTGGGCACGTCCGATCCGGATAAGCAGAGTTACGTGGCCAGAGGACGACCGAACTGAGGGTCAAGCGTTCGCTTGTTTTGGAGGAAGAGCAGAGCAGCATTCTAATTGATCCGCAGACTGGACGCCGGGTCTGGGTATTATCTTCACCGATTAAGTCGGCCATAAAGTGCTCGGGCCATATACCTTGTAGCCAAAATAGAAAATGTCTTTGAACAAATGAAAACCATCAATGGCATTTTTACGACCGGAACAGCTATTGCTTTGTCTATAACGGCTGTGCTGGGAATTTTGCTCGCCCAGACTATTACCAAGCCGATTTCTGATATGAAGAAGCAGGCTCTGGCGATGGCGAAGGGAAACTTTTCCCGGAAAGTTAAAGTATATGGGAATGATGAAATCGGAACACTGGCCATGACTTTCAATAACCTGACAAAGAAGCTCCAGGAAGCGCAGGCAACAACCGAAGGGGAGAGAAGGAAGCTGTCTTCCGTCCTTTCTTATATGACCGATGGAGTGATTGCCACCGACCGAAAAGGACGGGTTATTTTAATAAACGAGCCAGCAGCCGAAATGCTGGGCGTTTCACGTGAAACAGTCCTATCCCAGCCGATTGTGTCATTGCTGGATTTGAATGACACTCATACCTTCGAGGATTTGCTCGAAATACAGGATTCCGTGATTCTGGATTACAGCACGAAAAATAAGCCATATATCCTTAGGGCAAACCTTTCAGTTATTCAGAAGGAAACCGGGTTTGTGAATGGTTTGATTACGGTCCTTCATGATATTACTGACCAGGAAAAAATTGAGGAGGAGAGAAGGGAATTTGTTGCTAACGTTTCCCACGAACTTCGTACTCCGCTCACGACGATGAGAAGTTATCTTGAAGCCCTCGCAGAGGGAGCATGGAAGGATGAGGAAATTGCGCCTAATTTCCTTGAAGTAACTCAAAATGAAACAGAGCGGATGATAAGGCTCGTAAATGATCTTCTTCAGCTGTCAAAGATGGACAGCAGGGATTATCACCTGACAAAGGAATGGGTCGATTTTGTAGAGTTTTTTGACAGGATTATTGACCGCTTTGAATTAACAAAGGAGCCAGGCATCACCTTTAATAGAATGCTTCCTGATACTACCATGTTCGTCGAAATTGATGAAGATAAAATTACCCAGGTGCTTTATAATATTATTTCAAACGCATTGAAATACTCTCCTGAGGGCGGGCAAATCACCTTCTCTGTAAAAGAACAGGCAGATAAGATTTATGTAAGCATCAAAGACCAGGGAATGGGGATTCCAAAGGAAAATCTTAGCAAAATATTTGAACGCTTCTACCGGGTTGACAAGGCAAGGACCCGAAAGCTTGGCGGCACAGGCTTGGCGCTTGCCATTGCTAAGGAAATGGTTCATGCACACGGCGGTAGAATATGGCGAGCAGTCAAGAAGGAAAAGGAACGGAGATTGCCTTTACCCTTCCATATGAACGATCTGAAGAGGATGAATGGGAATGAAATATGAAAAAATAAAATCCGCCATTTTGATTTTTTTAGTATTGTTCAGCATTATTTTGACCTGGAATCTTTGGACATACCAGCCGAATTTCGAAACGATGCAAAACAGTAAATATGTCGCAGAAGTTTCATTAAGTGAACAAAAAGAATTGAAAAAGATTGTAAAGCCAGATCGAATTCTCTTCCATGTTAAAGGGAAACACTACGGTTCTGAAAACAGCAGCGAAATGGACAGGCTTTTAAGGGAAATGAGCCGCTGGGAGTTTACAGATGTGAAGAACTATACGGACAAAGCCGGGAACATCAAAGGTTTTACACAGCGGAGCGGAACGATGGAAATCATTTTTCCCGGCAGAGTTCCCATCGAGATATACCGAAATATCCTTACTTTTGAACAGAAAAGGCTTCCAGCCTTTAATTTTGACAGGATTATTATTAACATGGAGAATCCGGATAAAGCGAATGGAACTGTCTATTTTGTCTCTTCGGAAACACAACAGGTATATAGCAGCCATGTTGCTCCTTCCTATTTTAATGACTTAAACCGGAACTTTTATAAAAATGCATTAAACTATCCAAGCTATTTTGCCTATAACGTAACGGAAAAGCGGACAATTTTTCTGCCTGAAAAGGAAACGCAAATGATGGCATATAAATATCTGCCTGTCACTCTTAACTCAGAAAAATTTAAAGAGGCGCTTTTCAGTGATCCTAGTATTGTCAGGAAAAACATCCTGAATGATGGCGAGGAATACACCGATGGCTCGAGCAAAATGAATATAGATTATAACAATAATATGCTCCTGTATGTCAATCCAACCGAGGACAACGAATATATGGGAAATTCATATGAATTGATGAAACGAAGTATAGATTTTGTAAACGAACATGGCGGCTGGACTGATCTATATCGTTATGTTTCGATGGATGAAATGAACCAGAAAGTAACATTCAGGCTATACAGCAGTGAGGGCTATCCTGTCTTTAATGAGCGGGGGATGTCAGAAATAACAGAAGTATGGGGACGAAACGAAATAAATAAGTATGTAAGGCCCAATATTGCCCTCGAGCTCCCAATCGTTTCGGAAACAGTAATGGTTACCCGTGCTTCAGGCCATGACGTTTTATCCTTTTTACAAAAGCGAAAAAATTTCAAGCCAAGCCTGCTGGGAGATATGGTTCTAGGGTACAAGATGAAAAGAGACGAAGATGAAAGTAGGCTCATCCTCTTAGAACCGACCTGGTATTATCGTTATAATAAAACCTGGGGAGAAATTACAATGGAAGACCTGGGAGGCTTGAAGCGTGGATTGGAGTAAGATTAAGACCATCTTTATTTTAACCTTTTTAATTCTGGATATTTACCTTCTCTATCAATTTATTACTATAAGGGATACAAACAAATATGAGTTTATTACAGAAGCTTCTTTTGAGGATAACTTAAAGGCAGATGAAATTAAGTATGTCGCTCTTCCAAAAACGCCGCTAAAAGGACAGTATGTGAGTGCGAAGCCAAAAATCTTCAAAAATGAGGACGCTGAAGAGCTTAAAGGGCAGTCGATTAGTATAAATAACGGAACAATCCTGAGTTCCGTTTTGGAAAAACCGGTTCAGCTGACCTCTAAGCTTGAGCCAGCTGAAATTTCCTCCTTTTTAAAAAATGATGTTCTTTTTGGAGATCATTATCAGTTTTGGGCAAAAGACGATAAAAAGAAGACGATTACGTATTTTCAGCAGTTTGAAAATAAGCCATTTTATCAAAATGTCAGTGGAATGATAACGTTTAATATAAATGCAAAAAATCAAATCATTTCTTACGAGCAAACTTATCTTGAAAAGATTGAAAAGATGTCCCAAAAGGAAGAAATTCTTCCGCCATTAAAAGCAATTGAAACGCTTCATCAAAAAGGACAACTGAAGTCTAAAAGCAAGGTAACGAAGGTTGAACTAGGGTATTTCACCCTTATTCAGCTCACAGCCTCACAGGTTTTGGCACCGACATGGCATTTCGTTGTCGATGATAAAGAAGACTTTTTTGTAAATGGTTTTGAAGGACAAATCATTCAATTTAACAACGAAGAAAAAAATGTAACGGAGTGAATACTATGTCTTTGCATTTTAGTGTCCTTGCCAGCGGGAGTACAGGAAATGCGGTTTATATAGAATCGGACAGCCATTCCTTTTTAGTCGATGCCGGTTTAAGCGGAAAGCAAATGGAAGGCCTTTTCAAAAAATTGGCCGCGATATGAGCAAGCTGTCAGGCATTTTTGTCACACACGAACATAGTGACCATATAAAAGGAATAGGCGTTGTGGCAAGAAAATACAAACTCCCGGTGTACGCAAATGAAAAAACATGGCAGGCAATGGATGGCCTCATTGGGGAAGTAGCTGTCGACCAGAAGTTTGTATTCAACATGGAAACGGTCAAGAGCTTCGGTTCCACAGATATAGAATCCTTCGGTGTTTCACATGATGCGGCTGAGCCGATGTTTTATGTCTTTCATAACAGCGGAAAGAAATTAGTCCTTATTACAGATACAGGCTATGTTAGCGATCGAATGAAAGGGATTATTTCAAATGCTGATTCATATGTATTCGAAAGCAATCATGATGTGCAGATGCTGCGTATGGGCCGCTATCCGTGGAATATTAAAAGAAGGATCCTGAGTGATGTCGGACATGTTTCGAATGAGGATGCTGCCCTGGCAATGAGTGAGGTTGTCGGAGACAATACGAAAAAGGTATATCTGGCTCATTTAAGCCTTGATAATAATATGAAAGAACTGGCTAGAATGTCGGTAGCCCAGACACTTGAAAGCCGCGGTATGATTGTTGGCGAACAATTTGATCTTTATGATACGGATTCAAAAACGCCTACCAATTTAACAGCCGTTTAAGATGAAGAAGATGTATATTAAAGGAATGAAAACTGCTATAAAAGGGCGGTTTTCATTCCTTTTTGGGTTTTAAAGGAAAAATAAGACTAAATTATGAACAAACATGGAAGATTTTCATAAGAAATGGGCATTTTTACGAAATTTGCAAGCAAAAGAGTATAATGATTACTATAAAGCCAGACTAAATTTATCTAATGCTATTAAGAGAGAGGGATGGTGTAAAATGGGTTATTACGATCAGCATGACGAAAGCCGTTATAAAGAGCCAAAGCGGAAGAGCCGGGGATTTTTCTTTTCAAGCTTAGTAGGGGCTATTATAGGAGCCCTGTTAGTTGTCCTCGCTATCCCAACATTATCAAATTACGGCATTCTGCCTTATAAAATTGACACTGCGGGGCAGGAAGAAGGTAATCAGACCGTTACCCAGCAAAATAATCAGTTTACCCAAAAGCAGGTTTCCTTAGATGTCGAAAACGATACGACGAAAGCTGTTGATAGAGTCGGAGAGGCTGTTGTTGGTATTACGAATATCCAGGCTTCCAACTCAAATTCAGGTTTCTGGGAGGACGGAAGCAACGAACAAGAAGCAGGCACAGGTTCGGGGGTCATTTATAAAAGGGCGGGAAATAGAGCATATGTAGTAACAAACCATCATGTTGTTGAAGGGGCTACAAGATTAGAAGTCAGCCTATCAGATGGAACGAAAATTAAGGCAAAATTACTTGGAAGTGATATGCTTACTGATTTAGCCGTACTTGAAATAGATGCCAGTAAGGTTAAAAAAGTTGCTGAATTTGGCAACTCTGATCAGTTAAAGCCAGGAGAACCAGTAATTGCTATTGGTAATCCACTACGCCAACATTCTCTGGCTCTGTAACAAAAGGAATCGTTTCCGGTTTGCAAAGAACTATTCCAGTAGATATAAACCAGGATGGGGTAGTGGATTGGCAGTCAGAGGTTATCCAAACAGATGCCGCAATTAACCCTGGGAATAGCGGAGGGGCTTTAGTAAATGTTGCGGGACAGGTTATTGGAATTAACTCCATGAAAATTGCACAGCAGGCAGTTGAGGGCATAGGCTTGTCCATTCCAATCAATTCTGCTAAGCCAATTATCGAGGACCTTGAAAAATTCGGCAATGTAAAGCGCCCATATATGGGGGTTGATTTAAAATCAGTGGCTGAGATACCTGCCTATTATCAAGAAGAAGCGTTAAAGCTGCCGAAAGACGTTAATTATGGAGTAGCACTTCGTCAGGTAGTTCCAGGTTCTCCTGCAGCCAAGGCAGGCTTAAAAGAACTCGATGTGATTGTCGAGCTTGACGGCAAAAAAGTGAATGACGTTCTTGAATTAAGGAAACATCTATATAACGACAAAAAGATCGGCGATAAAATGAAAATTAAGTTTTACCGCGAAGGAAAAATTCAAGAAACAACACTGAAGCTGAGCGGGGAAAGTTTATAAAGAGAATTTATGAGAAGGGAGCCATGGGCACCCCTTCTTTTTTGTCGAAAAATCATTTCTGTGGATAAGTTAAAGGCATGGCTTAAGCAGAATAGTGTACAATAGAAAATAATAAAAAAAGAATAAGCAGGAGATGGATAAAAAGTGATTTATTGCTGTAAAGAACATATTGAACTAGCATTGGATACGATTGTGGATGAGTATGAAACATTCCCGGTAATGACTAAAATAGATGTGGATAACTTATCAACAAGCTGTGAATATTGTCGAAATGTGGCTATATATATAGTAGCGAACGAATGATCCCATACAAGATGTGGATAAAAAATGTGGATATGTGGATAAGATTTGTGGATATCTTGTTTGTAAACTGTTTGTAATCTTTTTGTAAAGGGCTGTGGATTGTGAATATCTCGATCGTTACGGTTGGAAAGTTAAAAGAGAAATATTTGAAGATGGGGATTGAAGAGTACCTAAAAAGGCTGACTGCTTATGCTAAGGTAGAGGTCATTGAGGTAGCAGATGAAAAAGCTCCCGAGGAATTAAGCGAAATCGAAATGCAGCAGGTAAAGCAAAAAGAGGGGGAGCGAATACTATCTAAGATAGCAAGTGACGCTCATGTAATCGCACTCGCCATCAATGGAAAGATGCAATCTTCTGAGGAACTTGCGGATACACTCGATAAGCTCGCTACATATGGAAAAAGCAAAATCGCATTTGTCATAGGCGGTTCACTTGGTCTAAGCGATGAAGTTTTAAACAGGGCTAATGAGAAGCTGTCATTTTCAAAAATGACCTTCCCACATCAATTGATGAAGCTCATTTTAGTGGAACAAATCTATAGGGCTTTTAGGATCAATCGGGGAGAACCGTACCATAAGTAAAGGGTTTTTATTCTATACAAAAAAATAAATGACACCTAGACTGCACTATGTCTAGGTGTCTTTTATTGTGTCATGAGATGTATCCGAGGTCTAAAGAAACGGTGTTAGGAAATTTTTTCCTTGTAAAGAGCTTCACTCAAGTTAGTTTCATTGTTTTGGTCACTTGATTCGGATTTATAAAAATCTTGTTTATCCAAGAATACGGTGGCCAAGGTACCCCCAACTAGACCCCAGAATGGAGCTCCAATATGGAGAATAGAGATCCCAGAGATTGTGATTATAAATGAAAAGAGGGCGCCTGATTTGAATGAACCAGAGAAACTCATTTTCAAAGAGTCAACCAGTACACTAATCATGGCGACGCCACCTAGTAATTGAATTAATGAGGCAGGAATGACATGTGGAATTTGCGAAGCTATTGGAGAGAATAGAGCTAATAGACAGGATAATACTCCTAATACAATAGCAGCGACATACCTATGTTCAAGTTTGCCTGATTCTTTATTAGCAAGTAAGCCCGTCATGGGACCTGCAATACAGGCTGGGTGGCCCCAAAAAAAGCATTTATAATGGTACCGATTCCGCTCCAATTGGTCATGGCATTGATCGGTGGACGATAGCCATGGGTCTCTAACATAGCAATCCCTTGGGCATTTTGAATGGCAATAACCGTTAAGAGTAATGGAATGACAAGTTCCCCTACAACGGAAAAACTAAATGATGGGATGATAAAATGGGGAATGCCCATTGTTATATGGAGAGGCTGTACAGAAACGTTCGGCAAAAATTTAAGACAAAGAATTGCTGCAATGATCGCCCCTAATATAGGAGGAAACTTTTTTGAAAATCGTAAGAAAAAAGAAAGAGCAAGAAAGACAAGTAACGGGATTCCGTTGAGTAAAGGATTCTTTACAACCGAGCTGATCATTTCAGTTCCGAAAGGGAGTAAGACGCCTGACACCATCCCCATCATAACTGGCATAGGCAAAACCTTCATCAATTTTGTAACAAGGCCAGATGATCCTAAAAGAAAAATAAGGATCCCGGTTATAATATAGGCACCAACCACTTGGTTGAAAGAATAATGGGTTAAGCTTGAGCCGACAAGAATGGCTCCAGGTATTGAAAAGGCATAGCCAATGGGTTGCCCATAATATAAGGAGACGATGAGCGTTAGGAGTCCCCCATTCCATAAATGGCGAAAATCCATGAGCTGGTTATGCTACCAGACAAATGACCTTTTGCAGCAGCTTGTAAAACAATTAATAATGGTCCTGCTGAACCAAAAAGCCAGGCCACAAATCCATTTGATATATTCCCAACCGATAAAAGCTTTGGAAATTGTATGGTATTTTTTTTGAACAACAAAGCCACTCTCCTTACAACTTGTGAATTACACTACATCTTAGTCTATACTTAATTTATCAATACTTAAAATATCTGTTTTATATTTTTACTATATCTTTTAGGTATGATGGAGGTTTAATCTTGGATATTCGACAGTTAAAATACTTTGTCACTATAGCAGAAGAAGGTAAGATCACGACCGCTGCAAAGAAATTAAATATTGCTCAACCCCCTTTGAGCAGACAACTCAAACAAATGGAAGAAGAGCTAGGCGTCATTTTATTTGATCGAGATAACAAAAGTCTTAATTTAACCTTGGAGGGGGAAAGATTACTTCTTCGAGCAAAAGAACTTTTAAATAAACTTGATGAAACAATAGTTGAAGTTCAAGAATTGAGGAAGGACGCCAGTGGGATTTTATCTGTTGGATCCAATCTTTATTGTGCATCTTTAATTCTTTCTAAGGTGATAGATATTCGTGAGAAAAATCCTGGTCTTACTTTCAAAGTATGGGAAGGTGAAACGATTCATCTCATAAAAATGTTATCTAAACGTCAGATTGAGATTGCGATAACAAATAGTCCAATAACAGAAAAAAGTATCTCTCAAATGACATTGGAAAGTGACCCATATGTGCTTGTTTTGCCTGAAAAATGGACGTGGAGTGGATCAGAACAATGCAGGTTAGAGGAAATCATCAATTTGCCATTGATTCTTCTGCGACCAAACTATGGTTTAGGTGCGTATGGACAAATTGTCAATGAATTTCAACGGTTAGATTTAGAACCAAATATACTGTGCGAATGTCAGGATTTAATTATGTTACTTGGTCTCGTTTCATCGGGGTTTGGTGCAACGATCTTACCGCTCTCGTTATTATCCCTCCATTCATTGGGAGGATTGAGAGTCATTCAGCTAAAGGATCAGACCTTAATATCTGAACCCAAAGTAATTTGGAGGAAGAATAGTTACTTATCAAAAACAGCAAAAGAATTTTTAAAACTTTTTTAGACACCAAAATTATTTACTCAAAAGTAAAAGACCTCAATGTTGAAAAATGGCAAATAAAATGAAACAGGTATTAGTTTTGACTGTGTTAAAGTAGATCTTTAAATGGAAAATAAAATATATTTATGGTTTTATAACCTCATTTAGATTCGTTACGGAGAACCGTACCATAAATAAATGAGGTTTTTCGGGTTAGATTCGAGTTGATAGTAATTTATTAGTTTGTTTTTATTCTGCACACGTGAAATGTTTCTCACACCTCAATTAAAAGAAACTACTTATCATCACCTTGAAAAATTTGATTGTCAAATGTATATCCTATTGTAAATAATCCTTAATCTTTAAAAAATAATAGTACATTTCTATTGATTAAAATATGTACAAAAAGCTGGTGAAAATCGATAGACGACTCAAGAGGCAACACAAAGTAGTGAATAAATAATAATTTGGCATAAGTTTATACATTGCCGCTTTTTGGGGTGTAGAGACCCGTTTCTATCTTTACAAAAGGAGGTAACTGCACGGAAGAACCAAATCCGTTTAACATCTTTAAATAATCAAGGGAAAAGGGACACTATCGTTTGAATCGAAGTTTCACTCTTATCCATTTATAATCATTCCACCGTTTACATGAAGAATTTGTCCTGTTACATATGAGGAGTCGTCCGAAGCCAAATAAACATATGCAGGTGCCAGTTCAAAAGGGTGGGCAGCACGTTTCATTGGAGTGTCACTTCCAAATGTTGCATAAGTTTCCGGTGGACCGCTTGAAGGAATAAGAGGGGTCCATACAGGTCCCGGAGCAACGCCATTGACCCGGATTCCTTGATTAATGGCGGATAATGCTAATGAGCGGGTAAATGAAACGATTGCTCCCTTGGAAGCGGCATAATCGATCGCGTATTCAAGTCCGCTGTATGCAGCGATTGAAGTTGTATTGATAATAGAGCTTCCTTTTTTTAAATAGGGAATGGCTGCTTGTGTAAGATAAAAAAACGAAAAAATGTTTGTTTGAAAAGTACGTTTAAGCTGCATTACTGATATGTCGCTGATACTTGCTTGTGGATGTACTTCTCCTGCATTATTGACGAGGATCTCCAGATGGCCAAAAGCTTCAATTGTCTTCTGAACGACATAATGACAAAAATTCTCATCCCCAATATCTCCTGCGATCGTCAGGCATTGTCTTCCCAACTGTATCACTCTATCTTTTGTTTCAAATGCATCCCCATGCTCATTTAAATAAACAATAACAACATCTGCGCCTTCTTTTGCAAAAGCAATAGCGACAGCCCGGCCGATCCCGCTGTCTCCCCCAGTAATGATGGCGGTTTTGTTCAATAGTTTATTGCTTCCAATATAATTAGGATTTTCGGAGATAGGTCTTGGAATCATAAAAGATTCAATACCTGGATGCTGGGGCTGGTATTGCGGTGGAAATGTGATAGGAACTGTTTCGCACTTTTGTACATACCCAAAATGATGATACATAAATAAACCTCCTTCGGTTAGGTGTTATTTAGCATATTCTTAAAAAGATTATAGGTGAATGCCTTGTTTTTGATTCTTTGATTCAATATTCCGTTGAAAAGAAGAAAGAGTGATTCGATATGGTATATTTTTTTTGAATAGGTAGAAATTAAAGGTGGCTTTCAGCAATTAATTTCCATAGAGAAGGCAGTTGGGGTGAAAACAAGAAAGTGGATGTTTTGTTTGAGTACAATTCTAGCGTTCTTTTTACTTTAAATAAACCGGTTTATGCTTTTATTCCTTCTAAAGACCAAATTGTAAAACCAGAAAAGGTGACATGGCAGAAGGATGAAGATAAACCTGCCTTTGACCTTTGGGGAAGAACCTTCTAACATTTACATGCCCATGATTTAATGCAAACAGCAAAAGGAAGAGTGTTATTATCTCCTAAGAATGGTGCAGTAAAAATTGATCAAGCTCTATTAGATTTAGGAAGAAAGTCATTTTACGAAGAAACATTTGGAAATGAAGTCTTTTTATCTGATATTCTTGGTGTTTTTAACGGACCGCTCACAATTGAAAATTTTCAGAAAGCCATAAAAGAGCATTTTCACCTAGAATATTTCTTTTAGAAAAAACACGAAAATACAAAATATTACAAAAGAAGACATGGAAATAGATATTAAGAGCTTGTATAATATTGGTAGATAATAAAATAGAATCAAGGGCAACTTATCTGAAAGGATAAGGACGCAAAGCTATAGGGGCTAAAGTAATGAACTACTACGCCAGCCAGTTGCGAAAAAGAAAAGGTCCTTTTATATGTTTAAAAGGACCTTTTTCGTGGGTAAATATTACTAATCTTGAGGAGGGTAAAACTATGAAAAAGCTATTATCAATTTTATTTTCAACAACATTAATTTTAACATTAGGGTCGCCTGCATTTGCGGATGAAGACAAAAATGTGGCAAAAGCACTGGATTTAATTGAAAAAACCAATAGAGATATTGATCAAAAAATTGAAAAAGCAGTAGAAAAAGCAGATTCACTTCAAACCGATTATATTGCTGATATTCGTAAAATTGAAGAAGGAGATAAACTAATAAAATTAAAAAATGAGAGAGAAAAAGCCCTGTCTGACCTGGAAGCTGTCAAAAATGACCGCAGTAAAGAAGAAAAACTCCAGGAAAAGGTTTTTATGTTAAATGCCAAAATAAATGAAGAACAATTGAGAGTTGATAGTAAATTATATGAGATTCATCAGGATATAGATGAAGCAACAGCACAGCTGGTACCTGCGAATGACAAGGATGCAATTAAATTGGAAGAAAAAATAAGTAAATTAACAAACAAGCTGGATGAAAGATCTGAAAAGTATCAAGAAAAAACAGAAAGATTTACTAGTGACCTTCAAAAAGTCATTAAAGATGTCTATAATGAGACACTTCAATTGTCAGCTAATACAATTAAAAAAGCTGCAGAAAATGGTGTAATTGCGGAATGCAGCTGGAAGCTTGTACGTTTTGCTGATAAGTGGGTCTACATTGACCCTATACGAATTGTAAAATTTTAAAAATCTTGTAAAAATTATGATTGAGGAAGCTTTTCGAATTCTATATTATTAAAGAAAGAAAGCGAGTCTTGTATATATAAAGGCTCGCTATTTTTGTAATTGGAATTTGAGGTGGTACCAGTGGCTTTTACTATAGGAAGAAAAGGAACTTATATGGAACAGGTTATTTTTGATAATTTTGATATTAGCCTGCTTGCCCGTGGGGATGGATCTGAAATTATGATCCAGAATGTAGCAAAAGATAATTTATTTTACATTTATCCAGGCGATAATCCCAATGTAATGGAATTTGTTTATATACTTCAAGGTGAAATGATCTGCGAATTGGACGGCGAAAAAATTAAATTGGGACCCCATGACTATTTTACCTCCAGTAATATTAAAGAGCCCATTCATTTTAATGTATTAACAGATGTTGTTTATTTGTGGGTTATTACAGAACCGACGTTTTATCAATTAAGTGAAAGTATGACCACACTAAAAAATATAGTTGATCAAGTGGAAAAAAAAGACCGATATACATATAAACATAGTGAAAGAGTTTCTGAGTATGCAGTAAAAATTGCAAAAAAGCTAATGCTGCCAAAAGAAAAATTAGAGAATTTATATATATCTTCCCTTCTCCATGATATCGGAAAAATAAATACACCTGAGGATATCTTAACCAAACCTGGCAAGTTAACAGACGAAGAATTTGCCATCATAAAGCGCCATCCGTCCGATGGGGCAAAAATGGTTAAGAACCTCTATTATGAAGGCATAACTGATATAATAGAACAGCACCATGAGAGATTAAATGGAAGCGGTTACCCGAATGGATTTAAAGGAGATCAAATTCTTTTGGAAGCAAGAATAATTGCGGTTAGTGATACGTTTGATGCGATGACAGAAGATCGTGCCTATCGTAAAGCCTATAATGTACAGTTTGCTGTAGATGAATTAAAAAGGCTCGTAGATACTCACTACGATAAAGAAGTTGTAGAAGCTTTTGTTGGAATATTAAAAGAAGAAGGACGTATCTAGTTTAAAATTTTTAATATAAAGAAGGGGAATTCTGTAGTGTTGTCTAGGAATTGCCTTTTTTAATGTGAACACTTGAAAAACCTCATTTTGAACCGTACCATAGGTAGGATATACTTTTAGTACAACGAGAGGAAATGAATTGATGTCTAATTTGCCTAATTGCCCGATATGTAATTCAGAATATACCTACGAGGATGGAAGTCTTTATGTTTGCCCAGAATGTGGTCATGAATGGACTTCAGAATCAATTACGGAAAATAGTGAAGATAAGAAGATTGTTAAAGATGCAAATGGAAATATTTTAAACGATGGTGATTCTATTACAGTAATCAAGGATCTTAAAGTAAAAGGGACTTCATCTGTCATAAAAATAGGGACAAAAGTAAAAGGGATACGCCTGGTTGACGGAGACCATGATATTGATTGCAAAATTGATGGTTTTGGCGCGATGAAATTAAAATCTGAGTTTGTTAAAAAGATATAAATGATCATTTAATTAATTTAAGCCTTCGAGGCAGAAGCGCCAATGACTTGAGTATGGCCATTGGCGCTTCTTTTTTTGCTATAAAAAATAATTTTCTTCATGAATAGGAAAAAAATTCAAAATAACGAATAAATAATACATAGAGCATTACGTACTACTCTTCTTCCGCAAAGAAATTGAAATGTATTTTAATATATTAGGAGGTCATTCATGCTTGTTAAAAAGGTAGTTTTTTGTTTTATTCTATTAATTTTCTTAGCAGGACAGGTTTCTAAGTCAGAAGCAGCCACACCAGCTCCGAAAATTTTGGGGAATATGCAGTCGTGATTGATGCAAAAACCGGAGAAGCCATATACTCAAAGCAAAATCAAAAAAAATGGTTTCCAGCAAGCCTTACTAAAATTGTCACCGCGATGATTTTGATAGATTCGGTGAAACCGGGTACAATGTTGACTGCCAGTAAACAAGCAGTAAAACAGGATGCAAGCAATCCTTATTTTCTTTTAAAAGTTGGCGAAAGAATGAGCCGGGACGATGCCCTCAAAGCATTATTAGTTATGAGCTGCAACGATGTTGCAACAATGATTGCGGAACATATTGCCGGAAGCGAAGCAAAGTTCAGTGTTTTAATGAATAAAAAGGCAAAGGAAATTGGAGTGAGTAACAGTCATTTTGTAACTCCAAATGGATTACATAATCCGGCACACTATACCACGGCAAGTGATATGGCACTCCTCACCAGGCCGCATATCTAAACTATCCGGATGTTTTTAAAACAATGGGACTAAAATCAGCCACCGTACATACTTCTAAACGGACAGTAAAGCTTACAAGCCGGGCACAATATTTTACCCTCCCATACGTAATGGGAGGGAAGACAGGGTATACAGACGAAGCCAGGAATTCTCTTGTTGAAATTGTAAAAAAAGGTGATGTTACTCTGATTGGGGTAGTCATGAAGTCTTCTAAAAAGGAAGAATATAAGGACCTTTGGCCATTACGACTTACTCCTTTGCCATGATGCAAAAAGCAGAAGTGGTAAAACAGGGGGAGACGATTACATCGGTGAACATGAATGGTACTTCCATTCCACTGGTAGCTAAAAATACGATTTCTATTACAGCCAAAAAGGATTCCAAGTTCCCTTTCAGTAAAAAGGTAACGATCATCCCTCTTGCAGCTGATAGTATAATAGGCAAGGATCAAATGTTTGGTGAGGTAACAATATGGAAAAATGGAGTGAAGGTAGGAAGCTCGCCACTCGTTGCGGCAATGTCATCAGCAGTAGCGGCTGCAAGTAAAACGGAATAACGGCCATTCCTCAGAATTTTTTTTTCAAGCTGCACCAATAAATAAAAAAATCCTCTTTAAGAGACTGTTCCAGCTGTCTTCCCGAAGAGGATTTTTTTTATTTTCCTTTGTTATAATTGCAGCGCCAGAACACCTGCGTTTACTTTCGGATAACGCCAGGCATAGTCAAATTCCAGGTTAATGGCGCCATTAATATTGATAAAACTTACCAGGCCATATTCCTTTGTCAAAAACTGATTTTTTTCAATAGCACGGCCTGTTAATTCTTTATTCATTTGCAGGTCTTTAATAATCAGGGATTCGCCATGGATCCTTACCTCGTAAGAATCCCTTCCATCACTAAATGTGCCTTCCCAGTTTTTCCAATCGCTAGGATTCGGAGTGTACACTTGTTTAAACTCAGGGCATGCCTTGCTGTTTACAACGATACATTGGATGGTTTGTTCTGCAGAAGGGGTTGGAAAACCTACAGTGAAAGTGGTGTTTCCCTGTTCATCCTTGGCAACATAAGTATCGCTGCTATGTGGAATTAGTTCAAATTCCTGTTCGTTTTGCTTTAAAAATACCTTTCCTGAAAGGTACTGGATATCGAAAATCCCGTAATAGCTGTGTAAATAAGAACCTTCAATGGCTTTCCAATCAGGTTCCACAGAAGAAGTTACGTTCACTTTCTCCATTTCCTCATTACTTGCTTCTTTCAGCAACTCGTCCACAATCTCATATCCGGCTTGAAAGATATTTTCTCCATTTGCCAAAGCAATGACGGCAATTCCTTTTTCAGGAACAAGGATAAACTGGCTGGAATACTGATTGCTATACTGTCCATAATGCCAGTAACGGTCAATGCCATCCTTCGTTTCTTTGAAAAACGTGATCCCGCAGCCACCATCCGTTAAATTGTACCATTTGCTATGTTGACTCCTCATTTCCTTGATAGAAGCGGAGGAGATAATCTGCTTATTGGCATAAGCTCCTTCCTGGAGATGCATCATGGCGAATTTGCCCAGGTCCTCAATCGAAGAAAATGCATAATAAGAAGGATAGCTCGCAGTATTATCCATAAATTTATGAGAAATAGCCAGATTTCCATTGCTGTCCTTATCATGAGGAAGTGCCAATGGATAGGTCATCGCCTTTAAAGGATCGTAGGTGGTCTGATTCATTTCCAAAGGATTAAAAAGCATTTCCTGCATTAGTACTGCAAACTTTTTGTTTGTTATTTGCTCTGCCACAAATCCTGCGATATTCAGTGCATGGTTGCCATAGGAATAGGCAGTGCCTGGATGAAAAAGAATTGGCAGGGTTGGAACGACTTCTTTCATATACTGAAACAGGCCTGACTCGTTGTGATAGAAACTTAAGCCGCCGCCTGTAGGGAGGCCGGATGAGTGCGATAAAAGCATACGAAGTGTAATAAGCTTGGATAGTTCCGGATCAGCGGCAGTGAACCATGGTACATAAGCTTGGACAGGCTTATCCAAATCAATAGCGCCTTTTCCGCAAGTATCATCATTAGTGTCCCCGTAAAAAGCTTACTTACGGATGCAATTCGAAACAGTGTATTTGAACGGACGGGTGATCCCCATTCCTCAACATTCGTCTTTCCATATCCCCGAGATAAAAGCGCCTCATTGTTTTTAATAACAGCAACCGCTGCACCAGGGATGTTATTAGCTTTCATTGAATCATGAATAATACGATTAATATTTTCTAGTAAAATTGACATAAAACATGTGCTCCTTCTAATTCTTTCTTACTTGATTAGTAGTTAATTCAATAAATGACAAAAGATTTCCTGCTCTAAGACTTTTATGGCTTGTTTACTTTTCTAATAAAAGGGTAATGGAAATAGTAATTATGTACTAGGAAAGCAGGTGCGGAGTTGAAACGGGAAAACAAGTGGATTATTATTTCTGGTTTTACAGGCCTCTTTATCGTCATCGTTTTATTTTATGTTTTTCTAACTACAGTGGATAAAAAGGAGCAAGTGGTGGGTACGCCGAAAGAAAGTGAAAACACCCCTGCGGAAACAAAAGCAGAGGATCCAATGGCACCGGCATTTACCGGCAAGCAATTGACAGCGCTTCCGAAGAGTAATTGGATTGCTAATGGCGGCAATACATTCAATCAGCGGTATTCAGTCTCGGACGAGGTTAACACATCCAATATCAAGGATCTAAAGGCAAAATGGGTAACTCATCTCGGTTCGGGATTTGAGTTCAAGTATTCAGGAGAAGCATCACCGGTTGTTTATAACGGTGTGATGTATGTAATTACGGGTGCAGACGAAGTTTCCGCCATTGATGTTAAAAAGGGTGATACCTTATGGACTTATAAACCTAACATCGGGGAACTAAACACCGTTTGCTGTGGCTGGACTAGCCGTGGAGTAGCGATTGGCGACGGGTTAGTATATGTGGGCCTTTTAGATGCAAGGCTTGTGGCGCTGGATCAGAAAACAGGTAAAGAGGTTTGGTCGACGACGGTTGATGATTGGAAAAAGGGCTATACGATTACAAGTGCACCTCTTTACTATCACGGAAAGGTGTATACAGGTATTTCCGGAGGGGAATATGGAATTAGGGGAAGGGTCACCGCCTTTGATGCTAAAAAAGGAAAGGAGCTCTGGCGCTTTTATACGATTCCTGGACCTGGAGAAAGCGGGCATGAAACATGGCCAAGTGATAATGATTCGTGGAAACGCGGAGGGGCACCGGTCTGGCAGACGCCAGCCGTCGACCCTAAATTAGGCCTGCTTTATTTCTCAACAGGCAATGCCTCGCCAGATTTGGATGGAAGTAATCGAAAAGGAAATAACTTATTCTCTTCTTCTATTGTGGCCGTTGATGCGGAGACTGGCAAGTATAAATGGCATTTCCAGGAAGTTCATCATGATCTTTGGGACTTGGATGCACCCAATCCAGTCATTTTGTTTGATGTGAAAAAGAATGGAAAAACAAGAAAGGCTCTTGCACAAGCAGGTAAAACAGGATGGGTGTATATTCTCGATAGGACAAATGGCAAGCCGTTGGTAGGAATTGATGAAAAACCTGTACCGCAGGAACCGCGGCAAAACACTTCACCTACACAACCAATCCCTAAAGGTGATGCGTTTGTGCCGCAGGATGTAACAGAAGAGCAGATCAAAAAAGAAGTAAAAGGGTATAACGGCAGCTTCGGAAAGATTTTTACTCCATATTGGGAAAAAGCGCTTCTCGTAAAGCCATCCACATTTGGCGGGGCAAACTGGCCGCCATCTGCCTACAGTCCGGAAACGGGATATTTCTACGTGTTAGGCTCTGACCAGTATTCTACTTTTACCAGAAGCCAGGAAAAATATAAACCGGGAAGCACTTATTGGGGAAGCATCATCCAGCCAATACAGGATGCTCCGTTAAAAGGTACAGTGACGGCAATTGATGTGAAAACAAACAAAATTGCATGGCAGAAAAAATGGAATGCCACTGCATACAGCGGTATATTAACCACCAAGGGTGGACTGGTCTTCGTTGGCCATAATGATGGAAGACTGATCGCTTATAATGCGAAAACTGGTAAGCAGGAATGGGAATTTAAAACGGATGCAGGAGTAAATGCGCCGCCAATTGCTTATGAAGTCGATGGAAAGGAATACATTTCTGTCCTTGTCGCAGGAAATTCCCTTGCTGGGTCTAAGCATGCAGACTCGCTTTGGACTTTCTCCCTCGATGGAAAAATCAAATCAGGATCAGTAACAAACAATAAGGCTAAGAAAAACGAAAATAAGGATCAAGGTGGGGCGACTACTGCGGCTAATCCGGACGAAGGTGAAAAGGTCTTTAAGGGAAACTGTCTTGCCTGTCATGGCGAACAAGGAGCAGGAGGACATAATGGACCGAATCTCCAGCTTAGCAAGGTAGCCGATGATCAACAAAAAGTGATAGAAAGGGTTAAAAAAGGCGGCACGGTTATGCCAGCATTTGGAGATGTTTTAACAGATAAACAGATACAGGATGTATCGGCATATATCAGTAAAATTGTGGCGAAAAAACAATAACAGGTTGTCGACAAAAGGGGTTTGGAATGTTCTCATTCCAAACCCCTTTTGTCGATTTTATTAGGCTTTCACTAAGGTTAGACCACCCCTTAGGGGCAGTCTCTAGGCCATTACTGAACCTCTCCATGTCCAGTTGGCCATCTTTTTAAGATTCAAGTCAGCGAGAAAGTAAGCATCGCTTGCATGGCCAATTTTTTAAGACACCTCAGGGTTGTCCAACGCATGCCATGCTTTTCCTTTGCATCTGAGAATACGCGCTCAATCATTTTCTTGCGCTTCGCATAGATCTCTTTTACCTCTTGTTTATGCCTCAGGTGGTCAACTTCCTCCACATACTCTTGCCAGATATACCGTGTCACTACCTTTTGATGATCCTTGCTTTCTGTACATTTGGCTAAAAACGGGCAAGTGGAGAAAATATGCTTTGGGGATTTATATTCCCGATATCCCTCTTTATTGGTGTCGAATACTTCAAGACCTTGACTAAGTCATAAATGAAAGAGAAATCAAGGGCCGATTCCATCTTACGGACCAAATGGCCCTGAAGAACAAGTTGGTCTAAAGTAACCATTTTAAGTTGAGCTCTTTGGATTGGGTTGTTTTTCGAAAGCATCTTCATCACCTCTAGCGTTATATGTATCTATTTTAAGATAGGCTTGGTTCTACTACTCCACTAACTTTCTAAACCCTGTTGATTGGAGTGGATGGCGCGAGACTCCTGCGGGAGCAGCAGGACAGGTGAGACCCCACAGGCGCAGTGCGCCGAGGAGGCTCACCGCCCGCCCCGCGGAAAGCGAGTGCCTGGAACGGAGATCAACAGACCCATTCTAAGACAGACTAAAATTTTATTTTACAGTAAGAAATTTAAAACAAATTTAAAATTTATTAACCTTACCAATTACCACGTAAACAAAAATGTTTACAAGTTTACTATAAGTAAACAAAAGTATACAAATTCGTTTACGTGTATACAAACACGTTTACATCCCACAAAAACAACATGTACACAAGTTTGTAAGTGTCGTATACGAAATTGTGTACAAAAAACCATTAGTTTACAGGTTGTTTACAGGTTTACAGATTTATTTCTTTTGTGCCGGTTTCATTGAAGAATCTAGTAATCATCTATAACCTTAATAGAAGAACATAATTAATACATATCAGCTTATAACTATAAAACTAGAAAGAAAAGGAATGGTGTAATATGACTAAATCAAGAATTGCTGCTGTTGATGTTGGAAATGATTCAATAAAAGCTATTTTCGGGGAAATAGAGAATGAATTGAATATCCCTAATATTGTTGCAAGGGAAACGGAAAATCGGCCTGTTATTGGTATAGAAGAATTAGATAATAAAAACCCGTTGGATGGAATTCATATTAAGGTGCATTCTCCAGCACTGAAAGAAAATAATGTTATTTACCGTATTGGCAATTTAGCCACAAAAAGCGATAATGCCTCAGAATTAGATCCGGGAAGCAGCAAGTCAGAAGAAGATCAAACATTAATCATGCTGTTTGCAACCCTTGCACTAGATGCAGTGAAGGAAGATAATACAAAGGTTTTTCCAAGGACAAAAAATGTAATTGATGCAAATTATACGCTAGGAACCGGACTTCCCCTTCGTGAAGTGAAGGAAGGAAAGGATGCAGGATATCGATCTAAATTAATGGGTTCTGTTCATCAAGTCGAATTTCTGGTAACACCAAAATACCAGGGAATAAAGGTAAATATTAAATTTGATGAGGTTAAAGTCTATCCTGAAGGCTTTGCGGCTTACATTAATCTAGTAATGGATAATAACTTAAAAATAATTAATAAGGATTTAATTGATAAGAGGATACTAATCCAGGATATTGGTGGCTTATCGACAGATGTCGCGGTTATTAAAAATCGAAATGTCGATGATGATAAGGCGCAAGGATTTAATCTGGGCGTATCGGAATCACTAGAGGCAATTAGGGAAGAAATAAGGACCAAACATGGAGTGGAATTAGACAGCCGACGTGACGTTGTTGAAATTATAACGAGAAAAAATGATCGCAATCATATTATGGTTAAAGGAAGCCGGACGAGCGTCCATGATATTACAGATCGCATTCTGCTGGAACTAGCTAAAAAGCAATATCGTTTGCTCCGCAATGTATGGCAGAAGAATTCTCAAACAGAAATTTGCTACTTCGTTGGCGGTGGTGCAACGGTATTAAAGGAATATATCAAAGCATTGAATAATAAGCTGGATGGTTATAATATTGAGTTTTTTGAAGACGAGAAAGAGAGCATCTGGATGATGGCCAATGCTTATTATAAGTTAATCATTGATTTTGTGAAAAAATCAGAAAAGCAAAATGCGGTTCCTGAGCCCGTTAAAAGCTAAAAAAAGGTGATAGTATGAAAAAAAGCACCCCAAGTGAGGTTAAGAGGGCCAAGCGATATCCTTTCGTGTTCCTTCCGATACCCCTGACCATATATTAAGGCATTTGCAAAACTTAAAAGAAACAGAGAGAAGGAATTTTTCAAGTAAGATTGCTGAGTTTGTGGTACAAGGGGTTGGTAATTCTTATGCAAGGGAAAGGGAATCGATTACAATTCCCCTTCCCCATAAATTAAGTAAATCACAGCGGGACTGGGTAAAGCATGAACATTCTGAGGCCTTGTTGGGAAGTATTATTTATCAACTATTAACTGACCCAATTAGGGCAACTGCATTGCTGGCCTCTTTAAACAGTAAATCATTAGAAATAAACGAGGCATTGTACTTGCAGGAAGACATGGCAATCAAAGGTGATTCGCTTACTTCTATCAATGAGGATAATCTATCCGTTTCAAATGAAAAAGCGGATTCTGATGACTTAGACATGATGGATGATGACCTAAGTACATTCGATTGGAAAGAAGCTCAAAATCAGAAGCAAGTAGAAGAGGAAGAAAATGACGAAACTGAAAACGATTTAGAGGGCCTTCTAGGAGATTTTCTTGCTAAAATGAATAAGTAGGAAATAATAAAAGAATGGCCATTATTATCAAATGTTAGATTCTAGTCCCGCTGTGATTGAAACGTACTTTTCAATCGCAGCGGGACTTTAAAGTTCTTCAAGTTAAATTCCCCTTGCACTATCTCGTTAAAAAGAAAACTACTCCATGGTAAGTAGGAAAATCTATATATAAGAAAATAAAGAGTATAATATAAAGGAAATAATAGACAACAGGAGTAGAGACCATTGGAAAAACAAAATAGCAGTTATAGATGGGTTGTTTTTGCCACAGTATTGTTTGCTTATTTATTAATTGTGAGCCAAAGAACAGCACCGGGATTAATTTCGGATCAATTGATGAAAGACTTTAATGTTACAGCGTCTACTATTGGATTACTGACGAGTATTCAATTTTTGGCGTATGCGGGTTTGCAAGTTCCGATTGGGATCTTGTCAGATCGTTTTGCACCAATCGTTTTCTTATTATCGGGACATTGCTTAATGGTATAGGCACATTAATTTATAGTCTTGCACCGAATGAAATGGTCCTTCTTCTTGCCAGGTTACTCGTAGGGATAGGGGATGCGACAATTTGGGTCAATTTAGTTTTAATATTAAGCCAATGGTTTAAAGTGAAAGAATTTGTTGGATTGCTTGGCATGGCAGGAATGACGGGGAGTTTGGGTTTCCTGATGGCGACTGTTCCTTTTTCAGCATGGATTTCCTTATCGGGCTGGCGAGCGCCTTTTTTTACAGTGGGAATAATCTTATGCCTTTGCGGATTTCTTCTTTATTTTGTACTCGTAAAGAAACCAAAGGAAATGGAAAAGAACAGTTCTTTGACACAAAAATCTTCAGTTAAAACGGAGAAAAAACGTGAAAAAACGCTGGTTTTGTTATATCGCATTTTTTCCAATCGCCAGGCATGGGCTACCTTCTTATGCCACTTTGGAGTTGTTGGCACGTATGTAGGGTTTATTGGTTCGTGGGCCGTCCCATATGGGATGCATGTCTATGGAATGACACGGTCAGGGGCAAGCCAGCTCATTATGATCGGTCTATTTGGGGCAATCATTGGGGCTCCGCTGACAAGCTGGATTTCAAGCCGTTTGGAATCAATAAAAAGGCCCTATATTGTCGTCCACATCATCGTTTTTATAAGCTGGGCTGCTTTTCTTTTATTTAACGGGAAGCCGCCTTACTTCATGCTTATTATTCTTTTCTCCATCATTGGGTACGGAAACGGAGCAAGTGCGTTAACTTTTGCCGTCGTGCGCAAATCTTTTGAAATGAAAGAGGTCGGTTTTGTCTCAGGCTTTGCCAATACTGGAGGGTTTTTGAGTGCAGTGCTGTTACCAGGTATTTTTGGAAAAGTATTAGACCATTTCCACTCTTCCGCAACTAGTGTTGGGTACCATTACGGTTTTATTATCCCGGCCATATTCTCAATAGTTGGCTTGATTGGTGGAATTCTTATTAAGGAATCAGCGTCCGAAAGAAACGAAGGCAAGAGAACTAATGGCGACGCTTAATAAAAAAATCATCGCGGTTTAATCCGCGATGATTTTAATGAAATTCAACTCTAAAATATCATTTCCCCTAGTGGCAATACCATCTTCTCCAAATTTCATCTGAGCTTAGGCAGCCTTCATCATTTCCAAAACTGCCTTTACTATCCTTACATTGATCATCATCACGACCATAATGGCCGCCATTATTGTTTTGGGGTCACCCATTCCAAAAACAATCCCGCGTACATAGCAGAAAATAGGGAATGGAATAAAAAATGCATTAAGTACTAAAACAACCACTTGATGGCAAACATAATCAAAAGTAGATCTCTTGATAAGGAGTGCAATATGAAGGTTTTATCAATGATCCAACCATGGGCAAGCCTTTTTGTATTTGGGGAGTCGGGGGACGAAACAAGGTCCTGGAAAACAAATTACCGGGGACCAATGGCCAGTCCATACAAGTAAAAAAATAAATAATGAGGCATGCAGCCACAAGGCCATTCAGGCTCTTTTAGCCAGGCATGGATGTACACCAGACAGCCTTCCAACAGGGAAAATAATTGCCACTTGCACTTTGGTCAATTGTATTCAGGTTTTAGAAAATGATGGTACCTGCGCTATTCTTGAAAATGGGCGTGTTATATCGGGCAACCAGTATATACTTGGTGATTATGATGTCGGTAACTTTGCATGGGAGGTGGAGGATATGAGCATGCTGGAAGCTTACATTCATGCAAAAGGAAGGCTTGGATTATGGGACTATCCTATATAAAATTTCTGAAACACTTTTCAATATATGGCAAAGAAATGAAAAATCGGAAAATGAAAAGGCGCATCAATAGGTATTCAATATCTCCCCATTCCACTTCATTAAAGAAGCTGTTTAACATTTTGCCTAACATCGGCCCGCGCCAAATGATCGGAGCATTATCTTCTACGCATAGCGGCGGCTGTAGCCCTTCATTCCATCCGGTGCCAAATCCATATCCGATTCCCTTGTCATAATAACCAACGCTCCCTGCTGCTGCAGGAAATCCCTTACTTTAAGGGAAACATTCAAGGCAATATCTTTTTCAAGCGCACTTTTATCTCCTGCACCTCCATCGGGACCACCGTGGCCGGGATCCAAAAGAATAATTTTGCCCGATCTAAGAAAGAGAATTAGACTTTTTGAAATAGCTGTCGAAAAGGCAATCATACAAAAACAAGAAAAGGGAATGCCCGTATGGTTGACGAGATTTAATATGAACAAATTATTGGACTCTGGGACTGTCAGAAAGGGTTAAAGAAAAGGACAAACGGTTATTTAGAACCGCTTGTCCTTTTTTATTAAAAATCTAAATCATCGAGATCAGCTGCTTTATCTTTCTTTGGTTTATTTTCAGTTTCTTCGAAGTCTAAATCATCCAATGCCAAGTATTAAAATTCCCATTATGGTCGTCCTCGTTCTGTCTGCTGTCGCTTTGGTTATTGCTTGTTGCCTTATTATCATTCTTGAGGGGTGAAAAAGGCCAGAAATAATTTGTAAAAAATCATTACTCGGTATTGATTGAGTAGTAGAAATAGAGGCATAGGCTGATGTAGGGATAATAAAAGTACTCATTAACAATATTACAAAAATTAACACTTTTGTTTCTTTCAAATTCACACCACACCTCCTTCGGTCAAAAATAAAAATAGGTTCTTTATTAAAGATTATTTTAGTTCTTTATTAAGAATTTTATAGTATTTTAACTAATTTGTAAATGAGTTTTAATTTTTTTATCATACTCATGCCGCTAAATGCCTATATAGAAACTGATAAAAAAATTACAAAAGGCTTACATATTTAATTATGCGGAAATTGGGTATAACACTAGGAGAAATGTACTTTTGATTTAGCTAATTAGCCAATATTTCTTAGGGGAGGAAAATCATGCAGTGGAAAGGTAGAAGAGAAAGCTCGAATGTTGAAGATCGAAGGGGCATGGGGGGTAAAACGCTCATTGGCGGGGGGATTGGCGGTATAGTCATCTTTCTTCTCGTGACGCTGCTTGGCGGTAATCCCGGTGACATTTTGAATAACATGACAAATGATACGGGTTCAAATACGAACGCCCCTTATGAGGAAACAGCCAAGGAGAAGGAACTCTCGCAATTTGTTTCTGTAGTCCTTGCAGATACAGAGGATGTATGGACTGAGGTATTCAAGGAGAAAGGGTTAGTTTACGAAAAGCCGACACTCGTATTATATAAAGACAGTGTCCAGTCTGCGTGTGGAACGGCCGGTGCAGCAGTGGGGCCATTTTATTGTCCCGGTGACCATAAGTTATACATTGACCTGAGTTTTTATGATGAGCTCCAGCAAAAATTTCACGCACCAGGGGATTTTGCGATGGCTTATGTCATTGCCCATGAGGTTGGCCACCATGTGCAAACCCTTTTGCATACTGGTGATAAGGCCACGGCGGCTCAACGGCACAGCAATGAGTATTCAGTACGGTTTGAATTGCAGGCCGACTATTTAGCTGGTGTATGGGCCAAGCATGCCCAGGGAAAGGGATATCTCGAAAAGGGGGATCTGGAAGAAGCGTTGAATGCAGCAAATGCTGTCGGTGATGATAACATCCAAAAAAAGGCGCAGGGATATGTTGTTCCGGAAAGCTTCACACATGGTACTTCAGAACAGAGAAAGCGCTGGTTTAATAAAGGATTTGAAAACGGAACGATAGAAGGAGGAGACACCTTTAAGGCAGCCAATCTTTAAGATTATATTTTAAATAGATAAAAAGAAGAGGAGGAGCCGAATGATGCGGTTCCTCCTCTTTCTTACCACTCTCTTGGCTGGTAGTTTAGGTCTTCAAATAATTGATTGCGTTCTTTCTTCGATAAATCTCTCCATTGACCAAGGGGAAGGCTGCCGAGATGAATATTCATGATGCGCGTTCGCTGAAGCCTCATCACATCATATCCTAGTGCAGCACACATTCGGCGGATCTGACGGTTTAATCCTTGTGTCAAAGTGATTTGAAAAACATATTTGGAAAGCTGTTCGACTTTGCAGGGCAGCGTTTTTGTATCCAAAATTTCTACTCCGGCTGCCATTCGCTTTAAAAACTCCTGAGTAATTGGCTTGTCTACTGTAACGATATATTCTTTTTCATGCTTATTTTCGGCCCTCAATATTTCATTGACGATATCCCCATCGTTTGTTAGAAGTATCAAGCCGTCTGAATCCTTATCCAGCCGCCCGATATGAAAGATTCTTAATGGATGGTTGACCAGGTCAATAATATTTCCTTTTATGTGCCTTTCTGTCGTGCTGGTAATGCCTACGGGTTTATTTAAGGCGATATAGACGTAATCTTTTGAAACCCGGATTGAATTTCCGTTAACCCGAACATCATCACCAGGCTCGACCTGGCTCCCTACTAGTGCTAATTTTCCATTTATCGTAACTTTGCCTTCACTAATTAATTTATCTGCACCGCGCCTGGATGCCATTCCAGATTCAGCGATGAATTTATTTAATCGCAGGTTAACCACATCCTTAAGTGGAGAGTTGTTTTTAATAGAATACCCAACCACAGCCGTATTTTCAATGGCTTTACATAGTGACAGGCACCTGGAAGTTTACTGGAAGGTGCCTGTCACCAAAATTATTATGGAAACGGGTCCGTGTCTGGTTTATGATGAAGATAGAATATTATGAATACAACTAGGTATGGGTGGGAGTCCGTTGTTTCTTTTAGACTACATTGTAAATCTCTCAATTTTTTCATTAATGGTCAGTACACCGTTAGTCATCAGTTCATTCTTTAATCACAGACCGCATAAGCAATTTCAACTTTGGGTCGGCTTATATGGGGGCATCGTTTCCTTCATTCTTGTTTTGTTATCCATTCACCAACAAGGTTATTCCTACGATATAAGGTATGCCCCTGTCATATTAGTTTTTGCTTATTTTGGCCAGCGGCTGGTTTCATTACTGGAGGATTTGCATTGCTCACAAGGCTAATGACGAGCGGCAACTGGATCCCGGCAATTATCGGCTGGGTATTCATTATGGCGGGGTTTTCTGTCATCTACTTGTACCTGAAACCTCTCACACCCGTAAAAAAATGCATCACATTTTTTGCCTCTTATATTTTTATCTATATTATCACTGTTCCGTTCATTTTTAACATTTTTAGAGACAAGCCTTTCTTTCATTTTCAATATTTACTTTTTGTAATGCTAGGTGTAATCATAGGGGGGCTGCTAATCGAGTCCTACGCCAAGCTTTATAGAATCATTACCGAGAGAAAGATAATGGAAAAGACTTTGGAAGCAAGTGAATCGAAATACCGACTAATCGCAGAGAACACGTCCGATCTCATTGTGGTTATGGATAAAAAGCAATCAATTAGCTATTTCTCTCCTTCTCATGAGCAGGTGTTAGGGTACGAGGGCCAGAACTGGAAAACATTGAATTGAGTAAGTTAATTCATCCGGACGATGTCGATATGTTTAAAAATACGATTAAGAGCTTGTTCGAAAATAACGAATCTCAATCGATGGAATTCCGATTCAAACACAAGGAAGGTTTTTGGATTGAATTTGAGTCCCACTGTATGCCTGTCAGGGGAGAAAAAAATTACATAGAGAATACTGTCATTATAAGCAGGGATATTTCAGAGCGGAAAAAAGCGGAAGAATTTCTTTTGCAATCTGAGAAGCTGTCGATTGTCGGAGAGCTGGCAGCCGGGGTAGCACATGAAATTCGGAATCCTCTGACAACCATTAAAGGCTTTGTGCAGCTTTTTAAAAGAGAGGATACTAATTCGATCGTTTTTACGGACCTTCTTCTAAGTGAACTGGAAAGAATTGAGAATATTACTAGCGGGCTGCTCTCTTTGGGTAAACCACAAGCCGTCCAGATGAACCGTTCGGATTTGGGAGAGTTGATTGAAAATACACTGGAGTTACTTTCGCCGCAGGCCAATATGAATGATATCCAATTTAAATTCAGCTCTGCAGAATCTCCATTCTTTATGATATGTGAAAAGAATCAGTTAAAACAGGTTTTCCTGAATATTCTTAAGAACGCTATGGAGGCCATGGATGAAGGCGGAGATATTCAAATTAATCTGCGTAAAGGGGCAGAAGGCGAGTGCATTGTTTCATTTCAGGATCAAGGCTGCGGAATACCAGAAGAACTGCTCCCCCGTTTAGGTGAACCCTTTTATACTCTGAAGGAAAAAGGGACAGGGCTCGGGTTAATGATTTGCCATAAAATTATAAAACAGCATCATGGCAGTATTACCTATCAAAGCAAAGTGAAGGAAGGAACGTTGATTGAAATCAGGCTGCCATTGGTAAGTTAAGAAAATACAAGCTATGAAGCCATCTTCCATAAAATAAAAACAAGGGTGCCCGAGTTGAGTTAGGGCGCCCTTATTTAATTCTCTTTTCGAAAGAAAGCAGAGGATTGAGGCTGATAGGAACGGGATTGGATCAAGGTAATAAATTCTCTGACAGCGTATGGTATATAACGATTTTTTGCCAAAATAACCCCTACCTTCCAAGGGATATAATGTGTCAAGGAAACCGTTTGTATATTCCCTCCCTTGACCCTTTCACAAATGGATTTAGGGAAAAAGGTCACTCCAAGATTTTTTGCCACCATTTCCGCCATAAAGTCCCATTGCGAGCTTTCATAAGCAATATGAGGTTCAAATCCCGCCCGGATACATTCCTCCCGCATCAGCTGGTGCAGGGCAAATTCCTTCGTAAACAAGATAAAGTTGTCCTTGCTCAGCTCGGAAAGTGAAACTTCTGACTTATCGGCAGCAGGATGTGAAGCATTGGCCAGCAGCATCATTTCTTCCTCAATAAACGGAACTGCCTCGAATTTTTCTTCATCAACCGGTAAAACCACTACACCGAAATCAACTTCTCCATCTATGACTTTTTGTTCAATTTTCCTGGCTCCATCCTCTACCAGCTGGATAACAATCTCAGGATATAGTTCATGATAATCAGCCAGAATGCCAGGGAAAAACAAGGTGCCAATTACAGGAGGCAGGCCGATTGTTACCTTCCCTTTTTTCAAATTCATCAAATCGTATAGAGAAACGGATAGGTCATTTAAGCCGTTTAGTATCTTTTTAGCCTGTTCGTATACAATTTTGCCGGCATCCGTCAATTCTATTTGTCTTGCACCACGGTCAAACAGGATGACATCAAGTTCTTCTTCCAAGCTTTTAACCATTTTACTAAGAGTGGGCTGGGAAAGGTGGATTTCCTGTGAAGCCTTAGTGAAGCTTTTACTTCTAGCTACCTCTAAAAAGTAGCTTAACTGGCGAATATCCATTCTTTTTTCTCCTATTACTATTTTGCATAGTATCTATAGTATTAATTCATTTTACCTATTCATACATGAGGAGTAAACTTTTCTTTGTTGTTTTTTTTTTGAATGTTTAACGAACAACGGGGATGTGTCAAAAGAAGCGAATTATACTTCTTAATTTTTGTTTAACACGAAGGGGGGCATGAAAATGCTGAGTATAGCAGTAGGCTTAGTTTTGCTTATGGTTTTAGCCTATATGGGATGGTCCATTATATGGATTGCACCGATCGTCGCTGGAATTGTGGCTTTATTGAGCGGCCTGGATTTAATGGATACCTATACGGGAACATATATGACAGGGTTTGTTGAATTCGCAAAAAAATGGTTCCCGATCTTTTTATTGGGTGCTGTTTTTGGAAAGCTGATGGAAGATACGGGTGCTGCCAAGGCGGTTGCCTATCAAATCACTAAGTTTATAGGGAAAAAACGTGCCATTTTAGGTGTGTTGGCAGCATCGGCCATTTTAACATATGGCGGTGTAAGCCTTTTTGTTGTTGTTTTTGCCATTTATCCAATCGCACTTGCTTTATTTAAGGAAGCAAATATTTCAAGAAAACTGATTGCACCAACGATCGTGTTAGGGGCATTCACATTTACAATGACGGCAGTGCCTGGCACACCGCAGATTCAGAACTTGATTCCTATGGCTTCTTTTAAAACAACGCCAATGGCCGGTTCTGTAATGGGAATTGCGGCAACGATTGTAATGGCAGTTGGTGGGTATTTCTGGTTAGCTTTCAGGGAGAAAAAAATGACTGCAGCCGGAGATACATTTAAGAATTTAGAAACAATGGAAGAGAGCGCTACATCTGAATCAGATAATCTGCCCAATTGGCTGTTATCTTTAGTGCCGCTTTTGCTGGTAGTTGTTTTACTGGATGTTGTGAAGCTGGAAGCAATCCCATCTCTATTGGCAGGAATTGCAGCCATCATTCTCATAAACATCAGGCAGTATAAAAAGTTTATTCCATCTATCAATGAAGGGGCAAAGGGTTCAGTATTGGCCATTATTAACACAAGCGCCGCAGTCGGATTTGGCGCCGTTGTTACGGCAGTGCCTGATTTTAAACATATTACCCAAATGCTGTTGGGTATTTCCAGCAATCCTCTCGTATCAGAATCATTAATTGTTCAGATTCTTGCAATGATAACCGGTTCTGCATCAGGGGGAATGGGAATTGCCCTCCAGGCATTAGGAAAAACGTATTACGGACTAGCTCAAACAACGGGAATTGATCCTGAAGCATTTCACCGAATGGCTTCCATTGCTTCGGGTGCATCAATCTTGCCGCATAACGGAGCATTATTGACACTATTGGCAGTTACAAAGGTGACGCATAAGGATTGTTATAAGGATGTTTTTATGGTTGGTCTCGTTATTCCCACAATTGCGATGATTGTTGGGATATTGATGGCTTGGATTGGCCTGATTTAACAAATTAAAGGAGTGGATAAACATGGTCGAAAATAAAGTGGTTGTCATTACTGGATCTGCAAGCGGAATTGGATTTGAAATAGGTAAAACTTTCGCAGAAAATGGAAGTAAAGTTGTCCTGACAGATTTGAACGCAGAAGGCGTAGAGAACGCTGCAGAAGAGCTTCGGAAGCTTGGATTCGAAGCAATTGGACTTAAAGCGGATGTTACGAGTGAAGAAGATATCAAAAATATGATTGAGACAGCACATAAAAAATATGGCCGTGTCGATGTGCTGATTAACAATGCGGGCTTGCAGCACGTTTCTCCTATTGAAGAATTTCCTACAGCGAAATTTGAGTTAATGATTAAGATTATGCTGACTGCACCATTCATTGCAACAAAATATGCATTTCCTATAATGAAAGAGCAAGGCTTTGGACGTATCATCAATATTGCTTCCATTAATGGATTAGTAGGCTTTGCAGGAAAAGCTGCTTATAACAGTGCAAAACACGGCGTTATCGGCCTGACTAAGGTTGCTGCCTTGGAATCTGCACCATTTGGTGTTACGGTTAATGCGCTTTGCCCTGGTTATGTGGATACACCACTAGTACGTGGCCAGCTTCAGGATATTGCTACGACAAGAAATGTACCTTTAGACAAGGTCCTTGAAGAAGTCATTTATCCATTAGTTCCTCAAAAACGTTTATTAGATGTAAGTGAAATCGCAGATTATGCGATGTTCCTAGCAAGTGATAAATCGAAAAGTGTAACAGGACAGGCGATTGTCATCGATGGCGGTTACACAGCTCAGTAATGTAATAGGCAAAATACTAAGGGGTGCTGAATCGTAAAGATTCGGCACTTCTTCTCTTTTTGCTGCAAACGAGAATGGTAATGCAAAACATTCCAGACATTGAGAAACATTCAATTATATGGGTTTACTGCTAATAATTATTATCTATTCCATACTCTAAATTAGTAGTAAAATTCTAGGGTTGATTGATTGTATTAGTCAATCTGCCAATTATTTTAAAGAGAATAGGGGATTGGAAATTGCTAAAAAAGAAATTTTATCAAGTTTCTGTATCTATTATTGCTGCAATGGTGGTTTTAAGTAATATCAGCTTAATGCCATCAACAGCGAAGGCATATACGTCCAATGACGAATTGGACAACCGTGTTATTTTTCAAAGCTTCAGTCTTTTCCAGCCATATGAAAGCAATATGTATAATGAGCTTGCTGCTAAAGGCGATTTGTTGAATGAATGGGGAGTAACCGATATTTGGCTGCCACCTGCCTATCGTTCATTTAGCATGGCGCGTTATATGGAAGGTTACGCAATGACTGACCGGTATGATTTAGGAGAGTTCCCACAGGGTCCTAATAATACTAAAGCAACCAAATATGGTACTAGTGATGAACTGAAGGACATGATTAACACACTTCATACAAAAGGCTTGAAGCTTCAATTGGATTTAGTTCCAAATCAAATGCTTGGACTAAGCGGCCGTGAAGCAGTCTCTGTAAAGCGTGTTGACAGTGCAGGGAATTTATTTAAAAACCCATATACTTCTGGTATGACAACAAACACCACTGGAGATATGTATTTAGCCTATACCAAGGGCGGCGGCAGGGACAGGCAAAATACGGTTATATTAAGGAATGGAATAAAGATTACTTTAATGGTACTTCACTGCAAGGCCAAGGGTTAAGCCGAATTATGACGGATGAAAATGGTAAGGCTTACCGTTATTACGGACCAGGAAACGCAAACAACTATTTGCCTGAATGGTTGGAAGAAGCGGCAAGTGTAAACAAAATCAATACAGTGGACAGTTATTTATCAGTAGACGGCTGGTACGCAGCTAAAAATGCAGCTACTTCTGATGATTTCTGGAAACCAATGCTGATTAATTATGCTAATGATAAAGGCTATTTAACATACATGAGCCAAAATGGCTATCCGTCTGTAGATGATATTATCAATGGCAACAATGGTGATATTGCAGCAAAAACAGATGCATATATTAAAACACAATCAGCCTATGGCTACGGTTCTGAAGAAAAATCATTGCAAAATGATAATTCCGGAATCGATGTACAGGATCAATTCTTATTCGTTAATGAAGACGGAACACCTAAGCACTCTATTAATCATTCAATCGATAACAATACTGAATTCCTTGTAGGATTGGATATTGATAACTCAAATCCAACGGTTCAAAAAGAACAAATAAACTGGATGAACTGGCTGCTTGATACTTATAAATTTGATGGTTTTAGAATTGATGCTGCCAGCCACTATGACAAACAGGTATTGCTTGACGAAATGCAAGTTATGAAACAGCATTTTGGCAGCGACTTGAACAATCATTTAAGCTATATTGAGTCTTATTCAGGTGCACAGGTTCCGTTTGAAAAAGCAAACGATTATGGCCAGCTATCAATGGATTCAGGCTTATATTACACTTTCCAAAATGCACTGGGCAAGAATACGAACAACCAGGCGCTATGGACACTTGCAACCAACTCAATGGTCAACAGAATGGCCTTGGGCAAGCAACTGCTACACCGAACTGGTCTTTTACAAATAACCACGACCAGGAGAAAAATCGTATTAATCAAATCATGATTGATTTGTATGGCATTAAGCCAAACCAACAGTACGGAACGAGCACGCCACCTAAATCATTTGAAGAGCAATATGATAAAGCGACTGAAAAGAAAGCATTGGAAATTTATAATGCGGACATGGAAAAAACAGATAAACAGTATGCGCCGCATAACGTCGTAAGCCAATATGCTTATCAGTTAACGAATAAAGATACGGTTCCAATGATTTATTATGGTGATATGTTCAAAACAGACGCTTCTTATATGAAGGAGCAAACGGTTTATTATGAACCAATTGAAAAGCTTTTAAAAGTTAGAAAAGGGTATGCGTATGGCAAACAAAATGTAACATCCTATAAAACGAATACATCGCCAACCGTTGCGGGTAAAGACTTAATCTCGAGCGTGAGATACGGTAAAGACCGCAATACTGGTGTTGCGACGGTAATCGGCAGTAATTCAAAGACGAATACAACGGTTAACGTGGATATGGGTTCTGCGCACGCAAACCAGGTATTCGTGGATGCAACTGGTTTTAACTCTCAGAAACTGGTTACGGATAATAAGGGTACGTTAACGATTAATGTAAAAGGCACAAAGAATCCTCAGGTGAATGGATATTTAGGTGTCTGGATCCCGACAAAGGATAAAGCTCCTGCGATTGCACCGCAAAAAATTGCGGTTTATCAAGGTAAGAGGGCTACATTAAAGCCGCAATTGGTGAGTTCTAACTCCAAGCTTGCTTCAGTGACTTACACCTCTTCGAAAAAGAGAGAGCTACTGTAGACAGCATGGGTGTTGTTCGCGGAAGAGTGGCTGGAACGGCTGTAATCACTGAAACGGTTACAACAAATGATAATTTTGTTCTTTACACCACAGTACCGGTTGAAGTAAAAGTAAATACAGTGACACTTAATGCGAACGGTGCAACATTAAAAAGAAGCAAAACGAGATTTATTTCTGTGAAGTCTGCTTCTGACAAAATTAAATCAGTCACTTATGCTTCTTCAAATAAGCGATATGCGACTGTCGACAGCAAAGGGCGTGTAAAAGCTGTCAGATACGGAAAAGCAACCATTACAGCCAGCTACAAAACACAAGGCGGCTACGTTGTCATCAAGAAATTTGCAGTAACAATTAAAAAGTAATACAAAGGGTGACAGGCACCTTCCAAATTATTGGAAGGTGCCTGTCACCCTCTTTTTTTAAGAGGAAAATGAAGCCGTTTTGTTGAACCTTTTAAAAACGATATTTTTTGAAGGGAGAAAGCTATGAGGCAAATTATTGCACTTGGCGGCGGAGGTTTCTCTATGGAGCCAGAAAATCCAATATTAGATCAATATATTCTTAGCCAGTCGGATAAAGTCAGGCCAGCATTTGTTTTATTCCTACTGCCAGTGGCGATTCCGATAATTATATCTCCAGGTTTTATCGTTTTTTTGAAAATCAAGAATGTACACCCTCTCACTTATCTCTCTTCAGCCGCCAACAAGGGATTTGGAAGGCTTTATCCTGGAAAAGGATATTATTTATGTTGGCGGGGGAAGTACAAAGAATTTATTGGCTCTTTGGAAGGAATGGGGCTTGGATACTATTTTAAGAAAAGCATGGAATAAGGGGATCATTTTAGCCGGAATAAGTGCAGGTTCGCTATGCTGGTTTGAAGAAGGCGTTACAGATTCCTATGGAGATGAATTAGAGCCAATAAAGTGCCTTGGCTTTTTGAAAGGAAGCAATTGCCCGCATTACGATGGAGAAATAAAGAGGCGGCCAGTTTTTCAAAAGCTAATTCTTGCTGGAAATTTAAAAGAGGGAATTGCGGCAGATGATGGTGCTGCGATTCATTTTATTGATCAGGAGATAAGCAGAATTGTAACTTCAAGGCCGGGCGCAAAGGCGTACCGAGTTGCTACCTCTGATAACCAGATTATCGAGACAATTATAGGGTGACAGGCACCTTCCAAATTCCTGGAAGGTGCCTGTCACCCATCCATAGGGGGTGGGAGAAGTGAGAATTGGGAAGTTTAGTGAGACTAATGGGCTGAGCATTGATACGATCCGGCACTATATGGAGCTTGGGTTAATCATTCCTGAAAAGAAGGGTGGGCAATACTTTTTTGATCCACGCTGCCAAAGGGATTTGGAGCATATCCTTGAATTTAAAGGGATGGGCTTTAGCTTAAATGAAATTAAAACAATTTTCCTATATAAAAATTTCGGCAAATTAACCTCGTATGAAGAGGATAAATACTATCAATCGCTGTTCTTCGATAAATATAAGAAGCTGGAGAAGGAAATACAGAGTTTAGTTCAGATTAAGGAGAAGCTTAAGCTGAAACTGGAGGATATCTCTGCGAAATCAACCGCATCAGGATCCATATCAGGGATTGATTTAAAGGCATTGGACATGCTGAGATGCCTGAAATGTCACGAAAAGCTCACTCTTCATGACGGAATCATCAGCCGGAACCAGATTATAGAGGGAAAGCTAACCTGTGAATGCGGTGAAGAGTACCTCATTGACTCAGGTATATTAATCGTCGGTAAGCCATTTGAGGCTGCCCCAGACCTTCCGCTCGATCATTATATTTTTGAATATATCCATGTAACCGATCCTGGCTATTTGGAAAATGTCCAGCAGGGTCTGCACTGGGGAAAAAGGAAGCTGGATCAATTGGATTTACATAAAAAAGTTCTGCTTGAACTAGGGACGGGAATTGGTTTTTTTCTGCGTAATATTTATCCGGAGCTACCGGAGGATTGCTTGTATATTGCGGTTGACCGGAGTTTGGAACGGCACCGTTTTTTGAAAAGTCTGCTCGAAAGAAGCGGTGCAAAAGTGAATCTGTTATTTATATGTACCGACTTTTTGGAAATACCAATACAGCAGAAATCCGTTGATATAGTGGTTGATAATGCGGGTACAAGTAATTACAGCTTTGAACACAAAAACTTTTTACTTGATGGTGTGGACTCCCTTATTAAACAGGATTCCTTCTTATTGGGGACCTATCTTGTTTTTAAAAATTTCAGCACCAAAAGCAAGGTTCAAGTGGACTACAGGGATAATTTTATTGACAGTAAAATTCAAAAGAATATTGCCCGATTAAAGTTTATCCCGCTTGACGAGCGGGTCTCAGGCTATATTGATAAGGGAGGAAAATTTGAAAATTTCTTTGTCCCGGGTGAAGCAGTATACTCGTATTCGTTTTTTGGAAAAAGGTAGGGTTAACCCTATCTTTTTTTATTTATTACGTAAAATTTCATGAATTTATCTATTGCAATGGGGTTTAGCCAACCGCTTATCATTCAGTTATAGAAGGTTAAGCTAGGAGGCTTTAACGTGGAAGCAGTGCAATTGAGTGTAAAAGGAGAAAAGAATCAGAAGGAAATCAAAAATCTTTTTCTGTTTTCAGCCGGAAAGACCGTTTCCATTTTTGGTACGGCGATTTATAATTTTGCGTTAGGATTGTATGTTTTAAAACTGACGGGTTCAGCATTAAGCTTTGCGGTTACCCTTATCCTGGGAGTTATCCCAATCGTAATCATCAGTCCGTTTGCCGGCGTGATAGCTGATAAATTCAACAAAAAGGCATTGGTGGTCTCAATGGATCTACTGAATGGGATATTGTTGATTTCTGTTTATATTTTAAGTACTTTGTTTGGACTGAATCTGGTGCTCATTTATATAACTACCTTCCTACTGACGGTGTTCACCATCTTCTATGGAGTTGGATTGGAAGCAGCAAAGCCCAATATCGTGTCTGATAAAATGCTGATGAATATCAATTCGATTAGTAAAATAATCGATTCTGTCTCCTCCATACTTGGCCGATGTTAGGCGGGCTGGTATTCGCCATCTTTGATATCAGGACCTTCATTATTATCAATGGAATATCCTTTTTACTATCCGGGTTATCAGCCATGCTTATCGATTTTAAGCTAAATATGCAAAAAAACACTGCCAGCCCAAAAGGCGGAAAAATTAACTTTTTCCAGGATATAAGAGAAGGGTTCCAATATTTATCGCAAAGAAAGAGTATTATGAATTTATTTGTCATCTTGATTTCAATAAATTTTTTTCTTGGCTTTGGATTGTCAGTTCCTCTCCCGTATATGCTGAATACAGTCCTCAAGTTAGGTTCAAGGGATTATGGCATTATCCAGGGTGCCTTCCCACTGGGGATGATCATCGGGGCGCTCTTTGTAAAAAAAATATCAGCTAAGATAAACTATCCGACCCTACTTAACTATTTATGTCTTTCTATGGCCATAGCAATGATTTTCTCCGGGATCCCTGTCATGATCAAAGGCGCACATTGGGCCATATTCCTTACATCTTATATTATGGGACCGTAATGCTCTCATTTGGCATGATTATCGCGCTAATCGATATTCCGATAGCCTATTTGATGCAAAAAATGATTCCCGATGAATATCGAGGCCGGGTGATGAGTATTAGCATGAGTATTGGAAAAACGATGCTGCCAATAGCGATGCTTGCTTCCGGACTATTATTAAGCCTCATCCCATCCTACATCCTGCCACTTGCAGGCGGCGTGCTCTTTTTCCTGTTTAATTTGCGCTTTTCCAGCAAAACAAACATTGATTTGACTGCAGAAAGTATCAGCTGAAAACTAAGACAAAATCGAAATAAAATAAGCACCCGCCATCATTTAAAGCGGCGGGTGCTTATTAAATTCTAGTAAACTCCTACAGAATCAAAGGCATTATTAACCGTTGTCACTTCGGCTGAGGTTGCACCGTAAAGGTCCTTGGCAGCCTGTACCAGGGCTGCACGTGCCTGGCTGAAATTTGAAGATGAAGTTAAGTATACCGTATTCGCACGGTAGAAGATGGCGCCTAATTTTGTATTGCCAATTCCAGCTACGGTCACACCATAGTGAGTTCCGCCCTGGCTGATAAGATATGCAGCTTTATTGATGATTCCGCTGTTTGTATGGACACCGCCATTATCAGAGGTACCAGTATACCGCTTTGAATAATGGTCAGGGTCGCCATACTTAGTTGGATCGCTCATGGAACGAAGGGCATCGCCAGCTGTATTAGGCGTATAGATATCTTCCCCAATCTCAAAGTCAGGATTTCGGTTATCATAGAATTCTACTAAAGTACCAAAAATATCAGAGATGGCTTCGTTCAATGCCCCAGACTCATTTTGGTAAGTGAGGTTAGAACTTCTTTCCGTTACTGCATGCGTTAGTTCATGTCCGATTACATCCAGACCGCCTGATAACGGAATAAAGGTAGTGCCATCGCCATCACCGTAAACCATCTGTGAACCATTCCAGAACGCATTATTATAGTTTCTAGAGTAATGGACAGTTGATTTTAATGCAGCCCCTGCATTGTCATATGAATTACGATTAAAGACGTTTTTATAATAGTCATAGGTCACGCCAGCATAGTAATGCGCATCAGTGGCAGCATGGTCATACGTTGCATTCAGGTTATTATCGAGGTCCTTCCACAGAGTGCCAGGAAGAGTCGTACGGTTTTTCCCGTCATATGTGAAAATTCCCTGGCCGCGTGTATTATCCTGAAGATAATAATAGCCGCTGGACAATAATGTTTTTAAAGACTTTGTATCACCTAAAACTCCAACTCCCGTCCCAGTTGTATTAGACCCTGTAAGAGTGGCTGGCTGGCTTCCGGCAGTATCAATTGCATTAAATTTATTAACAACTTTCCCTGTTGATGCATCAATAAAATAGTTATAATTGCCTGGCTCAGGACTTAGGAAGTTTAAATTAACATGGTATGCATAGATAGCTTTGTCTCCCGTAGGATAAACGACAAGCTCGGATGTTGGTGCTTGCTCGTACTCCGGCTTGAACCCTAAATCACTCTCAGCCGTTTCAATTGCTTGCTTTTGTGTCTGGCTCTTGGCAAAGCTTTTCAATCCCTTTTTGTCGAGATCAGGTGCCACGAGGCCGCTTACTGCTTCCAGAACGCCATTTTCATCGACCCTTGCGGCCTGAGTTGATCCCCAAACAGGAACACCCTCATAAACCTGCTGCAAGCGGACTACTTCTCCCCCAAGCTGATCTGCCTCTTTTGACTTCACAATAAAAGAATTATAGGCCGACTGGCTTCCTAGTTTGTACTCAGCCTTGTTTTTTTCCAAATAATCAAGGACGATGTCTTTGGCGGATTTAGCAGAAGGACTGGTTAGTTTACCTGCTACGAAATCTGGCGTACCTGTGGATTGGTTAAACTTCTTTGTTTGCGGGGATTTGGATGAATCGGCAAATGCGCTAGCACCAACCATACCGCTGCAGATGAGCCCAACTGATAGAGATAGGGAGACAACTTTTTTCTTCAATAGAATTCCTCCTTGATATTGGTTAATTAGTTAATAGTTTCAAAAAATTTAAAACTATTATTTTACTTATAGCGGAATATTCAGAAGATTACCAATACTATTTAGCGATTTATCAAAATAAAGTGCTAAAGTAGCAGGATAAATCCAAATTTTGGGATTTAAAAGTTGTTAAAGACCCTCTTTTTAAAAGGAAAAAAAGGCTCTTAAAGTCGGGTTTAAAGCATAAGTGATTGGGGTAAGGCCGGATGGTGTACAATAAGAAGAGAAGCAAAAAAATAATGTTAGGATGACACGATGGGAAAGTATGCAGTTCTAAAGGTAAAACAAAAGTTTGAAAATCGTTACAAGAATGGATACCCTCTTATATTTAGGGAAGCGATCGTTAACCCAAATGAAGTGGAAGAAGAGGGGACAATCGTCAAGCTTGCTAATGAACAAGGCAAGTTTATAGCCCAAGGTTACTATGGGAGGCAAAACAAAGGCCTTGGCTGGGTGCTAAGTAAAAATGAGAATGAGAAATTTGATCAAAATTTTTTTAACGATAAAATTAATAAGGCCGTAAAGATAAGGGATTCCTTTTTTCAAAATACAGATACCACTGCTTTTCGTGTGTTTAATGGCGAAGGGGACGGTATAGGCGGGCTGACAATCGACTATTTCGACGGATTCTTCCTAATAAACTGGTACAGCATAGGAATATATGAATTTCGGGACTATATTGTCAATTCGCTCAAGGAATTGGCCATGTGTAAGGGTATTTATCAAAAAAAGCGCTTTGATGTTCAGGGTAAATATATAGAAGAGGATGATTTTGTTGCGGGTGAACGGGCCAGTTTCCTCTCATTGTGAAGGAAAATGGTGTCAGTTTCGCTGTTTATTTGAATGAGAGCGCCATGGTCGGCGTATTCTTGGATCAGCGCGATGTCCGGAGAACGATTCGGGATAAATATGCAAAAGGGAAAACCGTATTAAATACATTTTCCTATACCGGTGCTTTTTCGGTATTTGCCGCATTAGGCGGGGCTGAAACGACCACAAGCGTCGATCTTGCCAATAGAAGCAAAAGCAAAACGATTGAGCAATTCAGCATTAACGGTATTGATTATGAAAGCCAGAATATTATTGTTGAAGACGTTTTTAACTATTTCAAATATGCGGTGAAGAAACAGCTGAAATTTGATATGGTCATCCTCGATCCGCCAAGCTTTGCACGGTCCAAAAAATTTGTTTTTAGTGCAGAAAAGGACTATAAAAACCTTCTGAAAGAGGCGATTGCAATCTCAGCGGATGATGGGGTCATTGTCGCCTCTACCAATTGCAGTTCTTTTGGAATGGAAAAGTTTAAGGGCTTCATCGACTTGGCATTTAAGGAGTCTGGGAAAAGGTATAAACTATTGGAAGAGTTCGCACTGCCAGAGGATTTCAGAACCATAAAAGAGTTTCCGGAAGGTGATTATTTAAAGGTTGTATTTATTCAAAAGTTGAAATAGAGTGACAGGCACCATCCATAAAATGGATGGTGCCTGTCACTCGATAAATGGTTGTGGGACTGAATTATATTTAGCAAAACATGATAGACTATGGCTGATCGAGGGATTTCCCTCGATTTTTTTATTTTAGTTAATGACAAGTGTAAAGACACTTGCTATTATTAAAAAGGATTATTACACAATGACCAATAAAGATAGAAATTGGGTAAAATAAATAAAAGTTTTGGACCGAGGGGGATATTATGAAAAAAAATAGCGAAATTTCTGGCCGTAGGCTGCTCGGTATAGCCGGTCTGGGCTGGATGTTTGACGCAATGGATGTGGGAATGCTGTCGTTTATTATTGCTGCATTGAAGGTCGAATGGAACCTTTCTGTTGAACAGATGGGTTGGATCGGAAGTGTAAACTCAATCGGGATGGCAGTGGGGGCTCTGGTTTTTGGGTTTATGGCTGACCGTACCGGAAGGAAAATGGTCTTTATTATAACCTTATTATTATTTTCAATAGGCAGCGGTGCATCAGCTTTTACAAGCACGCTAGCTGTATTCCTGGTATTCCGCTTCCTAATCGGGATGGCGGAGGTGGAGAATTGCCGGTTGCTTCTACACTTGTTTCTGAAAGTGTACCAGCGGAGAAACGCGGAAGAGTTGTCGTGCTGCTTGAAAGCTTTTGGGCTGGCGGATGGCTGGCTGCCGCACTAATTTCCTATTTTATTATACCTAAGTATGGCTGGCAGACAGCCTTGATCATCAGTGCCCTGCCGGCAATCTATGCTTTATACCTAAGGATGGGACTGCCGGATTCCCCCGCTTTTCAGCGGTAAAGGATAAAAACAGGCTGTCTGTGTTCCAAAGTATTCAGAAGCTTTGGTCGGGAGAATATGCCCGGAGGACAACAATGCTATGGGTCCTATGGTTTTGTGTCGTGTTTTCCTACTACGGCATGTTTTTATGGCTCCCAAGTGTAATGGTCATGAAAGGCTTTAGCATGATTAAAAGCTTTGAGTATGTCTTAATTATGACGCTTGCCCAGCTGCCAGGCTATTTTACAGCGGCATGGTTCATTGAAAAGCTGGGAAGGAAGTTCGTACTGGTTACTTACCTGGTCGGGACTGCTATTAGCGCCTATTTCTTCGGAACGGCGGAATCAATTACAATGCTCGTTGCTTCAGGAATCTTTCTCTCATTTTTCAACCTTGGTGCATGGGGTGCTTTATATGCCTACACGCCAGAACAGTATCCAACCAATATCAGAGGCAGCGGAGCAGGGATGGCAGCGTCCATCGGGCGCATCGGCGGGATTCTTGGCCATTGCTTGTAGGCTATATGGTAACTCAGAAAATAGCGATATCTTCGATTTTCACCATTTTTTGCATCGCCATTCTTGTAGCAGCGATAACTGTTTTCTTGTTAGGAAAAGAAACAAAAAGACAGGAATTAGCTGAGGAATAAGAAAATATAATGATAGGGACAGCCTCTTGGCTGTTCCCTTTTTTACTATAGGGAATCAAAGAAAAACCTTTTTTAATATTAACTGCATCAATATAGTGTTTTCCTGCATGAATTAGTTCATAACTCTTATTTTTAACTGATTTGAAATTATCTTAAAATAACCGGCTAAATAACTGGACGAATAGGAAAATATTATGTACAATATTTTCAGAATATTATCTTTATTTAAAACAGTTCGACATCAAGGTTTTGCCAGTATGAGTTTTGCAAAAAATACTATAAAAACAGGGGGTAAAGCATGGGTAAAAAGAGATTAGCAGGTTTATTTATGTCGTTAATGCTTACAGGAGGAGTCGTTGCGGGATGCAGTTCTGCAACGGGAGGTAAGAGTGATGATGGAAGCACAATTAAAATCGGTGCGAATCTTGAGTTATCCGGAGGAGTTGCTTCCTATGGACAATCGGCTGCTGAAGGGCTTCAGCTGGCGGTTGATGAAATCAATAAAAAGGGTATTGACGGAAAGAAACTAAAGCTTATTAAAGTCGATAACAAATCGGATGCATCCGAGGCAACAAGCGGTGCGCTCAGGCTCATAAGCCAGGATAAAGTGGCAGCAATTGTTGGAGCCGCAACAAGTACAAATACGCTTGCACAGGTACAGGTGGCCACTGACAATAAGGTTGTCCTGCTGACACCGACTGGCACCAATCCAAACATTACAAACAAAGATGGAAAAGTGAATGATTATGTGTTCCGTACATGCTTTATTGACCCATTCCAGGGCACGGTAGCGGCTAATTTTGCCTCAAAGTCGCTGAATGTAAAAAATGCAGCTGTCCTGATTGAAAGCTCAAGCGATTATTCAAAGGGACTGGCATCCGCATTCAAAAAATCCTTTAAGGAAAACGGCGGGAAAATTGTTTCTGAGGAAGCATACGTCACCAAGGATACGGACTTCCATGCCATTTTGACAAAAATTAAATCCTCCAATCCAGAGTTTATTTTCCTGCCTGGATATTATGAAGAAGTAGGCCTGATTGTAAAGCAGGCGCGTGAGCTTGGCATCGATGTTCCAATCATGGGCGGAGATGGCTGGGATTCACCAAAGCTGGTTGAAATCGGCGGCAAGGAAGCTCTAAACAATACGTTTATCACCAACCACTATTCATCAGGAGATAAAGACAAAAAGGTTCAGGACTTTGTTGATGCATTCAAAAAGAAATATAACGGTAAGTCACCGGATGCCTTTAGTGCCCTGGGCTATGATTCAGCTTATTTCCTTGCTGATGCCATTAAGCGCGCAGGCAGCGGAGATCCTGAAAAAATCAAAAAAGCAATGGCTAAAACAGACGGACTTTCCCTTGTTTCAGGAGAAGTGAAGCTTGATAAGAACCATGATCCGATTAAATCGGCTGTCATTCTTGAGTATAAAGACGGCGTACAGACATTCAATTCAAAAGTAAACCCATAAATAAAAATCGCATATCAAAGGGATAGGGAGCAGCCATGTCTCCCTATTCCAATTTTAAAAGAAGGATAATGCTTTCAACTAGAACAGTGTCTAGCTCCAGCGCCTACCCCCTCGAGGTCGCTTCGGTCCTTACGATGAAGTCAAAGAACAACTTCACCTAAAGGCCCTTCCACGGCCAGGACGGCCTAGTGCCGGCGTTGCCACAGGACGTGGCGATTTTAGCCGGCCAGCGCTTGTCGGGGGTGCCCAAGGCGCTTGCGCTTTTCTGATAGGAGTGGTGTGGGAAGATGGAATGGATACAGCAGCTCGTAAACGGGATTTCTCTTGGCAGTATATATGCGCTTATTGCCCTTGGGTATACGATGGTTTACGGTATTGTGAAATTGATTAACTTTGCCCATGGAGATGTGTTCATGGTCGGTGCGTTTGTAGGATTTTATTCAATAACTATTTTGGCCTTGGATTTTTTCCAGCCCTTCTGATCAGTATGGCGGTGTGCGCCCTCTTTGGTGTTTTAATTGAGCGGATTGCGTATAAGCCGCTTAGGAATGCGACAAGGATTGCGGCGCTCATTACCGCTATCGGTGTATCACTGCTGATTGAATACACCACGATTTATGCTAGGGGAGCGCAGCCAGAGGCCTATCCGGGGGATGTTCTTCCTTTTAAAAGCATTGATATTCTAGGTGTGAAAATTAGCAGCCAGTCCTTATTCATTTTAGGAATATCGGTCTTATTAATGATATTGCTTCAATTCATTGTCCATAAAACGAAAATTGGAAAGGCAATGCGTGCTGTTTCCCATGATATGGATGCGGCAAGGCTGATGGGCATCAATGTAGATAACACGATTTCGGCCACCTTTGCAATCGGGTCTGCATTGGCAGGCGCAGCAGGAGTTATTTTTGGAATGTACTATACAAAGATCGAACCTCTGATGGGAATCATACCAGGCCTTAAGGCATTCGTTGCGGCGGTACTTGGAGGAATCGGCATTATCCCTGGAGCAATGGCCGGCGGTATGGTCCTGGGGGTCATTGAGGCGCTCGTCAGTGCGAGCGGTTATTCTCTATGGCGGGATGGTGCGGCCTTTGTCGTGCTCATTTTAATCTTAATTTTCCGCCCATCAGGACTATTCGGCAAAAACGTCAGGGAAAAGGTGTAAGGGGGGCGAAACGATGGCGAAATTTTCACAGACAAAAGGTTTTTGGGCGTTAATCATAGCCACCGCGGTTTTGGCCAGCCTTATCCAATTCTTGATTACGGGTGGAACCTTAAACGCATTTTATATTAATACCCTGTTTACGATTGGAATTAATATTATTCTTGCTGCAAGCCTCCACCTGATTATTGGGATTACTGGTCAGTTCTCAATTGGCCATGCGGGTTTTTTGGCAGTCGGGGCCTACGCTTCAGCGATTATCACGATGAAGCTTGCTCTTCCGTTCCCTGTGGCACTGTTAGCAGGAGGAATAGCGGCAGCGGTTGCCGGACTGATCATTGGAATTCCGAGCCTTCGCTTAAAAGGAGATTATCTGGCGATTGCAACACTCGGTTTTGGGGAGATTGTCAGGATTACACTCCTGAATATTGATTATGTTGGCGGTGCCAGTGGCATGCAGGTCAGCCATCTGACAACATGGCCATGGATGGTTGCCAGTCTTGTGCTGACGCTTGTGGTCATTGTTAACTTTACAAATTCCACACATGGGCGTGCTTGTATATCAATAAGGGAAAATGAAATTGCCGCTGATGCGATGGGGATTAATACTACCTACTACAAGGTAGCGGCGTTTGTAATCGGCTCATTTTTTGCAGGCGTAGCCGGAGCGCTTTACGCCCATAATTTTTACATTCTCCAGCCTGCAAACTTTGGATTTCTAAAATCTTTCGATATTCTGATTTTTGTTGTTCTTGGCGGCTTGGGAAGCATGTCGGGCGCTGTCATCGCAGCCATATTGCTGACGATTATCTCTACATTCCTGCAGGAATATCCGGAAACAAGAATGATCATTTACAGCCTTGTGCTGATTATCATGATGCTGTACCGCCCGCAGGGGTTATTGGGAACGAAGGAATTGACTTCTTTCTTTAGTAATCGCAGATCCAAAAAGGGAGGAATGCCAAATGACAATAAACAGACCATTGCTTAAGGTAGAGCAGGCAGGAATCCGTTTTGGCGGGCTTAAGGCAGTTTCCGATGTTAATCTTGAAATGAAGCAGGGAGAATTGGTTGGCTTGATTGGCCGAACGGAGCGGGAAAAACAACCTTCTTTAATCTGCTGACTGGGGTATATATCCCAACAGAGGGAAGCATTCATCTTGAGGGAGACAAATTAAATGGGCTTGCTCCTTATAAAATAACGAGAAAAGGGATCAGCCGTACCTTCCAAAACATTCGCCTTTTCGGAGAATTGTCGGTTCTCGACAATGTAAAGGTAGCTTACCATTCCCAGGCAAAGCATTCTATCCTCAGCTCCATCTTCCGCCTTCCGCCACACTTTTCAGGCGAAAAGGAGATGGAAGAAAAGGCAATCGAATTTTTAAAAATTTTCAAGCTTGAAAAATTCCTTCATGAAAAAGCAAAAAATCTCCCTTACGGACAGCAGCGCCGCCTGGAGATTGCCAGAGCGCTGGCCGCAAATCCGAAACTGCTGCTCCTTGATGAGCCAGCAGCAGGAATGAACCCGCAGGAAACGCATGAACTAATGCAGCTGATTTCCTTCATCCGGGAAAGATTTTCTCTCACAGTGCTCCTGATTGAGCATGATATGCTGCTTGTGATGGGCGTGTGTGAGCGGATTTATGTGTTAGACCATGGGCAGTTAATTGCAGAGGGAACACCAGAAGAAATCAGGAACAATCCAAAAGTCATCGAAGCATACCTCGGTGAGGAGGTTTCATAATGCTGAAAATAAATGATATCAATGTGTTTTATGGGAATATCCAGGCATTAAAGGGAGTTTCTCTGGAAATTAATGAAGGCGAGATTGTCACCCTAATTGGTGCAAATGGTGCGGGAAAAAGCACACTTTTAAAAACAATTTCCGGATTAGAGAAGCCAAAAAAAGGAGATCTCCTTTTTGAAGGGCAGTCTATTGCTGGAAAAGTGGCACAAGCCATTGTAAAAAAGGGAATCTCCCATGTACCTGAAGGCAGGCGTGTTTTTTCCAATATGACAGTTGAAGAAAACCTTGAACTTGGAGCGTATCTTAGAAAGGATAAGGCGGCATCCGTGATGATTTTAAAAAGGTGTACGACCTCTTTCCGAGACTGCTGGAAAGAAGAAAGCAGCACGCAGGAACTTTATCGGGAGGCGAGCAGCAAATGCTCGCAATGGGAAGAGCGCTAATGGCCCGTCCGCGGCTCCTGCTCTTAGACGAGCCATCCATGGGTCTCGCCCCTCTTTTGGTAAAAACAATCTTCCGAATTATTGAGGAGATTAATAAAAGCGGAACCACCATTTTACTGGTCGAACAAAATGCGAATATGGCACTTTCCATCGCTGACCGGCCTATGTTATTGAAACAGGGAAAATCGTCCTTACTGGAACACCTGATGAACTAAATCAGAGTGATCAGATCAAAATGGCCTATTTGGGCGGACATTAAACAAAAAAAGGTAGCGGAATAATAAAATATTCCGTTACCTTTTTTTATTTTAACATGGTCGTTTTCAAGAATTCCTGTGTCCGTTCTTCCTTTGGATTATCAAAGAACTCTACAGGATTTCCTCGCTCCACAATATTTCCTTCGTTCATATATACAATCCAGTCGGCTACTTCACGGGCAAAGCCCATTTCATGGGTGACAACAACCATGGTCATACCTTCTTCTGCAAGTTCCTTCATTGTCGCAAGCACTTCGCCGACAAGCTCGGGGTCAAGGGCAGAAGTGGGTTCGTCAAACAACATAATATCAGGCTTCATGGCAAGAGCCCTTGCAATCGCAACACGCTGTTTTTGTCCGCCTGACAGCTTATTAGGGTAAACATCTGCTTTATCCTCTAAACCAACCTTGGTTAAAAGAGCCATAGCTTCATTAGCGGCCTGTTTTTCGGCACTTTTTTCACATGGATAGGTGCTTCAATAATATTTTCAAGAACCGTTTTATGTGGAAAAAGATTGAAGTGCTGGAACACCATCCCGACTGTCTGGCGAACATCATTAATATCGTGTGTCTTCGGAGAGACTTCCTTTCCATTAATGATGATTCTTCCATTATCCTTTTTCTCAAGGAAATTCAGGCAGCGCAGAAGGGTACTTTTGCCTGAGCCACTCGCGCCAACTAGACAAACGACGTCACTTTCATAAACGGTCATATTGATATTCTTTAAGACGTGTAAATCGCCAAACGATTTATTTAAGTTTTCTATTTTAATCATTTCTTTTCCGTTCACAATTAAATCCTCCTATCGGTCACTGACTGCCAGTCTCTTTTCAATTATGCTGACAACAATCGTCAGCACTGCCACAAGCACAAGATAATAAACGGCAACGATGAGTAAATACGTCATTTCATCGAAATTGTTTGATCCTAGTGTCGTTGCCACGTTGAACAGCTCGTTCATTGAAATAAAAGCGGCGAGTGACGAATCCTTTAAGCCGATAATAAACTGGTTTCCTAGCGGCGGCAGTGCGCGGCGGAAAGCCTGTGGAAGTATGATGCGGCGCATTGCCAGCCCCTTGGACATCCCAAGCGAACGGCCGGCTTCCATCTGCCCCTTGTCGATTGACTGAATCGTTCCCCGGAAAATCTCGGCTATATATGCGCCGTTATGGAATGCAAGCGCCAGTGCAGCCGCCCAAAAGTCCGGAAGAAGGAAAATCCCGCTGATTCCGAAATAAAGAATGAAAATCTGGACAATCAAAGGCGTCCCCCGGACTAAATAAACATAAGCATCAGAGATGTAACCAAGAATTTTAATATTAGATATTTTTAAAAGTGCAAAAAAGAGTCCGATGACAATTCCGACGAGAATCGATACAGCCGTCAATTTCAAAGTCAGCAGCATCGCATCGACAAATAAGCCTTTATTGCTTAACAATGTATGAAGAAAATGAGAAAAACTAGGCAAAATAACAACTTCCTTTCCAAGTAATCTGCTAAACCATTACTCTGGTTTTTTTGTAATGTCTTCACCAAAATATTTTTTACTGATTCTGCTTAACGTTCCATCTTTGCGGAGGTGCTCCAGCGCCTCATTGACGCGCTTAAGAAGGATCGGATTATCCTGTGGGATAACAATGGCCTGCTCGCTACGTTCTATCAGCTGCTGCCCTTTAATCTTGAAGCCTTCCTTTGCAGCACTTTTACCGGTTACAAAGTCTGTAATAACAGCGTCATGCCTTCCCATACTTAATGCTTTTAGAGCGGTTATATCGCTGTCATACATTTTGATATTGCTTGTATATTTCTTGGCGGTGTCAGCGTAGGTTGAGCCTTTTGCGACAGCCACTTCTTTTCCCTTTAAATCATCAACAGTTTTAATTTTGCTGTCAGGACGTGTGAAAATTTGCGGTCCCGAGTAATAGTAAGGAGTAGAAAAAGCAACATGCTTGCTTCGTGCGGGATTGATGGTATGGGAGGCCACAGCAGCGTCTGCCCTGCCTGTTTTCACGCCTTCAACGATCCCTTTAAACTTCATTCTTTTTTGAACAGGCTTCAAGCCTAATTCCTTTGCTACTGCATTTCCAACCTCAATATCGAAACCTGTCATCGACAGGTCATCTGTTACATAACTGAAGGGCTTGAATTCACCCGAGGCAGCAAATACAAATGTATCCTTGTCAATCAGCTTCGTGCCATCCCTGAGCTGGTCTTTTTCAGCACACCCAGCCATGAGGATGATGGAAAGGAAGCCGGATATAAAGAGCGTCCATCTTTTTTTCATGCTGTGAAAATTCTCCTCTCTTTTTAAAGTGTTATTAGTTAGTTACCCTCTTTCTTGGCAGCTAATCGTCTAAGTCAGAAACAGTCAAAAAAAGGAACCCCCGAAGAGGTTCCGAAAGTTATATATGAAGCTTGACCTGATGCCTTTTTCCGGGGCTCAGCTGTTTTTTTAGCTTGACCTTGTAATCCTTGTAAAGAAGCTCTAGCCCAACAAAAGCCAGGGAGAACACATTGGCATAATTTTTTTGGACCTCCCATTTCAACTCGTTTTTCCCGCAGATGCTGTGCCTGTTTAATTCTTCTATTTCCTTTTTTATTTTTAAAAGTTCAATCGAATGCTCTTCCGGCGGCAGGGCAAGGAGCTGATCAATTTTTTCAATATACCTCATAGAGCGCTGAATTTTTAATTCGATATCGGAATGTGCAGCACCGTCGATTAATGAGTATTTCAATTTAAAGTCATTCAGCTTGCTCGCCGCCTCATAGGTTGCACGGACGATATCGTCCCTTGTCATTTCATTCGTTTCGTAACTTAGCATATGCTTCCAGGATGGCTGTGTGATCGCGGTGCGGTGGTCTTCAAATGTATGGCAAAGCTTCTTATAACCATATTTTTCGGGATTTTCAAAGGCTGGACTGGCAGGATCTAGAAATGGGGCGAGAGGCGCCACAAAGTAAAATAGCCTTGAATCCCTATTGCATGCCTGGTGAATGGTTTCGCAAAACTCGATATTTTCAAGAGTACTTTTATAGGTCTGTCCTGGAAGTCCTACCATGAAAAATAAATCGATCTTTTTACAGCCGTGCTTTAAGGCCGAAGTTAGCGTTTCCAATACTTTATTATTAGTACAGTTGAATTTTCCGTTTAGCCTTCTTAGCTTTTCATCATGTGTTTCAAGTGTGATTTCAATGCTGTATTTTGGGACACTTTCGTTTATCCTCTCGAAAAACTCTTCCTCTGCATATTGGAAGAGCTCAAACACAAGCTCGTTTTTCAGGTTAATTTTTTTCAGGCGGCTAAAAAATTCATGAACATAATCAGTGCCGCCTTGCCGGATATCATGAAGAATAAAGATGGGCGCACGGCTGAAGCGCTGGATAAACTGGATATCCTCAACAAGCTTTGCAGGCGACCTCAACGCAAGGAATTTGCGGTTACAGTTCTGTTCATAGGCTTCCTTTGATCCCCCGCAGATGGAGCAGTTTTGGGTGCATCCCCTTGCGGTCAACAGCGCGGTGTTGGGATACTGAAGCCAGCCATTATAGGGAAGCGGGTCGAGAAAGTTTTTATATTTGAAAACGGATTTTATTGTGTACCGGTATCCGGGTACGTCAAGGTCATCAAGATCTTTGGGAACATAAGTGAGGGGATTATACGCGATTTCTTTTCCATTTTTCCAGGTGAGATTAGGAATATCAGCATAATGGGGGTTTCCGGTCTCTAATTTATTCATTAATAACAGCATGAGCTTTTCAGTGGAATCGCCCCTCATGACAAAATCGATGAAGGGATACTGAATGAGTTCCTTGTGGTAATAAGTTGCGGATAAACCACCAAATATGAGAGGGGCCTTCGGATGTAGTTTTTTTACGAGTTTCGCAAGTTCAATGCTGCCATGGGCATGTGGGAGCCAGTGGAGGTCTATTCCGAACGCCTTGGTTTTAATGCTCCGAAGTTTTTTTTCAACATCGAAATTCTGGTTCATCAGCATCCGGTTGGCAATATTAATGATTTTGACGCGAAGCCCGAACCGTTCCAGATAGTCTGCAATGCTTGTCAGGCCGATTGGATACATTTCGAAAACAGGTGAGGATGGGACAACATCGCTAATCGGCGGCAAGAAGAGAATTTTTTCTAAAGTCATACACACTTGGAGCATGCAGGAAAACAAGATCATACTTCATAAGCAGGTCACCTTCAATCCATATATTTTCATTCAGCCCTTTCTTGGCTAATAAGAAAGTCTAAACTTTTCCAAGTTCATTCTTTCTTATCGCATAAGGGCAACTCCCCCTCTGTTTTCGCCCTTAACGGCTCGCCAATCGGCGAGTTTACTTTATTTATATATGCACTTTCATAAATGTCCGAGTTCGAAACAGGAAAGAGTTCTTAAAATATTCACCAAAGTTATATGTGGAAATATTCACAAGATGAGTTGCACTAATTTCTAAGGGAAGGGTGTTTTCCTTTATTTTACTATAGTGAAAGTTAAATAGAGTGACAAAAGGGTGACAAATATTCTGTTGCAGTCAGTGCGAAAAATGAAGAAAAAAATATTTGTTTACAGAATAAAAAGAAGGTTTTGAATTTTACGAAAAAAGGAATAGAAAAACAGATTATTGAAAGGGGAAGTGGAATTTGAAAAAGTGTCTGTCTGGTCTTATGACCCTCTTAATGCTTTTTTCACTGTTTTTGCCAGGGATTTCTAGGGCAAATGCGGAGGTTTCAGGTGCGGTAATGGATAGCAATCTGCTTAAACAGTTAGAAACCGCAACGGGCGATCTGCAGGTCATTGTCACATTTGATGGGAAGGGTGCACCTTCACAGGAAAATTTAGCGTTATTAAAGAATCTTGGGATTTCAAAAGGAATTACCATGAAGTCACTGCCAATCGCAGGAGTACTCGCAACAAAGGACCAAATTAACAAACTGGCAGCTACACAAGAAGTAAAATCAATTTACCTCAATAAAAAATTAACCTACTCCAATTATGATGCCACAAATGTTACCGGCGTCGATAAGGCACGGACGGATACCAGTATGCAGAAAGCCAATGGAGGAATGCCGATTACCGGAAAAGGAGTGGGCGTCGTCATTAATGACAGCGGTGTTGACGGTACGCATAAAGACCTGCAGTATGGAAACCACTTAGTACAGAACGTACTTGGCAGCACAAATTTAAACAGCCTTGATTCCACACTTCTTCCGGTTACCTATGTGGAAAATGTACCGAATACAGATAATAATTCAGGGCATGGCACGCATGTAGCCGGCACTGTTGGCGGAACGGGAGCCAGCTCGAACGGCAAATATGAGGGCGTTGCACCAGGAGCCGATTTAATCGGGTACGGTTCAGGCGCGGCACTATTCGTCCTCGATGGAATTGGCGGGTTTGATTATGCTCTCACTCACCAATCACAGTACAATATACGCATCATTACCAATTCATGGGGTACAACGGGCGACTTCGATCCGTATGATCCCATCAATCTAGCAAGTAAAGCGGCCTATGACCACGGCATTACGGTTCTTTTTGCAGCAGGAAATGAAGGACCAGGTGAAAATACGCATAATCCATATGCGAAGGCACCTTGGGTTATTTCCGTAGCGGCTGGCGAAAAGGATGGTTCGCTCGCCGACTTCTCCTCACGCGGTACAAAGGGAGTTGGAGGAACGTTTGAGATGGACGGAAGAACGTGGAAATGGGAGGACCGTCCAACAGTTACCGCACCTGGCGTCGATATCATTTCAACCCGGGTGCTCGGACCAGTGTCGTCGCTTGGGGCAACGTCGGATGCCGAAATGATTGAACCGGCTTATCTTCCCTATTATACAGTCATGAGCGGAACCTCCATGGCGACACCGCATGTGGCCGGCATTGCGGCCCTGCTTTTAGAAGCGAAGCCAACCCTAACACCGGATGATATTAAAAAAGTACTCCAGGATACAGCGACCAATATGCCTGGATATGAAACTTGGGAAGTGGGAGCAGGCTATGTAAATGCGTTTGATGCACTTGATGCCGTGATGTTTGGAAAAACTTACGGCAAAACGGTAAATGCCTATCAAATTTTTAACAGCAATGTTAACTCAACGGTAGACCGGAGCGCTTTCCAGGTAGACTATAATCCAGTCACACTTGGATCAAATTCCTTTACGTTCACAGTGCAGGATGGAGTTTCCCAGCTGACAGCCCGTGTGGATGCCAAAGGACTGCTTGAGCAAACAGGCAACCCTATCAATCTCGTCTTGATCGCTCCAGATGGCACAGAATACAGCTCGGGCGTGAGCTTATTATTCCCTTTGTATACGGATAGGACCGTTTCAGTGAATACTCCTGTGGCTGGGCAGTGGAAAGCGGAGGTTCGCGGTCTGCGCGGGAATGAAGCGAATCCTGTCGGCACAGCCCTTCCGGAAACGGTTAAAGGAACACTCGCTTTATCAAAGGTCAGCGGCTTTACCGGTTTAAATGATATTGCAGGCCATCCGGCAGCCGATGCCATAAAAATGGCTGTAAATGAAAGACTCGTAGATGGCTATGCGGACGGTACGTATAAACCAAACCAGATACTTCTTCGCAAGGAATTGGCCCGTTATCTCGTAATGGGTTCTGGAATCCGCCAAAGCCAGGCAGTCATTGTCCCGAATGTTTCTTCGGCTGATTTGCCATTTGTTCAGGCGGTTGTGGCAAAAGGCGCTGCTATCCGTGACGAGCTGCAGACGCAAAATGGCGTCATGCTCCTTGACTCAGCGGGCAGCTTTAACGGCAGCGGGCCATAACAAAAATGGATTTGGCATACTCTTTCGTTCAGGCACTCGGCCTGGAGAAACAGGCAAAGGAATTTACAGGCGATGTCACAGTACAATATAAGGATGAAAGAATTACTTTAAAAGACAGCAGCAGCATTCCAGATGCCATGAAGGGATATGTGCAGCTGCGCCTTGACTTGAATATTTTAAATGCTAGCTTTAGCGTCAAACAAGGTCCATACGACCTGAAGCCTACAGTAGAAGCCACTTTTGATCCGGCTAAAAAAGTAAGCAGAGGCGATTATGCAGTAGCAGCGAGCCGATATTTCCAGACATGGCTTCAATAAAAAAGGGGGAGAAGCGCTTTAATGGCGCTTCTCCTTTAATTTTTTGATTTTATGTTGTTTTTACTGAAATTTGGATTAAAAATTTTTGCAAAATCGCTTCAGCTACAACATTTACGTGTATTGAATGTGCAAATCCCTTTCAATAAAGGACCAGGGAATCCCTTTCTACTTTAACTGAACGCTTTTCTACACTAACTAAGAGTATTTCTACAATAAGTTCGTGTTTATCTACACTAATTTAAGAAATTTCTACACTAAAACGTCGGAATTCTACAATTCTTAATAAAATGAACACCTTTTAATAAGGCTGTTTTCGTATACTTTGTTCCTATATAAGTAGTAGTTGATTTGCACTCCAGGATGCTCGCTTTCCGCGGGGCGTGCGGTGAGCCTCCTCGGCGCTCTGCGCCTGTGGGGTCTCACCTGTCCCGCTGCTCCCGCAGGAGTCTCGCACCTTCCGTTCCAATCAACTTCTTTTTCAACGAATTGCTTTTAAAAACCTATTTACAAAACAACAATCTTTTAGAAAACAGCCTTTAATAAAAAATGGATCGTCCCACAATAATTCTAATAAAATTTTTTAACTTCTTACTCAATCTCTCATTCGCATACCGTAATTAAATATTGAATGAAAAAAAACCTGAAATTCCCCAAAAAGGCATTCATAGACATTTAAAATTAGGTTTCGTACTATTAATAACGGGTATATAAGTAGCTTTATTTTTGATTCCCATTGCTATATAATAGCTCCACGTGTGAGAGGAGCTAGATGAACGAAGTGGAAGAGAATTACTTAGAGATAGAAGCAATTATTCATCCGATTTTAGAACGGTCGGGGAGTGATGTTCAGGTAAAGATCGATAGCCATTTTCCAGGGGGGCGTCTGGCTGGAGGCAAATACACAATGAGCACACATACTGTGACTTTATATATTGAAGAAATTAAAGAGCAATGCATGCAGATTTTTGGATCATTAAGCCTGCTGCCAGATTATCTGTCTGTTATTTTTGCCCATGAACTGGGGCATGCCCAGGATCGGCATCTTGCCGCACTGGCAGATTTTTATGACGAGTGTACAAACGAATTTGACCGCAGCAAAATCGCCTTTCTGATTGAAAAAAACGCCTGGAAGTATGCTGAAAAACTAATGCCTGAAATCAGCCGGGATTTTGTCAAAAAAATCATTGCCCAGTCACTCAAACCCTATTATGAAAAAATGGAGCTGCAGACAGCTTAATTCTATAACAAAAAATCCAGGGATCTCGCCATCACTGGATTTTTCTTCTTCATATTGCTTAATTGGAATGTAAGCGTTACACTATTGCTATTAGCGGCTATTATTTAGAGCTTTTTTTAATACAAACGAATGCAAGCGGTTGCGCTCAGATTAAGCTAAATCTAAATTTAAATCTAAGCTTTGGAGCAAATTAAGTCTGAAGCATCACGACACGCTTGCTTAAAAATATGTTGGAGAGTGATAGGCATGAAAAAAATTTGGTGGAAAGAAGCAGTTGGGTATCAAATTTATCCGCGAAGCTTTCAGGATTCTAATGGTGATGGAATTGGCGATCTTCAAGGAATTATACAGCGGCTTGATTATATAAAAGAGCTGGGAATCGATGTTATTTGGATTTGCCCGATGTATAAATCTCCTAACGATGACAATGGCTATGATATTTCTGATTATGAGGACATTATGGAAGAATTCGGGACAATGGCTGACTTTGACCAGCTTTTATCCGAGGTCCACCAGCGCGGTATGAAGCTGATCATTGACCTTGTGCCAAACCATACGAGTGACGAGCATCCATGGTTTATCGAATCCCGCTCTTCAAAGGACAATCCAAAGCGTGACTGGTACATCTGGAGAGACGGAAAGAACGGCGCAGAGCCAAATAACTGGGAAAGCATTTTCGGAGGATCTGCCTGGCAATACGACGAAGTGACAGACCAATATTACATGCACGTATTTTCGACGAAGCAGCCAGACCTTAACTGGGAAAATTCAGAGGTACGTGGTGCGGTTTACAGCATGATGAACTGGTGGCTGGATAAGGGAATTGACGGCTTCCGCATTGATGCCATCAGCCATATCAAGAGGCGTCCAGGCCTTCCTGACATGCCCAACCCTAATAATGAAAAATACGTTTCCTCCTTTGATATGCACATGAACCAGGAAGGCATCCATGAGTTTTTAAGTGAAATTCAGGCCAGCACCTACGGCAAGTATGATGTCATGACGGTTGGCGAGGCAAACGGCGTTTCAATTGAAGAAGCAGATCAATGGGTCGGCGAGGAAAAGGGTAAAATGAACATGGTCTTTCAATTCGAGCATCTGGATTTGTGGGATGCTGTTAAAAAGAAGGATCTTGATGTTGTCGGCTTGAAAAGAACGCTAACGAAGTGGCAGAAGGGTCTTGAAAATGATGGCTGGAATGCTTTGTTCATTGAGAACCATGACAAGCCGCGCATCGTTTCCACCTGGGGCAACGACGGGGAGTTCTGGAAGCAGAGCGCAACTTCGATGGCTGCGATGTACTTTTTAATGCAGGGCACGCCGTTTATCTATCAGGGCCAGGAGATTGGCATGACGAATGTCCAATTCCCTTCGATTGATGATTATGACGACGTCGCTGTGAAAAATATGTACCGCCTGCGCCGTGAAGAGGGTGTACCACATGAAGAAATCATGGAAATCATTTGGTCATCATCACGTGATAACAGCCGCACACCGATGCAGTGGTCTGATGATATGAATGCAGGATTTACGAGCGGAACACCATGGATGAAGGTCAATCCGAATTATACAGATATTAATGTAAAAGCTCAGGCGGAGCAGGAAGATTCAATTCTTTCTTTTTATAAAAAAATGATCAGCGTGAAAAAGAATAATCAAGTTTTCACATATGGGAAATATGATTTGCTGATGGAAGAGGATGCACAGGTTTATGCCTATACCCGGACATCCGAAAACGACCGTGTTGTCGTCATCGCAAATCTTACCGGAAGAGATGCAGCGTTTAATGTGGAGGGAATTTCACTTCAAAACGAACAGTTATTGTTAAACAACTACCTGGTTGACGGGCATGAAAACACGTCGAAAATTGATTTGAAACCATATGAGGCACGGATTTATCGATTATAATAAAGAAAAACAGGGGTTCAGGAAAACTGGAGCCCCTTTTCTTATTATTTATTAGTGAAAGGATGAGAATATATGGCGCAGGTTAAAACAAATGCAATGCGCATATTGGATGCCAAAAAGATTCCATATGAGCTGATTACATACGATAGCACGGATGGCAGGATTGATGGAGTTTCAGTTGCGGAAAAAATCGGCAGGAAAACCGAGGAAGTATATAAAACGCTGGTCGCCCAGGGAGCGAGCAAAAATATTTATGTATTTGTCATTCCCGTCGAAGCTGAACTTGACCTGAAAAAAGCGGCAAAAGCCGCAGGTGAAAAAAAGGTTGAGATGATACCCGTAAAGGATATTCAAAAATGGACAGGCTACATCCGCGGGGGCTGCTCACCAGTCGGCATGAAAAAGGAGTATAAAACCTTTATCGACCAAAGTGCAGCTCAATTAGAAGCAATCGTCGTCAGCGGCGGAAAGATTGGTGTGCAAATGGATGTGGCGGTGGCAGACATCCAAAAGATTACAACGGCAGAAATCATAGATTTGAAGAAATAAAAATTTTCATAAAAAGTACTGGCACTGGGCATTCACCCAATCAGGGACACTGCATATGATAGTGGAGGAAAAACAAATCTTTGCTATGTCACCTAAAAGGAGTGGTTTGAGTGGCAGGGAAAATTAGAAACTATTATGCAGGCGGGAATACAGTTCTTGGTTTTTACAGCTTGTTTGCATCGAATCTTGCAGGACTGGACCGGTTGTTTATTTTAAAAGGCGGCCTGGAACAGGAAAGTCGACGTTTATGAAGAAGGTTGGAAAGGATTGGGCGGACAGAGGTTTTGATATCGAATACTTACATTGTGCATCGGATACCGATTCAATTGACGGTGTCATCATACCGGCTCTAAGTGTCGGAATTGTAGACGGAACAGCTCCGCATGTAATTGAACCGAGTGCACCCGGCGCAATTGAGGAATATGTCAACCTTGGTGAAGCATGGAACTCTGAGAGCCTTCAACAGCAAAAGGAGAATATCCTGAAAATCAACAATAAAATCAAGGATGCCTATCATACTGCGTACGCCAAGTTTAATGAAGCATTAAAAATTCATGATGATTGGGAAAAAATTTATATTGGCAGCATGGATTTCGAGAAGGCTGATCAGCTGACAAACAAGCTGGCAGAAAGCTTCTTTGGAAAAATGAAGCTGAATAAAAAATCCGATGTACGCCATCGTTTTCTTGGAGCCGCGACGCCTAATGGAGCAGTCGATTTTGTCCCTAATTTAACCGAAGACATTCCAAAAAGATATTTTATCAAAGGCCGCCCAGGCTCGGGCAAATCAACACTGCTGAAAAAACTTGCCGCCAGTGCCGAGGAAATCGGTATTGATGCAGAGGTGTACCATTGCGGTTTTGATCCGAGCAGCCTTGATATGGTCATTTTCCGTGAGCTTGGAATTGCTATCTTTGATAGCACGGCACCACATGAATATTTCCCAAGCCGTGACGGGGATGAAATAATCGATATGTATGAAACACTTATTGCGCCTGGAACAGATGAGATTTTTGCGGATGAAATTGAAAAAATCGCAATGCTTTATAAGAACAAAATGACAGAGGCAACTTCCTATTTATCACAGGCAAAATCCCTTCATGACGAATTGGAAGCGATTTATATAGACGCCATGGATTTCACCGTGGTAAATCGCATCCAGGGGAAAATTAGTGAAGAAATCCGCCAGCTCGCTGAGGCAAAAGGATATTTAACGACCGTTAGGCACTAATGTGCAACAGAACAATCCACTTCAGAGAGCTGAAGTGGATTGTTTCATTATAAGGGGTTTTTCACCAAAATAGGCCATTTGAATACATTAGAAGGAAACCATTTTGAGGGGGAGTACCGATTGGATTATAGATATTACCAGCATCTGCCCGAATTTCTTTTTGAAAACAATGCATGGCAGACACCATACGGAGTACAACAGCAGGGATTAACAAGCTTCAGGCAGTTTCCGGGAGGCGGCCAGTTCCCTGGCGGGGGGCAATTCCCTGGCGGGGGGCAATTCCCTGGCGGGGGGCAATTCCCTGGCGGGGGGCAATTCCCTGGCGGAGGACAGTTCCCTGGCGGAGGACAGTTTCCGGGAAGCGGCGAATTCCCAGGAGGCGGACATCCTGGTGGCCATCAGGCAGGAGGCCGCTGACTTCACCGCCGCCATCGGCCGTTCCACAGGAAGGCCCAGCTCTATTTGCTGTTGACCCTGGCGCAATTAGACGATGCCTATATCGATTCACTTATGTTTGGCTGAATAATGGGAGGAATTTCTGGTTCTATCCAACCTTTTTGGGAAGGACATCAATTGCTGGATATCGTTGGCGGAGATTTAGGTGGGAGTACTACGGAACTGATTTAAATAGAATCCGTTCATTCAGATGTCAGTAACAAGCAAACGGTTATAAGGGAGCCTTTTGGGGAAAATAATGTATATATTTATTTCACCAAGGAGGCGGCCGTATGAAAAAAGAGAATGAAACAATCCAAGCGAATCTAGAGATCAATGAACAGCTGGAGGACGGGAAAGTACACGCTTCGGCTAAGGGCGAGACAGAAGCACAAAGTGCGAATCTGGAAATGCAGGATCGTTTTAGAGGTGAGAAAGAAAAGCCGCCGAAGGCGTGTCACCGGCGTTTGTGTATAATCCAGCTGTAGATTTAAATCCTGAGGACGAAAAATAAAGCCGGCATAAATGCCGGCTTCTGTTTTATTTCAATATTTTTATTGTAACGGTTTTTCTTCCCCAATTAATGGCTTGCTTTTGGGATGGAAAGAAGATATCGATTACGTTTCCTTTAATCGCGCTTCCTTTGTCTGCAGCTATAGCATAGCCGTAACCCTCAACATATACCTTTGTGCCTAATTTGATGAATTTAGGATCAACAGAAATGACCTTTTGATTAGGGTTCTTCTTTAAGTTAATGCCTGTCGCTGTAATTCCTGAGCAGCTTTTGCAGTTCATTGTATAAGCAGATGCCTGAACCTTAAATTCTTTTACTACAGCTGGAGACTGCTTTTTAACAGCGGCCGTCTGTTTTTTAACTACTGTAGCGCTGGCTTTCACTAGCTTTACCGTTAATTTTTGGTTGATCTTAATTTTATCGGAAGCCAGGTGATTCATTTGTTTTAATTGCGAAATTGAAATATGGTATGTTTTTGCGATTTTGTATAATGAATCGCCACTTTTAACTGTATATGTATTAGATGCTGCTAAAGCTCCGTTATTGAATCCAAATATGAAAAAGAAAGCTGTAGTTAGTGTGAGTAGTATTTTTTTCAAATCCTTAAACCCCTTTTCTATCAGTACTATTAAAATAGCACACCAATGTTACAGTTATGTTTCAATAGTTTACTAGTTTTGTTACAAATTGTTTGATTATTGAAAAAAATTAACACAGCATTTTCATAGTAAAAAAATAAAAGGACAAGCCCAATTTCTATCAAATCGGGCTTGTCCAGTGTCTAAAGCTGGTTTTTACTTAGTCTTGCTGCGTTGGTCCTTATTGCGTTTGTTGCCTTTGCTATTGTCTCCGCTGATAAATTCATTCGCCAATTCTGCCTGGTAGTGCCCCTGCTGCGGTGCATTCTGATTTCCGCTACCTTTGTTAATCTTCTTGGTCATTTCAACATCTCCTTCCTACAGTCTAGTTTTAGTTTGCCAAGCTCTTTTTCAATTATTAATTTTTCAAGAAGTAGGAAGATGATGTCATTTTGTCGAAAGGGATGAAATGAACTTTTTAAAAAGAATAGGAAGTGGCCCAATAATGAATGTCTTTTTGCAAAAAGCAGCTCCAACAGAAAAAAATATCCTGCGGAATCTTTATTCCTTTTATCTGCATGACCTATCCGCTTATTCTGCTTCGCTGAAAACGAATTCAGAAGGCACGTTTGAATTTGATGCATTTGACCTAATATGGGAAAAGGAAGGGCTTACCCCTTATTTCATTAAATACAATGAAGAACTGGCGGGTTTTTTATTGCTGATTGAACCACCGCTTGCAAAAAGAGCGGATTATTCCATCAACGACTTTTTCCTTTTTAACCAGTACCGCCGAAAAGGAATCGGAGAGGAAGCATTAAGAATTCTATGGGATGAGAAGCCGGGCAGCTACTATATCGTCCAACTAAGTACCAATCAAAAAGCAGTCGCATTTTGGAAAAAAATCTTTCAACGTTTTTCTTTGCCGTTTGAAGAAACGCTTGGAACGGAAGATGGGGAGGAAATCGTTTCACAGATCGTTTCAGCTGAAATCATTAAGGAGTTGAAGTGAAGTGGAATCTCTGGTGCACCTATTAACCAATCGATTTGAAGAACATGGGGATAATGTAAAGGCGGGTCCGATGAAGGCATATATGAAAAATCACTTTCCCTTTCTTGGAATTAAGTCCCCGCTTCGCAGTGAGCTGGAAAAGCAATTTTTTAAAGACACTGGAATATTGAAGGAACCTTTTAACCATGAATTTATTTTAAAGCTATGGGAGAAAGAGGAGCGTGAGTATCAATATACAGCCCTCGCTTATATAGCAAAATTTTTGAAAAAGCAGGATAAAAGTGACCTTGTGCTCATGGAAAGGCTGATAACGGAAAAATCATGGTGGGATACGGTTGACATGCTTGCCGCCAATCCGGTTGGAAAAATTGCAGAGGCTTTCCCTGAGGTGATTGGTGAGTCAATTGAAAACTGGTCTGTCAGTGATAATATGTGGCTGCGAAGGACCTCCATCTTATTTCAGCTAAAGTTTAAGGGAAATACGGACGAAAAATTATTATACAGGTACATCCTTTTAAATGCGGACAGCAAGGAATTTTTTATCCAGAAGGCAATTGGCTGGGCATTAAGGGAGTATTCGAAAACAAATCCGGATTCAGTAAGGGGATTTATAGAGGGTAATCAGCTTGCGGCGCTGAGTGTACGGGAAGGAAGCAAGTATTTAAAATAAGCCGGCTGTCGATAATGAGTATTGGATAGAGGGGCTCTTTCTGTAACATATAAAAACAATCATGTTAGAATGTCAGAGTGAAATAAACAGAGAAGGTGAAAACATGATTAAGTGTATTGCAACAGATATGGATGGCACCCTGCTGAACTCAACACAGAAAGTCAGCAAGGAAAATAAGGAAGCGATTTTAAAAGCGCAGGCGCAAGGAATAGAAGTTGTCGTTGCGACAGGGCGATCCTATCAGGAAGCCATTTTTGCCATTGAAGAGGCTGGATTGAAATGCCCGATAATTGGCGTGAATGGAGCAGAAGTTCGGTCGGAAAATGGAGAAATCATCTCGGCAAATCCTCTTACAAAACAGGAAGCAAGAGAAGCGGCAGTTAAATTAATCGAAAATGAGGCCTATTTTGAGGTCTATACAAATAAAGGGACGTTCACTAATGATGCGGAGAAATCAGTTTCCATTATTGTGGACGTGATTATGAGTGCGAACCCGGATGCAAATTATGAAGCAGCGATTAAAGCGGCAGACGCAAGAGTAAAAATAATCAATATTGTCGATGACTATGAAAAACTGTTTGTGGATGACCAATATAAAATTTATAAATTGCTCGCTTTTTCATTCGACAGCGACAGGCTTGAGGCTGCAAGGCAGGCATTAGAGGAGATTCCAGGCATCGTTGCAAGTTCCTCAGGCGATGAGAACCTTGAAATTACAAGCAGAGATGCCCAAAAAGGAATCGCTCTTGAGGCATTTGCCAGCAGCCGGGGGATTTCCATGGCTGAAACGATGGCGATTGGCGATAATTACAATGATGTATCCATGTTTCAGAAAGCCGGCAGAGCTGTTGCAATGGGCAATGCGCCTGAATTGATCAAAGCGCAATGCGATTATACGACGTTAACAAATGAAGAAAGCGGTGTGGCGAAAGCAATCCTCGAAGTTTTGCAATAAAACGAAAGGAAAGGGTCTATGAAGAAAATCTTTTCACTGTTATTTCTGGCTTTATTGTTAGCTGGCTGTTCGAATACATATTCAGAGAAAAAACCTGACGATATCGAGACGGTTGTTAACCAGCCAGGGGTTGAAGTGGTTGCTGAAAATCTGAGTATTCCATGGTCCATTCAAAAAGCGGGGCAGGTTTTTTATATTAGTGAGCGGACGGGTACCATTGCCAGGGTCGAAAATGGCAGAGTCCGAAGGCAGCGTGCGATATTGGAAAAACCGCTGGCGAAAGCCGACGAAGCCGGACTGCTTGGCTTTATTCTCGACCCTCGTTTTGACGAGAACAAACGGGCATTTGCTTATTACACCTATACAGATTCTCGGGGGCAATTTAACCGGGCAGTGACGTTGAATTATGACGGCGAACAGTGGACAGAGGAAAGGATTCTTCTTGATCGAATTCCGAGTGCGCCGTGGATCACCATGGAGGCCGGCTGAAGATTGGTTCCGACCAAAAGCTATATATTACTACAGGGGATGCGACCAGGCCTGAGTCGGCACAGGATTTAAGCAGCCTGAACGGTAAAATTCTGCGGATGAATCTGGACGGATCTATTCCAGCTGACAATCCCTTCCCAAATTCATTTGTTTATAGCTATGGCCATCGCAATCCGCAGGGGCTGGCATGGATCAATGGTTCGTTATATGAGAGTGAGCATGGGCAATACGCGCATGATGAGGTGAACAGGATTAAACCGGGCGCCAATTACGGCTGGCCTGTTATCCAGGGGACTGAAAAAAAGAACGGCATGGAAGCTCCTTTATTCCAATCTGGGGAAGAAACGTGGGCGCCATCGGGAATTGTTACATATAAAGACAAAATATATACTGCGACGCTAAGAGGCAATGCCGTCCGCGAATTTAATTTGTCAGAAGGTAAGAGCAGACCTGTCATTACAGGACTCGGCAGGATCCGCGATGTTTATATTGATGGGGAATATTTATATTTTGTCAGCAATAACACAGATGGCCGCGGCAATCCCCTCAAAAATGATGACAAACTTTACCGCGTACTCCTTAATGATATTAAATAACAGGGAAGCAAAGCTTTAGAAAAGACCTAATAAAAAGAGTAGAGCTGATTCCAGCCCTACTCTTTTTGTGACAAGCCATGCATGATAAATTGGATCGTCCGTTCTGTCTCTGCTTCATCATCCCACTCAATTTCCGGGACAATGAGGTATCGTGCGAGCAAATAGCCCATGATAGCGGAGGCAGCCAGCCTGACTGCACTAATGGACGGCATTTCAATAATTTGTCCCTTAGCCTGATAATGCTCAACCAGTTTGGCAAACCGTCCGAATGTTTGTTTTGCGATATGTTCCTTGAATTGTTCTCTTAATTCTGGCTGAAAAGGAATTTCCTGAAGCATGATTTTGAAAATATGAAAATGATTGTGCAGGAAATCCCTCCGGTTCTCAATCATCGCTCGCAGCAAATCCTCAAAATTCTCAAACTCACGGTCCAATACTTTATTTAAATCCTTTATGATAAACGGTGCGATCAGCTTTGCCATCATCGGTGTGACAATGGAAAGCAGCAAATCCTTTTTTGTTTTGTAATGGCGGAAAATCGTTCCTTCCGCTACGCCTGCCTTTTTGGCGATTTCACTCGTTGAGGTGGCGGCGAAGCCCTTTTCGGAAAAAGATTCGATTGCGGCGACAATAATTTTCTTCTGCTTCTCCGTTAATTCGTCTTCATCCACAAACAGCTGCTGGATCATTAATTCTTCTTCTGACATTTTGTACTCCTTTAGAATAAAGCATTATATTTTGCGGTACTTTTTCAAAGCAGCAATGTTTAATACCATAAATAACACGGAAAGACCCAATAACACAAGCAAATCGAGATAGATATGCTCCCATCCATACCCTCTTACCATTACATTCCGTAATGCGTCAGCCCCGTAATATAGCGGTGTCAGCGGTCCAATCCAGCTCAGCCAATCCGACATCGTATCAAGGTTGAACAAGCCTGAAAAAAAGATCTGCGGAACAATGACAAGCGGGATAAACTGGATCATCTGCATTTCATTATTGGCAAAAGCGGACAGCAGGATACCAAGTGTCAGGGCTGACAGTGATAAAAGCAGGTTAATCAGCAAGACAAGCAGGAATGAGCCCTTCATCATCATATCCAAAACATAAATGGAATACCATGTGATAATGGTCGCCTGGATCATAGTGAAAACGCCAAATCCTAGAACGTATCCGGCAACAATTTCCCATCTCCGCAACGGGCTGGATAACAGCCTTTCAAGCGTGCCGCTCGTTCTTTCACGCAAGAATGAGACACCTGCAATCAGAAAGACAAAGAAGAAGGCAAAATATCCGAGCAGCACCGGCCAAAATAATCGAACTGGCTCATGCTTGCCGATCCGTGCAGGTAATCGACAGATAAATTATCAGTTTTCCCTCCGGGCATAAGGGGTTTGAAGCGCCTTTTGGATAGCAGTCAGGACGGACCGGTTTGTACTAGGGTCGCTTCCCTCAAGCATGATTTTCGGTGTCTGATTTTCAAATGTTAAATAGCCATCCAGGTTTCTTGCTTTTAAATCCTTTTTTGCGGTACTGATGTTTTCGTAATTTTTTATTTTACTATCTTTAAAATCGAGTTGATTTGTAATCATACTTGGTACATTAACCAGCCCAATTTTTGGGTGATAATCCTTGCCGTTAAAAACAAGATTTAGCATCGTCAAGATAAGGATTGGTGCCACAATCATCATGGCCATCGTTCGTTTATCACGGAAAAATTGCCGCAGTATTCTTATCATTAATGCCTGAACACGCATGCTTAAGCACCTCCGTAAACAAGGAACGCATCTTCAATCGTCCTTGATCCTGTATTTTCTTTTAGCTCAGCGGGAGAACCGACCGCAATTAGCTTTCCGTCCCGAATCATACCGAGACGGTCACATTTTTCTGCTTCATCCATGACATGGGTAGTGACAATGAGGGTTGTTCCTCTTGCCTTTAAATCGTAAAAACCATCCCAAATGCTTTTTCTCAATACAGGATCGATGCCGACAGTCGGTTCATCAAGGATAAGAAGCTCGGGTTCGTGCAGAAGAGCCGCAGCCAGGGATAGGCGCCGTTTCATTCCGCCCGAATAATTGGAAACAAGTTTATTTATATCACCTGATAAATGAACGAATTCCATGACCTCATCCATTCTCTTTTTGCGCGGCTGCCCTTTCAGGCCGTAAAGCGAGGCGAAGAATTCAAGATTTTCTCGTGCGGACAGCTCCCCATACAAAGCGTCAGCCTGCGCCATATAGCCGACTCGCTCCATTAATGAGAGTGATGGCATTTTTTCTCCAAAAATTAAATTCTCGCCCTGTGTCGGAGTATCGAGTCCGACGAGTTCTTTGACAAGCGTAGTCTTTCCAGCACCAGATGGACCGAGAAATCCAAAAATTTCTCCTCGCTGAATTTCCAGATTGATATCCTTCAATACTTCGTGTTTTCCAAAAGACTTTGAAACATTATCGATCGTGATAATGGGTTTATTCAAGGTGATCACCTCTTTATAGGGTTTGTTTAGAGTGAGTAATCACTCACTTGGTGGTTTTATTATATGTGTGGGAAGATTATTTGTAAAGTGAGTAATCACTCGCTTTTTTCTCAAAAAAACGACAGATTATGCGTGGAAATAAAGGTAAGAAGAGCAGTTGCATAACACGGACTTGGTTCAGGTGCTTGATGAGGGTCCGTATCTACATCAACCAAGCGTTTATCTACACTAAGTAGTCTATTATCTACACTAAGTAGTCTTGTATCTACATTAGATGGGAGCTTATCTACACAAACTCAGGGATTATCTACATTAAGCAAATTTGGATGCTAAAGTAGATGGCGGGTTCTGCATGAATCAATTAAACTTCTACACGGAGGTGAGAAACTACTATATGTTTGTTAAAAATTTCACAAAAAACGCTCAACCTTCTACATTTCCTCAACCTTCTTCTGCAAGCCACTGATCCAGCAGCAAAAAAAATCCTGCTACTAGAAGCAGGATCCGCTTATAATATCTCGATATGCAAGGAGTTCACCTGTGAAACGAGCAGTTCTTCGTATTTTTGCTGGGCGAGATATTCAATTTCCTGCTGCCCGGCTTTTGGATTCTCTTTTTTATTTTTTCTATCAGGTCTCCCTGCACCTTCTCCGCGAGAACGACCCACCTGAAATGCTCCTCTTCGGCTTTCCAAAATTTCACCTCGCCGAAATCGCTGATTAATGTGTGTGCCTCTTCTGAATGGCCGTATTCATTGCGGAGCTGACCCACTTTTTCCTCAATCTCTATACTCGTCACTTTATGCCCTTTTTCTTTTGCTAAAAGGCCCATGGAGCGAAGACGGATAATTTGTGTCAGGAGCTGGTTCCGATCACCGCTCACTTTTTCCTGTGCATCCCAATAAGCGAGTGCTCCCTCCAGCTGTTCGCCAGTATACCTTTTTTTATCCTTTTCTCGGTTGATAGCGAGCTGGAGTAAGTTACTAAACTGGTAAAAAGCCAAATCCTTCTGTTTAATCCATTCTCCGTTAATAGATGCTACTCCCTTGGGTTTTTTCACCACATAATCAAGGACCTTTTCTACCTTCTTGCCATCCTTCTCCAAGGTAAAGGCAATTTCGTATTTTCCGCCCATATGCACTAATGCCTTGCCGATATAGGTCCCATTTTTACCTTCCGCTAATGCAGCCTTAGTTGTTCCGTGATCCATGCTGGCCATAGTCAATTCGGCAGAGACATCCAGACCTTTTACTGGCTTTCCATTTTCGGTTACCTGGATTTCAAAAGGCATTTCTTTTCCCGCTCCAAAATATAACGGCTTTGTCATCTTTACATTAAAATTTGAACCAAACCCGCAGCCAGCAAGGATAAAAGCCATGATCAGCAGAAATGCAATTACGGTTTTCCGTTTCATTCGTCATTACCTCCAAGCTTCTGTGATTGCAAGAATTCATCGACTGTGTACTTTTCCATTTTTCCATGATCCAGAAAGGCGACATGTGTGCATATTTGCCTGATTTCATCAAGATGATGGGAGGAAAGCAGAATCGTTTTATCTCGCAGTGATTTTAAGACGTCCAAAATTTCCTTCCGGCCGATTGGATCGATGCCGCTTGTTGGTTCATCAAGAATGAGAATGCTCGAATCCTGGTAGAGTGTAATCGCCAGGCCAAGCCGCTGGAGCATTCCTTTCGAATATTTTTTAGCCTGAATATTCCGGTCCTCCCACAGCCTCACCGATGTTAAGAGGTCTTCAATTTTTTTGAAATCAGCATTCCTTGAAACGGCTTCGGCAAAAAACTGCATGTTTTCCAAACCGGTCAGACTCGGATAGAGCATGAATTTCTCCGGAAGATAGGCAATCGTATTTTTCAAGCTTTTATTGCCTTTAGCAAAATCGTTTCCGTTAATGGTAATGGTGCCGCCCTTTATGGGAAGAAGGCCAAGCAGGCTATGAATGAAAGTCGATTTCCCTGCTCCGTTTCTGCCGACAAGCGCACAAATTTCCCGTTCGCCAATTTCCAGGCTGATATCGTCTAAAACTGTTTTTTTACCGAAGGACTGGTTTAAATTTTTTACGCTAATCATTCTACTGACTCCTTTCGGTGGAAAACGACTGCTGCCAAATAAGAGAGGGTGAGCCAGATGGCCAAATTTCCAATCAAAAAGTACACAGGCTTTGCCCATAAAAACGATTGAAGAAGCCTGGACATATGGCCAAATGAATAAATGCCCATCCCTGTTTCGAGGTACATCCGGACCGACTGAAGAGGGTTCAGGAAATAGACGGCTGAAAACCCTTTTACATTGTCATAGGTCACATCCGGCAGGAATGACAGAAGGACAAAGTCATGCAGGAAAAAGAAATAGAACCAGATGAAGATTGCTAAACCAATCATCTGCATCCGCGAACGACTGAAGCTTCCGATTGCGGCTCCGATTTGGAGAAAGATAAGTACCATACAGATTAGGGCAGAAAGAAAAATCGCATAGCTTTTTAGGTCAATATTGAAATAAAACTTTAACAAAGTTAGATATAGGAAAAACCAAACAGCAAAAGGCACTAGCACCACCGTATAAAGGCCGAGGCTTTTTTTAAACAAAAAGGCTGGATAGCTGTCTTTTTTTGTCAGCAGCATGATCAAGGTTTTCTGTTCTTTTTCCTGGAAGATCGAAAATGCCCCGATGAACAGGCACAGAATTGGGATAAAGTAAATCAATGTATCAAAGAGATTGATCAGCAGCACGTAAAATCCCTTATCAAAGGAAAGGACAGAGGAGCTCAATAAGATACTGATGGAGATAAGAATGATGATGCTTAAAGAGAGCCATAATCCTTTTCCTCTTATATTTTCCTTCCACTCTTTCCAAATATAGTGCATAGCAGATGTCTCCCTTTTAGTAAAATCAATATGGCTATAACCGCTAAACCGGCAAGGACCGCTGTGGGCATCCTGTTTTCCTTTCCTGTTACAAGCGGATGTGAATCTTTAAACATGACATCATCTTTATTGAGCAAAGCATTCATTTTTTCATAGATTTTGATGGCTGGGCTTTTCAAAAAAAATGGTGTAAGCTCCTGGTCCTCGATTAATTGATGGAGGGAGGAATGATATGTTATCGAAAAATCCCCTATGCCGTTCTGGTCCAGATCCGGGAGCGGGAAGGCGCGGCCCAGTCATTTCCTTTGCCGTGAAGGCTCCAGGCATTACCAGATCCCTTTCCTCCAAGGGTGACGGCGGGAATCGTGTTTTCAGAAATGCGGTTTAATGTGAAGATTTGCTGGTTGGAACTGGCCAAAGCTCAATTCCGATCTGGTTTTGAATGATTCGGTTATGGCGGATTATATTGCCGGTTGATTGGTCAATATACATGCCGCGCTGGTTAAGATAGAAAAGATTGTTCTCAATGCGGATGTTGTTAGCCTGAAGCAGCAGGAGCCCGAATGACCGGTTTCCGTAATTAAAAATAAATTGATTATTTCTCATTTTAATAGAGTTGGAATTCATAACGGCAGCACCGCCGGTGTTTAGCGTAAACACATTTCGTTCAAAATCATTTTTATCAGAATACATATAATGCAGGCCGTATCTAGTGCCAGAGATTTTATTGGAAACAATTTTATTGCCGTTGGCATAGTCGAAAAACATGCCATCTCTTGTACCTTCAATGGTGTTATGTGAGAGAAGGTTGTTGTTTGCGTAATATATATGAAGGCCGTTTCCCTGGGCGGCAATTTCACCTTTTCCAAGACCTTTAATATCGTTAAATTGAATCTTATTGTGATGGGCCTGGCTTAAATAAATACCGTGAAAGGAATCGTAGATTTTCATATGTTCGACCGTATTTCCATTCGAGTAAATTTTGATTGCCGCAAATTCTTCGGAGGAATTGCGGTCCATGCTGCTATGGATTACGGTCATAGAGCTTAATTTCACATTTGGCGCCTTGATTGAAATCACATTTCCTGTTCCGTCGCCCTCAATCACGGTTTTATCCGAGCCGATAATGGTCATGCTTTTTTTTATGACAATATTGCCTTTATACGTTTTGCTGCCGAGCTTTAATACCGCCCCCTCTTTCGTGGAATCGATCGCAGATTGCAAGCTTTGGCCGCCATATTTTTTTCAGGAACCGCAATCAGCACGAGAAAAAAGAAAAAGAGAAAGAGCAGTATTTTTTTCATTTTTTTCGATCCTTCCATAACGGAATCAGCATCAGAAAAAAGGCAGCCAGGATAAGATACGATCCTGTGCCAAGATAGCTGTTGGTGTTAAAGTTGGCTAATTGGTTATGCCCGAGAACGGGAGGTACAAACGGGTCAATTTTAATCGGTGCCTTTGGGCTTAGATTCGTGCCAAAATCGTGAAGCCAGCGATATAAATCGTAAACTCCGAGGATTCCCCCGATAGAAAATAGCCCGATTAGCCCGTAAAGCAGTGATCTTTTTCTGAGAAGGGCTGTTAAAAGTGTGAGGGCAGCCAATCCGCCGATTACATATGGCAGATAACTTAATTCCGGAAAGCTTTCCTCGCTGAATCCAGACATCCCAATATAGTGGTTCAAACCATTCACAATATCAATCTGGCCTTCAAGCTTGTTAGGATACACAATGATATTTAAGCCCTCGGGATACTGGGGAGCGTAAAATTCCATCCCCCACCACTGGTAAAAGAGGGAGATGCCGATCAATACGGCTGAGAAACCTAATAGAATCGAAGAAAAAATTGATAATTTATTCCTGGCCAATTACATCAAGACCTTTCTTATGAAAAGCACAAGCGCTATTTTAATTCGAAAAGCGCTTGTGCCAGACAGTTTTAAAGAGAAGGGACATCAGCGTCAATATCCCAGATATTTCTGTTTTAGTAGAATTGAATAGACCTTTTTAATAGAACAGTTGTCTAGCTTTAGCGCCCAGCGACTAGTGTAATTCCCTCTGGAAAAATCTGCTTTTTAAAAAAATCGGCAGTTAGGTTTTTTTATGATTTTTCCTTCCTCCTTACGATAAGTCAACATCGAATCACTATCGTTCTTCGTGTTTCCTTTAGCTAATCAGAATTTAATCCTAAATTCTGAACGCATAAATTCAACTACACCTCTGTCTGCGCCTAACGGCTTGCCAATCGGTGAGTTTACATTTATCTCGTTCGGAGAGGTCCAGTCCCTACGTCGCTAAACGGGCGCTTCCGCTTTTCTATTTACTTCGGTTTAACCAGCAGGTAGCCGGTCATTTCCTGGTGCAGGGCGGAGCAGAAGTTAGAACAGTAAAGCGGATAGGTTCCCGCTTTATTCGCGATGAAATTCATTGTATTCACCTGTCCTGGCTGAACCTCCATGTTCAGGTTATAGCTGTTAATAGCAAAGCCGTGCGTAATATCTTCGTCAAAATCCATATTTGTCAGGTGGATCGATACATGATCTCCCTCATTGACTTCGATGACGTCGGGGCGCTTCGCCTTATGGTCAAAGATGAATTTAGAGCGCATCGCGATTCCGTAAACATCCACTTTGTTGCCGTTGCGGACAATGCGTGCATCGGTTTGCTTATAGACTGCATTTGGATTCTTTTCATCCTTTGGATAAACATTAATCGTTTTAATTTTATCTGCTTTAATCATCTGGGCGTAATGCGGTTCAGGGTTAACTGGTGCAGATTGGATGACCTTCATCTTTTTGCCGCTCAAATCGATTAATTGCATCGATTCAGGATGGGAAAGGCCCACAGATAAATAGCTGTCCTTGGCAATTTTGTTTAGTGCAACAAGATATTTACCGTCAGGTGCGACGGTATCTCCTTCAGCAGCAACAGAGTGTCCTGGAGAATATTGAACTGGTACACGGTCTAAGGTTTCTCCCGTTTTTGGATTCCATTTCACGATTTCAGAAGATATGAACATCGTTGTATAGGCCATTCCTTTATCATCAAACTGGGTATGAAGCGGCCCAAGTGCATTTTCTGGGTTAACTTCTCTCTCCATTACTTTTTCATATTTTAAAATTGGAATGCCGTTTCGTTCGCCGGCAAATTCCTTGTTTTCAACGGCTTTGAATGCTTTTTCAAAAGAGAAAACAGTCATCGATGGAGCGAGCTTTCCTGAAGCGATAAAATATTTTCCGTCCGGAGTTACGTCAACGCCATGCGGAGATTTAGCGACAGGGACTAAATACATGCCGCCTTTTTGCTTTTCAGGGAAAATCATTTTTTGCCCGTCGATATTTTCATACTTGCCTTCCTTGACCATTTTCTCGAGCTCTTTCCAGTTGAAAAGGACGATGTAGTCGCGATCAGCCTGAGAGGCATTGATTTCAAGGTTGGTTGTTGCTTCTTCAGTGTTATAGGTGGTCATAACCGCCCAGTCAGCAGAGCCTTTTTTGCCTGCATCAGATAAATCATAGGACCATGGCGGAAGGGCAACCTGGTAAGCAATATTTAGCTTTTCTTTTTTCTGATCGAAGGTTACGGCGGACATGACGCCTCGGTATTTCTTGCTGTAATCGTCAAGCGGCACATATTTACGGCCGATTGGAACAGCGAAACGAGTAGGCAGGAACATATACTCTGTATTTTCCGTTACAAAGGCTGCACAGTGCGGGCCGCTTGTGTTGGGAACATTAATGATATCTTTAACAGTAAAGGTCTTTAAGTCCATTACGGCAGCACGGCTGTTTCCTACATCAGTGGCAAACATATACTTGCCATCATAGTCGCCTTTTGTTTCTGAGAAGGCCGGATGGTGAAGGTCGCCCCATGTGTAGTCGCCCATCAATTTCTTGGAGTGTTCGTCAAAGCCGTAGCCTGTGGCTGAATCCGGGGAGAAAACCGGAATTGTGCGGATATGTCTCATAGAAGGAACGCCATAGATGAACATCTGGCCGGAATCGCCACCTGAAGCGAATAAGTAGTATTCATCTTTTTTGCCAAAAGGAACATATACCTTTTCGGCATCGCTTTTCGTGCTGCTTGCTTCTGCTTCACGTTTTGAGTTATTCGAGAAATCCGCAAACGAGATGGTCGCTGCCAGAAAGCCAGCGAGCAGGCCGGAAGCGATTGGAATCCATTTTTTCATTCAATTTGCACCACCTTTTTATTATTTAGCTTCAGATGCTTGCTTCAGCAAATCCAATACCTGCTTACGCTCATCGTCTGTTAAAGGATTTTTGCCGATGACGCCTGACATAACAGCGGAAGTAGGCTGTTTCAGGAATTCCTCAATCGGTTTGCCATGCTTGCCTTCAACATTCACAAATGCCTGTGACAAATCCGGGCCAACGGCGCCGCCCTTAATATTTAAAGAACCGATTGAATGGCATCCGAGGCATCCCTTTTTGGTGAGAATGTCAGCATTAACTGAAACTGTTTTATTCTCTTCCTTTGACGTTTCTGCAGGGGTACTGGCTGCTTCCTTTGCATCGGTTGATTTTTCGGTACTTTCAGATGCCTGTGGCTGTTTTCCGGTATCCCCCAATACCTGAAACACCACGTAGCCTATTCCCAGGCCGACAAAGGCACTGATGACAAAACTAATAATGGCATTCTTCATTTTTTCCCCTCCTTTTTATTGGATCGAACAATTACATCGTACAGTCGATGGAAATCTAAACCTGTGATGTACGCCACACTTTTTGGCTGGTTTAGTGAACAATTTGTGAAAGGGATTTCACAATATATAGACAGTCCAAATGGGGAGAAGGGGTGGCATGAAGATGTTTTTTCACTTCAGCCAATGTTATATAATAAAGTAAAGTGGCCAGGTCCTTAGAAAGATAGAAAGAGGATCGGCAGTCAGAGGTGGATATAAATGGCGGATTTTAGCGCAAACATCATAATCGAAAGACCGGTAGAGGAAGTATTCCAGTATGCAAGCAGTATGGAGAATGCTCCTCAGATCATGCCAGCAGTGATGGATATGGAAAAGCTGACAGACGGGGAGACAGGGGTTGGCTCTAAATTTAAGGAAACCAGATGGATCCGCGGAAAAAATGTTCATGCGGATGTAGAAATAATTAAATTTGAACCGAATCGTTCTTTTACGACTCGAAGTAATAGTAATGGGCTTGTAACGATTTATGAATACGAGTTTGAAGAAATTGTTGAAGGAACTCAGGTACAGCTCCGCGCCTTTGTCCAGACGAAGGGCATTAAGATGTGGCTGACAAGGGGCTATATCGTGAAAATGATTAAAGAAGAAGACGGAGGCCAGCTGCGCTGCCTAAAAGAGGCACTCGAAGACGGTGAATAATAAAAAAGTGACAGGCACCTTCCAGCAATCTGGAAGGTGCCTGTCACCGGTTTGCCGGTTAAAACTTATACGTCCAAAACCGTTCATTATTAAGCCAGGCCTTGATTTTAGGATCCTGGTTTACATCTTCGGAAATGTTGACAAACATCTGCTCAGTCTGGGAGCGGTGCGCTTTGATGGCAGCAATCTTAGTGTCCGAGACTGGGCTGATATTATTGACGATATCAGCTTCGCCAAGCTCAAGGACGCAATTATTTGAAAAAGCGACACAGTGAAGCTTAGGGCGTTTTTCAGCAGGCATTTGTTTTACCGCTCTGACAACCGCTTCACCGGTTGCCTCATGATCTGGATGGACAGAATAGCCCGGATAGAAAGTAATGATGAGGGAGGGATTCAGTTCCTGAATCATAACGGAAATTAAATTGGATAGCTTCTCCTCATCCTCAAATTCAATCGTTTTATCACGAAGTCCAAGCATCCGTAAATCCTTAATGCCGAGAATGTCAGCAGCATCCTGCAATTCCTTCTTCCTGATTTTCGGAAGGTTTTCTCTATTAGTAAAAGGCGGGTTTCCCATATTGCGGCCCATTTCTCCTAATGTCAGGCAGGCATAGGTGACGGGAGTCCCACTGTTAACATGGGTTGCAATCGTCCCTGATACGCCGAATGCTTCATCATCAGGATGGGGAAACACGACCAGGACTTGGCGTTCTTTTTCCATTCGTCTTTCTCCTTTCAGGTGGTGTGGCTTAATCACTCAAAGGGTGTGCTGCTGATTTCAAGTGCCACAGCAAGCTTTCCTTTAAAATCGTGTCCGGCTAAAAGCAGTCGGTCTTGTTCATCGATTTCAAAGTGAGTGATTCCTTCGGCATACACCCAGCCAAGGCTGATCTTTAAGCCAACGCGATACGGACCGGGCCTGTAATTTTCCCCAGCTCATATTGTACGAGCGCATTGCGTATATAAGCGCCAGAAGAAAAGAATGTTTCATCATTATGGGTAGCATAAGCACCGTTCGTCGTTTCTAAATGGATATATACTTCCTTGTTGGCCATGCGGTTGATGGCCTCCTGAACCTGTTTAATGTCTACTGGTTCCATTCTCAAAGCCCCCTTTCTGCTTAACAAATTCATTCCACTTCAATATTTTCTTTTGTAATGTAAATATCATACTAAAATGCATTCAAAAAAGCGAAATGCCTGCTTGATTTGAAGCCTTGTTTAGCGATTTTTTTAAAAAATAGCAAAGAGCCGAAGGGCTTCGGCTCTTTTAATTGATTTATTTTCCAAAATTGCGGTATGCACCGTGCATGGTCGGGCCGACGTATTCATTCAGGCGGAAACCGTGGCGGATGGCTTCTGTAATAAAGGCCTTTGCCACATCGACTGCTTCGTAAACGTCCTTCCCTTTGGCAAGCTCAGCTGTAATCGCAGAAGAGTAGGTACAGCCTGCGCCATGTGTGTAGGTAGTTTCAATAATCTCAGATTCATAAAGCTTGAAGTCCTTACCATCATAAAGAAGGTCGACAGCCTTGTCGTGGTTCAGCTTGCTGCCGCCTTTAATCAGGACAAATTTTGCCCCCAATTCATGAATCTTTACCGCAGCTTCCTTCATATCATCAATCGTGCGCAGCGGTCCATTTTTTGCAAGCTGGCCGGCTTCAAACAGGTTTGGTGTCACAACGGTCGCCCGCGGCAAAAGAACCTCCCTCATGGCATCCGCTGTTTCAGGATTTAATACTTCATCTTCCCCTTTACAAATCATAACAGGGTCAATTACAACCTTATCCAAGTTATTTTCATCGATTACCTTCGCAGCCAACTCGATAATTTCCACAGTGCCAAGCATTCCTGTCTTCATAGCATCGATTCCAACAGATAGGATCGTTTCCAGTTGTACTTTAAGTGTTTCAATTTCAATCGGATGTACATTGTGGTGCCAGTGGTTTTTTGGATCCATCGTGACAATCGTCGTTAAGGCGGTCATTCCGTAAACGCCGAGCTCCTGGAAGGTTTTCAAATCTGCCTGGATGCCTGCTCCGCCGCTCGTATCCGAACCAGCTATCGTCATTACCTTTTTCATCGTCATTATGTGAACCTCCTTCAAAGCATTGATAACTCATTATAAATCATTTAGATGAAATTATCAGGTAAGGGGCAATGTGAAAAATCTGGGGCATCTTGCAGGGAAGTTGCCTATAGTTAACGAAATATTGAAAGGATAGACTAAGCGAGTCCCAAAAAAGAGTGCCGTGGCTAAAATCATTGACACGAAGCAGTTTATTTCAAAACCGTCACCTGCTATGCTTGATTTAACGACCCTCCATCTGGATATTGTCGCCCAGAAAAATGGGTATCATCCAGCCGGGGAAAAGAAAAATACTAAACATACTAACTAAAGAAGGTGCAGCATGAAATCAGGGGCGATTATTTTATCAGGCGGTAAATCGAGCAGGATGGGTGCCAATAAAGCCCTGTTGGAAATGAACGAAAAAACAAGTATTCAAAGAATATATGATGAACTGAAGCGTACAACAGAAAATATTATTTTAGTAACCAACGATCCTGAAACCTATGAATTTTTAAATATAAGAACCGTAACCGACCGTTTTCCGGGAATGGGCCTCTGGCAGGTATTCATGCGGGCTTAATGGCATCACCGTTTGATGTGAATTTGGTGGCTGCCTGCGATATGCCATTTATTTCCGCAGAGGCAGCAGAGGAATTAATAAAAAGCATAGGCCGCTGCTTTGATGCGGCCGTTCCCGTTATAAGCGGAAAACGGCACCCATTATTCGCTGTTTATCGAAAGGATATTGCCTTCAGGATTCAGGAATGTCTGGAAACAAATCAGCTTCGGATGAAGCATTTGCTTGATGGACTAAACGTGCGTTATGTAACGGAAAAGGATTTCCGAATAGATAACAGCCGCCTTGAACGCATCTTTTTTAATATGAATCATCCGAATGAGTATGAAGAAGCGAAAAAGTGGCTGGGGCAGCAAGGGGAAGATTACTAGATATCAAAACAGGGGCAATCCTAGTTTTGTAAAGGGCAGGGGAGGATGTAACCACTATGCAATTCTTTAAAGTCAAAACAGTTGAAGAGACTTTCGCATTAATAGATGAAAAAGTAAGGAAGGCAGGGCATACGGAGAAACGCTCCCTTGAGGATGCGCTCCATTATGTTCTGTCAGAGTCCGTTAAAGCTGCTGAAAATGTTCCCGGTTTTGATCGTTCAACCGTCGATGGCTATGCTGTCAGGGCGGGCGATACCTACGGATCTACAGAATCAATGCCAGGATTTTTAACGGTTGCCGGAGAGGTTAGGATGGGTGAAATAGCAGACAAACCTGTCGGCTCTGGTGAAGCGATTTACGTGCCAACTGGCGGGATGCTTCCTCCTGGAAGTGACAGCGTTATCATGATTGAACACTGTGAAGAAATTGCGGGTTTATTGAATACCTACAAGCAAGTGGCTCCTGGTGAGAATGTCATCAAAGCAGGAGAAGATATCCGAATGGGAGAAATCCTGCTGGAGGAAGGGACCAGGCTCCGTCCCCAGGAATTGGGTGCACTTGCCGCCCTGGGCATCACGGAGGTAGAGGTATACCGAAAGATTAAGGTAGCCTATCTTTCCTCTGGAGATGAGATTGTACCTTATCAAACTCAAACACTAAAAACCGGACAAATCAGGGATATAAATTATTTGACGATTGCCGGGCTTGCCCGTGAATGGAATATCGAAGTCCAATATGGTGGAATTGTCTGCGATGATTTCGAAATCTTCTCAAAACAGGCAAAAGAGCTTTATGATCAGACAGATTGCCTAATCCTATCAGGGGGAAGTTCGGTAGGGGCTAAAGATTACACCACAGATGTAATTCAGTCGCTGGGAGATCCCGGAGTATATGTCCATGGCATTTCCGTTAAGCCTGGAAAACCGACGATATTAGCGATGGCGGATGGCAAGCCTGTAATTGGCCTTCCCGGGCATCCAGCCTCTGCAATGATTATTTTCCGTTTATTCGGAGAGCGTATTTTAAAAAGATTATCGGGTGAAGTGCTTGAAAAGAAGCCGGAGCGGATTTTTGCGAGAATCACGAAGAATATTCCTTCCTCTCCAGGGAGGTCCGATTATATAAGGGTACGGCTTTTTGAAAAAGACAGTGAATGGTGGGCTGAGCCAATTATCGGAAAGTCCGCCTGATTACAACACTCGTCAAAAGTGATGGCATTGTTGAAATCATTTCCGAAAAGGAAGGCATTCTGCAGGGAGAATATGTTCCTGTTATTTCATCAAGATAAGGGGGAGCCAGAATGGATATGAACCGATACAGACGTAAAATTTATTTGGAAGACAAGCCCCGCGAGACGGCAAAAAATGAACTGCTTGCGGCGTTTCAGCTGCCTTTGAAAACAGAATATATTCCGGCAACGGAGGCCTGGGCAGAGTGACGGCAGAACCGATCTTTGCCAATACATCCATGCCCCATTATCATGCCTCGGCCATGGATGGAATTGCCGTACTGGCGGAAGATACATACAGTGCCCATGAACAAAATCCGCTTTTTCTAAAAGAGGGCGAGCGATTCTGCTATGTAGATACAGGAAACGCGATACCAGGCCGCTTTAATGCTGTTATTATGATTGAACATGTGAATGTGATCGATGAAGAAACCATTGAAATTATTGAACCCGCCACCCCGTGGCAGCACATCAGGCCAATTGGTGAAGATATTGTCCAGGAGGAAATGCTGTTTCCGCAGGGACATATTTTGAGGCCTGCCGACCTGGGCGTCCTTTCGCCGCACAGGTGACAACCATCCCTGTTGCAAAAAAGCCGACAGTGACAATTATACCGACCGGTAATGAGCTTGTTTCTGCGGATGCAGCACTGTCTTCAGGAAGGATTATCGAGTTCAATGGGACCGTCTTTGCAAATTTTATAAAAGAGTGGGGCGGAGAACCGATTCTCCATCCCATTGTGAAAGATGAGCCCGAAAAAATTAAAGAAGCTCTTTTGCCGCTTCCAAAGCCTCTGATATTGTCGTCATCAATGCGGGGTCTTCAGCCGGTTCAAAGGATTACACTGTACATATTATCGGGGAGATCGGAACCGTTTTTACCCATGGTGTGGCAACAAGGCCAGGAAAACCGGTTATTCTAGGGCAAATTAATGACAAAATGATTGTTGGGGTACCAGGCTATCCTGTGTCTGCTTATTTGGCGCTTGAGTGGTTTGTTAGGCCGCTTATTTGCAAGTACTTACAGCTTCCAGAACCGAAAAGGCAAACGATTCCTGTCAAATTGGCCGCCGGATTGTGTCCACGATGGGGGCAGAGGATTTTGTTAGAATGAATATTGGCTATGTGAATGGACAATTCGTGGCAAACCCGCTGACAAGGGCGCAGGCGTTACGATGTCGTATGTCCGTGCCGATGGGCTGCTGGTCGTGCCCGCGGATGTGGTGGGCTTTGAACAGGGCGAGATCGCAGAGGTGGAACTTCTCAGACCTCTCGAAGAAATAAGAAATAGCATCGTATTCAGCGGCAGCCACGATTTAACAATCGACCTTATTTCCTCCCATATAAAAAAACAGCGCCATGACATGAAGATTGTGTCATCCCATGTTGGAAGCATGGCCGGTATCATGGCGATTCGTAAAGGAGAAGCCCATGTAGCAGGCATCCATTTGCTTGACCCGGAAACGAAACAATATAATGTTTCATATGTAAATAAATTATTGTCAGGAATGGACGTCGTCCTCTATCCGTTTTTAAAAAGGAAACAGGGATGGATTGTGGCGGAAGGTAATCCGTTTGGCATTGAAAAGGCGGCAGACCTTCTGAACCAGGAAGCACATTTTGTTAACCGGCAAAAAGGGCCGGAACAAGAATCCTGTTTGATTTATTATTAAAAGAAACAGGAATTTCTACCGAACAAATTACCGGATACAGCCGTGAAATGTTCTCGCATTTGGCTGTCGCTGCAGAGGTAAAGGGAGACCGGAACGCTGTCGGGCTGGGCATCTATCCGGCTGCGAAAGCAATGGGCTTATCGTTTGTCCCAATCGCAGATGAAGAGTATGATTTAGTCATGACGACTGAATTTTTTCATAGTGAAAAAGGGAAGCAATTAATATCAGTTATCCAATCGCCTGAATTCAGGCACGCTGTTGAAAAAATTGGCGGGTATCAAGTTGTGGAAAATGCTATACCGAAGACTCCGTTACAGGTTTAGTGAAGAGGTGGAAAATCGATGAACTATGAAATTTCAAAAGAACCGATCGACATCCAGGCTGTCATCGACAAAGTGGTCCAGCGTGAGGCTGGGGCAATCACCACCTTTATCGGTACAGTCAGGGAATTAACGCATGGAAAGAAAACATTATTTTTAGTATATGAAGCATATGAAGCGATGGCGGTAAAAAAGCTGGAGCAAATCGGGAAAGAAATCGAAGAGCGATGGACAGGAGCACAGACAGCAATCACACACCGCGTTGGACGTCTTGATATCACAGATGTTGCCGTCGTCATTGCTGTATCCACGCCCCACCGTACGGATGCTTATGAAGCGAACCGTTATGCGATTGAACGGATAAAGGAAATCGTCCCAATCTGGAAAAAAGAGCATTGGGAGGATGGAGAAGAATGGATTGGCAACCAGAAGGAAACCGTGGCTTACCCGAAAGGAAAGCCGGAGGAGAAGGATCTAAATGAATAAAGTGATGTTTTTTGCCCATTTACGTGATTCTGTTGGCGAGGAAATTGTGAATATGGAGGCAGCTGGCAAGACAATAGCCCAATTAAAAACAGAGATTGCTGAAAAATCGCCTGAAAATGGAAACAGTGATGGCGGCCATCAATGAGGAATTTGCAGGGAATGAAGAACTCATCCAGGATGGCGACGTGGTCGCCTTCATTCCTCCTGTAAGCGGAGGGTGAGCGAGGCCTTTTAAACTGGATTCTTGAAAGGGGACAAAGACATCATCATGAATGAACGATACTCACGGCAGGTCCTCTTTCCTGGAATCGGAAAAAGGCCAGGAAAAAATTATGTCCAAGCATGTACTGATCATCGGTGCAGGGGCACTGGGTTCAGGCAATGCCGAGGTGATGGCACGGCGGCATTGGGAAAATAACGATTATTGACAGGGATTATGTGGAAGCAAGCAATCTGCAGCGCCAGCAGCTTTATACGGAGGAAGACGTAGCCGAAAAGCTTCCTAAGGCTGCTGCTGCTGAAAAGCGGCTCAGGGCCATCAATTCTGATGTTGAAGTGGTCTCTATCATTGGCGATGCAACACCGGAAGTGCTGGAGGATTTGGCACAGGGAGTGGACTTAATCCTCGACGCAACAGATAATTTTGAAACAAGAATGGCAATGAATGACGTATCTCAAAAATACACGATTCCCTGGATTTATGGTGCGTGCGTCGGCAGCTATGGCATGAGTTTTTCAATTATCCCTGGAAAGACGCCGTGCCTGAATTGTTTATTAAGAGCCATACCGCTCCAAGGAATGACATGCGACACAGGGGGAATCATTTCGCCTGCAGTCCAAATGGTTATTGCCCATCAGACGGCGGAGGCCCTTAAGATACTCACTGAAGACTGGGCGGCTGTCCGGACCTCCTTTGTGAGCTTTGATTTGTGGAGGAACGAATACACAAGCATGAAAATGTCCCGGGCTAAGCGCGAAGGCTGCCTGTCGTGCGGGGAAAACCGGACTTATCCTTATCTTGATGCTGAAAACATGACGAAAACCACAGTACTATGCGGCAGGGATACCGTTCAAATCCGCCCCTCTGTCCAGGGGGAAATTTCATTGCAGGAATTGGCTGCCCAGCTATCTTCATTAGGATATGGGGTGAAGGGCAATCCCTACTTAATTTCAGTAGAACTCGGACAGGAACGAATGGTCATTTTTAAAGATGGCAGGGCAATGATCCACGGCACGAAGGACCTTGTTCATGCAAAATCCGTTTATCAACGAATTCTCGGCTAATGTCAAAAACCCCCGCACCGGTTGAGGTACGGGGGTTTTTCCAAGATGAGTGACAGGCACCTTCCAAAAATATGGAAGGTGCCTGTCACTCTATTACTTGCAGGCGACGAGGACAAGACGGCCTTTGTCTAGCTCTCTTTCGTAGTTCTCTGCTTCCTGCTTAGATAGGCCGAGGGACTCGAATTTGGAGCGAAGTTCATCGCCGCGTTTTTTAAACAGATTGCCGACTGCACTAAAAACACCCTGCTCACCAATACCGACTTCACCTGTATTCGTTGCTTCTGTCAGGTGCTCTGAGCGGTCTTCGTCGTGAGCAAAAAGATAGATTTCTTCCTTCAAAAAACCTTCCGTCTGAAGTGATTCGATTTTTTCCATTGCCTGTACACCATTTTCAACTACTTGAACTTTTGTCATAATAAATTCCTCCTTAAGAATATAAATATCCAAAAATATTTGGGTAAGTTGATTCCGTTTGGATACTAGTTATATAACCTTTTTACAAGCTAATAAACATTTGCTGAATATGAATAGGGGTGCGAAAATATTTCCATAGGGTTTGATAGATTTTAGAATAAGAGGGAAAAGAAGAAGCGAGGGGGGATTTTATGCTCGAGAATCCATTGCAAAATAAGTGGGGATACCTTTTAAGTGCAGAGTTCGAAAAAGAATACTATGGCCGCCTTTCTGATTTTTTAGAAGGGGAATATGAAAATAACACTGTGTTTCCGCTCAATGAAGATATATTTAATGCTTTGAATTATACAGATTATGATGATGTTAAAGCCGTCATACTTGGGCAGGATCCATATCATGGTCCCGGCCAGGCTCACGGGCTTAGTTTTTCAGTAAAACCGGAGGTCGATATTCCGCCGTCACTGAAAAATGTTTATAAGGAGCTTCACAGCGATACAGGAGCAAAAATTCCAGACCACGGCTATTTGGTCAGCTGGGCCAACAGGGAGTGCTGCTGCTTAATACTGTTCTCACTGTCCGATCAGGGGAAGCAAATTCCCATCGGGGAAAGGGATGGGAGACCTTCACAGATAAAGTGATTTCGCTATTAAATGAGCGGGAAACGCCAGTTGTTTTTATCCTGTGGGGGAAGCCTGCCCAAAGCAAGCTTCCGCTCATTAATACGAATAAACATCCAATCATCACTTCGCCGCATCCAAGCCCACTGTCAGCAAGGCGCGGTTTTTTCGGCAGTCAGCCATTTTCAAAAACGAACCGATATTTGAAGCAGCTAAATCAGAAGGAAATAGACTGGTCGATTCCTAAAAAATGACATGGATTGACTTGTTTCACGTGAAACGAGGGTAAATGTCGAAGGCTATCTCCAATCGAAGGGATAGCTTTTGTTTTTCTCGGGTTGAAGCATTATAATCAAACATGTAAAAAGGAATAAAAAGCTATTCCTTGTTTTAGGAGGAGTTTAATTGAATATATCGGTCCAGACTCTTTTAGCAAAAATGGAAGACGAATTAAAACAGGCAAAAAGCAGTTCGAAGGAAGAGAACCTTCGTGAAAAAATCTACTCTATTAAAATATTGTGCGAGCTGATATTGGAACAGGGCAATGGTAATCGAAATCAGGCATTTTCCGCCCCGGCACCGCAGTCTTTTTCCCAGCAGCCGGTATTTCCACAACCACAGACATTCGCGCAGCCGCTTACGGTGAATCAGCCTAAAAAATTGGATGAAGACCAAGCGAATGGAGATTCATTATTTGATTTTTAGGCTCTTTTAGACTAAAAACAATAATTAATGCGAAAACAACCGATTTTTAGAAAGCAGGGAAGAGAAAATGAAATTATTCATTATTATTGGGGCAATTAACGCTTTTTTAGCGGTAGCACTAGGGGCATTTGGAGCACACGGTTTGGCAGATAAGCTTGAACCGAAGTATTTGGATATTTGGAAAACGGGTGTTACCTATCAAATGTTCCATGCAACAGGCATTTTAGTTGTTGCGATTTTGTTAGGAAAGATGCCGACCAGTTCATTATTTTCCTGGTCAGGCTGGCTGATGCTGATTGGCATTATTTTATTTAGCGGAAGCCTGTATGTTTTGAGCCTGACAAAAATCGGAATCCTGGGAGCAATCACCCCATTGGGCGGCGTCGCCTTTTTAGCGGCATGGATTTTGATGATTGTTGGCGCGGTAAAATATTTATAAAAGACAGTTTTTGAAATAAAAAGAAGGAGCGTGCGCTTGCATGCTCCTTTTTTCGGTTAATTTTTTTCAAATCGGATTCTCGGATCGACGAGATAATAAAGTACATCTGCGAACAGGTTAAACAAAACCACGGATACAGCTGAAACCATGGTGGTTCCAATAATGATAGGGAAATCCCGTCTGAATACAGCGTTTATGGCCATACGGCCAATGCCAGGCCATGCGAAAATCTGTTCAATGATAAAGGCACCGCCGAACAGAATCGGTAATTGCAGCGTGACAACGGTTATGATGGGAAGCAATGCATTTCGAAAAGCATGCTTTAAGACCACTTTCCTTTCATGCAATCCTTTTGCACGAGCAGTTGAAATAAAGTCCTGGTTCATGACTTCAAGCATGCTATTGCGCAGATAACGGGACTTGCTTGCAATCAATCCAATTGCAAGTACGGATGCAGGCAAAATAACATGAATAATCCGATCAAGTGGGTCGAATCTTTCAAAATTATCCCTCATGCCACTTGGTGGAACCCAGTCCAGCCAATAGCTGAAAATAAGGATAGAAACGATCCCAAGAAAAAAGGTGGGAATAGAAATCCCAAAATAGGATAATCCGGTAAAAAAGAAATCAAAAACGGAGTATTTTTTCAGGGCGGAATAAATTCCGATAGGCACAGCCAGTAAAATGGAGATTAATAGTGCCGTTCCTGTCAGCCATAACGTTGCGGGCATTCTCTCAGAAATTTTGGAAAGTACAGGCTGCCCATCCTGAAACGAATTACCGAGATTGCCATCAAGGACAATCAGCTTCATCCACTCGTAATAACGAACATAAACAGGCTGATCAAGGCCAGGCGTTTTTTTATCTTGTCCGCATTCAGCATGGTACTCGCATGTGAGGCAGCGGGATCCTCAAAGACTGCAATGACATCTCCGGGAGCAAATGAAATAATGATAAACGAAATGATTGAAATAATGAAAAGCAGCGGAATAGCCTGAACAAGCCTTCTCATAATAAACGTACCTAATGACATAAATTCACCTCTAAAATTTTCATTTTTTCTGAAATACATCCTATATATTTCTCTTTATAGATAATTATTCCTTTTTTTAAAAATAAAAAAGCCTGCAGAGATCATTCCTTCTCTACAAGCTGCTGAGCAATTAGCACTCTCTATTTAATGACTTTATCGTGGAGAATAGGTTCCTAAAGACGGTCCGCCGCCAAATGGATATTCATATTCGATTTCCTCATCAAAAGTAATGTAATCAACACTCACCATTGGCAATAAATAGCGCTGGCCAGTTTGCGGATCGCTCAAGATTAGATGGTCTCTGCCTGCTGCTTCAATGATTCCTTTGAAAATCTTGGCATTCCACTCCCTATTGTTTTCGAAGGTGGTATACACTGTCACAAGCTTCCCCTTATTAAGCCGCAAAATATTCTCAATATACGACTGTTCAATCGGAAGCATCCCAGGAACCTGAGGACCACTGGTGGGCGCGCTTTTCGGAATGGGTATTGTCCCCATACCGCCTGTTTGCGGCATCATTGGATATCCGGCCTGTGGCTGGGTGCCGTACATACCCTGCTGTTGTCCTCCAGTGCCAGTGTATGGCTGAGGCTGATACGCTTGTGCCTGAGGATTATAATTTGCATAAGGATTCATTTTTTTCCCTCCTTAGTATTCACTTCCTAAACGTAATGAAAAGATGATTTTTTTTCACCTCACTCTGGCAATGGCACCGGTAAATCTGGATGAGATAAGTAAAGGGAAGGATGCTATGTTTGTTGGAAGACTCGCTGTTTCAATTGTATGAGCAGTGGTGGGGATTTATGACTTGAAGGCACTTAAATGGATAGAGATTGTGGGGATAGAAAAAGGCTCCCGGCATTAGCCGAAAGCCTGCAGCTTACACGTGAAGAAAATTAGACACACGTTCCTCGCTTAATAGATTGCCGACGAAGAATGCACCAAATTCGCCATAACGTGCGCTTACTTCATCAAAACGCATTTCATAAACCAATTTTTTGAACTGAAGGACGTCGTCTGCAAAAAGGGTTACACCCCATTCATAGTCGTCGAATCCGACAGAACCGGTAATGATTTGTTTTACTTTACCAGCGTACTGGCGTCCAATCATCCCGTGGCTTCGCATCATGCCGCGGCGCTCTTCCATCGGAAGCATGTACCAGTTGTCATTTCCCTGGCGGCGCTTGTCCATTGGATAAAAGCAAACATGCTTTGCTTTTGGAAGTGTTGGATAAAGGCGTGCAAGAATTTGAGGATTTTGATAAGGATCCTCACCTGCTGGCAGATAGTTGCTCAATTCTACTACTGACACATAGGAATGTGCTGGAACAGTGAACTCAGCAAGCTTCGTTTTGTTGAATTCATTTTCGATTTCATTCAATTCTTCCATCGTAGGCCTTAGGATCATCATCATAAAATCGGCTTTTTGGCCAACAATTGTATATAAAGCATGACTGCCCTCATTTTGCTCTTGGACAGTATTCCATTTTTCAACAAGGCCAGAAACTCATGGATTGCTGCCTGGCGCTCGTCGCTCGAAACCATCTTCCATGTAGTCCAGTCGATCGTGCGGAAATCATGCAAACAATACCATCCGTCCAGCGTTTGCGCTGCTTCACTCATTGATATCACTCCTAAATAATTCTGCAATTTACATTGTTTACTATATCATAGTTTCACCATCAACCGCGTGAATAAAACACCAATAGAGGAAGAATTTCCGTTTCAAACCGTATGAAAGAGGATAATTTGAAAAAAGATACAGTTATGGCTAGGTTACAGTCATTATCCAGGAAACGGGAATATTTTTAAATTTTAGAAAACAAAAACATTTTAAAATGAAAACGTTGTCTTCTTGAATTTTAAAACAGGTGAAGTATGCTGATGGTATGAAGAAAATAAAGGAGGAACAAATGTGAGCGATTTATTTGAAGGATTAAAACAGAAAATCTCTGGCAATAATTTAAAAATTGTCTTTCCAGAAGGATTGGACGAGCGTATTTTAGCAGCAGCAGGGCGCCTTGCTGAGGAAAGAATTCTAACGCCTATTTTAATCGGAAATATAGAAGAAATTCAGGCAAAGGCTTCTGAACTTGGTGTTTCCCTTGCAGCGGCTGAAATTTACGATCCACAAAATTTCGTGATGATGGATGAACTTGTGGCTGCTTTTGTTGATAGAAGAAAAGGAAAAGTAACTGAAGAAGATGCGCGCAGAATTTTGCTAGACGAAAATTATTTCGGTACGATGCTCGTTTACCTGAATAAAGCAGATGGCCTCGTTAGCGGTGCTGCTCATTCAACGGCTGACACAGTCCGTCCTGCATTGCAGATTATCAAGACAAAAGAAGGCGTACGGAAAACTTCTGGAGTCTTTATCATGGTTCGTGAAGATGAGAAATATGTATTCGCTGACTGTGCGATTAATATTTCACCAGACAGCCAGGACTTAGCCGAAATTGCGATTGAAAGTGCCAAAACTGCCAGCATGTTCGATATCGAGCCACGTGTGGCCATGCTGAGCTTCTCGACAAAAGGCTCTGCCAAATCACCTGAAACGGATAAAGTAATGGAAGCAGTAAATGAGGCAAAACGCCGTGATCCTCTGCTTGTTATTGACGGAGAATTTCAATTCGACGCAGCATTCGTTCCTTCAGTAGCAGCGAAAAAAGCACCGGATTCCCCGATCCAGGGAGATGCAAATGTTTTTGTATTCCCAAGCCTTGAAGCAGGAAATATCGGTTATAAAATCGCTCAGCGCCTTGGAAACTTCGAAGCGGTAGGACCTCTTTTACAAGGTCTTAACCGTCCAGTCAACGACCTTTCCCGCGGCTGCAACGAAGAAGATGTTTATAAATTGTCTCTTATTACAGCAGCACAGGCATTACAGCAATAAATAGCAGGAGAGCCAGCCTTAAGAATGGGGCTGGCTTTTTATTTTTTAAAAATAGGCTATGTTAAAGCTCATTGTTAATTTTGACACTATGTTCATTGGAGCAGAAGGCAACAGAAAGTTTAACAGAGCTTAAATTAATGGTTGTTTATGGTGAAAATGTGACAGAGGTGGGTATTTTTAGAAAACCGGTCGGTAAACTAGAAAAAGAGGTGGGTATTTTTAAGAAACCAGTCGGTAAATTAAAAAAGAGGTCGGTATTTTTAAGAAACCGGTCGGTAAAAACAAATGCAGGCCGCGGTGTTTGCACAATCGGCGGGTAGCCAGCAAATAAGGAAAGGTAAATTCCCGAATCATGCAGGTCAATCCACCAAAACTGGTGGGTAAACTAAAAATGGCCAAAAAAGATGAACGCTCGTCACGCTGCGGGCCATCTTTTCGGCTGCAATGACCATTATGCTATAATAAAAGGAGTATTTTAGGCAAAGGGGTAAAAAAGATGAATGAGGCGCTGAACTTATTGTGTCAGCCGCAATGGCGGGTAATTGACCAGTCAGCAGCAGGCATGCATTTTAATGCACTCGAGTCCTTTGGGATGGATGACACTTTGTGTGAATCTGTCGGCTCAGGTGAAGCACCGGCGACAGCGCGGACATGGGTACACCACAACACGATCGTACTGGGCATACAGGATACCAGACTGCCGTTTCTAACGGAAGGCGTGCAATTCCTGGAGCAGCAGGGTTATCGTGTAATTGTCAGGAATTCAGGAGGCCTTGCGGTTGTCCTTGATGAAGGGGTCCTGAATATCTCGCTGATTTTTCCAGAGGCTGAAAAAGGAATTGATATAAACCGTGGCTATGATGCCATGTGGCTATTAATACAAGAGATGTTTTCAGATTTTAACGAAACGATAGAGGCAAAAGAAATTGTCGGTTCTTACTGCCCCGGAAGCTATGATTTAAGTATTAATGGGAAGAAATTCGCTGGAATTTCCCAGCGCCGGCTCCGCAAAGGGGTGGCCGTACAAATCTATTTATGTGTTAACGGGAGCGGCAGCGCTCGTGCTCAATTAATCAAGCAATTTTATGACCTAGCCAAAAAAGAAGAGGAAACTAAATTCATATACCCTCAAATTTTTCCAGAGGTTATGGCGTCACTGTCTGAATTGCTGTCAGCTGAATTGACGATAGCTGATGTCATGCTGCGCCTTCTCCAGCGGCTTAAGGCAAACAGCAGCTTTCTTTTTAACGGGCAATTGAATCCATTAGAGCTTGAATTGTATCCTGGTTATTTTCAAAGAGTAGTGGAACGGAATGAAAAAATTGGGACGATATAAATTATTAAACACAAAAGAAGCCGCAGATCCATTGGATTTACGGCTTCTTTTAATCGAGAGTGCTGCCAGATTCTCTTCTCCCAAAATCTCTATCTATCTCACTCGGCTACTTTTTCTAAGTTTCCGTTCCGATCCATTTTAAATTTGGTTGCCGGACGTTCTTCTTCTTCAAAAAGAACTAGTTTTCTTGCCCGGTTCATGATTTTCATCAATGTTTCATAATCTTCCTGCATCATGACTGAATTCTGCTCGAGATCCTGAACCTTTAAGCTTAGTTCCTCAGAACGCTTTCTGAGTTCATTATTTTCCCTTTTTAATCTTTCATTCTCACTTTTTAACGCCTCAGCCTGGTAGCTGGAAGTGCCAAAGTTTTTCAGGAAGTGGATGACATCATTCATGGTCAGCCCTGCAGAAGGAATGGAATACGAAGGTACTGCTGCCGGCATAACCAGCTCTGTTGCCATTTCCATCGACATGTCCATTGACATATCCTGTAATTCATAGACTGGCATCGTTTCTTCTTCCTCAATCATCGGCAATGCAGAATGTTCTATCACTTCAGCAACGTGTACAGGAGGGCTGTAGAGCAGCTTCTTCTTGCCGCCCTGGTCCTTTCCTAGCACTCTCTGTCTTTGTTTTCTCTGTTTTTTTGCTAGCTGCAGCGCTTTTTCATAGCGATGACGAACGACCGCGTTCCAGCGGAAACCGCATGCGGCTGAGGTCCGGTTCAGCTTGTCTCCTACCTCTTCAAATGCGTTAAGCTGTGTGCTTCCTTCCCTTACATGCCTTAAAACTGTTTCGGCCAATAACAAATCATCTTCATCTGTCCATGCATCTTGACGTACTTTCATTTTTTTCAACTCCCTTAATTCTTCCAATTTAATACTGCCAGTGTTTTTGCCTGACGAGTTTTTAAAAATTCTAGTCTTAGGATGGACAGGATTGTTCCTTTTTATACCAAAATATTAGAATTTTTTCACATTAAAAGTTTGCTAACTAGCAGAATGGATGTTAAAAGATTGCATCTTGCATTCAAAAGAAAGAAACTGTAAAATACAACATTGATGAGGATTTTGCCCATTTAGCTGGACATAATGATAGTAACCATAATGAAAGTTTAAATAGATTAACCCTAGAAAGGATGGGAAAGGAATGTCGAATGAATTTCGTGTTTGTGATGATTGCCAAGCCGTTAATCTTAAGACATTGGTCCCTCGCTTAAAGCAGCTTGACCCCGATGCGAAAATTGAGATAGGCTGCCAATCCTACTGCGGCCCTCGCCGTAAAAAGACGTTCGCCTTTGTTAACAACCGTCCGGTTGCTGCGTTATCGGAAGAGGAATTAATGGATAAAATTGATAAAAAAATAAAGAAATAAATCACCTTAGAACTCGTTCCAAGGTGATTTTTATTTATTGAAATGATTTCCCAAACTGGGTGGAAATTTGTCGAAATCTACTGGAGAATTTTGTGGGATTTTTGAGTGATTTGCATGCTGAATGGGGATATAATAGAAACAAGCTATTAAGGAAGAGGGAAACCAATGCTATATTCAGCTGAAAAGCTCGAGGAAGAAAAGGTTTTTAAAGACCCGGTCCATCGTTATATTCACGTCAGGGACAGGGTAATATGGGATCTGATCGGCACTAAGGAATTTCAGCGCCTCCGCAGAATCAAACAGCTGGGAACGACCTTTCTGACCTTCCACGGGGCAGAGCACAGCCGTTTTAACCATTCACTGGGAGTGTATGAGATTGTCAGGAGGATTGTAGACGATGTGTTTGCCGGCAGACCGGAATGGAAGCAGGGAGAACGGCTGCTGACATTATGCGCCGCGCTTCTTCATGATCTGGGGCACGGCCTTTTCCCATTCCTTTGAAAAAGTTTTTGATTACGACCATGAAGATTTTACCCAGGCGATTATCCTGGGTGAAACAGAAGTTAATAAGGTACTTACCAAAGTCAGCAAGGATTTTCCAAAAAAAGTCGCTGAAGTAATTGCAAAAACCTCGGAAAACAAGCTGGTCATCAGCTTGATCTCCAGCCAGATTGACGCCGACCGGATGGATTACTTGCAAAGGGATGCCTATTTCACCGGGGTCAGCTATGGCCACTTTGATATGGAGCGGATTTTGCGGGTCATGCGCCCGAAGGAAGACCAGGTGGTTATAAAGAAAAGCGGCATGCATGCGGTTGAGGACTATATCATGAGCCGCTATCAAATGTACTGGCAGGTTTATTTCCATCCCGTTTCCCGCGGGGCAGAGGTAATTTTGACAAAAATACTGCACAGGGCGAAGCATCTGCACGAGCAAAACTACAAATTTAAGCATCAGCCCCTTCATTTTTATTCCTTCTTTAATGACCAGCTCACGCTGCAGGACTATTTAAAATTGGATGAATCCGTGATTCTTTTTTATTTTCAAATGTGGCAGGAAGAGGACGATGCCGTCATAAGCGATCTTTGCCGCCGGTTCATGAACCGCAACCTGTTTAAATATGCTGAATTCGATCCGGCCAAAGAGTATAAGAAACTGGCGGAATTGAACAAATTATTTGTGAAAGCCGGAATTGATCCTGAATACTACTTGGTTGTCGACTCTTCTTCCGACCTGCCATACGATTTTTACCGGCCAGGTGAAGAAGAAGAACGGCTTCCGATTCACTTGTTAATGAAGAACGGGGAACTGAGGGAGCTTTCCAGGGAATCGGAAGTGGTGGATGCCATTTCAGGAAAAAGAAGGACCGACCATAAGCTTTACTTCCCTGCTGATTTCCTTGCGGATGATTCCAGCAAAAAAAATATAAAAAAACAAATACGAGACCTATTAGAAATATAGAAAATGAGGCACTAACTGGAGTAGGAGATGACGAGCTTGTTAAAAGACCATGCAAGAGTGATGCATGCTGTAATGGTATCCGGTGAAATTACCGGTCGGAAAAAGCTGCAGAAAATGATCTATATCGCAAAAAAGATTTCCTTTCCATTCCAGGAAAGATTCCAATTTCATTTTTATGGACCATATTCAGAAGAATTGACATTAAGAGTGGAAGAGCTGTGCAATATGGGGTTTATCGAGGAAGTTAAGGAGAAAAAGGGCGGTTATTTTCAATATCGCTACACCCTGACTGATTCAGGTAAAGAGTTTTTAAGTTTAAATGAAGTGGAAATGCCGTGTTTACAAGATTGCCTAACTGATATGAACGGCCACAATGCAAGATTTTTAGAGCTGGTATCGACTGTTTTATATTTTGATAACCTGCCAAAAGATGAAGTCAGCAATAAAATTTTTACGCTAAAAAGCAGCCAGCGCTATACGGAGGCTGAAATCGATGAGGCGTACAGCTATATAGATGGATTAAAAACAAAAGCTAAGCTCCAATAGGAGCTTAGCTTTAAAAGTTTTATAAACTGGGTGGGTGTTTATTTGTCGCTAAATAGCTTGCCGGCAACACCATAATGGTTCTTGGACATTTCTTCAATGAAAACAACGACATTTTCTTTTGGGGCTCCGGTTGTTTCACTGACAGCGTCAGTTACCTTCTCGACGAGCGCTTTTTTCTGATCATCAGAACGACCTTCAAGCATTTTTACAGTTACGTATGGCATGTATGTTCCTCCTTGGATTGTTCTGATTGTAGTGTTCCATAATCGGCAAAAAAGTGCAAGGACAGCACTCGCAGAAAATTAAGCTTTTCATTTAAATCGAAATTTCATGTATACTTAGAATTACCAGGTGCCAGGCACCTTACATTTTTTACTGCGTTGATATACATAATGCTGAAGGGGTTTTACAGCAGCCTTCGGCGTAAAAATAACAATACAGCATCTTAAAGGAGGTTGTGCTTTGGAACAGTTTCTTGCCTATCCATTGCGGGAAATTCCATATGTGGCGCTGACACTGATCATTGCTTTTACACTTCATGAATTTGCCCATGCCTATACGGCTTATAAATTTGGCGATAACACTGCGAAAAATCAGGGCAGGCTAACACTTAACCCCGCTCAGCATCTGGATCCGATCGGAACACTGCTCATCTTCATAGCAGGATTTGGCTGGGCGCGTCCTGTACCGGTGAATCGTTTCCATTTTAAAAGACCGAGGCTTGCCGGAATACTTGTTTCGGCTGCAGGCCAGCCAGCAATTTTCTGCTGGTATGTGCAGGTTTTATCATCTGGTACCTTCTGCTGCGGACAGGAGTGGCCCATAGCCTGCCCTCGTTTGTGGAGGAATTTTTTAATACCTTTATCCAATTAAATATCGTTTTATTTATCTTTAATCTGCTTCCTTTTCCACCGCTTGATGGATACAGAATCCTAGAAGATCTTGCTCCAAATGATCTTCGGCCAAAATGACACAGTTCGAATCCTGGGGTTCATTCATATTTCTGATTTTAGTTGTGACACCGCTTGACCAATATACGATTCAACCGATCTTCAACGTGGTGCTGCCTGCAATTTGGGATGGCATGGATAAATTTTTCTATCAATTGTTTTTTTAGGCATTTTTCTTAAACTTTGTTGCTGCGAAAACAGCTTTTAAAAAAACGTTCAAGGAGGACTCATTACTCTATGGAAGAGAATAAAAAGAAAATTGGTTTTAATATTATAAAAAGCGATCCGACCAATGGCCACAAAGGCTACGGAAAAGGGGCGTTAAGCCTTGATAATGTTTCACCTGTCATTATCGATGTCGATGCAGGCGATGCGGTTATTGATGTAGGGGCCATGCATGCGCGAAGCGTAGTTGAAAAAGGGATTAAATTTCTTCCTTCCAAGGATGAGGTCCCGAACGGAAAGCCGTACTGGCTTGTTTGGGTGACGATTGACAGAAAACCTGAGGGAGCTTATTATGCCGGGGTTACTTCCTGTGAAATGACAGTCGACCGGGAAATCCGCCGAGGATATAAGTCACTGCCTGAGCATGTTAATCGCATGGATAAATCTCTGAAACGGCATATTATTGTCGATCATATGGATGACAAGTCCAAACAGATTCTCGCAGGCTTTTTGCGCCAGCATAATGAGGAATTATGGAATAACTCTACAGATGAACTAAAAAATGGTCTGGCTGTGAACTAAGAAGACCATCGAAAAAAATTGCCTAAATTATGAACTTTTTTCAAAATTAGGGCAGAGAGTACTTGCTCTCTGCCAATAAAAAAAGTAAACTAATTAACAGCGTGGACACACGTAAAACTAGGACACGAAAAACCCCGGGCCATCCCGGGGTTTTTTGATTTTCTATTCTGCTGTTAATCTCCCCAATTGAAAATCTTCTTGTACCAAGGGGTTTTGCCGTTAAGTTTCTTTTTCGAATGGCCGATTTCCGAGCGATCCAAGTGCTCTGTGCAATAATCAGTCGGTTCGGTTCCAGTGACAAAATAGGTAAACCGCTTCACCGGGCAATCCTTTGAGGCAAGCTTGCCGTTTGACGGATCAATATAGACCCCAATGACTCCCTCTTTTGGCGCTTTAAACGATTTTACCGGTTTATCCCTCAAAGCGTCTTCCATAAAATGTGCCCAGATTTTTTTGGCATATGTCTTTTCCGCCGTCCGTTCGATCGGCTTGCCTTTGTCATAGCCTGCCCAGACCGCCGTCACCAGCTGTGGGGAATAGCCGATCATCCAGCTGTCGGTTTCGGTTGAGCCCGACTTGCCGGCGTATGGGCGGGTAATATCCTTCATCACTGTACTTCCAGTCACAGTGGCATAGCCGTTTAATTTGGAATCGAAAATCCCTGTGAGCATTTGGGTCATCACATATGCCTGCCCAGGTTTTAATGCCATTTTATCATCATCTGCTTTTTCATAGATGACCTTCCCGTTATAATCCTCTACTCTTGTAATGAAGGCAGGGCTGACTTTTTTTCCGCCATTGGCAAATAGGCTGTAGGCATTTGCCATTTCAATGATTCGGACTCCTGAGGTTCCGAGAGCAAGAGAAGGGACCTTTGACATTTTTGAGGTAATACCGAATCTCTTTGCTGTTTCTAAAAGAGTGTTCTCCCCCAAAAATAAATGTGTTTTAACAGCAAAAATATTATCAGAAAGCGCAAGCGCCTGGGCCAGCGTAATTTCCCCATTCGCATACTTATTATTGAAGTTGTGAGGAGTATAATCAGCCTGCCCGTTATCAAAATGAAACGTTGTAAACTCACTTCTCATCGTCGTAGAAGGGGTAAATCCCTGCTCAAGAGCAGCATAGTACAGAATCGGTTTAATCGTGGAACCAGGCTGCCTTACTGCCTGAATAGCCCTGTTAAAAGGGCTTTTTTCATAATCGCGTCCACCTACGAGCGCCTTTACGTAACCGTTCTTCGGATTCATGGACACTAAACCAGCCTGTATTTCAGACTCGCTTGCAATCACATTTGTAAATTGCTTTTCTGCCGCCTGCTGTGCTTTGAGGTCAAGTGTCGTATAAACCTTCAGCCCTCCAAGTGCAATCGTCCGTTCATCTAAATGAAGTTCTGTTTTCAGTGCGTTTTTTACTGCATCCTGAAAGTATGGAGCAATTCTTGTCTGCTGGTGGGGACGCTTTCCATTGAAGACAAGTGCCTGTTTGGCAGCCTCAGCAGCTGTTTTTTCTTTTATATAGCCGTTGTCAGCCATCGATTTTAAAATAATGGCCTGCCTCTGTTTTGATCTATCCATGGAAACGAGGGGCGAGTAGACACCGGGTCCTTTCGGAATTCCGGCAAGCAATGCGGCTTCAGGCAGGGATAATTCTGATGCCTTCTTGCCAAAATAATACTGGCTCGCTGCTTCGATGCCATAGACGTTGTGGCCGTAGTAAATCGTATTAATATAGCCTTCAAGAATTTCTTTTTTGGAGTAGCTCATTTCAAGCCTAATAGTATAGAAAGCTTCCATCAGCTTCCGTGACCACGTTTTATCGTGTTCCAGAAACAGGTTTCGGGCGTACTGCTGTGTAATGGTGCTCGCACCCTGGACTTTGTCCAGGCCTAAATTGGCCAGAGCTGCACCGGCGATCCTTTTATAATCAAAGCCGTTGTGCTGGAAGAAGTTCTTATCCTCAACAGAAATGGTTGCCTCAATTAAATAAGGGGAAACATCCTTAAGCGAGACCCAATAACGTTTTTGCCCATTGTTGCTTTCACCGATCAAGCTTCCGTCATCTGAAAAATAGAGGGTGGACTGCGGAACGGCAAGCGGCGGGGCGCCCAGGATTTTGGCGTAAGCAAGAATGCCCATTAAGAGAACAAGCAGAAAAGCCATGCCTATCAAACTGATGATAATAAAAGCACGCAAGTATTTCATAGTTTTTCTAAACCGTTGATCGGTCATGAGTTCCATCTCGGTCACCTCACTGTTTGCGTATTTATACAAAATCTACATTTTCGAAAAGAACTAGTGTCTAGCTCCAGCGCCTACCCCCTCGAGGTCATAAGCCAACAAGACAGCAAATTCTTGGGAGCGACTGCTCCCACAGCAAAAAACGCTGCGTACGCAAGGCTGCAATGAAGCATTTCAAGCAGATGCCTCGCTGTGGTGGCTGGAAAACGCCTCCTCGCGGTTCGTCTTATGCTTGTCGGGGGTAAACAAGGCGCTTCCGCTTTTCTTGTAAAAATAGCTATTAACAGTATGAAAATAACAGGCGGTTTTTAAACCTTTGTCTATCAAAAATTGTTAATTTTTATAGTAAGAAGGAACCGGTGGAATTTTAGAAGGCCAAATGCGGTGAAATTTCCAAGTTTTCTTTACAATTTTGCTAGATTCCTCTATACTTTTTTTCATGTTTGCAATTAGAGCGTTGGGGAAGTATAAGGAACAAAAGCGTAGCGCCTTTGCGCTGAGCTATCATACAAAAGCAGCGTCGAAAATATGTGAAATGACTATATATAAACCTTGAAAGGATGATCAAAATGGGTATTTGGTTTACAGAGAAACAAACAGAGAACTTCGGCATCACAATGAAGGTGAACAAGACTTTACATACAGAACAGACTGAGTTTCAAAAGCTTGATATGATCGAAACGGAAGAGTGGGGCAATATGCTTCTTTTAGACGACATGGTTATGACGTCTGTTAGGGATGAATTCGTATACCACGAAATGGTTGCACATATCCCTTTGTTTACTCACCCGAATCCGGAGAGCGTATTGGTTGTCGGCGGCGGTGACGGCGGAGTAATCCGTGAGGTTTTAAAGCATCCAAGCGTGAAAAAAGCGACGCTTGTTGATATTGATGGCAAAGTAATCGAGTATTCAAAGAAATTCTTGCCTGAAATTGCTGGCAAGCTGGAAGACCCTCGTGTTGATGTACAGGTTGGCGATGGCTTCATGCATATCGCTCAAAGCGAAAATGAATACGACGTGATTATGGTTGACTCAACAGAGCCGGTTCGCCCTGCGGTAAATCTTTTCACAAAAGGCTTCTACGCTGGAATTTCAAAGGCGTTAAAAGAAGATGGTATTTTTGTGGCACAGTCAGATAACCCATGGTTCAAGGCTGACTTAATCCGCAACGTACAAAAGGATGTAAAGGAAATCTTCCCGATTACACGCCTTTACACTGCTAATATCCCTACGTACCCAAGCGGTATGTGGGCATTTACACTAGGCTCTAAAAAATACGATCCATTAGAAGTAAGTGAAGACCGCTTCCATGAAATCGAAACAAAATACTATACAAAAGAGCTTCATAAAGCTGCGTTTGTTTTGCCTAAATTTGTTGCAGATCTAGTGAAGTAATCCCAGGGGCGATCCCCTGATTTTGCAAGCCTAAAGAGCAGCGGGTGCAGACCCTATGCTCTTAAAGATTTAAGGCAGGGAACTCTCCGGCCTAATACATATTAGCGAGGGATGCACGATGCGTTTTGATGAAGCATATTCTGGAAAAGTGTTTATTAAAAGCCATCCAAGCTTCGAGGAAAGCCAGGCAGTACTATACGGAATGCCAATGGACTGGACGGTAAGCTACAGACCGGGTTCCCGTTTTGCGCCAACCGTATCCGCGAAGTATCGATTGGTCTTGAGGAGTATAGCGCCTATCTTGACCGGGAGCTTGAAGATGTAAAGTTTTACGATGCAGGGGATATTCCGCTTCCATTTGGAAATCCACAAAGAAGCATTGAAATGATTGAAGACTTTGTAGACAAAGTGCTGGCAGAAGGAAAGTTCCCTCTTGGAATGGGAGGAGAACATCTTGTTTCCTGGCCTGTTATGAAAGCCGTCTATAAAAAGTATCCTGATTTGGCGATTATCCATATGGATGCCCATACAGACCTGCGTGAAAGCTATGAAGGTGAGCCTTTGTCCCACTCGACCCCTATCCGTAAAATTGCGGAATTAATCGGCCAAAGAACGTGTATTCCTTCGGTATCCGTTCCGGAATGAAGGAAGAATTTGATTGGGCTAAGGAAGTGGGCATGCATATTTCCAAATTCGATGTGCATCAGCCATTAAAGGAAATTCTGCCAACACTCGCTGGACGCCCGGTTTATGTGACGATCGATATCGATGTCCTCGATCCGGCACATGCGCCTGGAACTGGAACAGTTGATTGCGGCGGCATTACCTCAAGAGAGCTTTTAGCCTCGATTCATGAAATTGCTAAATCTGATGTAAATGTTGTCGGTGCAGACCTTGTTGAAGTTGCTCCGATTTATGATGCTTCAGAGCAAACTGCCAACACAGCCAGCAAATTGATCCGGGAAATGATCCTTGGCTGGATAAAGTAAAAAAGCTTTTACACCTGTTCTCTGCACGAAGTGAACTTGCCGCCAAGGCGGATGAACTACATTTTGGTGCCTGATCTCCACTGGGGTCAGGCACTTTTGAATTATAGCCATGATATCGTTATAATAAGGACAAGGTACAGACATCTAAGATGACCTGGTGCCTAGATGAAAAAAAGGGAGTGCGGAAATGTCTGTCCCTTCAGTAATGCCTGTCAAAGTGCAGGTTAAAACGAGCGTGTTTAATGGAAAAACAAAGGAAACTTATCAGCTGGCGGCTGACGGCCGATACTATAATAAAGGTGATGCTTATTTCCTCCAATACGAAGAGGTATTGGAAGAAGACCGAATCCGGACAATTGTTAAGGTGGACGGTGACAGTGCCCTCATTTTAAGAAGCGGATCCATCAAGATGCGCATGCCATTTCTTCTTAATAAGAAACAGAGAGGCAGCTATGAAACTCCGGCTGGAATGCTTGAAACGGAAGCAACCGCGAAAAGGATTGCCCATACGTATTCCCAGGGAGTTCATTCAGGCAGCGTTGAAATCCTGTATGACTTAAAGGTACAGGGGTCAAGGGCAGGTACATATCATTTAGAAATTATTTTTGAGGAGGATATGCAATGAACATAGTTGAGCAGGTCCAAAATAAAATTAAACAGGAAATTAAAGCTGCTGTTGTAAAAGCCAATCTGGCAGCAGAAGAGCAAATTCCAGATGTTATTTTGGAAATTCCAAAGGAAAAATTGCACGGTGATTATTCAACAAATATGGCGATGCAGCTGGCGCGTATTGCCAAAAAGGCTCCTAAGGCCATTGCCGAGGAGCTTATGGCCAATTTTGATCGTTCAAAGGCATCCATTGAAAAAATCGAGCTTGCTGGCCCTGGCTTTATCAATTTTCATATGAACAACGGCTATTTAACGGACTTGATTCCAACAATCCTTGAAGCCGCTGATAATTATGGGCAGACAACGGTTGGAAACCATCAAAAAATCCAGATTGAGTTCGTTTCGGCCAATCCGACAGGAGATCTTCATTTAGGCGCACGCACGCGGAGCCGCAGTTGGCGATTCCTTGTGCAATATACTTGATAAAGCAGGATACGATGTTTCCCGTGAATACTATATCAACGATGCCGGAAACCAGATCAACAATCTGGCATTGTCTGTTGAAGCACGTTATTTTCAGGCGCTTGGACTTGAAAAGGACATGCCTGAGGATGGATATCATGGAGAAGATATTATCGGAATTGGCAAAAGCCTTGCTGAGGAATTTGGAGATAAATATGTCAGTGCGGACGAAAAGGAGCGATTTGATTTCTTCCGTGATTACGGCCTGAAATACGAGATGGCCAAGCTTAAAAAGGACCTTGAGGATTTCCGTGTCCGCTTCGATGTGTGGTATTCAGAAACGTCTTTATACCATAATGGCAAAATTGATGAGGCACTGAAGACTCTCCGCGATAACGGCCATATTTACGAGGAGGAAGGCGCAACATGGCTCCGCTCCACTCCTTTTGGTGATGACAAGGACCGTGTTCTAATCAAAAATGACGGCTCTTATACGTATTTAACACCGGATATTGCCTATCATAAGGACAAGCTTGAACGCGGCTTCGAAAAGCTGATTAACATCTGGGGCGCCGACCACCACGGCTACATCCCAAGAATGAAAGCAGCTATTCAGGCACTTGGCTATGACCGCGACGCTCTTGAAGTTGAAATTATCCAGCTTGTGCACTTGTTTAAAGACGGCGAAAAAATGAAGATGAGCAAACGGACCGGAAAAGCCGTTACGATGCGTGACCTGGTTGAAGAAGTTGGCCTCGATGCCGTACGTTACTTCTTTGCGATGAGAAGCCCGGATACACATTTGGACTTTGACTTGGATTTAGCAGTATCCCAATCTAACGAGAATCCTGTTTTCTATGCCCAGTATGCCCATGCAAGGATTTCAAGTATCATTCGCCAGGGTGAAGAGCAGGGAATCGTGATTGGCAGCAGTGCAGATTATAGCCAAATCGAATCAGAAAAAGAGATTGATGTATTGAAAAAGCTTGGGGAATTCCCTCAGGCAGTTGGTGAAGCTGCATTAAAACGGATGCCGCACCGTATTACCAACTATATTTTTGATCTGGCTTCAGCCTTCCATAGCTTCTATAATGCGGATAAGGTCCTTGACAGCGACAACCTGGAACGCTCAAAGGCCCGTCTTGCATTGATCAAAGCTGTTCAAATTACCTTAAAAAATGCCCTTGCCTTAATCGGAGTAGCGGCACCGGAAAAAATGTAATTTTAAAGCATCACATCTATGTAAAAATAGGTGTGCTGTTTTTTTTTGAACAAAATTTTTATTTTTTCAAAAAGGGATTAAAAAAAAGCGGATTTTTCACTCAATCTGTCGAATATATATACAAAATAGCTATTGTCGAAAAACAGAAAGAGGGAGTATTATGTCTGCTGCTATTCAAGCTGATAAACTATACCGCCAGGCGTTAAGCTTTCTCCCAGAGGCTTTTATTATGATCCAGCACGGGCCGGGAATGAAAGAATTATTGAAGTAAATGAAAAAGCATGCAGCTTGCTTGAATACGAGAAAAATGATCTCATTCTCTCTCAATCAGGAGAAAACCCTATTGCGTCCCTTTTTTGCATGATAGGGAGAAATAGTGAGGAGTCGCCTGAGGTTGAAGTAACGATTAATACAAAAACAGGTAGAAGCATGAATCTCATCGTTTCTTCCAGGTCTTTTTCAATAGATCAAGTGAAATGCTCCATCCATATTTTGAAGGAAGTTAGTGTACCTGTTCCGCAAACTGCTCTTTTTGAGGCAATTCAGGACACCATGGAGACTTTTATGATCTTGGTGCAACCTGATGGCAGGGTAGTGGACTGGAATTCATTTTGCGAGAGAGAAACGGGATATCCATTGGAGTTTATGAAAGGGAAGTTTTTTTGGGATTTTTTAATAGAGGAAAAGGATAGAGAGATATATATAGATTTATTTTCAGGTGATATAACCAACATCCCTGCACATTACGAAAACTACTGGCTGCTTAAAAATGGGGAAAAGAGATATATTAAATGGGCTTTGGCATTTATTAAAAATACCAGTGGAAAAATCCTATATGTATTGGGAACCGGTATTGACATAACCGATAAGGTAGAAATGGAAAAATCCTTGCGCAGAAGTGAAAACAGGTTCCGTTCATTAGTCAGTTCGATGGATGACTTAGTTTTTACTGTGGATTCAGAAACCCGTTTTTCTGGCATCTTTGGCAAGTGGTGTGAAACAAATCAGGTACCCATAGAAAAATTGCTTCATAAAAAAGTGAATCAATTAAAATTAACCGCAGAGGAAATGAAGATTCAAGAGGAATCATTCAGAAAAGCCCTTGCAGGGGAAAAGGTAGTCTATGAGTGGGAACTGGCGACTCGGAATCGCCATGCCTATTTTCAAACCTTTTTATCGCCGATGCTAAATTCTAATCAAATTGTTAAAGAAATTGTCGGGGTAACCAGAGACATAACCGACATAAAGACCCAAGAAAAAATGTTAAGAGAACTAAACGAGCAGCACGAAACGATTTTAAGCTCGACCGCAGATGGGATTCTAGTTATAGATAACGAAGATAGAATCACTTTTGCCAATGATAAAGCATTAAAAATGCTTTCAGGGTTAACTGGATACTTTATTGGAAAGACAGTTGAGCAGCTTTTGTCAGCAATTTTCATTGACGGGGAACAATTCAATCCCCTCGATTTTGCGGACAACACCATCCTTGAAAAGGAATGCTGGCTGAGGTCGGGAAAAAAGGTGAACGTGGAGCTGCTGAAAAACACCATGAAAGAAGGGAATAGGAAGACTGGCTATGTCATTTCCATACGGGATGTTACCTATAAAATGAAGGCAGCCGAACGGCAAAAGCGTTTTTACGAAGCTGTGCCGGCAGGGATTGCTGTTCAAAACCATGCAGGCGATATTTTGTTTACCAATCGGAAGGCATCTGAAATACTTGGGTACAGCCATGAGGAATTGTTGAGCCTCAGTTCTTTTAGTCCTGTCTGGAATGCAACAACGGAGGATGGCCAACCCCTATTGGCAAGTGAGCACCCATCCATGGTGACTGTTGCGACGGGGAAGGATATTCATAATTTTGTTATGGGTATATATAATCCCCAGGAAAAAGAGCAGCGATGGCTTTTAATTGATTCAACCGCCATTTTTCAGGATGATGATTCCTCCTTGCCAATCGAATTTGTCATTACTGTTTTTTCTGATATTACCGATCAGCATGAGATGAATCGCAGAATGCAAAAAGCGGAAAAGCTGGCTGTCATCGGGCAGCTGGCTGCCGCTGTCGCCCATGAAATCCGGAATCCGCTTACTAGTATTAATGGATTTTTAACTTTACTAAAGCCTTCCTTGAATAGGAAAGAACAAGCTTATCTTGAGATCATTTTTGATGAATTAGAAAGAATAAATTTAGTGACCAATGAGTTTTTGACACTGGCAAAGCCTCAGGAAGGAAAAAAACAAGTCCTGGATTTGCAAAGCAGTATTTTAAAACCGGTCATACTGACGATGACTCCTTTGGCCAATTTTAACGGGATTAAAATTAATTGTAAAAATGAAAACCGACAGCATTTGGTGGCAGGGATTAAAGGGGAGCTAAAACAGCTTTTTATTAATATTATTAAAAATTCAATCGAAGCGATGCCTAATGGTGGAGCCATTCATTTGGATATTGAAGAGAAAAAGGGCATGGTTAAAATACGCATAATGGATGAAGGGATGGGCATCCCTCCTGAAAGAATGAAGCATATCGGTGAACCCTTTTATTCTTTAAAAGAAAAAGGGACAGGCCTTGGTGTCACAATTTGCAATAAAATCATCAAGGATCATCAAGGAGAAATGATCATTTCCAGCGAGGTCAATAAAGGTACGACAGTTGAAGTGCTGATTCCAAAGTTTAACAATATGCAGTTGGTTTTATAATTGCAGCTAAACCTTCGAATAATAATCCTGTGAAGGCAAATATTAATATTGATAAAGATTCAGGAGGTTTAAGCTACATGAATATTGGCAGAGCAAAGGAAATTTCGGAATCAGCCGACATGATCCGCGTGACATACGAAGGCACACCCGTAATCATTCAGCACGTTGATGAACAGACGAAATTGGCAAGGGTATTTTCTAAGGAAAACCCGGAGGAAGAAAGAGATGTCCCCGTCCTGAATCTGATAGAAGATTAGAAAAACTTGGCATTCGCCAAGCCTTTAGGCGATGCCCTAGTTTTTCTTATGCGTTCAGAATTTATGGATATAAATTCTGATGAGCGTAGAAAAGCGTATGCGCCCTGAGTAAAACCCAGTGCGCGTACGCTTTTTTAATTCAGCTTCCACATCGAATAGTTAAGGCCAAGAGCAAAAGCTACCCAGGCGAGGTAAGGCATCATCGCAACCCCTGCCTGCTTATCGGTTTGATAAAATCTGTAGGTTGTTAAGGTTAAAACGGCCAGCAGGAGAGATATTTCAATGAATGCCGTTCCTCTCAGACTCCATTTGAAAAATAAAAATGACCATAGAAAATTCAATCCTAACTGGATACAGTAGGGAATCAACGCCTGCTTTGCCTCGGCCAGGCGCTCGCCTTTAACCGAGACCCGATAATTTGCATAACCCATCAGAGTATAAAGGCCTGTCCAAACAGCTGGGAATACCCAGGAAGGAGGGGCGAAGGAGGGCTTTTCAAGGCTTCTGTAAATTTCCGGGGCGCTTTTGGTAGCAAAATATCCAGCCATTGATCCGCCAACAACGGGAATAAGAACATTTACCGCAAGTTTCCCCCATTCAATTTTACCGTTCACTTTTAAAATATCCATTTAGATGCCACCATCTTTCTGAGCAGATTAAGGTTGTCCAATTATTTTATTTCGATTGCGCCTCCGCTTATCCGTTTCATGCCGCGAATGCTGCTGATTTCCTCGATTAATTTCAAAAGTGCCTGATCCTTTGCTTTAGCTTCAATCATGATATCCACGTCCTGCTTCAGCTCCTTAAGTAAATCCAGCAAAGGCCGGGCGAATTCGAGATCGACGAAATCAGCATGGGAACGGAAGACATTGGCAGCCTTCGGGGACGAAAGATGAATTTTTGGCGGATCCGTCCGTCTTTTCCATGTTTTAAAAATAAGTGGAAGAATTTTTTCCAAATCCGCTGAACAGGGATTTGCTAAATGATGATGATAGTCGAAAACAAGCGGTATGTCCTCCTGCATGCATACGGCTAATGTCTCTTCAGCATTGTAGGTTTTATCGTCATTTTCTAATGTCATTACCTGTTTAATCGGTAAAGGGAGCAGTTTTAGATTTTCATGAAACCGCTCAATCGTCGCTGCTTTATCCCCGTAAGCTCCGCCGATATGAATATTAATCAAGGCTGCCTGCTCCATGCCATCGCTTCAAACATCCTGTAATGGTATTCCATATCTATAACAGCATTTTGTGATACCTCCATTCGGGTGGAGGTAAATAACGTAAACTGATTGGGGTGGAAAGAAACCCGAAGACGGTGTTTTTTTATTAAATCGCCAAGCTCCCGCCATTTTTCCTGAAAGGGTGTTACGAAATCCCACCTTATTTCCGGATGGGTGGCCAGCGGGACAATCGAGCTTGATAAACGGTAGATCTCGATTTCATGGGCAATATTGTAATGGAGCATTCTTGCTGTGTGCTCAAGATTTTCCGCTGTGACAGCCAGCAGTTTTTTCTGCCGCTCCGCTTTATCAAGCTCAGTATAGCGCTTAAACGTAAGTGTTTTGGCAGGAGAGGCATCCCATAAACTAATGGCATGGGAAACATAGCCAAAGCGGATTTTCATATTGGTACCTCCTGTTTCGCCTAAGCATTTTATAAAAATAGAGAAATTGCTCCAGCAAGGCTTTCCTTTAATGAACGAAAAAAATTTGGCTGGTTGAGTTCCTTCAAGGTTAAAGGCTTCGAATCGAGAATGTCCTTTTGTATAACCCTCTTTACCCTGCCGATAAATATGGAATCATAAATTAAGCAGTTTATTTCTTTATTTAAAAAGATGCTTCTTTTATCAAAGTTGGCTGAGCCGATATCGCAAATGTCTTCATCGATGACGACCGTTTTGGCGTGATAAAAGCCTTTTTGGTATTGATAGACGAGTGCACCTGCTTTTAAAAGCTTGCGTAAATATCGGTATGAGGCTTCCTGGACGAGAACATGGTCAGTTTTAAACGGAACAATAATCGTAATGCTTACTCCTCGCTGCGCAGCTAAAATCAGCTCATGGAACAATTTTTGGCTTGGAATAAAATAGGGTGTCCCGATTGTAATGGCTTCCTTTGCACTACGGATGAGCTGCAAATATATTCCTTCCAGGGTATGGGCCATCGGTAGGTATTAACTGATGGCTAATCTCACCTTCAGGAATATCAGCGAAATAATCTGTATGATCAAGCAAATCCTTTTTTGCGTATTCCCTCCATTCCGTTAAAAATTCCCGCTGAATAAAGGAAACAGATTCACCCTTTATTTTTAAATGGTAATCGCGCCATGGACTAAGCTCCGGGTCTTCATCAATATATTCTTTTGCAACATTAAATCCGCCCAAATACCCAATGGCACAATCAATGATGGTGATCTTCCGGTGATTCCTTACCTGTGAAGAATAGAAAAGAAAGGGAAAGCAGGGAGTGTTGCAAAAGGAAAATTCGACTCCGGCAATTTTAAGTTCCTGGATCATTTTTCTATTTATCTTATAGCTTCCTAACCGGTCAAGAAGGAGCCTTACTTCGATTCCTGCTTTTGCTTTCTTTTTTAGTATCGAAAAAAATTCCCTGCTGAAGGAATCATCTTTCACAATATAGAATAAAACATGAATATGTTTTTTCGCATTTTCTAACTCTCTGAAGTAATCCTTGAATAATTCCTTTCCATGCGGAAAAATATCCAATTTCCCCTTGAGAATGGGAGTTTTCTGCGGTTGAGCGAGGGATAAGTGTTTTTTTCTTCCTAGCTTAAAATCGACAGACAGCCATAGGAGGATGCACACGATGATGGCTAAAAAGATGAGTGCAGCTTTCATGGTTACCTCCCCTAGAATCATTTTTGTTAGGTTTTCCTATTTAGCAGCAGGATATGAGCCTAAGAAAAATGGCTTAAATAAGAAAAATATGCATACAAAATGGTTGACTGAATGCTCATTCATTATATAATGAAGATATAATTATGTTCAGAAAATTAGATTGTTTTTAAATTTTCCATCAAAATTTTTGCTAAAAGAAATTATTCTCTTAAAAGCCAGTTTCTGGACTATGCCTGGCGGGTAGTAGAAATAATCAGGCATGCAAGCCAGCAAGCAAAAAGGGAATGGAGAAAACAAAAGAAACTTGGGGAAGGGGCGTTTTAGATGAAGGGACTTTTATGGGTTAACCTGATTGCGTTTTTAATTGTAACCGCTTACGCACTCAGTTTGTTCGTTTATGTGGTAAAAACGAGAATCGAATATATCAAACTTGGCCGCAAAGCCGAGTATGACAACAATGTAAAAGCGAGGCTTCAGAAAATCTGGGTTAACGTATTTGGCCAAAAAAGCTTTTAAAGGATAAAAAGAGCGGGGCCATCCATGTCATGTTCTTTTATGGATTTATCCTCGTTCAGTTTGGCGCGATCGATTTTATCTGGAAGGGGCTTAAACCAGGTTCACATCTGCCGCTTCGCCACTGTATCCTGCGTTTACATTTTTTCAGGAAATCGTCACGCTTGTTATTTTAGTAGCGGTTGTTTGGGCTTTTTACCGCCGCTATATTGAAAAGCTTGTCCGTTTAAAGCGTAATTTCAAGTCAGGGCTTGTCCTGCTGTTTATCGGCGGCCTTATGCTTTCCGTCCTTATCGGAAACGGCATGGGCATTATCTGGCATGGTGAAGATCCATCTTGGTCTGAGCCTGTTGCGTCTGTCATCAGCATGGCCCTTTCCTGGGCAGGCAAAACAGCTGTTATCACCATTTTCTATATTGCATGGTGGATGCACTTATTATTCCTTTTAACATTCCTTGTCTATGTACCGCAGTCCAAGCACGCGCACTTGATTGCAGGGCCAATGTTTATTTCAGCCGACTTGGAAAGCCGGGCAGACTGAAAAAGGTCGACTTTGAGGATGAATCACAGGAATCCTTCGGAGTCGGTAAAATTGAAGATTTCAATCAGCTGCAAATGATCGATTTCTACGCCTGTGTGGAATGCGGGCGCTGTACGAATATGTGTCCGGCGACAGGAACGGGTAAAATGCTTTCACCGATGGATATCATCGTCAAGCTTCGTGATCACCTAACCAACTACGGGGCGGCAGTTACATCAAAGCAGCCTTGGGTTCCGACCTTTGCTTTTTCAAATACAAAAGGCAATCAGCTTGCATTAGCCGGAACGGCGAAGGAGCAGAAGAGGCAGCAGCATCACTTGCCTACAATCCAAGCCTGATCGGCGATGTTATCACAGAAGAAGAGCTTTGGGCGTGTACGACTTGCCGAAACTGTGAGGATCAGTGCCCTGTAATGAATGAACATGTTGATAAAATTATCGACCTGCGCCGCTATCTTGTTTTAACAGAAGGAAAGGTGAACCCGGATGCGCAGCGCGCGATGACCAATATCGAGCGCCAGGGCAATCCTTGGGGATTAAATCGGAAAGAGCGTGAAGACTGGCGTGAAGCACGTGAGGATGTCCATATTCCAACCGTAAAAGAGGTAAGTAAAGCAGGCGAAGAATTCGAATACCTATTCTGGGTGGGATCAATGGGCTCTTACGATAACCGTAGCCAAAAGATCGCCCTGTCATTTGCGAAGCTTCTAAACGAAGCAGGCGTAAAATTCGCGATACTCGGCAATAAGGAAAAGAATTCAGGAGATACACCGCGCCGCCTTGGAAATGAATTTTTATTCCAGGAACTTGCTACAAAGAATATCGAAGAATTCGAGAAAAATGAAATTAAGAAAATCGTTACAATTGATCCACATGCTTATAATATTTTCAAAAATGAATACCCTGACTTCGGTTTTGAAGCAGAGGTGTACCACCATACCGAGCTGCTCGCAAAGCTTGTAAGCGAGGGGAAACTCGTTCCTAAATATGAAGTGAATGAAACGATTACGTTCCATGACTCATGTTACTTAGGCCGCTACAATGATGTATACGATCCGCCAAGGGAAATCCTAAAGTCGATTCCAGGCGTGAAGCTCGTAGAAATGGAAAGAAACAGGGAGACCGGCATGTGCTGCGGCGCCGGCGGCGGCTTAATGTGGATGGAGGAAGATACAGGCCACCGCATCAACGTTGCCAGAACCGAGCAGGCGCTTGCCGTCAATCCATCCGTCATCAGCTCTGGCTGCCCATACTGCTTAACAATGCTGTCTGATGGAACAAAGGCCAAAGAAGTGGAAGAAACCATAAGCACATACGATGTTGCCGAGCTGCTTGAAAAAGCCGTTTGCGGAGATTCTAAGCAATAAGAAAAGCGGAAGCGCCTTGGTCAGCCCCGACAGGCATAAGACGAATCACGCAGGAAATCCTGATTTCTGGAGTGATTTAGCTTATGACCCCGCGGGGCTAGGCGCTGGAGCTAGACACCGGTACTAATTAGAAAAAAGACCAAATAGCAGGGACTGAACATTGCGCAAATTCATAAAATGTTAGGAATTTTGTGTAAAATATTTCGGTTCCTGCTATTTTTATTGTAAAATAAATAAAACGCTTACAATTTTATTTGTCTGGATATTCGTTCCATTTAATTTTACTTTTTACTAGATTTCGAGCGAGCGTTCAGTCAACAAGAAAATATACTGATTATTAAGAATAGAGACAAAGGAGAGGGTTGGAATGGGTAGAACGGTCATTTTAAGCGGGGTACGGACACCATTTGGGAAATTCGGAGGGGCTTTAAGCAGCTTTACAGCCTCTGAGCTAGGCGGATTCGCTGTCAAGGAAGCACTGAACCGGGCTAACGTCCAGCCTGAAGAAGTTGAGGAAGTAATCCTCGGATCGGTATTGCAGGGAGGACAGGGACAAATTCCATCCCGTCAGGCTTCAAGGCATGCAGGGCTTCCATGGAATGTAAAAACTGAAACGATTAATAAAGTTTGTGCATCAGGCATGCGCAGCGTGACGCTTGCTGACCAAATCATCCGCGCAGGAGATGAGGAAGTCATTGTTGCGGGCGGAATGGAATCAATGAGCAATGCACCCTACATTTTGCCAAAAGCAAGATGGGGGCTTAGGATGGGCGACTCATCTGTTAAGGATTTGATGACACACGACGGACTAAGCTGCTGCTTTACTGGTGTGCATATGGGCACGTATGGAAACTCAACCGCAAAAGAGATGGAATTAAGCCGTGAGGAGCAGGATCAATGGGCGTTCCGCAGCCATGAGCGGGCGATTGCTGCGATTGAAGGCGGAAAATTGGCCGAGGAAATTGTTCCGGTATCAGTCCCGCAGCGCAAGGGTGACCCGATTGTTGTCCAGCATGATGAATCGCCAAGAAAGGATACTTCTCTGGAAAAGCTGTCTAAGCTTGGATCGGTTTTCGATGCTGGCGGTACGATAACAGCCGGAAATGCACCTGGTGTCAACGATGGAGCTGCCGCACTTGTATTGATGAGCGAGGAACGTGCAGAAAAGGAAGGCAAAAAGGCGGAAGCCGTTATTTTAGCACATGCAGCAGTAGCTGTTGATGCAAAGGATTTTCCAAAAACACCAGGTCTCGTCATTAATGAGCTGCTGAAAAAGTCAGGAAAGTCACTTGAAGAAATCGATCTGTTTGAAATCAACGAAGCATTCTCAGCCGTAGCGCTGGCAAGCGGGAAAATTGCCAATCTTGATCCGGAAAAGGTAAATGTGAACGGTGGTGCAGTGGCCCTTGGACATCCGATTGGCGCAAGCGGTGCCCGGATTATTATTACGTTAATGCACGAACTAAAGCGCCGTGGCGGCGGAATCGGCATTGCAGCCATCTGCAGCGGCGGAGGCCAGGGCGATGCCATTATGATTGAAGTAAAAAAAGATACTAATTAGACAAAACAAGGGCTGGGAGCAGTCAAAATGTCTAATAAGAGGGTTCTATTGGACAAAACAAGGCCAGTGATCAGTCAAAATGTCTAATAAGAGGGTTCTATTAGACAAAACAAGGGCTGGGAGCAGCACAAATGTCTAATAAAGGGGCTCTATTGGACAAAACAAGGCCAGTGATCAGTCAAAATGTCTAATAAGAGAGTTCTATTGGACAAAACAAGGACTGGGAGCATCACAAATGTCTAATAAGAGGGTTCTATTGGACAAAACAAGGCCAGTAAGCAGTCAAAATGTCTAATAAGAGGGTTCTATTAGACAAAACAAGGCCAATGAGCAGTCAAAATGTCTAATAAGAGGGCTCTATTGGACAAAACAAGGCCAGTGAGCAGTCAAAATGTCTAATAAGAGGGCTCTATTGGACAAAACAGGGCCAGTGAGCTGTCAAAATGTCTAATAAGAGGGTTCTATTGGACAAAACAAGGCCAGTGAGCAGCCGAAATGTCTAATAAGAGGGTTCTATTGGACAAAACAAGGGCTGGGAGCAGCACAAATGTCTAATAAAAGGGCTCTATTGGACAAAACAAGGCCAGTGATCAGTCAAAATGTCTAATAAGAGGGTTCTATTGGACAAAACAAGGCCAGTGAGCAGCCGAAATGTCTAATAAGAGGGTTCTATTGGACTTAACAGTGGGCAGTCACCAAGTGTCGAATGAAAATAGTGGAGGGGAAGAAATGAACATCGAAAAAGTAATGGTAATTGGCGCGGCGCCAATGGGCTCCGGGATTGCGCAGGTTTGTGCAATGGCCGGCTATCAGGTTCTGCTTAATGATTTAAAAGCAGATTTTATCGAACGTGGCCTTGGCGTTATCAATAAGAATCTGTCCAGGCAGGTTGAAAAAGGCAGGATGACAGAAGAGCAGAAGCAGGAAATAACAGCACGCCTTACACCTTCCACTGATTTAAATGATGCTGGCGGAGTGGATCTCATCATTGAAGCGGCAGTCGAGAATATGGACATCAAAACAAAGATCTTTTCACAATTGGATAATATTGCACCGGCAAATGCCATATTGGCAAGCAATACATCCTCATTGCCAATTACAGAAATTGCTGCAGCAACGAAAAGGCCTGAAAAGGTTATCGGAATGCACTTTATGAATCCGGTTCCTGTCATGAAACTGGTAGAAATCATCCGTGGCCTGGCGACTTCAGATGAAGTGTATCGTGCTATTGAAGATATGACGAAATCACTGAGCAAGGTGCCGGTTGAAGTGAACGATTTCCCTGGCTTTGTGTCAAACCGAATCCTTATGCCAATGATCAACGAAGCGATTTATACCCTGTATGAAGGCGTCGCAACGAAGGAAGCAATCGATGAGGTCATGAAGCTGGGCATGAACCATCCAATGGGACCTTTAACACTAGCTGATTTTATCGGGCTTGATACTTGTCTGTACATTATGGAGACGCTGCACGAAGGATTTGGCGACGATAAATACCGTCCATGCCCTCTTCTTCGCAAATATGTCAAAGCTGGCTGGCTCGGTAAAAAGTCAGGACGCGGTTTTTACCAGTACGAATAAGTCAATCAAGAAAAGCTAAATCCCAGGGGGGATGAACATGGATTTAAGATTTACAGATGAACAGGAAATGATGCGGAAAATGGTCCGCGACTTTGCAAACAGCGAGATTGCACCGTTTGTTGAAAAAATGGAGCAGGGCGAATTTCCTCATGAAATTATAAGGAAAATGGGCGAGCTAGGGCTGATGGGAATTCCAATCCCTGAAAAGTACGGCGGTGCCGAGATGGATTTTGTATCCTATATTATTGCAATCAATGAAATCTCAAAAGTAAGTGCGACAGTTGGTGTCATACTGTCCGTCCATACATCGGTCGGGACGAATCCCATTCTTTATTTTGGGACAGAAGAGCAAAAACAGAAGTATATACCTAAGCTTGCAGCAGGAGAATATCTTGGGGCATTTTGCTTAACGGAGCCAAGCGCGGGTTCAGACGCAGGCAATCTGAAAACGAGAGCGGTAAAAAAAGATGGAGAATACATTATAAACGGCTCAAAGGTTTTCATCACCAACGGCGGTGAAGCCGATGTGTATATTGTGTTTGCATCAACAAATCCGGAAGCGGGAAGCAGGGGCGTTTCTGCGTTTATTGTTGAAAAAAATACTCCTGGTTTTGTTATTGGCAAGGATGAGAAAAAGATGGGCCTTCATGGTTCAAGGACGGTTCAGCTTACATTTGAGGATATGAAAATCCCTGCTGAAAAGCTTCTTGGCGCTGAAGGAGAGGGATTTAAAATTGCGTTGGCAAACCTGGAAGTGGCGGATCGGCATCGGGGCACAGGCACTCGGCATAGCAGAAGCCGCTCTCGAAGCCGCCACTGCCTACGCAAAGGAGCGCCACCAGTTTGGAAAGCCAATCGCTGCCCAACAGGGCGTCGGCTTTAAGCTGGCAGATATGGCAACAAGTGTTGAAGCCGCGAAACTATTAATCTACCATGCTGCCGATCTAAGGCAAAATGGAGTGAAATGCGGAAAAGAAGCTTCGATGGCAAAACTGTTTGCATCAAAAACGGCTGTCGAAGTAACAACTGATGCGATCCAGATTTTCGGCGGCTATGGATACACAGAAGATTATCCGGTTGAACGATATTTCCGCGATGCAAAAATAACGGAGATTTACGAAGGCACAAGCGAAATCCAAAGGATTGTCATCGGCAAACAGCTGTAAATTTTATTCATAATAGGCTAGTGACGCACTAAAGCAACCGGGCCTGTAGCTTCGAAATAAGATAGCTATGTAACTTAAGGGGGAAATCACAGTGAAATTTACACTTTCTGAAGAACATGAAATGATTCGAAAAATGGTCCGCGACTTTGCGAAAAATGAAGTGGCGCCATCTGCTGCAGAACGGGATGAAGAGGAACGGTTCGACCGTGAAATTTTCGACAAAATGGCTGAGCTTGGATTGACAGGCATTCCATGGCCTGAGGAATACGGCGGAATCGGCAGCGACTATTTGGCTTATTGCATCGCTGTTGAAGAGCTGTCCAGAGTTTGTGCATCAACAGGCGTAACCCTTTCAGCCCATACATCACTTGCAGGCTGGCCAATATTTAAGTTTGGGTCGGAAGAACAAAAGCAAAAATATTTGCGCCCAATGGCGGAAGGAAAGAAAATTGGCGCATACGGCTTAACAGAGCCAGGAAGCGGATCAGATGCAGGAGGAATGAGAACGACTGCGCGCCTTGACGGAGACCATTATGTTTTAAATGGTTCAAAGATTTTTATTACAAACGGTGGAATTGCTGATATTTACGTCGTTTTTGCTTTAACAGATCCTACAAGCAAGCAAAAAGGGACAACAGCATTCATTATCGAATCTGATTTCCCAGGCTTCTCAGTAGGCAAAAAGGAAAAGAAACTCGGCATTCGTTCGTCACCGACAACGGAAATCATTTTTGAGAACTGTCGTGTACCGAAGGAAAACATGCTTGGCGCTGAAGGGGAAGGCTTCAAGATCGCAATGATGACACTCGATGGCGGCCGCAACGGAATCGCTGCCCAGGCAGTCGGAATTGCGCAGGGAGCTTTGGATGCTGCTGTTGGTTATGCGAAGGAGCGCGTACAGTTTGGCAAGCCAATCGCAGCACAGCAGGGAATCAGCTTTAAGCTTGCCGATATGGCAACAGGTGTTGAAGCGGCAAGGCTATTAACCTACCAGGCAGCATGGCTCGAATCCGAAGGCCTTCCATACGGAAAAGAATCGGCGATGTCAAAATTATTTGCTGGCGACACAGCAATGAAGGTAACGACAGAAGCTGTCCAGGTTTTCGGCGGCTATGGCTATACAAAGGATTATCCGGTTGAAAGATTTATGCGCGATGCGAAAATCACGCAAATTTATGAAGGAACACAGGAAATCCAGCGACTTGTTATTTCAAGGATGATAACAAAATAAACGGTTTCCCCCTCTTTTAAGGGGAAAACCCCACTTGCCTCAATGTCTAGCTTGGCGTCCAATAAACAGGCGCTATCGCTTTTCTTAATGACGGAGGTTGCAAAGGCGGTAAGTGATGGTGATGAAAAAACGGGAAGTTCAGGCTTCTGTTAAAGATGAGCGCCTTGTCATTAAGAGGCGCGATCAAATGATAAAGGGAGCCATTACACTTTTTAAACAAAAGGGTTTTCACCGGACGACGACAAGAGAGATTGCAAAGGCATCCGGCTTCAGTATCGGAACGCTTTATGAGTATATCAGGACAAAGGAAGACATTTTATATCTTGTTTGCGACAGCCTCTATGATCATGTACGGGAACGGCTGCAGCAGGATCTCGACCATAACAGGGGTACCTTGAACAGTTTGAAGCTCGGTATCGCCTATTATTTCAGGATTGTAGATGAGATGCAGGATGAAATCCTTGTCCTGTACCAGGAAGCAAAATCGCTTACGAAGGATGCTCTCCCGTACGTATTGGGAAAAGAAATCGAAATGGTTTCCATGTTTGAGAAGCTGCTTGCACGCTGCGTGGAAAACGGAGAACTCGATTTATCGGAAAAACAAGTCAAAATGATTGCCCATACGATTGTTGTCCAGGGGCAAATGTGGCCTTCCGGCGATGGGCACTTCAAAAACTCTATACACTTGATGAATATATTGAGCTGCAGACGGAGCTGCTTTTTAAAGGAATCCATTGAGGTTCAAACAGGGGTAAAGATCACAAAATTAAACAAATTGTTCTTTCAAATTAATTTATTTGTCTAGCTTCAGTGTCTCCACCTCGAGGTCATAAGCCGTTTCCTTCCGGAAATCGGGATTTCCTGCAGGAATCGTCTTATGCTTGTCGGCCTGATCCAGACACTTACGCTTTTCTGTAAGGAGGAGAAACATGATAACGGAAAATTATAAGCCAAAAAACCATATTCGGTTTGTGACAGCTTCAAGCTTATTCGACGGACATGATGCCTCTATCAATATTATGAGGAGAATTCTTCAGTCGAGCGGGGCGGAGGTCATTCACCTTGGCCACAACCGCTCAGTTGAAGAGGTGGTTAATGCAGCTGTGCAGGAGGATGTGCAGGGGATAGCGATTTCCTCATATCAGGGCGGCGATGTTGAGTATTTTAAATACATGTATGACCTTTTGAAGGAAAAGGGCGCTGACCATATCCGCATTTACGGTGGCGGTGGCGGCGTTATCATTCCACGAGAAATTAAAGAGCTTCATGAGTACGGGATTGCGTGGATTTTTTCGCCGGAAGACGGAAGGACAATGGGCCTTCAGGGCATGATAAACCGGATGATAGAGGAGTGCGATTTTTCCACAGTGTCTTCAGAGGATGCAGGACAGCTGGAAAAATTACAATCAGGCGATATCAATACGGTTGCCAAGCTGATTACCGTCGCCGAGCTGCAGGCTGACCATAAGGGGGAAAGTGCGGCTGCAGTTGAACAGGTTATGGAAAAAGTAAAGTCTTTAACTAAGTCTGTGCCTGTCGTCGGGATTACGGGAACAGGCGGAGCGGGAAAAAGCTCGCTTACAGATGAATTGATCCGCCGTTTTATTAACGAGCTTCCGGAAAAGCGGGTAGCTATTTTATCGGTCGATCCTACTAAGCAAAAAACGGGCGGTGCCCTGCTCGGGGACCGCATCCGTATGAACGCCATTTTTAACCCGCGTGTGTATATGCGCAGCCTCGCGACAAGAGGATCAAAAAGTGAATTGTCACTGGCTATCAAGGATGCGGTTTCTGTTGTCAAAGCTGCCGGTTTCGACCTTGTCATTGTTGAAACAAGCGGTATCGGACAGGGAGATGCGGAAATTACGGAAATCTGCGATATATCCTTATATGTCATGACGAGCGAATTCGGCGCTCCATCTCAATTGGAAAAAATCGATATGATCGATTTCGCCGATTTGATTGTCATTAACAAATTCGAACGCAAAGGCTCCGAGGATGCGAAACGCCAGGTGCAAAAGCAGTACCAGCGCAGCCATATGCTGTTTGAAAAAGAGGCTGATGACATGCCTGTTTATGGCACCATCGCTAGCCAATTCAATGATCCTGGCACAAACGCCCTGTTTGCTGCCTTAATTGAAAAAATTAATCAAAAAACGGGAACTGAATGGGCAACATCTTTTTCAAAAAATGCATTAGTTGAAAAGCAAAATGTCATCATTCCAAATGACCGCCGCTATTATTTGCGGGAAATTTCCGAAACGGTCCGCCGTTATCATCTAAAAGCGGAGGAACAGGCGAATGTTGCAAGAAAGCTCTTCCAGCTGGAGGGTGCGATCGAAGCAGTTAAGGAGCGGGAAACAAACGGTGAAATTTTAGCATCGCTACAAGCGATTAAAGAGGAAACAGAATCGCAATTAACTCCTGAATCGCAAAAAATCCTCGCTGGATGGGGAAATACAAAGGCAGCTTATTCACAGGACCAATTCGTAACACGTATCCGTGATAAGGAAATCATCACCGTGCTTAAGTCGAAAAGTCTGTCAGGTCTCGATATTCCGAAGGTGGCACTGCCGAAGTATAAAGATTACGGAGAAATTTTGCGATGGGTCTACCGCGAAAATGTACCTGGAGCATTCCCTTATACAGCAGGCGTATTTCCGTTTAAGCGTGAAGGGGAGGATCCAAAGCGCCAGTTTGCGGGTGAGGGAACACCTGACCGGACAAACCGCCGCTTTCACTATCTATCAAAGGATGATACGGCGAAGCGCCTGAGCACTGCGTTCGACTCGGTCACATTGTATGGTGAGGATCCAGATTACCGCCCTGACATTTATGGGAAGGTTGGCGAAAGCGGCGTAAGCGTCTGCTCACTTGATGATATGAAAAAGCTGTATGACGGCTTTGATTTATGCCATCCATCCACATCAGTATCAATGACGATCAACGGTCCGGCGCCTATCATTTTGGCGATGTTCATGAATACTGCGATTGAGCAGCAGGTTCAAAGGAAAGAAGTGGAGCTTGGCAGAACACTGACTGAACAGGAATTTTCTGAAGTGATGGCATATACGTTAAAAACGGTCCGTGGTACCGTTCAGGCTGATATCCTGAAGGAAGACCAGGGGCAAAACACATGCATCTTCTCTACTGAATTTGCATTGCGGATGATGGGTGATATTCAGCAGTATTTCATTGATCAGCAGGTGCGCAATTATTATTCTGTCTCCATTTCCGGCTACCATATCGCGGAAGCAGGGGCAAACCCGATTTCACAGCTTGCGTTCACACTCGCAAATGGCTTCACATATGTGGAGTATTATTTAAGCCGCGGCATGAAGATCGATGATTTTGCACCGAACCTAAGCTTCTTTTTCTCAAATGGACTGGATCCGGAATATACAGTCATTGGCCGGGTAGCACGCCGCATCTGGGCAACGGTCATGCGTGATAAATACAGTGCGAACGAGAGAAGCCAGAAGTTAAAGTATCATATCCAGACATCAGGCCGTTCACTGCATGCCCAGGAAATCGACTTTAACGATATCAGGACTACTCTTCAGGCATTGATGGCGCTGCAGGATAACTGTAATTCACTCCATACGAATGCATATGATGAAGCAATTACGACTCCGACGGAAGAATCAGTTCGCAGGGCAATGGCAATTCAAATGATTATCACAAAAGAACATGGCCTGACGAAAAATGAAAATCCACTTCAAGGTGCCTTTATCATTGATGAATTGACTGACCTTGTGGAAGAAGCGGTACTGCAGGAATTCGAACGGTTGAATGACCGTGGCGGAGTTCTTGGAGCAATGGAAACGCAGTATCAGCGTGGCAAGATTCAAGATGAATCGATGTATTATGAAATGAAGAAGCACTCGGGTGAACTGCCGATTATCGGTGTGAATACGTATTTGAATCCGAATCCTCCTTCTGAGGAAGCGATGGATAATATGGAGCTTGCAAGAGCGACTACTGAGGAAAAAGAATTGCAAATCTCTCATTTGCGTGAATTCCAAAGTAGAAACCAGGATGGATCTGCTGCTGCGCTGGCAAGATTGAAAGAAACAGCCGTCAATGGCGGAAATATTTTTGCCGAGTTAATGGAAACAGTAAAAGTGGCAAGCCTTGGTCAGATTACACATGCTCTTTACGAGGTTGGCGGACAGTACCGCCGGAATATGTAAAAAAGGATATAGCAAAATGGCTTAAAGCGGCAGCTCTAAGCCATTTGCTGTTTTTTGTAAAAATAAATATTCATGAGGTATGAAGTTAAAGCTTTTCCTATATACTCAAAAGGGGTAAGATACTATTACATAATAAACTAGTGTTTCTGTCAGGGTGAGAATACTATGAAAACAATCTATATTTTCCTTATATTAATCATATTTGCCTGGCCTCTTTACTATCTATACCAGCTTCAGTTGGGCGCGGTTTCTTTTTTATTGCTGGCAATTTTCTTTACAGTAATATCTGTTAAAGAGTTGAAAAAGTATAAAAGAGAACGCGGTATTCAAGATTTGGACACGACCAAGCGCAGGAAATAGGAAAAAATCGGGCAAAACTGCAGATAGAGCTAGCATAAACGGGAAGAATTTGTTTATAATGAAGAATATGTATTTTGGAGGACTCCCTCCATTTGACCGTTAATCATTCTATTTAAGAGTGGCAAATAGAAAGGAAGTGCCGAATTGAGTTTAAAACAATACTCAAAAGAGGAATTGAAAGAGTTATCTTTCATTGAAATGGCTTATCAATCATTACTAGATAGAAAGCAGCCAATTGCTTTCACTGAAATGATGAATGAAATTGCTAAAGCAATAGGGCTTTCAGAAAAAGAAGTAAAGGCAAAAATTGCACAATTTTATACAGACTTAAACATAGATGGCCGTTTTCTTGCACTAGGTGAAAATAATAGCTGGGGACTTCGTGTGTGGTATCCGGTTGAGCAATATGAAGAAGAAATGGTTCCAGCCACAAAGCCGAAGAAGAAAAAGGCGAAAAAGGCTGTCGATGATGATTACGATTTAGATGAGGATCTTGAATACGAAGACTATTCCGACGATGACGATGATCTCCTCGACGAAGACGACGAAGATGATGCTTTCGATGATATCGATGAAGTCGATGATGTTGATGATGTCGAGGACGTAGATGATCTTGATGAAGATGAAGAAATTATCGAGGATGATGAGTTCGCCCTTGTAGATGACGAAGAAGAGGACGAAGAAGAAGAGGAATTTGATGAAGAGGAAGAGCTGTAAATCGGCTTGACTTTTTATCATCCCGCTTGTAGAATACTTTTTGGGCTCCTTAAAAAAGGAACGATTCAACATTAGCTAATAAGCGCTCCCTTACCACGTGTAGGCGGAGTGCTTTTTTATTTTTTGCTATTAGAATTTATTTCCATAAATTCTAGTAGTGCATAAGTTCAACTACGGCTCGTCAATCGCCGAGTTTTCTTTAGATTTGGGGCATGAAATGTGTGGAATTCAAACACATGCGGTCGCATGTCCATGCCGCTTCCCCTGTACTTATAATTTTTTTGCAGAACTCGCCATGGGAAAATTTTTAAAACAATCTAGAGATGTACAAACTGTAATATGAGGGGGAATTATTAATGACAAAGTATATTTTTGTAACCGGCGGTGTTGTATCGTCATTAGGAAAAGGAATCACAGCTGCCTCTTTAGGACGTTTATTGAAAAATAGAGGCTTGAATGTGACGATTCAAAAATTCGATCCATATATCAACGTGGATCCAGGAACCATGAGCCCTTACCAGCACGGTGAAGTGTTCGTAACGGGTGACGGAGCAGAGACAGACTTGGATTTGGGGCACTATGAGCGATTTGTTGATATCAACCTGACAAAGTACAGCAGTGTAACAACAGGAAAAATCTACTCAACAGTACTTAGAAAAGAACGCCGCGGAGATTATAACGGAGGAACTGTACAAGTTATTCCTCATATTACAAATGAAATCAAAGACAAGGTATTCCGTGCAGGTAAAGAAACAAACGCTGATGTCGTTATAACAGAAATCGGCGGTACGGTTGGCGATATCGAATCGCTTCCATTCCTTGAAGCGATCCGCCAAATCAAGAGCGATATTGGCCGCGACAATGTCATGTACATCCACTGTACGCTAATTCCTTACATTAAGGTTGCGGGTGAGATGAAAACAAAGCCTACCCAGCACAGTGTAAAAGAATTGCGTAGTCTTGGCATTCAGCCAAACATCATTGTAGTCCGTACAGAGATGCCGGTATCCCAGGATATGAAGGACAAAATTGCCCTTTTCTGTGATATTGACGCGAAAGCAGTTATTGAAGCACGAGATGCCGACACACTTTATGCGGTTCCAATGGCTCTTCAAGAGCAAAACATGGACCAAATCGTCTGCGACCACCTGAAATTGGTGACAAAAGAAGCTGACATGACAGATTGGAATATCCTTCTTGATAAAGTCCGCAATCTATCTGGCAAAACAAAAATTGCGCTTGTCGGTAAATACGTAGAGCTTCAGGATGCTTATATCTCTGTTGTTGAAGCATTGCGCCATGCGGGCTATGCCTTCGATACGGATATTGAAATCAACTGGATTAATTCCGATGATGTGAATAATGAAAATGCAGCAGAGCTTCTTAGCGACGCAGACGGAATTTTAGTTCCAGGCGGTTTTGGAGACCGTGGTATTGAGGGTAAAATTGCTGCCACAAAATTTGCCCGTGAAAATAAGAAGCCTTTCCTTGGCATCTGCCTAGGCATGCAGCTTGCAACGGTTGAATTTGCCCGCCATGTACTTGGATTGGAAGATGCACATTCAGCGGAATTTGTTCCTGAAACTGAGAATCCGATAATTGACCTGCTTCCAGAGCAGAAGGATGTTGAAGATCTTGGCGGAACGCTGCGCCTTGGGCTGTATCCATGCAAGCTGACTGAAGGAACGAAGGCTTTCGAAGCATATGAAGAAAAGGTTATTTACGAGCGCCACCGCCATCGTTATGAATTTAACAATTTCTACCGCCAGGCAATGGAAGAGGCAGGCTTCATCTTCTCTGGAACAAGCCCTGATGGACGTTTGATTGAAATCATCGAGCTACAGGACCATCCTTGGTTTGTCGCTTCACAATTCCATCCGGAATTCATTTCGCGTCCGAACCGTCCACAGCCGCTGTTCCGTGATTTTGTAAAAGCAACATTGCAAAAATAAAATAATCGTAACGAACCAGTCCCTGAAAACGGGGCTGGTTTTTTTAATATGTTCGTGGAGAAGATGATGATCATAAGATGGCGCGCGAGAAAATGAAAGGAATAGGCGAGATTATTGTAAAAACAGGCGAGAAAAATAGAAAAGCGAGCGAAATAATTTCGGAATCGCGCGAGAAAAATCAGAAAACCCGCGAGAAAAACGGCGAAGTCTGCGAGATTGCTCTTAAAGAAAGGCTGTTTTCTAAAAGATTGTTGTTTTGTAAATAGGTTTTTAAAAGCAAATCGTTGAAAAAGAAGTTGATTGGAGCGGAAAGCGAGCATAATGGAGTGGAAATTAACTACGCCTTAAATAGCAATAGCAACAAAGTAAACGAAAACAGCCTAAAGAAAAGAGACCTAGCCGAAAAAAGGCCAGATCTCTATGTTTCATGGATCTGGCCCCTCATTTTTTATTCATATTCAGCTAATATCTCTTCAATTGTAAATTTTAATCCGAAATAGACAAATAATGCGGCGATTGATGAGGGGAATCCAAACCGGTTGCCTTCTTCATCGGGAAGAAGTCCCTTTGTAAGCGCCAGGTCAATATGGACGTCTGCCAGATTATCGAGGCTTGGTCCGCCATCCGCATCAACCACGGATGAGACCGCGGTAAATAAAATGCCCTTGTCCTTTAATTCTGCTGCTGCTGTCACTGCATCCTTATCCGTTGAAAAACGGGAAAAGAGCAGTACGCGGTCGGCAGAAGTAATTTCTGCACCATCATAGCTTCGGACAAAATCCAATTTTTCTTCACCTTCAATTGCCTCAAATGAAACAGCCTTCATTTCCCTGCTTCCATAAATATAGAGGATTCCATCTCCTGCAGGTGCCTGGGCAAGCAGTCTCGCTCCATCCTCAAATGAAAACTCACCTTTATCCTGGATCCTTTTAAATAAGCCCGTCAGCTGGGTCGTAAACATTTTTAACATTCTGATCCTCCTATAAGCATATTGAAAATTGTATGATTTCTGCCATAACATGTATTGTTTTATTATAGCCCTCTGTGCTAAAAATGTCGAAAAACCTAGGAAGAAGGAAGCAGGAGTTTTGAGTGCGGAAATAGAAGTATTAGGATGGGATATAAATAGATAATGGCCAATGTGAAAAATAATTTTATCAGATGGGGAGAGGCGAAAATAATGAACGAAAAAGTTTTGATCGTTGATGACCAGTTTGGAATCAGAATTTTACTTAACGAAGTGTTTCAAAAGGAAGGTTATAAAACCTTTCAGGCAGCAAACGGGCTGCAAGCACTCGATATCGTAAAAAAACATGCCCCTGACCTTGTTTTGCTTGATATGAAAATTCCGGGAATGGATGGAATTGAAATTTTGAAAAGAATGAAAGTCCTCGATCCGGATATCCGCGTGATCATCATGACGGCATACGGAGAATTGGATATGATTCAGGAAGCAAAAGACCTCGGTGCGTTAACCCACTTTGCGAAGCCATTTGATATTGATGATATTCGTGCGGCCGTAAGGAATAATTTGCCTGAAAAATCCACCAAAAATTAGTTTTGTCAAAGGGAAAAAGGGTAATGTTTAGTTGGGTGCGCTTTCATTTTGACAGTTTATAAAACTCGTCTTGATTAATGGCAATTCTCCATTCAGTTTGGTATGATACTAATGAACTTGCAGAGGTTGTTTATCTTTTTGTCATGTACATAAACCTTCATACAGAGGGAAAACTTTACGTGGAAGCTCTGTTCCGAAAAGATACCGACCTATAATAAGGAGGAAGAAAAATGCCTTTAGTTTCAATGACTGAGATGCTGAAAAAAGCGAAAGCAGAAAGCTACGCTGTTGGGCAATTCAACTTAAATAACCTGGAATTCACTCAGGCAATTCTTTTAGCAGCACAGGAAGAAAAATCACCTGTAATCCTTGGTGTTTCCGAAGGCGCAGCCCGCTATATGGGTGGCTTTAAAACTGTTGTTAAAATGGTTGAAGGATTAATGGAAGATTATAAGGTTACTGTACCGGTTGCGATCCATCTTGACCACGGATCAAGCTTTGATAAATGTAAAGAAGCGATCGATGCTGGATTTACTTCCGTTATGATCGATGCATCACACCACCCATTTGAAGAAAACATTGAAACAACTTCAAAGGTTGTTGAATATGCACATTCAAAAGGCGTTTCTGTTGAAGCGGAATTAGGAACTGTTGGCGGACAGGAAGATGACGTTGTTGCAGAAGGCGTTATTTACGCTGATCCAAAGGAATGTGAAGAGCTTGTTACTCGCACTGGCATCGATTGCCTTGCACCAGCATTAGGCTCTGTACACGGACCTTACAAAGGCGAACCAAACCTTGGATTCAAGGAAATGGAAGAAATCGGCAAGACTACAGGTGTGCCTTTAGTTCTTCACGGAGGAACTGGAATCCCTACAAAGGACATCCAAAAATCAGTTTCACTTGGTACTGCTAAAATCAATGTAAATACTGAAAACCAAATCGCATCTGCTAAAGTTGTTCGCGAAGTATTAGCAGCCAAGCCTAATGAATACGATCCACGTAAATACTTAGGCCCTGCTCGCGATGCAATCAAAGAAACGGTAATCGGCAAAATGCGCGAATTCGGTTCTGCAGGCAAAGCTTAATATCAACATCAATTGAAAAGTGGTGTTCCCGGCAATGGGGCATCCCTCCTTTTTCTATTAAGATGAAGAAGGGTTCATCGGTGTTTGAAGTAAAATACTTAACACGAAACCGCCCCTTTTGAAAGAGGCGGTTTCAATTCTTTTTTAAAAGGCAGAAAATTTTGTCTAAAAATGGAGGGTTAATATGAAGTTTTTTATTGATACAGCAAATATTGAAGAAATCCGTGAAGCCCATGCATTAGGTTTATTAGCTGGAGTTACAACCAATCCATCACTTGTCGCCAAAGAAAAAAATGTTTCATTCCATGATCGTTTAAAGGAAATCACCGCACTTGTTCCTGGCTCTGTCAGTGCTGAAGTAATCGCCCTTGATGCAGAAGGCATGATTAAAGAGGGAAGGGAATTGGCTGCGATTGCTCCAAACATTACAGTCAAGGTTCCGATGACTCCTGAAGGATTGAAAGCCGTTCATGCTTTTTCAAAGGAAGGCATCAAAACGAATGTAACGCTGATTTTTAATGCCAACCAGGCTTTGCTTGCAGCGAGAGCTGGTGCCACATATGTTTCTCCATTCTTAGGCAGATTGGATGATATCGGCCAGAACGGTCTTGACCTCGTATCAACGATTGCGGAAATTTTTGCTGTTCACGGACTTGAAACAGAAATTATCGCTGCATCCATTCGCCATCCTATGCATGTAACAGAAGCTGCATTAAGAGGTGCGCATATTGCTACCATTCCATATAAAGTACTTCTGTCATTATTTCATCACCCTCTGACCGATAAAGGAATCGAAGCATTTTTGGCTGACTGGAATTCCCGGACAAACAGCTAATATATTTTCCAACTTTTTTTGTTATCAATACATGAAAATCTTTTTTTCGTGTAAACTATATAAATAGACACTGTCGGATTTTGCCTTTTTGTGTTGGAAAAATATGCCTGACCCCTTTCTGGTAAGGGTATTCCCTATAAAGAAAACTCGCCGATTGGCGAGCCTTTAGGGCGAAGACAGAGGCGTAGTTGCCCTTATGCGCAATAAGAAAGTATTAACTTCGAAAGTTTATACTTTCTTATTAGCTAATAAAAGGTCAAGAAGGAGCCCTTATCGGCAGGCAGGTAACATCAGAAATTTTAATCCGATATGAATGACATAAGGCTTAGAAGGGAGTCGAAAATGGAAAAGCTTAAGATTGCAGGCGGTTATCCATTAAAAGGGACAGTACGGATCAGCGGTGCCAAAAATAGTGCAGTTGCATTAATCCCCGCTACCATTTTAGCTGATTCGCCAGTAACGATTGAAGGATTGCCCGATATCTCAGACGTTGAAATTTTGAAAGACTTGCTGGAGGAAATCGGCGGTTCGGTCAATCTATCAGATAATGATATGACAGTCGACCCTTCGGCAATGATCTCGATGCCTCTTCCGAACGGGAAAGTTAAAAAATTGCGTGCTTCCTATTATTTAATGGGTGCTATGCTGGGACGTTTCAAAAAGGCGGTAATCGGCCTTTCCTGGCGGATGCCACCTTGGTCCAAGGCCGATTGACCAGCACATTAAAGGTTTCGAAGCACTGGGTGCAAGCGTGACAAACGAACAGGGAGCGATTTACCTGCGTGCGGACGAGCTGCGTGGAGCAAGAATTTACCTCGATGTCGTCAGCGTTGGAGCGACCATTAATATCATGCTTGCGGCTGTCAGGGCAAAAGGGCGGACGATTATTGAGAATGCTGCTAAAGAGCCAGAGATTATCGATGTTGCAACACTTTTAACCAATATGGGCGCGAAAATTAAAGGTGCAGGTACCGATGTGATCCGGATTGATGGGGTTGATCAGCTTCATGGATGCCAGCATACGATTATCCCTGACCGCATTGAAGCGGGAACCTATATGATTTTGGGAGCAGCTGTAGGTGAAGGCGTTCTGATTGATAATGTAATTCCACACCATATGGAATCATTGATTGCTAAGCTTCGTGAAATGGGTGTTCAAGTAGAAGCTCGTGATGACCAGATTTATGTTTCCGGCTCTAAGTCATTTAAAGCCGTGGATGTTAAAACCCTCGTTTATCCTGGTTTCCCTACTGATCTACAGCAGCCATTTACATCTCTGCTGACAAGGGCTGAAGGATCAAGCGTCGTCACCGATACGATTTATGGTGCCCGATTTAAGCATATTGATGAATTAAGAAGAATGAATGCAAACATAAAGGTTGAGGGCCGTTCCGCCATTATCAATGGACCTGTCCAGCTTCAGGGTGCCAAAGTGAAGGCAAGCGACCTCCGTGCAGGTGCGGCATTAGTCATTGCGGGGCTGATGGCAGAAGGCATTACGGAAGTCACAGGTCTTGAGCATATTGACAGAGGCTACAGCAACCTGGTGGAGAAATTGAATGGCCTTGGCGCAACTGTCTGGAGAGAATCAATGACAAAAGAAGAAGTCGAACAGATGAAGAATACGTAACCATATTTTTGTGATTTCAAATGGTTATATGTTCAGGCTATAATAGATAAGTACGTTTTTAGAGGTGAATGGGGGAGAAACAGATGGAAAGAAGTTTAACGATGGAGCTCGTCCGCGTGACGGAGGCTGCTGCACTCGCTTCTGCCCGCTGGATGGGCCGCGGAAAAAAAGACGAGGCAGATGACGCAGCGACAAGCGCAATGCGTGATGTCTTCGATACCATTCCGATGAAGGGTACAGTCGTGATCGGCGAAGGGGAAATGGATGAAGCGCCGATGCTGTATATTGGAGAAAAACTTGGAACTGGCTATGGCCCGCGTCTGGATGTAGCGGTTGATCCTCTTGAGGGAACCAATATTGTCGCATCTGGCGGCTGGAATGCCCTTGCTGTTTTAGCGGTTGCCGACAATGGAAATCTGCTTCATGCGCCGGATATGTATATGGAAAAAATAGCAGTAGGTCCGGAAGCTGTCGGTGAAATCGACTTAAATGCTTCAGTGCTTGATAATTTGAAGGCTGTTGCACGTGCGAAAAACAAGGATATTGAAGATGTGGTTGCCACTGTATTAAATCGCGAGCGCCACGAGCATATCATTGCCCAGCTTCGCGAAGCGGGAGCGAGAATTAAACTGATCAACGATGGCGATGTGGCAGGAGCGATAAATACAGCTTTTGACCAAACCGGTGTTGATATCCTCTTTGGTTCAGGCGGAGCTCCTGAAGGCGTCCTTGCAGCAGTTGCGCTAAAATGCCTTGGCGGAGAGATCCTCGGAAAATTAGTGCCTCAAAATGATGCTGAGCTTGAACGCTGCATCAAAATGGGCCTTGATGTAAACCGTGTCCTCCGCATGGAAGACCTGGTAAAGGGCGACGATGCCATTTTTGCAGCTACTGGTGTTACAGATGGAGAATTGCTAAAGGGAGTCCAGTTCAAAGGATCCTACGGTTCAACGCATTCTGTTGTCATGAGGGCGAAATCAGGCACAGTCCGATTCATTGAAGGACAGCACAGCTTGAAAAAGAAGCCAAATCTTGTCATCCGATAATCATTTTTTATGTTAAATTGCAAACCCTTACACCCGGGTGCATCCCGGGTTGTATGGGTACAAAATCCTTTTCAGAATAAGGCGGCTAGTTTGCCTAAAACAGCTCCGTTCATCTTCCAGATGCTCCTTCCTGAAAAAATCAGTTGATTAATTTTTTGAGAACAGGGTAAAATAGAAATTGTTTTTAAACTTCATTAATTTCCTTTTCTTCTTAAAAAAACTTCAATGCAATAGTAAGACTTAACTTTCCAATTCCTCCAACTCTTATTTTTTCGAACAAAATGGACATATACTTTCATTCTTGAAGTCCGAATAAGTTGAATAATAGATTGCTGCCTTTACTAGGGTTAGTTTGTCTATTATCGGAGAAACGGAACAAACTTTTAAAGTGTGGTGTACAAATGGAATTAACAATATCTAGTCTAGAAAACATGAAGCTGAAGGAGCTTTACGAGCTTGCACGTGAATATAAAGTGTCCTATTACAGCAAATTAACGAAAAAAGAATTAATTTTTGCCATCCTGAAAGGGCGCGCCGAGCAGCAGGGCTTCTTTTTCATGGAGGGAGTACTTGAAATCATCCAGTCAGAAGGCTTCGGATTCCTCCGTCCAATCAATTACTCGCCAAGCTCAGAGGATATTTATATTTCTGCCTCTCAAATTCGCCGCTTTGATCTTCGGAATGGGGACAAGGTTTCAGGGAAGGTTCGTCCTCCAAAAGAAAACGAGCGTTATTACGGCTTGCTTCAGGTTGAAGCTGTCAATGGCGATGACCCTGAATCGGCGAAAGAGCGCGTTCATTTCCCTGGCCTGACACCTTTATATCCAAACAGGCAGATGAAGCTGGAAACAACTCCAAAACATTTGTCTACAAGGATTATGGACGTGGTTGCGCCTGTCGGCTTTGGACAGCGTGGATTGATTGTTGCTCCTCCAAAAGCGGGGAAAACAATGCTCATCAAGGAAATTGCCAACAGCATTACCGAGAACCATCCGGATGCTGAGCTGATTGTCCTGCTGATCGACGAACGCCCTGAGGAAGTAACCGATATCGAACGGTCTGTTGCCGGCGATGTAGTAAGCTCGACATTTGATGAAGTACCTGAAAACCATATCAAGGTTGCAGAGCTTGTCCTTGACCGTGCCATGCGCCTTGTCGAGCATAAGCGTGATGTCGTTATCCTGATGGATAGCATTACACGCCTTGCCCGTGCCTACAATCTTGTCATTCCGCCAAGTGGACGCACGCTATCAGGCGGTATTGACCCAGCTGCCTTCCACCGTCCTAAACGCTTTTTCGGGGCTGCAAGGAATATTGAAGAAGGCGGAAGCTTGACGATTTTGGCTACGGCACTTGTGGATACAGGTTCGAGAATGGACGATGTGATTTACGAGGAATTCAAGGGAACAGGAAACATGGAGCTTCATCTTGACCGTTCACTTGCTGAACGCCGTATCTTCCCGGCATTGGATATCCGCCGTTCCGGTACCCGTAAGGAGGAGCTTCTCATTCCGAAGGACCACTTGGATAAATTATGGGCAATTCGTAAATCCATGTCGGACAGCCCTGATTTTGCAGAACGTTTCTTGAGAAAACTGAAGCAAACGAAATCGAATGAAGATTTCTTTGCGGTGCTTGGCGAAGAAATGAAGGGAAGTCGTTCCACAAGCCGCCAGCAGTAATGCTTGCTCTTAAGTGAAGTCTTTCTGAAATAGTTATTATTTCGTATTTTCTAAACGCCTAAAATTGTGTCAAAAGGGTGTGATTCCCAGCTTGCAAAAAACGGGATTCATGCTATAATAGGTACAGTGTGTTTTTACCATTTTAATGTTTGTTTAAAGACAAGCATTATTCGATAACTCTGTTTCGAATGATTCAGGGCGGAAGGAGATGAAAAGAATGAAAGCAGGAATTCATCCAAATTATAAATTAGTTAAGGTGACTTGTGCATGCGGAAACACGTTCGAAACTGGTTCAGTTAAAAACGAAATTCGCGTTGAAACTTGTTCAGAATGTCATCCATTCTATACTGGTCGCCAAAAATTCGCTGAAGCAGGCGGACGTGTTGACCGTTTCAACAAGAAATACGGCCTTAAGCAACAGCAACAATAATCGCTCAAAACAGGCAAGAATCATCATCCCTTGCCTGTTTTTTACTTTTAATAAACCCTTTTACATAAACCATTCGATCGCAATGGTTATATATAGATTTTTATTGTGGTTAGCAAGGAAGGAGAGGCCGTTTTATGTATGTGATGAAACAAAGCGGATGGGTTGAGGTCGTCTGCGGCAGCATGTTTTCCGGAAAATCGGAAGAATTAATCCGTCGGGTGAGACGAGCACAGTTTGCAAAACAGAAAATTGCTGTATTTAAGCCGAAAATCGACAATCGCTATAGTAAGGAATCTGTCGTTTCCCACAATGGCTCTTCTTTTATTGCAATGCCAATTGCCCATTCAACTGATATTATGCAGTATATTGACGCTGAAGTGGATGTAATCGCAATTGATGAAGTCCAATTTTTTGATGATCAAATCGTAAAAGTGATTCAGCAGCTGGCAGATAGCGGATATCGCGTCATCGCAGCGGGCCTTGACCAGGACTTCCGCGGCGAACCTTTCGGTGTAATGCCTGCCCTGATGGCAGTGGCTGAGCTTGTCACAAAGCTTCAGGCCGTTTGTGCTGTTTGCGGATCACCAGCAAGCAGGACGCAGCGCCTTATTAATGGAAGCCCTGCTTCCTATCATGATCCGATTATTTTGGTTGGCGCATCAGAAGCCTACGAGCCCCGCTGCCGCCACCATCATGAGGTTCCAAAAACGCCAAGCCGTTCGGTGGAAGCGGAAGCTGAACTTTATAATAATTGATTTAAATGCCGTAGCTGCTTTTAGCTGCGGCATTTTTCTTGGAAAAATTTTTCTGGAACCGCTTCTCAAAAATCGGGCAAGCTATTTGTAGAGGTGGATAGGATGAAAAAATGGATGATTGTAATTCTGGCTCTTTATCTGGCCGGCTGCAGCAACAATAATAATGCAAACTACGATCTGAAAAAAGATAAGACAAATCCGCAATTCATGTCCAACCGTCCGGATGGTAGGCAGAGGATGGGTGACCAAAATCCCAACTTCCTTAACTTAAAAGGGACCACGGAAAGAAGTGAAATCAATTCAAATCAAGAAACAGATGTGGACCAGGCACGGCGGACAGTAGCGATGTCGAAGGAATTTACTCCAGGTGCCGTTTGGATCAATGGAGATAGAATGTGGGTTACCGTCTATAAAAAGGGTATGCTGACTGAAAGGGAAAAAATCAATGCCGAAGCACGCATGCACCGCAAACTCGTTCACGCACTGCCGCGATATAATATTGAAGTAAGAGTGAAGGAAGACAGAAGATAGCATGCTCTGAATTACAGGGCATGTTTTTTGTTTTTGGCTGTTTTCGTAAACTTTGTTGCTATTTAAGGAGTAGTTGATTTCCACTCCAGGATGCTCGCTTTCCGCGGGGCGGGCGGTGAGCCTCCTCGGCGCACAGCGCCTGTGGGGTCTCATCTGTCCCGCTGCTCCCGCCGGACGTTGAATCATCTCCCTGGAATCAACACCGCACGAAGGAGATGCGTGAGCATTTTCGAGGAGCTCGCACCTTCCGCTCCACTCAACTTCTTTTTCAACGATTTGCTTTTAAAAACCTATTTGCAAAACAACAATCTTTTAGAAAGGCTGTTTTAGCAAGGATTGTTGTTTTCGGAACAAATTCTAATATTAGAGTTTGTTCCGAAATCCTCTGATTCAGACTCGATTACCTTTAATTTGATCAGCGTTGTCCGAATACCGCTCTGATTCGGACTCGATTACCTTTAATTTGATCAGCGTTGTCCGAATACCGCTCTGATTCGGACTCGGTTACCCTTGATATGATCAACCCTGTCCGAATACCGCTCTGATTCGGACTCGATTACCTTTGATATGATCAACCCTGTCCGAATACCGCTCCGATTCGGACTCGAGTACCCTTAATTTGATCAACCCTGTCCGAATCCCGCTCCGATTCGGACTCGAGTACCCTTGATTTGATCAACCCTGTCCGAATCCCGCTCCGATTCGGACTCGAGTACCCTTGATTTGATCAATCCTGTCCGAATCCCGCTCTGATTCGGACTCGAGTACCCTTGATTTGATCAACCCTGTCCGAATCCCGCTCTGATTCGGACTCGAGTACCCTTGATTTGATCGACCTTGTCCGAATCCCGCTCTTATTCGGACTCGAGTACCCTTGATTTGATCAACCCTGTCCGAATCCCGCTCTGATTCGGACTCGAGCACCCTTGATTTGATCGACCTTGTCCGAATCCCGCTCTGATTCGGACTCGAGTACCCTTGATTTGATCGACCTTGTCCGAATCCCGCTCTGATTCAATTCAAGTACCATTGAATACACCACTATTAATCTTGATTCGTTTCTAAGCGAGCACAAATTATTACAAAAACAACCAAGTCTACGATAAGAGTCTTTAGAAAACAGCCTTGTTTTTTAATAAAAGCTCAGCTGTATAAAAAATTTCCTCTTTAATTGGTTTTGACGGTACATTTCCCCTATACTATAATTATAATGTTATGGACTAAAAACTGAGGTGAATAACTGTGTTCGATCGTCTTCAATCTGTTGAAGATCGTTATGAAAAGTTAAATGAGCTTTTAAGCGATCCTGAAATTGTGAATGATACAAAAAAACTGCGAGAATTTTCTAAGGAACAATCAGATATATCCGATACAGTAATGGCGTATCGTGAATACAAGGATGTACGTGAACAGCTTTCAGATGCCAAAGCGATGCTTGAAGAAAAATTGGATTCTGAGATGCGCGAGATGGTGAAGGAAGAAGTAAACGAACTTCAAAGCCAGGTGGCAGAGCTAGAGGAGAAATTAAAAATCCTCCTCATTCCAAAGGATCCAAATGATGATAAGAACGTTATTTTTGAAATCCGCGGAGCGGCTGGCGGTGATGAAGCTGCATTATTCGCTGGCACTCTGTACCGTATGTACAGCCGCTATGCAGAAGCGCAGGGCTGGAAAACAGAAATCATTGATGCCAATGCCACTGGACTGGGCGGATTCAAGGAAATCAGCTTCATGATCACAGGTACAGGAGCATATTCAAAATTGAAATTCGAGAACGGGGCACACCGTGTTCAGCGCGTTCCGGAAACAGAATCAAGCGGCAGGATTCACACTTCCACGGCAACCGTCGTGTGCTTGCCTGAAGCTGAGGATGTTGAGGTTGAAATCCACGATAAAGATATCCGTTTTGACGCATTTGCATCAAGCGGCGCCGGCGGACAAAGCGTAAATACGACGATGTCAGCGGTTCGTTTAACCCACATTCCAACTGGGATTGTCGTTTCCATCCAGGATGAGAAATCCCAGCACAAAAATAAGGACAAAGCCATGAAGGTATTGCGTGCCCGCGTTTACGATAAATTCCAGCAGGAAGCTCAGGCTGAATACGATCAGGTGCGTAAATCTGCTGTTGGTACAGGTGACCGTTCTGAACGGATTCGTACTTACAACTTCCCGCAAAATCGTGTAACCGACCACCGTATCGGCTTAACGATCCAAAAGCTCGACCAGATTCTTGAAGGAAAGCTGGATGAAATCATCGATGCATTGATCGTAACAGATCAATCAGAAAGACTTGAGAATGCGTCCAATGAGTAAAAAAGTGTACGAAGCCCTCAACTGGGCTTCTTCTTTTAAAAGCGGCCAATCGGGAGGAACATGCGGGAGAATTGCTGCTGCGCCATTTTACGGGAATGAGCCGGTCCATGCTGTTGGCAAGCCTTAGAGATGAACTTGAACCTGGGACAATAGAGGCTTTCGAAAAATCGGTCCACGACCATGCTGCCGGAAAGCCGGTACAGTATATCATCGGACATGAAGAGTTTTATGGCAGGCTTTTTCATGTCAATGAATCTGTCCTGATTCCAAGGCCGGAAACGGAAGAGCTGATTATGGAGTCGATCAGGCGTATCGAGGAAAAGTTCGGATCCCGCCAGGAGTTGACGATGGTGGATGTCGGGACGGGCAGTGGTGCAATCGCCGTAACGATGAAGCTTGAATGTCCGCAGTTAAAGGTGCTGGCATCGGATATCGCTCCTGATTCTCTGGAGCTGGCAAAAGAAAATGCAGACCGGCTTGGTGCTGAAATCAATTTTGTCCAGGGAGATTTGCTTCAGCCTTTCATCGAAAAAGGTGTGTTGTTTGATCTCGTCCTTTCGAATCCCCCTTATATTCCGATCGGCGATATGACGGGTATGTCTGAGGTCGTAACGGAGCATGAGCCGCATCGTGCACTATTTGCGGGTGAGGATGGGCTTGATTTTTACAGAAGGTTCATGAAGGAGCTGCCGCTTGTTTTAAAGCCCGATGCATTTGTTGGGTTTGAAATCGGTGCCGGCCAGGGTGAAGCGGTCGCTGAATTGCTGTCAAATACATTCCCACATGCGAAAGTGGATATTATAAATGATATAAATGGAAAGGACCGGATGGTATTTGCCGATCTGTCCTCTGCAGGATAAAGAACCTCGGATTCATTTCGGGGTTCTTTTTTATGCTTGCTAAAAAGGGTTTTTAGCGGGTGTTTAAAAGGGTGCGGTCGATATTTTTGGGACCCGGTTGATAAATGTTTCTGTACGGTTGATAAATCATAAATTTCGGTTGAAAACCCGGTGAAAAGAGTCACGAGCCTAGTTCTTCAAAAAGAAATCTAGTTTTTTATTTTTAATAGTTTAAGATTCTGGCATTTTGTCCACAATGAGTTAGTGAAGGGACGGTGTCGGTGTTGAGAAGTAAAACGATTGTATGGGCATATCTTGTGATTCTATCATTAGGGACAATAATGAGTTTATATATACCAAAAAATGAAGTGGCTGCGAAGGAGGAAATTGTGATTCCTGGTGAAGCCATCAGGCTGAGAATCCTTGCAAATAGTGATAGTGGCTCAGACCAGGCGTTGAAACGACTGGTACGCGACAAGGTAAATGAGAATATCACCGTTTGGGTAAAGGATCTCACTTCCATTGACGAAGCAAGGAAATTGATTCATTCCAAGCTTCCTGAAATCCAGCAAATTGCAGAAGGTGTAGTGGAACAGCAGCATTCTGATCAGTCTGTAAACGTAAAGTTCGGCAAGGTACAGTTTCCAACTAAGCTGTATGGTGAATTCCTTTATCCCGCAGGAGAATATGAAGCCATCCTGATTACACTTGGAGAGGGGAAAGGGGCAAATTGGTGGTGCGTGCTTTACCCGCCGCTCTGCTTCCTTGATTTTTCAAGCGGAGTAGCTGTAAGCCAGGGATTTGATGGGGAAAAAAAGGCACAGCGCGAGGAAACAAAGCCAGAGCGGAAAGAACAGCGCGAGGAAACAAAGCCAGAGCGGAAAGATCAACAAGTGGAAGCAAAGCCAGAGCAAGAACTACAGATTTCTGATCGTAAGCAGGAAGATGAGGTTTCACAGTTGGAGCAGAGAAATGATAGCGATGAAGAGCCGCCGCAAGCTCCAGCAATGTTACTGATATACCATCTGTAGAAAGCAGTAAGGTATATGCTCAACAGGAAGTACAAGAAAAAGCAGAGCAAAAGGAAAGTGGCCATAAGCATTCCAAGGTTTACGCAGAAGAAGACGAGAAACCGGTTGAAGTGAAGTTTTTTGTGGTCGAGATGTGGAAAAAGATGTTTAACTAACTTAAACGGATTTAATTTTACAAAAGTTATGAAATGTCTACATATTATATTACATTCGGTGTACAAGTCGATTACAGAACCCTTACAACGGTTTTAATTTCCTTAAAGAGGATATTTATAGGGAGTAACGTCAAAAATCTTCTAAGGAGTGATCTTAAATGGCTAATAATGATGATAATAATAACAATAAGATGTCTCGCGAGGAAAGAGGACGTAAGGGCGGAGAAACCACAAGCCGGAAACATGACAGAGAATTCTATCAGGAAATACGCCGCAAAGGCGGAAAAGCGACAGCTCAAAAACATGATAAGGAATTCTATCAGGAGATTGGGCGCAAAGGCGGGGAATCGACATCCAAAAAACATGATAAGGAATTCTATCAGGAAATTGGTCGTAAGGGTGGCGAAGCTACAGCTGAGAACCATGATAAGGATTTTTATCAGGAAATTGGCCGCAAAGGTGGAGAAACAACATCTGAAAAACATGATAAGGAATTCTATCAGGAAATCGGGCGTAAAGGCGGCGAAGCCACGCGCGATAAACACGGCGATGGATTCTATGAAGAAATTGGTGAAAAGGGCGGGGAATCGAGAAATCGTAGAAACGATTGATCCCGCAGTATAACGGTATGTGACCTTCCTAACCCAGGGCAGCCACGGATGCTGTCTTTTTTTTGCTCTTTGATTTTCTTTTTTGCAGGTTCTACTTCTAGTAAATCTTCATATTAATAGAAGTAGAAATAGCAAACGGGGAGGAATGGAAATGCAGGCATTGATTCGAAGTGGGGAAGAAAGAGATTTTGCGAGAGTAATAGATTTTTTAACGAAAGCAGGATTGGGTACGGAGGGGCTTTCAGAAGAGGTGCTTCCTTATTTTTTATTGATGGAAAATAGTAGTGGCGAAATTAAAGGTCTTCTCGGCATTGAAGCCCTCGGCGAGGACGGCCTTTTGCGTTCCCTTGCGATTACACCTGATTTAGGGGAAAGAGACATTATCCTTTTATTTGAACAAATGATGGTTCTGGCTAAAAATAAAAAACTTTCACGGGTATTTTTAGCTACAAATAAAATCCAGGCTCTCGACTTTTTTCATGTGCTCGGTTTTAAGGAGACTGAAATAGACGATTTGCCGGAAAAGTTTTTTGAATCTAAACATATTCAGCATATTTTTAATGTGGATAACTCAATATTTTTAAAATTTTCACTTTGATTGTGGGTATATCCACAAAATTATCCACATTTTCTAATTAGTTATACACAATTTGTGGATAAAGCTTGTTTTTAAAGCATCCTTCTTTTATACTTTCAAACGTACTAAGTGAAAAATAAGCGATTTTATATGCCTAAAATAATTTTTTTACGTTTGAAATAAAGGTGGATAAATATGAAGACAAACATTTGGTCAGTGGATAATTCTGTGGATAATTTATTAAATAATCCACAAATAGAAAATGCGTCTGCTCTTCTATCCCAAAATGAAGTCGTGGCATTACCGACTGAAACCGTTTACGGGCTGGGAGGAAATGCAGAAAGCGATGAGGCGGTCAGGAAAATTTTTGAAGCAAAGGGCAGGCCGAGTGACAATCCGTTGATTATCCATATTGCGGAGAGGGAACAACTGGCTCGTTTCGTAGAGGAAATCCCTGAAAAAGCATCCATATTAATGGACCGATTCTGCCTGCCCGCTTACTATTATTTTTAAAAAGAAGGAAGGCATCTTGTCAGACAAAGCGACAGCTGGACTTGCGACGATTGCCGTCCGGATGCCTGACCACCCGGTTGCACTGGCTATTTTGAAAAAATGCGGTCTGCCGATAGCAGCACCAAGTGCAAACAGTTCGGGAAAGCCAAGCCCGACAACGGCCAAGCATGTTATGGACGACTTGAATGGAAAAATTGCCGGGATTATTGACGGCGGGCGAACAGGGGTAGGAGTCGAATCAACTGTGGTCGATTGTACGGAATCCATTCCGGTCATCTTAAGGCCAGGCGGCATCACCAAGGAACAGCTTGAAGAAGTGGTCGGTGAGGTTGAAACTGATCCGGCGCTTCTTAATGAAGAAATGCGGCCGAAGTCTCCCGGCATGAAATACCGCCACTATTCTCCGAATGCTCCGCTCTATTTAGTGAAGGGGAGTAAGAACTTCTTACAGGCGCTCATTGATGAGAAAAGAAGCGAGGGCTTGCGGGTCGGTGTATTGACTACAGAAGAATACCGGACAGACATCCAGGCTGACGTGGTATTGGCCTGCGGGAGAAGAGAAGCGTTGGAGACGGTTGCCAGCTCATTATACGAAACGCTCCGCGCCTTTAATGATGAAAATGTCGATGTGATTTACAGTGAAATGTTTCCGTCCAGTGGTGTTGGGCATGCAATTATGAACCGTCTGTTGAAGGCAGCGGGCAATAAAGTAATAAGTGAATAAGTTGAATAATGGCAGGCACTTCCTTTCGGGAGGTGCCGGTTTTTTTAAAAGTAATCCGTTTAAGATACTTGAGCCATGCGTTTTAATACCAGGAAAGGGCAGCTGGTGACTTTTATCCAATTGGGCTTCTAAATCAATTCAGACGAGCATAAGCTGAATTAGCAAGTCCAAGGGGGCGAGAATCGAATGTCAGCAGTGCTAGGGGAATTATTCACGCTATTATTAATGGCGTTTGCATTAGGAATGGATGCATTTTCGGTTCGCCTGGGGATGGGAATGTATAAGCTGAGGCTCAGGCAAATATTTAAGATTGGCCTCACTATCGGGTTGTTCCATGTCTGGATGCCCCTGCTGGGAATGATGGCAGGGAAATTTTTATCGGAAAAATTCGGTACCTTTGCCGGCTATCTTGGCGGGCTGCTTCTCATCCTTCTTGGAATTCAGATGATCTGGTCGAGCCTTAAAAAAGAGGAAGCAAGTGTCATCACGCCAGTCGGATTTGGGTTGCTGATTTTTGCGTTGAGCGTCAGCCTCGACAGCTTTTCTGTCGGACTGACACTGGGGATATACGGAGCAAGGACAGTCATGACGATTTTCTGCTTCGGAATTGCCGCTACCATTTTGACATGGCCGGCTTATTGGCGGGAAAAAAAGTGCAAGGCTGGCTTGGATCATATAGCGAAGCACTGGGCGGAAGCATTCTCCTCGCGTTCGGCTTAAAGCTGCTGCTTCCTTTTTGAATGGAAAAATACCGGGAAAGCTGTTCCGTGGGGAATGGCTTTTTTGCTTTAGAAGATGATTGAGGTGGGAGGTCATTTGGCAGGGGCTTGTCGGTATCTTCGTCGCATCGGTCGGTATTTTTAAAAAAGAGGTGGGTATTTTTATAAATTGGTTCGGTAAATCATGAAAATAGGTTGGTAAATACATAGAGTTAGTATGAGTATAATTGTGAAAGTCGAATTTTGCTGAAATTTTAAAAAAAATCTAAACTAAACAGCAGTTCTGTTCGATATTAAAGATATGGTCCTGCATCTCTTTTCAAAAAACGTTAATATCCACGTATTGGAATATGCGGAATATGTCTTATAATGTATAAAAAGGAGGCAGACCACTATGCAACGTGTTTTGTTTGTTTGTACAGGTAATACGTGCCGAAGTCCGATGGCGGAAGTAATTTTGAAAAATAAGAACATAGCGGGAATAGAAGTGAAGTCTGCGGGAGTTTATGCTGTAAATGGAAGTGATGCCTCAGCGAACGCCAAGCAGGTATGGAAGGAAAATGCGATCCAGCATGAACACCGTTCGAATTCTGTTACGGAAGAGCTGATGAACTGGGCATCAATCATTTTAACGATGACGGTGTCACATAAGGCGGCACTGCTTCACAGTTATCCGGAGGCTGCTGGCAAGACGTTTACTCTAAAAGAATTTATTGGGGAAAAAGTGAATGCAGATGTAATCGATCCTTTCGGTGGAGATTTAGGAATATACCGCAGCACCTATCAGGAGCTTGAATCCTTAATCGACCTGGCGATTGATCGAATCTATAAAGAAAAACAATCACATCAGGGGGACTAAGATGAAGGAGAAAAGGAAGTACAAGTTTGGATTAAGAAAGAAGCTGGTGTTTTTTACGACGATTCTTGCGCTTATTACTTATACGACTAGTGCTGTTTTTATTGAAGTTGTATATCCGTATGTAAAGGGAAGCATCAGCCAAATGCTCTTTATTGTCATTACGCTGGCTTTAGGGATTATGTGGTCAGGTGTGTTAGCCTTTTTTGCAGCACGCTTCATTGTGAAACCGCTTCAACGTCTTCAAACAGTTGCTTTAAAAGCGGCCGAAGGAGACATCAGTGAGGATGTAGTTCTTTCTAAATCTGATGATGAAATACGATCACTTGGCGAGGCATTTAATCATATGCTGGGCAGCATTAGGGATATGGTCTATAAAATCGATGAGAACTTCATTGAAACAAATGATAAGGTGATTAACATTTCGGATCGATCAGGATGCGCTTCCCAGCAGGCGGAAAGCATTTCGAGAACAATCAGTGAAATATCTTTGGGTGCCGATAATTCAGCAGCTTCAATCCAAACAACAGTTGAATCGGTGGAAGAAGTGATTAAAATAGCTGAAGAAGTGCAGGAGAAAGCCCAAAATGCCGAAACGATTTCAAAGGAATTGGTGGAGGAGCTGCACGTTTCGAGAGAAGTCATTCAATCCCTTGTTTCAGGAATAGAGCTTCTTGCACAGGACAATCGTACATCTTTGAAAACGGTCAAGCATCTAGAAGAAAATGCAGCTAAAGTCGAACAAATTATCCAGCTTGTTGGACAAATTGCCTCCCAGACAAATCTGCTTGCACTGAATGCATCGATTGAAGCTGCCCGCGCTGGCGAACATGGAAAGGGCTTTGCCGTGGTCGCGGAGGAAGTCCGTAAGCTTGCGGATGAAAGTGGGAAAGCGGTTCAGGGAATTTCCGAGCTTATCAAAAACATTCAATCTGAGGTTCAAAATGTTGTAAAACAGATTGCGGTCCAGGTTGATACAGCCAACGAAGAAGCAAAAAAAGGTACAAAGACGAATGAAGCAATTGAAGAAATGACAGAAACCATAAATGATATGGCCGGTATGGTCCAATCCATTACTGTGCTCGTCGACCGTCAGATGGACAGCATCCGCCATACGGCAACACAATCGCAGGAGGTTGCTGCGATTGCTGAGGAAACATCTGCAGGTGCGCAGGAAGTAGCATCTGCCACAATGGAACAGGCGGGCGTCATTGAAGGCGTCGAACAGCTAGCGATGGACCTAAAGGAACAGGCCGCCAAGCTTAAAGAAACCATTACAAGGTTTAAATTATAATAAATTTGGGCTCTCTTCGATGTGAATATCGGGTATGAGGTGCTTAACAATTCAAAGGCCAATAAAAATGACGTATGGATATGCATACGTCATTTTCTTATTGAATAAAGGATGTTTAGTCTTTTGGGTGTGCTATATGACAGCCTGAAGATATGAAAAATACTTGTTGTACAATAAAAAGCCCATGCCAAATGCCGGGTCAAAATCATTACTACTTTGGAGGACGCAATCTATTTGATGAACTTTTTATACTCTATTTCTCTATAGAACAAAAATAAATGACCTCTATTGGACAAAACCTTGGACATGAGCGGAGAAAATGTCTAATAAGAGGGTCCTATTGGACAAAACCTTGGGTATGAGTGGAGAAAATGTCTAATAAGAGGGTCCTATTGGACAAAAAATTGGACATGATCGGTGAAAATGTCTAATAAGAGGTCCCTATTGGACAAAACCTTGGACATGAGCGGAGAAAATGTCTAATAAGAGGGCCCTATTGGACAAAACCTTGGGTATGAGCAGTGAAAATGTCTAATAAGAGGGTCCTATTGGACAAAACCATGGACATGATCGGTGAAAATGTCTAATAGAGGTCCCTATTAGACAAAACCTTGGACATGAGTGGAGAAAATGTCTAATAAAAGGGGCCAATTGGACACAACCTTGGACATGGACGGTGAAAGTGTCTAATAGGAGGGTTCTATTGGACAAAACCTTGGGTATGAGCAGTGTAAATGTCTAATAAAAGAGCTCTATTAGACAAAACCTCCTCGTCGTCTCGTTTTATACTTGTCGCCCCTTAGCTTAGAGTCGCAAATAAATTAGGTGCGGTCCGGTCCATACGTTGCTAAACGGACGCTTCCGCTATTCGTATACCTTTATAAATTTCATGGATTGTGTCAAAATAAAGTGGGACATATAAGTGATTTTTTAAAAAGTTTATCTTTGAAAAATTATAGGAGGTTCAGCGGATGAAGGTAGCATTGGCTTCAGACCATGGCGGAATTAATATCAGAAAAGAAATCGCGAGTTTAATGGATGAATTGGGAATTGAATACGAAGATTTTGGCTGTGATTGCAGTACGTCTGTAGATTACCCGGATTATGCGCTGCCAGTTGCTGAAAAGGTGGCAAACGGTGAATTCGACCGCGGCATCTTGATTTGCGGAACCGGCATTGGAATGAGCATTGCGGCTAATAAAGTAAAAGGCATCCGCTGTGCGCTCGTGCATGATACATTCAGTGCAAAGGCAACGCGCCAGCACAATGACAGCAATATTTTAGCGATGGGTGAGCGGGTCATCGGACCGGGACTTGCGAGAGATATTGCACAAATCTGGCTGACCGGCGAATACGAAGGCGGCCGCCACGCAAACCGAATTGGAAAGATTTCAGACTACGAAAATAAGCATCTTTAATCGAACACCACTCCAATTTTGAAAGGGTGTGCTTCCATGACAGAAACGATTGAAAAATGGGAACAGGAATTTTCAGCCGTCATCAGCCAGTTTAAAGAGCAGGCTGCTTTCAGGCCAGGTTCATTGCTCGTCGTTGGCTGCAGTACGAGTGAGGTAATGGGTGAAAAAATCGGTACCGCCGGAACCTTCGATGTGGCCGGAATGATTTTCCGCCAGCTGAAAAAACTCCAGGATGAAACAGGTATCCGGCTTGCATTCCAATGCTGTGAACACTTGAACCGGGCGCTTGTCATTGAACAACAGGATGCCGACGCAAGGAATCTTGACCAAGTATCTGTTGTTCCTGTCCGTACGGCAGGCGGCGCGATGGCGACCTATGCCTTTGATCAGCTGGAGAATCCAGTTATGGTAGAGTTCATCAAAGCAGATGCCGGCATCGATATTGGTGATACGTTCATTGGCATGCACTTGAAGCATGTCGCTGTTCCTGTCCGGATAAAACAGAAAAATGTCGGGGGCGCACATGTGACGCTTGCTAAGACAAGGCCAAAGCTGATTGGCGGAGCCCGAGCTGTTTATGAAAGAACAGAGGAAAATAAAGCCTGCCATTAAGCTAGTGCGGACTTTAGCTGCGAGCCAGGGTCCGCCTATTTTTGGAATAATGATCCAGTAAATCAGTCAGTGTGAAAGCGGATACAAGTTTCTTTCTTTTTTTTGCAAAAGCATGATAAAATATAATAGGAATTTTCTTAATTTTACATACAGCCAGGATTCTAAGGGGGATGGAACATGAAGCATTTAGCCCAACAAGACGAACAGCTTTTTCAGGCGATCGAAAAAGAATTAAATCGCCAGCGCACGAAAATTGAATTAATCGCTTCGGAAAACTTTGTAAGCGAAGCAGTAATGGAAGCCCAAGGCTCCGTTTTGACAAATAAATACGCAGAAGGCTATCCAGGCAGGCGCTATTATGGCGGCTGTGAATATGTTGACGTAGCTGAGAATATTGCACGTGACCGCGCGAAACAAATCTTTGGTGCGGAGCATGCGAATGTACAGCCCCACTCAGGTGCACAGGCGAATATGGCGGTTTATTTTACCGTTCTTGAGCCGGGAGATACTGTGCTTGGGATGAACCTATCGCATGGCGGCGACTTAACACACGGCAGCCCGGTAAACTTCAGCGGCGTGCAATACCGTTTCGTGGAATACGGCGTGGATGAAACGACACACCGCATCAACTATGATGATGTGAGGGAAAAAGCGCTTCAGCATAAGCCAAAGCTGATTGTAGCGGGTGCAAGTGCGTATCCGCGTGAAATTGACTTTAAAAAATTCCGTGAGATCGCTGACGAAATCGGCGCTTACTTAATGGTTGACATGGCTCACATCGCAGGTCTTGTCGCGGCGGGCTTCACCCAAGTCCTGTTCCTTATGCAGACTTTGTTACAACAACAACGCATAAAACATTGCGCGGCCCACGCGGCGGAATGATTCTTTGTAAAGAAGAATTCGCAAAGAAAATCGACAAGTCCATCTTCCCTGGAATCCAGGGCGGCCCGCTTATGCATGTGATCGCTGCAAAGGCCGTTGCTTTTGGCGAGGCGCTCCAGGATAACTTCAAGGAGTATGCACAACAGATTATTGATAATGCGAAACGCCTGGCTGAAGGGCTTGAAAAAGAAGGCTTGAAGCTGGTTTCAGGCGGTACGGATAACCACCTTCTGCTGGTAGATCTTCGTACGCTCGGTTTAACCGGGAAAGTGGCGGAAAAAGTATTGGACGAGATCGGTATTACTGTGAACAAAAATACGATTCCATTTGATCCGGAAAGCCCATTTGTGACAAGCGGAGTCCGCATTGGTACGGCAGCCGTAACATCTCGCGGATTTGGCCTTGAAGATATGGACGAAATTGCCTCAATCATTGCGTTTACACTTAAAAACCATGAGGATCATGCGAAGCTTGAAGAAGCAAGCAAGCGTGTAGAGGCATTGACAGGTAAATTTACCCTTTATCCTGAACTATAAATTTCAATAAGAAGCCGCCTAAAAAGGGCCGGTTTTTATATGATTGCGTTTTTCTTTTTTTGGAAAAATATGATTTTTTCTGGCAGTTGCCCTCTGAAATGTTTTTCTGTAAAATTAGACGAAGTGTTTGGTGCAAATTAACTGGTGAATCTGGTTGATGATTGCAGAATTTAAATTAAAGGGGCGATTGTTGTGGCAAAAGTATACGTTTTTGATCATCCACTCATTCAGCATAAACTGACTTACATAAGGGATAAAAGCACGGGTACAAAGGAATTCCGTGAATTGGTTGATGAAGTGGCTACACTGATGGCTTTTGAAATCACAAGGGATATGCCGCTTGAAGAAATCGAAATCGAAACACCTGTCAGCTTGACAAAATCTAATGTTCTTTCCGGTAAAAAAATCGGGATCATCCCGATCCTGCGCGCGGGTATCGGAATGGTTGACGGAATTTTAAAGCTGATTCCTGCTGCAAAAGTCGGCCATATCGGACTTTATCGCGATCCTGAAACATTATTGCCGGTTGAATATTATGTAAAGCTTCCAAGCGACGTGGAGGAAAGAGATTTCATTGTAGTGGATCCGATGCTTGCAACGGGCGGTTCTGCGATTGAAGCGATTAACTCCTTGAAAAAGCGCGGCGGCAAAAATATTAAGTTCATGTGCTTGATCGCTGCCCCTGAAGGCGTAGAAGCTGTTAAAAATGCGCACCCGGACGTTGATATTTATATCGCGGCTCTTGACGAAAAGCTTAATGACCACGGTTATATCGTACCGGCATTGGTGATGCAGGCGACAGATTGTTTGGAACGAAATAAATTATAAGGAAGCTGGCCGAGTTAATATGGCCAGCTTTTTTTATACCAAAAAGCTGATGCGCGAGATAAAGGTGGAAACGCGCGAGATAGTTGACTAAATTGGCGAGATTATTGGTAAAGGCTGCGAGATTCTTCTGAAAAACTGCGACAATATAAAGAAAACGCGCGAGAAAATCGGCAACGGGGTACCATCAAGGCTAAAGGTAAGGTAAGAGTCCGCGAGATAATCATCGATTCCGGCGAGATAATCGGTAAAATACGCGAGAATATCAACAAAACCCGCGAGAAACCCTTCAATTTCCACGAGATAAGCTTCAGACAAAGTGGGTGTTACGTTTCACACAGCCTGTTTTTTCAATGAAACATTAAGGAATTGCATACTTTCCTAATTCCCGGAAAAACCTATGGAAAAAAGAAGCGGGGCTTCCAATGAAAAATCTGGCTTTATTTTCAGTGCTATCCCTTACACTCTCTAATTCAATTCATTCGCAAGTACCCTCGATAAAGGTTCCGCTGATTGAAACAAGGGAGATTAATATCAAGATTCCTAAAATCGGCGATGGGGAACAAATCATTCAGCGAAGCACTGGCGTCACTGTGCATAGTGAAAAACTTTCCATTCCACCGATTCCAGAGGAAAACCCTGACAGTGAGCAAGTTGCGATTGTTCTTTTGGATGAGCCGAAAACAGATGCTCAGATTAAACAGATGCTGACGGAGTATCCGGATTTATCACTTAGGCATATCTTTCGTGAAGCACTTTATGGTTTTTCGGTAAAAGGAAAGCCGGCATCTATCGAAAAGCTGGAACAGAATAAGCAGGTCATCAAGATTTCGCCGGCGTATTCCTATCAGGCGGAGGCAACAGACAGTGTGTCAATCATTGGCGGTGAAGAGGCGAGGGGTTATTTTGACAGCAAAAATCAGCGCCTTACCGGCAAAGGGGTAACCGTTGGGGTCATTGATACGGGTGTTGACTATAACCATCCGGACCTGAGGAGAAATTATGCGGGCGGACATGATTTGGTGGATGGCGATGCCGACCCGATGGAAACGCAGAGCAGGGATGGGGCACCAACGATTCATGGTACGCATGTTGCGGGAATTATCGCGGCCAATGGAAAAATGAACGGTGTGGCGCCCGATGCGAAAATTATTGCCTATCGGGCACTCGGCCAGGAGGATCAGGCACTACAGAGCAAATTTTGTCGGCGATTGAACAGGCAATCAAGGATCATGTCGATGTATTAAACCTGTCGCTCGGCAACGAGATAAACGGGCCGGACCTGCCAATTAGCCTTGCTCTTAATAAGGCAGTCGATAAAGGAATTGTCGCCGTGGCCGCCTCCGGAAATTCAGGGCCGAATGTGTGGACGGTTGGCTCTCCGGGAACGGCTTCGAAAGCCATTTCAGTGGGGGCGTCTACACCAAGGTTGATGATTCCTACATTAATAATAGAAGGAAACCGGGAATCGATCAGACTGGAGCCGATGTCAGGTTCAAAGGAATGGAAGCTCGACCGATCGATTGATGTAGCTGATGGAGGGCTTGGCAGGAAGGAAGATCTCCATAGTGTTAAAAATAAAATCGCGCTAATAAAGCGCGGGGGGATTACGTTTACAAAAAAGGCACAAAACGCTCTGGATGCAGGAGCGAAGGCAGTCCTTATTTATAACAATATGAATGGCGGTTTTATTGGAACGCTTGAAAAACCGCTGGGAATACCGGTCGCTTCACTTCCGGAGGAAATTGGTTTGCTTTTAAAAGGACAGATAGAAAAAGGCAACAGCTCAGTTCGCGTGAATCTCATCGAAGAACAGGACCGGCTTGCCACTTTCAGTTCGCGCGGACCTGTTACGGGGACATGGGAGATAAAGCCGGATGTGGTCGCGCCTGGAGTGGCAATCAATAGCACCATTCCGGGGGGCTATATGTTTTTGCAGGGAACAAGCATGGCTGCCCCGCATGTTGCAGGTGCATGCGCGCTGATCAAGCAGGCACATCCGGATTGGACGCCTGCAGAAATAAAAGCGGCACTCATGAATACCGCCAGGCCGATTTATAAAACAGAAAATGCTCCATACCGCACGTATGAACAAGGAGCCGGACGCATCCAGATCATGGAGGCTGTGAGAGCGGAATCGCTCGTGATGCCAAGCTCGCTCCGATTCGGCAGGTTTACAAGCTCGCAGCAGGGCGACCGGCACACCGTCCTCTTGAATATCGAAAACAAAAGCGAAAAAACACTTCATTATTCATTTCGGATTCCCGAGGCAACGGATGGCTTGCGGTGGAAATTTCCGCTTTCTTTTACACTTAAGCCAAACGAGAGGAAGAACGTGCCCATCGTGCTGGCGGTCGATCCCAATCTGTTTAAGAAAAAGATCCAGGATGGAAGAATTGAGTTGGATGTCGATTCGGAAACGGTCAGCATTCCTTATATTTATGTACTGAATGAACCTAACTACCCAAGAGTGATGGGCTTTGATTTTGGCAAAGGGGACAAACCGGGGACTTACCGGTATGAGGTTTATCTTCCAGGCGGAGCCGAACAGTTTGGGATTGCTTTGTTTGACCCACAGAATTTTCGTTTTAAAGGATTTCTCGATTCAGGCAGGAACCTGAAAAAGGGAATTGTGCAAAAGGAAATAGAAGTGGACCGGCTTCCAGAGGAGGGGACATATCTGGCGAAGGTATTTGCAAAAAAAGCTGGGAGAGAAGATTATATTGAAACACAAATTCGAATAATAAATCGCGAGCCATAATGAGAATCCGGGGGATGTTTTACAGGCATCCCCCAGAAAATTTAATATTGAGGAATACCTTCTCTGGTATAATTTGTTTGTGAATATTTTACCTCTAAATGGATTGACATTGACAAGTCCCTATTGTATGCTTACAAAGGGCATAAGATGATAGGGTTTTCACAATATTCATGCTAGTTACACCACTTACTCATGAAGAAGAAAATCGTCTATTATCAGCCACTTGCCCGGTTCACATTCTCTGACGTGAGGATGCGATTGTATGCGTCAAAATAACCGCCACCCATTTAAAGCGATGGCTCTAATGTCAGCCATTGTCTCCCAATTAGTCGGCTCCATTCTCATAGGAATTTTCTTAGGCAGATGGCTGGATCGGCATTGGGATACCGAGCCAATTTTCTTAATAATAGGATTGTTGCTGGGGTTAGCGGCAGGCACATATTCCATGCTCCGATCAATCCGCCATTTCTACTCAGGAGAATAAACTACCATGCCAGAATTCAGAAAAATGTACAAACGACAGCAGCGATTGGTATTTTTTTTGTTGTCTGCTTATGTTCTTGGCTGGGGCTTTACTTCTTATAAACCAATTTTTGCTGGTTTAATCCTCGGAACCTGCTTCAGTTTTCTTAATCTCTGGTTATTAGTAAGAAAAACGGAAAGCTTTGAAAAAGCGGTTTCACAAGGGAAGAAGGTTCGGTCACTCGGTTCTTTGTCAAGGATGGCTACGGCTGGAATCGCCGTCATTATTGCATTGCGATACCCGGAGGAATTCGGTATCGGAGGTTTAGTTTTGGGACTAATGACATCATATATTGTCATTATGATAGATTATTTTTACCAATCTTTACATGTACATAAATAAAAAAGGAAGCGAGGTGAACCTTGATGCATCATGAAGCTCCTATAGTGGAATTTATGGGTCTTTACTTCAATTTAGCGAATATTTTGATGATCACTGTTGCAAGTGCCATCGTATTTCTTATTGCAATTCTTGCTACACGCAAGCTGGCATTGAAACCAACGGGCATTCAAAACTTTTTTGAATGGATCATGGACTTTGTTCGCGGCATCATCAACAGCACAATGGATTGGAAAGACGGCGGCAGGTTCCACATACTTGGAATCACGCTAATCATGTATATTTTTGTATCGAATATGCTTGGACTTCCATTTTCAATCGTAATTGATGACAAGCTTTGGTGGAAATCGCCAACGGCTGATCCAATTATCACCTTAACGCTTTCCGTTATGGTTGTGGGACTTTCCCATTACTATGGCATAAAGCTAAAGGGTGGAAAAGGATATGCAAAAGGATTTTTCAGTCCTATGGGATTCTTATTCCCGCTTAAAATTATTGAAGAGTTTGCCAACACACTGACTCTTCGCTGCGGCTTTATGGTAACATTTATGCAGGTGAATTATTGCTTACGCTTCTTGCGGGCGGCCTTGCTTCAACTGGCGTTGTCGGCATGATAGCAGCTGTGCCTTTAACAATGGTCTGGCAGGGATTCTCCATCTTTGTTGGTACTATCCAGGCATACATTTTCACAATGTTAACGATGGTTTATATGTCACACAAAGTGGGTCATGACCATTAATATATACCTGTTCATTTTATGAGCAAAAAATAAAAAAAATTATTTATACAATCTCAAGGAGGAACAAGAAATGAATCTTATAGCAGCAGCAATCGCAATTGGTTTAGCAGCAGTAGGCGCAGGTATCGGTAACGGTCTTATCGTTGGACGTACAGTAGAAGGTATCGCTCGCCAGCCGGAAGCTCGTGGTTTACTACAAACTACAATGTTCATCGGGGTAGCGTTAGTTGAAGCATTACCGATTATCGGCGTAGTTATCGCGTTCATGGTATTAAACCGATAATTTTATCGAAAATCCTAATGGCGGAGAGGGAAATTCCAAAACCTTCGCCATTCATTTATGTCTGTGTTAATGACGTTGAATGGGACAAACCATAAGCTTAGTTTTCGAAAGTGAACGACTCTTGAAAGGAGTGAATCGAGGGTGTTAACAAACAGTTTCGTATTGGGCACTGCTGCAGAGGGTGTACATTTTAATGGCGGGGATATCATATTCCAGCTGCTTGTGTTCATCGTTTTGCTGGCATTGCTAAAAAAATTCGCGTGGCGCCCGTTAATGGGTATCATGAAACAGCGTGAAGAGCTTATCGCAAGTGAAATCACAGCGGCAGAAAACAGCCGCTTAGAAGCTTCAAAGCTATTAGAAGAGCAAAGAAACCTATTAAAAGAAGCACGCACTGACGCGCAAAACCTGATGGAAAACGCGAAAAAGCAAGGCGAAGTACAGCGTGAAGAAATCATTGCGACAGCGCGCACTGAAGCTGATCGACTTAAAGAAGCTGCAAAGCTTGAAATCGAACAGCAGAAGGAAAAAGCAGTTTCCGCTATTCGCGAACAAGTTGCTTCCTTGTCAGTATTGATTGCATCTAAAGTGATTGAAAAAGAACTTAATGCAGCTGACCAGGATAAGCTTATCAACGAATATATTCAAGAGGCAGGAGAAGAGCGATGAGCAACTCCATGGTAGCAAAGCGCTATGCGTTGGCTCTTTTCCAAATCGTAAAGGAACAACAGCTTCTTGAAAGTGTGGAACAAGAACTTCGTGTAGTTAAAGAAGTTTTAAACAGCAGCCCCGACTTAAAAGCAGTTTTAAAATCTCCTAAGCTTTCGAATGAAAACAAAAAAGAGGTTTTAAAAAATGCATTTGCATCAGTTAGCACTTATGTCCTGAACACGCTGATGATTTTGATCGACCGCCATCGTGAAGATCAAATCGAAGAAGTGGCAGATGTATTTATAGAGCTTGCCAACGATGCAAGAGGAATAGCGGATGCCAAGGTATACAGCGTGCGTCCATTAACGGATGAAGAACGCGCTGCTTTATCACAAGCGTTTGCTGCAAAAGTAGGTAAACAGTGGCTTCGTATTGAAAACATCGTTGATACAAACCTTTTGGGGGGCATCAAGCTCCGCATTGGAAACAGCATTTTTGACGGCAGCCTGCGAGGCAAGCTAGACCGTCTTGAACGTAAATTGTTAAGCTAAGATTCGTAGATAGGGGTGAAACTCATGAGCATCAAAGCTGAAGAAATTAGTGCGCTGATAAAAAAGCAGATCGAAAACTATCAGTCGGAAATTCAAGTGAGTGATGTAGGTACGGTTATCCAAATTGGTGACGGTATCGCTCGTGCTCATGGCCTCGACAATGTCATGGCTGGAGAGCTTATTGAATTTTCAAACGGCGTTATGGGTATGGCACAAAACCTTGAAGAAAACAACGTCGGTATTATCATTCTTGGACCATATACAGAGATTCGCGAAGGTGACGAAGTTCGCCGTACAGGACGCATCATGGAAGTTCCTGTTGGTGAAGAGTTAATCGGACGCGTGGTAAACCCATTGGGTCAGCCAATTGACGGAATCGGTCCAATCAACACAACAAAAACTCGCCCTATTGAAGCATTAGCTCCTGGCGTTATGGATCGTAAATCCGTTCACGAGCCGCTTCAAACTGGTATCAAAGCGATTGACGCTCTTGTTCCTATCGGACGCGGACAGCGTGAGTTAATCATCGGTGACCGCCAAACTGGTAAAACATCTGTAGCAATCGATACAATCCTTAACCAAAAAGGTCAGGACATGATCTGTATCTATGTTGCCATCGGCCAAAAAGAGTCTACTGTACGTAATGCGGTAGAATCTCTTCGTAAGCACGGTGCTTTAGATTACACAATCGTTGCATCTGCATCCCAGCCAGCTCCATTATTGTTCCTTGCTCCTTATGCAGGTGTAACAATGGCTGAAGAATTCATGTATAACGGCAAGCACGTTTTAGTTGTTTATGATGACTTGTCCAAGCAAGCGGCAGCATACCGCGAACTTTCCTTGCTACTTCGCCGTCCTCCAGGTCGTGAAGCATATCCAGGGGATGTTTTCTACTTGCACTCACGTTTATTAGAGCGTGCTGCGAAATTGAGCGACGCAAAAGGCGCTGGTTCAATCACAGCATTGCCATTTATTGAAACACAAGCTGGGGACGTTTCTGCGTATATCCCAACGAACGTTATTTCCATCACTGATGGCCAAATCTTCTTGCAGTCTGACTTGTTCTTCTCCGGCGTACGTCCGGCGATCAACGCTGGTCTTTCTGTATCCCGTGTAGGTGGTTCAGCGCAAATTAAAGCGATGAAAAGTGTATCAGGTACACTGCGTCTTGACCTTGCTTCCTACCGTGAGCTAGAAGCATTTGCCCAGTTCGGATCTGACCTTGATAAAGCTACTCAAGCTAAACTTAACCGTGGTGCCCGTACTGTTGAAGTCCTTAAACAGGACCTTAACAAACCGCTTGCTGTTGAAAAGCAAGTAGCAATCCTATATGCATTAACTCGCGGTTTCCTTGATGATATCCCATTACAGGATATCCGCCGCTTTGAATCGGAATTCCTTTCTTGGTTAGACCACAACCGCAAAGAGTTGTTAGACCATGTTCGTACAACGAAGGTACTTCCTTCCGATGACGATATGGCTGCTGCAATCAACGACTTCAAAAAGACGTTTGCAGTTTCCGAGTAATTGCTGTTGTTCAAAAGGTGGCATCCGCCTGCCTTTTGAACAGTTTTTAAGGGACAAACTTTGAAAAGGGTGGTGAGAACCTGTGGCATCATTACGCGATATAAAATCCAAGATTACCTCGACGAAAAAGACGAGCCAGATCACAAAAGCAATGGAGATGGTATCTGCTGCTAAGTGGAACCGTGGAGTTATGAATGCAAAGGCATTCGTTCCTTACATGGAGAAAATCCAGGAAGTAGCAGCATCAATCGCAATGGGCAGCAAAGGCATTGCCCATCCTATGCTTCAAACCCGTCAAGTCAAGAAAACTGGATATTTAGTGATCACTTCGGATCGCGGTTTAGCCGGCGCTTACAACAGTAACGTCCTGCGCCGTGTATTCCAAACGATCAAAGAACGCCATCAATCGAATGAGGAGTTTGCGATTATCGCAATCGGAAGAGTCGCCGTGACTTTTTTGCGAAACGTGGCATGAATGTTGTTCAAGACATCATCGGCGTTTCAGATCAGCCTTCTTTTTCAGACATCAAGGAAATTGCCAGCAATACAGTTGGTATGTTTGCTGATGGCTCATTCGATGAACTATATATGTACTACACACACTATGTCAGCGCGATTTCACAGGAAGTATCCGAGAAGAAGCTTCTTCCTTTCTCAGACATCACATCGACTAAGAAGCTTACTTCTTACGAATTTGAACCGTCTGCAGAAGAAATTCTGGAAGTTCTCCTTCCTCAATACGCTGAAAGCCTTATCTATGGAGCATTGCTCGACAGTAAGGCCAGTGAGCACGCTGCACGTATGACCGCAATGAGAAACGCAACGGACAATGCGAAGGAACTGATCAATTCATACAGCCTAAGCTACAACCGTGCGCGCCAAGCGGCCATCACACAGGAAATTACCGAAATCGTAGGCGGAGCATCCGCCCTAGAATAGTTTTATTTTAAAAAGGACTAGGGAATGAAAACATTCCCTCGATCCTTCATGCTTCAAAAGAGTACGTAAGGAGGGAAAATGATGAACAAAGGACGCGTTCTTCAGGTTATGGGTCCAGTTGTTGACGTGAAATTCGAAAGCGGTCAGCTTCCTGAGATCTATAATGCATTAAAAATCAGCACTCAAGCGCGTAATGAGTCAGAAGTTGACATCAACTTAACTCTTGAAGTAGCCCTTCATTTAGGTGATGATACTGTTCGTACCATTGCGATGGCTTCCACTGACGGATTAACCCGTGGATTGGAAGTGCTTGACACTGGTGCACCAATCTCTGTACCGGTTGGTAATGTTACACTTGGCCGTGTATTTAACGTATTAGGTGAAACAATCGACCTTGATACTGAAATCGAAGCTGGCGCACGCCGTGATTCCATTCACCGCGAAGCTCCAACATTCGAACAGCTTTCTACAGAAGTAGAAATTCTTGAAACTGGAATTAAAGTAGTAGACCTTCTTGCTCCATATATTAAAGGTGGTAAAATCGGTCTATTCGGTGGTGCCGGTGTAGGTAAAACCGTTTTAATCCAGGAATTAATCAATAACATCGCTCAAGAGCACAGCGGTATCTCTGTATTCGCTGGCGTTGGTGAGCGTACACGTGAAGGTAATGACCTTTATCACGAAATGACGGATTCAGGCGTTATCAAGCAAACAGCGATGGTATTCGGACAAATGAACGAGCCGCCAGGAGCACGTATGCGTGTTGCCCTGACTGGTTTGACAATGGCTGAATATTTCCGTGATGAGCAAGGACAGGACGTTCTTTTCTTCATGGATAACATCTTCCGTTTCACCCAAGCAGGCTCTGAGGTTTCTGCCCTATTAGGCCGTATGCCTTCTGCGGTAGGTTACCAGCCGACACTTGCAACTGAAATGGGTAAACTTCAAGAGCGTATCACATCTACTAACGTAGGTTCTGTTACCTCTATCCAAGCGATTTATGTACCAGCCGATGACTACACGGATCCGGCTCCAGCTACAACATTCGCTCACTTAGATGCAACAACAAACCTTGAGCGTAAGCTTTCTGAAATGGGTATCTACCCTGCGGTGGATCCACTTGCTTCGACTTCACGTGCATTGTCACCTGAAATCGTTGGCGAAGAGCACTATTCAGTAGCCCGCCAGGTTCAGCAGACATTACAGCGTTACAAAGAATTACAGGATATCATTGCGATTCTTGGTATGGACGAACTTTCAGATGATGACAAGTTAGTCGTACACCGTGCGCGCCGTATCCAATTCTTCTTATCTCAAAACTTCCACGTTGCTGAACAGTTCACTGGACAGCCGGGTTCATATGTACCTGTTAAAGAAACCGTTAAAGGCTTCAAAGATATTCTTGAAGGTAAATATGACCACCTTCCAGAGGATGCTTTCCGTCTTGTAGGACGTATTGAAGACGTTCTTGAGAATGCGAAACGCATGGGCGTAGAGGTCTAATAACGGACCAGGAGGGTAAAAAATGAAGACGATTAAAGTCAGTGTTGTTACTCCCGATGGCCCGGTGTATGAATCAGATGTGGAAATGGTTATTGCTAAGGCTCAAAGCGGTGAGCTGGGAATTTTACCTGGCCACATTTCGATGGTTGCACCGTTGCAAATTGGTGCTGTCCGCCTGAAGAAGGAAGGCAAAACGGAATTGGTTGCAGTAAGCGGCGGCTTGTTAGAAGTACGCCCCGATCAAGTAACGATTTTAGCCCAGGCAGCAGAACTGGCAACCGAAATAGATGTTGACCGCGCACTTCGTGCAAAGGAACGCGCTGAACAGCGCCTGCATACTCAAAAGCAGGATCACGTTGATTTCAGACGCGCTGAACTTGCATTGCAGCGTGCCATCAACCGCCTTTCCGTTACGGAAAGAAAATTATAAGAATCAAAGCGGAGGACATCTTGTCCTTCGCTTTTTTTAAATTTGTCCCACAGTTGAATGAGCTCAACGGGTTTACTCGTGAGGTACAAAACGGTAAATCGCAGACCAAATCACATAAACTTTACAGTCAAAAAGGCTTAGAGATGCAAATATCTCTAAGCCTTTTTTTGAATTTTATTTTTTTTACTATAGCACCCGTAAGTTGTACAAGTTCATTATACGCTAAAGCGAGTTTGATAAATAAGCGGAGAAATTCCTCTTAATTAGGAAAAAGCTCTGAAAATAGCTTAAATAGACGGAAAGATTCCGACTATTGACTGAAAAAACGTGAAAATGGTTAATTTTGCTTTGCTTAATCGGAAAACCTCCGCTTATATACCCCGAACTGAGCTCTATTCTGCTGTCTAACCGAAAAATCTCCGCTTATTTTAAATAGCACTGGTTACTCAATTAAGGATAAGACTTCTTACTAAATCACAAATAATTCACACACCCTCCAATAATTATTTCATACCCTGTGATTTACTATCTGAATTAAGACAAAACTAAAGTAAACCCGTTAGCCTGAGCTGTGGGACTTTTTTTTGAGAATTTTTTGTCAGAATATGTTTAGTAGCCGACCAAGCGGGTATTTCCACTATTGTAAAGATATGGTTTAGATGGAAAATAAAAAATCTTGAAAACGGCAAACCATTCGAAAGGGTGGGACGCAAAGTCTAGGAGTCTAAAGCTGTTACGATTGAAGCAGCCATGATCGTCCAACTGCCAGGAGTGCTATTATTCTGGCAGTTTTTTTGTTGCCTAAATACTGGTTTCACTATTTAAAGGGCAGTAGCTCTTTAAATTTAAATAATAATTAACGGAACTAGAGGGGGTGTCTTTTTAAAAGACGGAATATTCAGTTTAATTTTTATCACACTAATTTCTATTGAAAAGGGGTAGGCAGGTTGAAAAGAAGAACACTTAAACATTTTGCAATCCTATTTACTTTCGTATTAACTGTTTTTAATTTTTTACCGATGCTATCGGCCAGTGCACATGGCAACTTTGATCCAGGGCATGGTTTTAAATCGTTTAGTATTAATTCTAATAAGCTAACTGATGGTGAATTAGGTGATGGCAACTTAAAAGTCAATGTGCATGTTTCGGCTCAGAATGATGAGAAGCAATCGTTTAACTGGACCTCTAACCTGTCAGTTTACGCAATTTATGTAAAAGAAGGTCCGGGCAGAGAATGGTACTATTATGAAAACGGTAAACTTTCTGGCGAAAATGTTGTTTTTTCAAAAAAGCCTGGGACAAGCCATATTACCTTCTTTTACAAGAGTGAGGGAGGCGGTGAGCTAAACCTGGGTGATCCTCATAAAGTAAAGTTAATTGCACTTCCTTCAGTAGATCCAAACCAGTACAACTGGAGAATTACAAATGATAACGATGTCGAAGTGGAAGTAACGTATGTGCTAGTCGGTTCTAAGCAAACCGGCAAGGTGAAAGTAGCAGCAAAAGGAACAGCTGATTTTTCGACAAAAAAAGAAGGATGCAGCAATAAGGTTAAGCTTTTTCTAGGCGGAGTTTTGGCTGACCAAAAGGACTGCGGCAAAGGTAAACCTGAACAGCCAGGAAATCCAGTGCCAGGAATTGATTTGAAAAAAATCCATCTTACCTCCATTTGTTCTGAGGATCCAACGAAAAACCTTAAATGGAGAGTAAGCAACGAAAATGATAAAGAAGTCGAAGTAACATATAAGGTTCTCGGGACAAATCAAACGGGTAAAGTTACAGTAGCTGCAAATTCAACGGCTGAATTTACAACCGTAAGAGCACACGGCGCAAATGCGACGAAAATTCTGCTCAATGGAAAAACGATAGAGGTCAAAATAAGTACAGGCTTAAAGTGTGATGTACCTGTAACCACGATTCTAACTAAAATAAAACTAGTTTTAAATAATTGCCTGGGACATGTAAGAAGTGCAACTTTAGTGATGAAGGACCATACCAGAGTAAATTTCAACCTGGATGGCGGTGCAGCGGAAGTTTCCCAGCAGTTGAAATATGAAGATATTGAATCGATAGAATTAAATGTTAACGGGGCGGTAACGAGCTATAAACTCAACACAATGCCTGCCGACATGAAAAAGCTTGAAAACGGTATACTCACCATCGTGATAAACTGGGGAACTGGCGGGGAAAAAGAGGATACGATCTTTACAAAAATCAAGCTTGAATTAAGTGACTGCGTCGGAACTGTAGAAAGTGGCTTTGTTGTTCTGAAAAATGGAGTAAAGCTTCCACTTAATAATCTTTTTGTACAGTTAGCTGCTTCCATGAATACAAGTGAAATTGATCATCTGGAACTAATGGTAAATGGCAAATTGGAAACCTATAGTCTGTCTGATTTAACGAAAATGACTGCTTCCATCCATGACGGAGTGTTAACGCTGAAGCTAAGCTGTAATAATGGAGGAGGCACTGGAACAACACCAACTGATCCTGGAACACCGAATCCGGGCGGCGGTGACGGAGGAGTTGTTATTCCAACACCAACTATACCGGCAGATCCGGGAACTGGAACTATACCAACACCAACTGTTCCAGCAGATCCGGGAACTGGAACGACACCGACAGTACCAGTAGATCCGGGAACTAGCCTGCCAACACCGGGTACAGGTACATCACCTGACCAGGGAGGAAACGATCAAGGCGGTATCATCATCCCTGCACCAGCGACACCAGGCAGGTGGAAGGCCAGCTTCCGGGAATAATAACGGCACGATGACAGAAAATCAAACACATTCGGGCACAAAAGGCTGGTATTTCAGCATGCTGCCAAAAACGGGTGATTCAAGCCCAATCGGTTATTATCTTGCTGGCTTGTTCATTATTTTGGCAGGGGCAGTAATGCTAAGGGCTAAAAAAGTGAAGAGCGAATAAGTTTTGATAGAGGGGGGATGTCCTCCCTCTATTATTTAGTCTCTGTTGTTATTCAAAACAAACAATTTATAAGAAAACAGCCATTATTTATAAGGAGATTACTATGAAAACGAAAACGGCCATTTTTCTAATGATAGTAGGTATTGCCGTTGTTCTGTATCCTTTTCTGGACAGGACGTATAATTTCTACCAGGAGAAAAAACTCATATCCGAGTGGGAAAAGACCGGCTACGCTGCAAATCCAGAAAAAGAGGCAGCGGAAAACTACAAAGAGCTGAACCAGGTTTTTGCAGCACCGACAGATACGGCAGCTTCAGGCAAGGAGACAACTAATCCTGACAGCACTATTCAAAAAACTAGCAGCAAAACTCTCGTGGGAAATAGCACGGATAATAAGCCGGAACGTGATGGGTTGCTGGGGATTATTGAAATAAAGAAAATCGGCGTGAAGCTGCCCATTTTAGAAGGTGCTAGTCTAAAGAATATGAAAATAGCGGCTGGCCATATAACAGGAACGGCATTCCCGGGCGAGGCAGGGAATGCGGCAATTGCGGCCCACCGCAGCTGGACATATGGAAAAATGTTTAACCGTCTTAATGAGGTTAAAAATGGTGATGAGATTGTCATTCAAGATAAGGGGCATCTATATAAATACCGTGTTTTTAACAGAATGGTTGTTAAACCAAGTAATACATCTGTGCTCGTCGGGAAGCCTTCTGAACGAAGGTTAACCTTGATTACGTGTACACCACTAAAAACGGCCACTCACAGGCTGATCATTCAGGCAGAGCTGGAGAAATCATAAACCAAGCCATCCTATAAAGGTTGGCTTGGTTTTTTTGAATGCATGATACTCCTTAACACTCAAGGCAGCATTGAAATTTCCGTTAAGATTGTGCATTTTCCCCAATTTAAAACAAGGCTTTTCCATTAGGAACAAGCAGCTGTTATTTTCAATAAAATGGAACTAGCTAAACTAGTACGATTTTTTGGAGGTTTCAACAAAAGGAGCGGGCAGAAAATGGGGACCATTAACGGAAAAGATTTTATTGATCGTTTAGATGAGATGGAAAATGAAATTTGGTATGACGGTGAAAAAATTAAAGGGAAAATTTCTGAGCATCCTGCCTTTAAAGGGATTCTTAAGTCAAAGGCTTCTCTTTATGATTTACAAAATGATTCCCTTCTAAAAGAGGAAATGACTTTCTTTTTACCAGATAAAAAAGAATCTATTGGACTTTCCTATTTGCAGCCAAAAACAAAAGAGGATTTAAAGAGAAGGAGAAAGATGATGGAACATTGGGCGAGATGTACCCATGGAATGATGGGAAGAAGCCCTGACTATATGAACACGGCTATTATGAGTTTTGCCTCTTCTGCCTCCCTATTAAAAGATAGAGAAAATTGTTTTCCTGAAAATATACAATCCCTATATGAAAGGGCGATGGAACAAGACCTCTCGTTTACACATACATTTATTACTCCCCAGGTGAATCGTTCCCAGTCCTATTTGGGATTTACGGAGCATCCTATCTCAGCTAAGGTTATTGATAGAAATGAAAAAGGAATAATCATAAAAGGTGCCCGCCTGCTCGCTACTCAAGGCGGTTTAACGGATGAAATATTAGTTATTACTGCTCCAAGATTATTTCTTGATCCGGATGAAGCGTTCGCCTTTTCCATCCCTTCAAACACGAAAGGATTAAAATTTATTTGCAGAGAATCTTTTGTGGGAGGAGAATCTTCTTTTAATCATCCCCTTAGCTCTAGATATGAAGAAATGGATTCGATCGTTGTCTTTGACAATGTCTTAGTTCCATGGGAGCGAGTATTTTTTTACGATAATGTTGATGCCACTACTGACTTCATGACGCAAAGCTCCTTCCACACCTTCGCATACCATCAAGTTGTGACTAGACAAATAGTAAAAACAGAATTTATTCTCGGTGTTGCTCAACTACTTGTCGAGACCATAAATGTTGATGAGTATCAACATATACAAGAAAAACTTTCCGAAATGATCATTGGTCTTGAAACAATGAAAGCACTATTAGAGAAGTCAGAAAATGATGCAAAAATAGATCAGTGGGATTTAATGCGTCCATGTATGATTCCATTGCAGATTGCCAGTAACATTTTTCCAAGAATTTATCCCCGTTTCAGTGAAATTATACAATTAATCGGAGCTAGCGGAATGATTTCATTGCCAACCGAAAGAGCCTTTGAGTCTGAAAACAGGGCAGAACTAGACCAATATCTTCAGGCGTATAGTATGAATGCTAAGGACCGGGTAAAAATATTCCGTTTGGCATGGGATCTTACGATGAGTTCATTTGGTACAAGACAAACGCAATATGAAAGATACTTTTTTGGTGATCCTATTCGCTTATCCAGTAATTTGTACAAAAACTATCTAAAAGAAAACCATGTCGGAAAAATAAGTCAATTTTTAAATCTAAAAAATAAAGAGTAAGTTGTTTTTGGAAGTAGATCTAGGAGAGATAAAATCATTAATAACTCCTTTAATACGATACGTTTTCCTTCATATTATTTTCCCACTGTGTAGTACATTTCTTGTTCAACTAAACTGCCCTGCTAACAAGAAAAACAACACCATTCATTAACAAAGTTATTTTAGAAATAACAAAAAATGGATATAGAAAAAAGTGGGAAATGATTTTATAATAAAGTAGTAGGTTAAACTTTTCAACGAAAATGGCAAACCTATTGAAAAATAGGGACGCAAAGCTATAGGCCTTCCTCTTTTAAGAAGAGTGGCAGCCTAGCTACCGAAAGGGGAGTTATTTTTTTGCGTAAAATGATGGCGTGTATAAGTTTGTTGGTGATGTTTTCAGCGAATCATGCCCATGCAGCTGAAAATAGCGTGGTAGATACGAGTTTGCTGAGCAAAGGGATTGTCGGTGTTCAATCCATGAGCACAGATGGAAAAAAGCTTAAGGTTGCTGTTGAGAAGGAGAACAGAATTTATTATTATGATTTGCCAAGTAACGGGCAGATAAATTATTTTCCTTTGCAGATGAAAAACGGGGACTATAAAGTCAGCATTTATGAACAGATTATTGATAACCGTTATAAGCCGGTGCTTCAAACATCAGTCGGCCTCTCGCTGAAGGATTCGAATCAAATGTTTCTGCAGTCCACGCAGAATGTTACCTGGAAGGCTTCCATGCCGCTTGTAAAAAAGGCGCATGACCTGACCTACAGGCTAAAGGGGAATGAGGACAAGGTTAAAGCCGTTTACGGATATGTAACGAAAAGGATAAAATATGATTATGTAAAACTAAAAACAGTAAAATCAGGTTATATTCCTAATCCGTCCAATACATATAAAACAAATAAAGGCATCTGCTACGATTACTCGTCGCTGTTTGCCGCGATGCTGAGAAGCCAGGGCATACCAGTCAAGCTGGTAACCGGTTATTCTACTAATGTAAAAGAGTTCCACGCCTGGAACGAGGTATACATAAAGGAAAAGAAAAAATGGGTCATCATCGATACGACGGTTGATGCATCGAGGGTACATCCGGGTATATATAAATCGGCTGCACAGTATAAAAAATTGAATGAGTATTAAAATCAGGCTGCACTCCAATTAGGGTGCGGCCTTTGTTTGTTGGGCGGAGAGTTTTAAATCAGGGTCTTTTATTTTAAAACGATAATCTTGCGAAAAAAGCCTAAATAAAAGATTAATGGTTTGTCTTGTTGCTGAATATAGTTTAGAGGGAAAGTGTAGAAGATTTGGGAGTTGTGTAGAAGTTAGAGGAAGGTATGTTGAAGATGGAGGAGTGAAGGAAGGTGGGCTGCTAGGTGTATTGGATGTGAAGGGTTAGGATTTTTTTTGAGGGATTTGAAATTCAGTGCGTTTTTGATAGTTTTTGAAGAGAAAATGAAAGGTTTTAGTAGATTTTAGATCCTTTTTTTAAAAAAACTAATTTGGTGTGGTTTTTTTAAGAATTCTTGTTGTTTTATGCATGATGATTGGGATATATGCACGAGTTTGAAGGGTGAACGACAAAGTTTGTTGTTATATGCATGAGATTTGAATGAGTTTTTATTTTGGCGAACCTTCGGTTCTTTTGTTGTGTATTTGGTGAAGATATTAGGCGAACCTTCGGTTCTGTTAATATGTGTGGGCTAGCTCTTAGCGAACCTTCGGTTCTGTTGTTAGTTCACATTGATAATTAGTATTTCATCATGTGATAGTTTTTGAAATTATTATGGATGGTGACAAATCTTACTGACAAGGATGTTTCTATGTAATTAAATGGGAGTGAGGAAATTAGTATTCCGAATTGTTCGGAGGGGGATAGTTGGTTCTTGGGAGAGCAAATGTTGGCTCTTGCTAGCCTCTTTGTGAAAACCTACTCAATCGGTTCTTGCGAACCTCCCTCGGAGCTAGGCACGTCATCTTCCGCTCCGCTTCAGATCACGTGCCCTCCACCGCTTACAACGAGTTCACGTCGCTGTTCGCGTTTGCGTCATCTTCCGCTTCGCTTCAGATCACGCAAACGCTCAGTGTAGGTAATATGTGTCAACAACTAAACTAGGGTTCCTGTAATTCCTCCCTCGGTGCTCACGCACCACCGGCTTCTGCTGCCGCCGAAGCCTTGCAAAATCACGCCTTTTTACGCTTTCTGCGAGCGAGCTCGCAGCGCTAGAAAAGGCATGATTTTGCTTGCGGGAGAAATTCCAGATAATAGTCTAGGGCATGTCGACACTTATTTGTAAGAGTGCTATAATGAATTCGGTTACAAATTTCATTAGTATGAAAATTTACAACATTGGAGGGGATAGGCATGGAACTTCTAAATGTATATCAGAATAATTATCTGATAGTTTTTGTGTTTCTATGTCTTGGGGTGCTGCTACCTGTGGTGGCATTAAATTTGGGTAAGCTTTTGCGTCCGCATAGGCCGAGTGAAGCGAAATATACCACATATGAAAGCGGTATTGAGCCATTTCACGATTCCCGTGTGCAGTTCAATGTCCGCTATTATATTTTTGCCCTTATGTTCGTTATTTTTGATGTGGAAACAGTGTTTTTATACCCGTGGGCTGTCGCTTATGATAAGCTCGGCATTTTTGCGTTGATAGAGATGTTGATTTTCGTTTTAATGCTTGCTATTGGGCTTGCCTATGCTTGGAAAAAGAAGGTGTTAAAATGGACTTAAAATTAGATGGCATTTCTCCTCAGGAAATGGAAGAGATGCAGAGAAATGTATTTATGACTACGCTGGAGCAAATAAAGGCATGGGCGCGAAGCAGTTCAATCTACCCTATGACATTTGGTCTGGCTTGTTGTGCGATTGAAATGATGGGTGTTGGTTCTTCCCATTATGACTTGGACCGTTTCGGGTCGTTTTTCCGTACGTCTCCACGCCAGTCGGATTGTATGATTGTTTCTGGTACGGTGACGAAAAAAATGGCGCCGATTGTACGCCGTTTATATGACCAAATGCCGGAGCCGAAATGGGTAATTGCAATGGGTTCTTGTGCGACTGCCGGCGGACCGTATATTAAATCGTATTCGGTTGTTAAAGGTGTCGACCAGATCGTGCCCGTGGATGTTTACATACCAGGATGCCCGCCTAACCCGGCTGCTTTAATTTATGGAATTAATAAGTTAAGGGAAAAGATTCGTTACGAAGCGAAGACTGGGAAGAGGGTGATCTAACCGATGAGCGGAGAAAAAGATCTCGACCAATTAAAGAAAGAGGCTGCGGAAAAGGCGAAAGCCGCGGCACTGGCGAAGAGGCAAGCTAAGTTGGCTGGTGAAGCTGCACCTGTCCAAGAATCGAAACCTTCTGAAAACGCTCCAGTTGTACCGGAAGAGGCATCAGCAACTGAATCTGCTGATTACCTTGACCTCGCGAAGCAAAAGGCTGCAGCGGCGGCGAAGGCAAAGGCGGCAGCTTTAGCTAAAAAGAAAGCCGCGGAGCAGGGCGGAGATGCTGCACCGGCTCAACCTGAACCTTCCGTGGAATCCGCTGCACCAGCATCAGATGCCGGCGATGCCGACCTCGCGAAGCGCAAAGCGGCAGCCGCTGCAAAGGCGAAGGCCGCAGCATTGGCTAAAATGAAGGCGAAAGAGGCAGCGGAAGGAGCTCAGACTTCTGACGCCGCGACTACTTCTGAAGCGAGTAGCTCAGGCGATGACGCCGACCTTGCGAAGCGTAAAGCGGCAGCTGCAGCAAAGGCGAAGGCCGCTGCACTGGCAAAGATGAAGGCAAGCGGAGTGGAAGCTCCAGCTGAAGAGGCTGGCGATGATGCAAAAGCGAAGGCCGCAGCAGCCGCGAAAGCAAAAGCAGCGGCAGCAGCAAAAGCAAAGGCGGCCGCACTGGCTAAGCAGGCAGGCGGAGCAGATGCAGGAACCGCTGGTGACGATGAAAAGGCAAAGGCAATTGCAGCCGCGAAAGCGAAAGCAGCGGCAGCAGCAAAGGCAAAGGCCGCAGCAGCAGCCAAGGCGGGCGGAGACGATGCCCCAGCAGCAGAGGAAGCCAAACCATCACCGAATCAGCCGTATCTTGATAAATATGTGAAAGTAATTGAAGAGAATTTGGGAACAGATATATTAGAAGATTCCTATATAAATAAAATTTCAAAGGATGTTCCAACTCTTGTTGCGAAACGAGATACATATTTTAAGGTAGCTCAATTTTTGAAATATAATGAGCGCCTGGGCTTTGACTATTTATCAGAGCTGCACGGAACCGACTTTGAAACACATATGGAAATTTATGTTCACTTATACTCATACAAAAATCGTCAGTCTGTTGCTTTAAAAGTAAAGATTGACCGTGATGAACCAACAATCGATTCCCTGCAGCCGATTTGGGAGGGAGCAAACTGGCCTGAATGTGAAGCGTTTGATTTACTGGGCATTAAGTTTACCGGGCATCCGAACCTTCATCGAATCATGCTTGGCGAAGAATGGGTTGGCCATCCACTGCGTAAAGATTATGAGCAGTATGATGTGGAGGTGTAGCCAATGTTACGAACGGAAGAAATGCTATTAAACGTAGGCCTCAGCACCCTAGTACACACGGGGTTTTCCGGCTTGTGATAAAAATTGACGGGGAAATTATCAAGGAAGCGAAGCCTGTCATCGGATACCTGCACCGCGGTACGGAGAAATTGGCTGAAAACCTGCAATATACTCAAATCATTCCTTATACTGACCGGATGGATTACCTGTCCGCGATGACCAATAACTACGTCATCTGTCATGCTGTTGAAACGATGATGGGCATTCAGGTTCCTGACCGCGCTGAATATTTGCGCGTCATTGCAATGGAACTCGGCCGGGTTGCCAGCCATCTTGTCTGGTGGGGAACCTATTTGCTTGATATCGGAGCAGTCAGCCCGTTCCTTTATGCGTTCCGCGAGCGGGAAATGATCATCAATATGCTCAATGAGCTATCCGGTGCACGCCTGACATTCAACTACATGCGTGTGGGCGGAGTAAAATGGGATGCTCCAGAAGGCTGGATCGAAAAGGTTAGGGATTTCATTCCTTACATGCGCGAGCAGCTGGCTGGCTACCATTATCTTGTTACTGGAAATGAAATCTTCTTAAACCGTGTTAAAGGTGTCGGCAAGTACACGAAAGAGGACGCGCTAAATTACTCGCTTAGCGGTGCGACTCTCAGATGTACGGGCGTGAAATGGGATCTTCGCAAGGATGAGCCATATTCGATTTATGACCGGTTTAAGTTTGATGTTCCGGTGCAGGAGGGCGGCGACGCCTGGGCGCGCTACCAGGTCCGCATGGCTGAAATTGAGGAGTCATTAAAGATTCTTGAGCAAGCGGTTGAACAATTCCCGGCAGAAGGTGACATCCTCGCCAAAGTGCCAAAGATTATCAAGGCACCTAAAGGCGAAGCGTATGTGCGAATCGAATCGCCGCGCGGAGAAATCGGCTGCTATATTGCCAGCGATGGCAAAAAGGAACCGTACCGCTTAAAATTCAGAAGGCCATCATTCTATAATCTTCAAATTCTCCCGAAACTTTTAGAGGGCGAAAATATCGCAAACCTGATTACTATTTTAGGGGCAATTGACATTGTCCTTGGGGAGGTGGACGGTTAATGATTGAAGATCTGCTGCAATCAAGCCCAGGCTGGGCGAACTTTGGCATCTTCTTTTTACTTGGCACCGTCTTGCTGTTAGTCGTATTGGGATTCGTTACGTATGGTATCTTGGCGGAACGTAAAGTAATGGGTTATATGCAGCTTCGCCACGGCCCTAACCAGGTCGGAGGCCGCTGGGGACTTTTACAAACCGTTGCCGACGTTTTAAAGCTTTTATTAAAAGAAGATATTATTCCTAAAATGGCAGACCGGCCATTATTCATCCTGGCTCCGGTCATCGCCTTTGCACCTGCGTTTATGGTGCTCGCCACCATACCGTTCACTGACAAATTTCAATTTGCCAATATCGGCGTAGGCTTGCTTTATTACATCGCCATCTCCGGATTGACCACAATTGGGGTTGTAACCGGCGGCTGGGCATCGAATAACAAGTACGCCCTGCTAGGCGGCATGCGGGCAGCGGCACAGATGATTTCGTATGAAATTCCGCTTGTTATGTCCGTACTGGGAGTAATCCTTTTATCTGGAAGCCTGAATTTGAATGATATCGTCCACGCACAGCAGCATGGCTGGTTCATCCTGCTGCAGCCGATTGGATTTATCATCTTTTTCATCGCCTCTGTTGCTGAATTAAACCGAACACCGTTTGACCTTCCGGAAGCGGAATCAGAGATTGTTGCGGGTTACCATGTTGAGTACTCTGGTTTCCGCTGGGCCTTCTTCATGCTTGCGGAATATGTGTACTTATTCGCAATGTCAGCTCTTATTGTGACGCTGTTCCTTGGCGGATGGATGGCACCTTTTTCTTTCCTTGGATTCATTCCGGGCGCCGTCTGGTTTGCATTAAAGTTTTCCGCTGTGATTTTCGTTTATATCTGGTTCCGTGTCGCGTTCCCGCGTATCCGGGCAGACCAGCTGATGGAATTCGCATGGAAGGTGCTTCTGCCGGTTGCATTGGCAAATATTTTCCTGACAGCGTTAATTAAGTCGTTATTTTTCTAATGTCTAGCTCCAGCGCCTACCCCCTCGAGGTCATAAAGGCCAGCCTTCATCGCACCTCTCCGGAGGGCACCTCCTGCGAGGTGCGTCTTATGCTTGTCGGGGGTGACCACTAAGGAAGGCTGCAAAGAGAAAAGGCTTCGCAGGAACAAGCGGGTTTTAGCTTGTTCCGAAGGCGCTTGCGCTTTTCTGAATATATATCCATAAACGGGCGGTTCAAACTGCTTAAGCTGCAATAATAAAGTTGCAGCTGCACCGGGCCCTCAGTCAGACTCCTGATGGGCCCAACAAAATTCCCATTTTTACAAAGGGGTGAAAAACGTGCTTGGATTAGCAAAAGGCTTGAAATATACCCTTAAAAACTTAACTCGTGAAAAAGTGACTTATGACTATCCGAATAAGCCGCTTCCGCTGCCGGACCGGTTCCGCGGAATCCAGAAATTTTATCCGGAAAAGTGCATCGTCTGTAACCAGTGCATGAACATTTGCCCGACAGAATGCATTGATTTAACCGGGAAAAAGCATCCGGATCCAACGAAAAAAGGAAAAATCATTGATACGTATGATATCAACTTTGAAATCTGTATCCTTTGTGACCTTTGTACCGAGGTTTGTCCGACAGAGGCCATCATTATGACGAATAATTTTGAGCTGGCGGAATTCAGCAGGGATATGCTGTTTAAGAATCTTGAATGGCTGGATGAAAATGACGAAAATATTCGGAAGGAGAATAAAGCATGACGTTTTCAGGCGAATTTTTTGCATTTATGGCACTCGCTTTGGTAGCGGTCATAGGCGGCGTGCTTTTATTGAACCTTACCAAAGTCATTCATATGATCATTGCCCTTGTCTTTACGTTTGTGAGCATTGCAGGCATCTATGTTATGCTGTCGGCGGAATTCGTAGCTGCTGTGCAAATCCTGATTTATTCAGGCGCAATCACAATCATTATGCTGTTTGGAATCATGCTGACGAAGCACGATGACTCCAGTGAGGCAAAATCAAGCATATGGCGCAAGCTGTTTTTACTAGTTGGCGTGGTCGGATTTGCGTTTGCCGTTTACATTGGCATCTATAATTTGGACCTTGACCCGCAGCCAAACCATTTGTATGAAAACAACACGCTGCAAATCGGTAAGGCCCTATATTCAAAATTTGTCATTCCGTTTGAGTTAACATCGGTCTTGCTCCTGGTTGCCCTTGTCGGCGCAATCATATTAGCAAAAAAAGACGAGAAGGAGGCGGATAAGGAATGAGTTCAGTTCCCGCTTCAGCCTTCCTGGCATTGGCACTAATCCTGTTTTGCATCGGCCTGTACGGTGCCCTTTCAAAAAGAAATACCGTCATTGTCCTTATCTCCATTGAGTTAATGCTCAATGCAGTCAATATTAATCTGGTTACGTTCAGTAAATATGGAATGAAGCCGTCGATCACCGGGCAGATATTCGCCCTGTTTGCGATTACAGTAGCTGCAGCAGAAGCAGCCGTCGGTCTTGCGATTCTGATCGCGCTTTACCGCAACCGCAAAACGGTTAATATTGATGAAATGGATACAATGAAACACTAAAAACGTCTGGCGAACATCAACAGACTTTATGCTCTCCAATCAGAGGGCACACTCTGGCGCACAAAAGATAAGTGGCGCTTTTTAAAAAGGGGATAGTGATAATGATGGAAACTGCATGGATCATACCGCTTTTCCCGCTATTATCGTTTTTGATCCTTCTTCTATTCGGTAAACGGCTGAAAGAGTCAAGTGCATATGTGGGCATTTTGCTTACGCTTGCATCACTTGTCTATTCGGTATTGGTGCTATTCGAGCGATTCTCGGCGCCAACCTACAAAACAGAGGCCGTGTGGCTCACCATAGGAGATATTCATTTAACAGCGGGCTTTGAAGTGAATCAATTAAATGCATTGATGCTGTTTATCGTATCGCTCGTTAGTTGTCTGGTACATACTTACTCAAAAGGTTATATGCATGGTGACGAGCGATTTCATGTGTTTTATGCGTACTTGGGATTATTTACGTTTGCGATGCTGGGTCTGGTGCTTTCACCGAACCTGCTGCAAACCTACTTTTTCTGGGAGCTTGTCGGTGTCGGCTCATTCTTGCTAATCGGCTTTTACTTTTACAAAGAAGAAGCAAAGGCTGCGGCAAAAAAGGCGTTCATCATGACCCGTATTGGGGATGTTGGGCTCTTAATCGGCATGATTCTATTATTCTGGCAAACAAAAAGCTTTGAATACTCTACTATTTTTAAAGCAGTGGCAGACGGCGATGTTTCACAAGGCTGGATCACGCTTACCGCCATCCTGATTTTTATCGGGGCTGTCGGAAAATCCGGTCAGTTCCCGCTGCACACATGGCTTCCAGACGCGATGGAAGGCCCTACACCGGTGTCAGCATTGATCCACGCGGCAACAATGGTTGCGGCAGGTGTTTACCTTGTAGCGGCACTCTTCCCGCTGTTTGCAGCCAGTAAGACGGCATTGCTGACAGTTGCAGTGATTGGGGCGTTCACCGCCATTTTTGCAGCCAGCATCGGCCTTGTGCAAACCGATATTAAAAGAGTACTTGCGTATTCAACGGTCAGCCAGCTCGGCTATATGATGCTCGCTTTAGGCTCTGCCGGCTATGTAGCCGGAGTGTTCCACCTGATGACACATGCTTTCTTTAAAGCGCTGCTGTTCCTTGCAGCCGGAAGCGTCATTCATGCGGCACATACACAGGACATTGAAAAGATGGGCGGACTTTGGAAAAAGCTGCGCCTGACGGGTCCGTTATTCCTGATCGGAACGCTGGCAATCAGCGGGGTTCCGTTATTATCCGGATTTTTCAGTAAAGATGAAATATTAGCCGCAGCATGGGAAGGCGGACATCCTGTTCTGTTCCTGCTTGCGGTAATTGCAGCATTTTTCACAGCATTCTACATGTTCCGCCTGTTCTTCATGGTCTTTACAGGAGCACCGCGCGGCGACATGAAGCATGTACATGAATCACCATCGATGATGACAATCCCGATGATCGTTCTTGGCGTGCTGGCAGTCGTGTCCGGTTATGTGAACACGCCTTGGTTCGGCACCTTCCTTGGCGACTGGCTGACAGACGGAAATGAAGCACTTGGCCACGGACATGTGGAAGGTCCTGCATGGATCATGATTGTAGCGACACTCGTTTCCCTGGCAGGTATTTTCCTTGCATGGATGATGTACGGCAAGCGTTCACTTTCACGTGATTGGCTAAGCGGCAGGGGAGACGCACTCCACACGATCCTTTATAACAAGTATTACGTGGATGAGTTTTACGAGCTGACAGTCGTGAACATCACAAAAGGAATCAGCTATTTCCTTCGTTTTATCGACGTTTTCCTTGTTGAAGGAATTGTTAAAGGAGTATCTGGTTTTGTTCAGGGCCTTGGAAAAACAGGCTCAAAGCTTCAAAATGGCCAGGTACAGACATATGGCGCGATGGCGTTTGTCGGACTTGCGTTATTAGTTGTAATCTTTGCGTTAACAGGGGGGTACTTAAAATGAGTTTATCTTCTGTGCTTTCGATCCTGGTATTCTCCCCTTTACTAGGTATCATCGTTCTTGCGTTCATGAAAAACACGCAGGAAAAGCAAATCAAGATCGTTGGATTTCTGGCAACCTTACCAGCACTGCTTCTGGCACTTGCCTGCTATTTTCATTACCAGGCAGGAAAGAATCTTAATGATTTTTCCGTCGTAAAATCATGGATTAGCTTTGTAGGTGATAAAAGATTTTATACAGTTGACTATGAGCTTGGCCTTAATGGCTTTTCACTCATCATGGTTGTATTGACAGCCATTATCGCATCACTTGCGGCGATTGCCTCTATCCATATTAAAAAAGAATGGAAGGGCTATTTCATGCTATTCCTTCTGCTCGAACTGGGTATGCTTGGCGTATTCACCGCACAGAACATGATTTTATTCTTCGTCTTCTTCGAAGTAACACTGGTGCCAATGTTCTTTTTAATTGGCAAGTGGGGTTATTTTGAAAAAGAAAAAGCAGCATACAGCTTTTTAATCTACAATGGTCTTGGTTCTGCTATCTTACTAATCGTGATCATGGTGATGTTTGCTAAGACCGGAACATCCAATATTCATGGATTGATGCAGATTATCCAATCACCGAAAGGCCTTTCTCAAGCTCAGCAAAATTAGGGCTATTGATCGCACTTTTAGTGGCTTTCGGCGTGAAACTGCCGATCTTCCCGCTGCATAGCTGGATGCTTCGCGTTCACGTTCAGGCACCGCCATCAATCGTTATGATCCACTCTGGGATTCTATTAAAAATTGGTGCGTTCGGTTTAATCCGTTTCGGGATGGGGATCTTCCCTGAGCAGTTCCAGAAGCTTGCCGTGTGGCTTGCCGTACTCGGCATCATTAACCTGTTATACGGAGCGTTTCTGGCGTTTATTCAAAAGGATTTCAAAATGGTCCTTGCCTACTCTTCCATTTCCCATATGGGAATCGTACTGATCGGTCTGGGTGCCATGAACGAAGCGGGAATCCAGGGTGCCATCTTCCAAGTAGTATCACACGGATTAATTTCCGCGCTGCTGTTCTTCCTTGTTGGAGTCTTTTATGAACGGATGGACACTTCGCTTATTGGCAATCTTGGCGGTATTGCAAAAGGAATGCCACTTGCAGCTGGATTCCTGCTTGCAGGAGCGATGGCTTCACTAGGCCTTCCGGGTATGTCCGGTTTTGTCAGTGAATTTATGGCCTTCCTTGGATTGTTCAAGGAAATGCCTGTCCTTGCTGCGGTTGGAACACTTGGTATCATTATGACTGCTGCTTATCTGCTTCGTGCCGTCCTCGGCATGACATTCGGAAAAGCGCATCGTGAGTTTGCCGGCACTGCAGATTTAAAAGGAGCAGAGTTTGTACCGGTTCTAACTTTGTTAGTTTTAATTGTATTAATCGGCGTTTACCCAAGTGTGATCAGCACACCGCTAAAATCGACACTTGATACGATTATGCTTGGGCTAGGGGGTTGATGAAGGATGGATTTTGAGACATTGCAATCATTTCAATGGGGAATCATGGCGCCGGAGTTCATCATCCTTGGTGCTGCCGCATTGCTTTCACTATTAGATTTATTTATGCCAAATAAGATGGACAGGAAGATTTTTGGCTGGATCGGTATCGCCGCTATTTTGGCGGCAATTGTGTCGCTTGCAGGATTGCTTGATCAGCCTGCCGTATCGATATTGGATGATACGTTCCGCCTTGACGCCTTTGGCAAGATGTTTAAATTCATCCTGCTCGGCGGCTCGGCTTTGGTTCTTCTGCTGGCAATCAGCTATGAACCGAAGGATGGGCTTGAGGAGTCAAGAGGGGAGTTTTATTATCTCTTCTTAACCGCATTGTTAGGCGCAATGATGATGTCTTCTAGCGGAGACTTAATCACTTTGTTTGTCGGCTTAGAATTATTGTCTATTTCTTCTTATATTCTTGCTGGCATCAAAAAACGCCAGCTGCAGTCGAACGAGTCGGCGATGAAATATGTCATTAACGGCGGAATTTCAACAGCCATCACACTGTTTGGGATGAGCTATGTATACGGCTTGACTGGATCAACCAATCTAAGAGCAATAACAGAGCAGCTGTCCGTCTTGGCGAATGTACAGCATGCCTACCTGCTTGGACTGGCGTTCCTGATGATCCTTGTCGGACTTTCCTTTAAACTGGCGGCTGCCCCGTTCCATATGTGGGCACCGGATGTTTACCAGGGGGCGCCGACTCCTGTTACGGCATTCCTAAGCGTCGTTTCCAAATCAGCGGGCTTCATTCTGATTCTTCGCGTACTGTTATCAGTTTTTGGTGTTACGCCGACGAACGGGCCGAAATCAGTTCCGATTCTTCTGCACATGCAGGATTACATTTCCTTTATCGCAGGTGCAACGATGATTATCGGTAACGTTATTGCTTTAAGGCAATCAAACATCAAACGCTTATTTGCATTTTCAAGTATTGCCCATGCGGGTTATATCCTTGTTGCATTTGCAAATCTAAGCTTCATCATGTTTGATGCCATCTGGTTTTACCTAGTTGCCTATCTGTTCATGAATCTGGGGGCTTTTGCGGTCATCCAGGTCATTTCTGAAAAAGAAGGCTCAACAGAAATCAGCAAGTTTGCTGGTCTTTACCGCCGGTCTCCGGTGCTGGCAGTCGTGATGGGAATTCTGATTCTGTCACTGGCAGGTTTCCCGGGCACTGCTGGCTTTATCGGTAAGCTGAACATCTTCATCGGTGCATTCACAGGAGATAATTCACATTATGTCCTAGCATCCATTATGATTGCGACAACAGTCGTATCCTATTTCTACTATTTCGGATTACTGACACAAATGTTTTTCCGCCCGGCTGCAAGCGATTCTAAATTCAACCTTCCAGTTGGCATTCTAATCGTCCTGACTGTCTGCGTGGGAGCGACAGTGATTCTTGGAATCCTGCCAAATACAGCACTGGATTTCCTGCATAACCATGCGAACCAGTTCCGGGACTTTTTGCAATAAGATGTAAAGTCACAGGCTGGCGACTTAGTCTGTAATACAGCCGCCTCAAGCTTTGGGGAAAGCTTGGCGGCTTATGGTTAATACAAGGGGTAATATATATGAAAAGAAGGGACGCAGGTTCCTTCTTTTTTTGCGTTTTTTCTTCAAGCTTTTTATTCAACTTTTTCGGATATTGTATGTCATTGTGGTAAAATTATGGTTGGCAAAAAAAGGAGGTTTGGTGATGGTAACAGATTTAGGACAAATGGCTTTATTGGGTATTATTTTGCATTTGGTATTTATCGCACTTTCGTGGTGGGCACTGCAGGCAATCCAGCTGGAAAAGCTGCTTCGCGCCAATCATGTGATGCAGGCAAGGGTATTGTATATATTATTGGCAATTGTGATCGGGTCTTCGGTTAGTAACTTCTTCCTCGACTATCTCCAGTGGTCAAAACAACTTCCATTTATTTTACAATAATGAATTTGGAAAAAATTTATTAAAATTAGTAAAAAATTAGGGCTTAATGCATGTTTTCATCTTCGTGTTTTTTAGATACAATTCTCGTTGTGTGGCAAAGGTTTGTTTGTACTTTAAAGTAATAAAGATTGTCATTTGATGATCCTGTCAAAAAGTGACGATAATTCCCAAGTATGCTCTTCTTCTCCCTGGAAACAATGGTAGTAAGGGGAAGGGGAGAAGTACTAATGAAAGAGAAATTAAAATTTATTTTATCAATAACTGCCATCATGGGTTTTATAATATTTCAATATGGGAATAGAACGACTGTAGCCGATGGAGGGCTTGACTTACTTAAATTGGCTTCCGTTTTACAAGGCGAAAATATTTTACTCAATGAATGGTCTGTTAATGCAAGGGAACATTTGGTAAAGCTGAAAACCCAACAGGAGATAGAAGTCTACGCTGAAGATCTTCGACAAAAATTTCCTGAATGGAAATGGACCGTTACATCAACCCGCCAAAAATGGGAAGTAACCGCTGTTTCTCCAGCACATGAAACTCTTCAACTATTGGCAACCCACACAAACCAGAAGGCTGATGCGTATATTGTATACAGAGTAAATGGTACTGCATGGAATAGGGATGTTGAGTCTTTTTCACAGATGGCCAATTTGAAACTAGACTAAGCGACATATTTCGAGGCAATCCCACAATTTTCTCTTGTGTAAAAGGCGAAATCGGTGATAAGATGTTTAAGGCTTTACCTAATTCAGTAAATAATGTCCTTTCTGCTTTTAATGCAAAAGAAACCGAAGCTTTAAAAGAAGACAATTTTATGTCAGTAACGGCATTTTCGCCAATGTTTTCCGATTCGATTTCGGATAAAAAAGGAAGTATGAATTTACAAGTCGCAGTACGGTCAGAAGGATTGGGCGCTAAGACTACCATAGTTATTGGCACACCAATCATTACGATTGAATATTAATATAGAGAAATTGGACGCGGAGGGGAATACTCTTGGAAAAGATCATCGTCCGCGGCGGACAAAGGCTTTATGGTACGGTAAAAGTTGAAGGTGCGAAAAACTCCGTCCTGCCTGTTATCGCTGCAACATTATTAGCAAGTGATGGAAAAAGTGTAATTCGTGATGTACCGACTCTCTCCGATGTATACACAATCAATGAAGTATTACGCAACTTAAACGCTGAAGTGGTGTTTGAAAATAATACAGTTGTAGTAGATGCATCCAGAGAGTTAGAAGTAGAAGCGCCGTTCGAATATGTTCGTAAGATGCGCGCTTCAGTTCTTGTAATGGGATCATTATTGGCCCGCAATGGACGTGCGCGTGTAGCGCTTCCTGGCGGATGTGCCATCGGATCTCGCCCGATCGATCAGCACCTTAAAGGTTTTGAAGCGATGGGTGCAAAGGTTAAAGTCGGAAATGGCTTCATTGAAGCAGAAGTTGACGGCCGATTAAAAGGCGCTAAAATCTACCTGGACTTCCCAAGCGTAGGTGCAACAGAAAATATCATGATGGCTGCGGCACTTGCTGAAGGTACAACCATCATCGAAAACGTTGCAAAGGAACCGGAAATCGTTGACCTTGCAAACCTATTGAACAAAATGGGCGGAAAAGTAAAAGGCGCTGGAACTGGTACACTTCGAATTGAAGGCGTAGAAGTATTATTCGGCACAGAGCATTCAATTATTCCAGACAGAATCGAAGCAGGAACGTTCATGGTTGCCGCGGCGATTACAGGAGGAAATGTTCTTGTCCAAGGCGCTGTTCCTGAACACTTATCTTCATTAATTGCAAAAATGAAAGAGATGGGTGTTATCATTGAGGAAGAAACAGACGGTGTCCGCGTAATCGGCCTGAAAAATTGAAGGCTGTCGATATTAAAACGATGCCTCACCCTGGCTTCCCAACTGATATGCAGTCACAAATGATGGCATTGCTGCTTCGCGCAGAAGGCACTAGCGTCATCACTGAAACTGTATTCGAAAACCGTTTTATGCACGTTGAGGAATTCCGTCGTATGAACGCGGATATTAAAATTGAAGGACGTTCTGTCATCATGAATGGCTCTTCAAACCTGCAGGGTGCAGAAGTGGCGGCAACTGATTTGCGTGCGGCAGCAGCACTTATTTTAACAGGCCTTGTTGCTGAAGGTATGACTCGCGTTACTGAATTAAAACACTTGGACCGCGGCTATGTTGATTTCCACAAGAAATTGGCATCCCTGGGCGCAGACGTTGAACGCGTTAACGACGTTGAAGAAGTGCTTGCAGAGAACGAAACTTATATCGCAGATATGAATGCGTAATTTAAAATAATTAGGAGAGGAGCTGCATGGATTTTTCCGAAAACGAACCGAAGAAACATGCTGTCAGATGTCTGGCAGGTCATGTTCCTTCGGTTTTTTGTTAGGTTTTTTTTTGATCTATTCGAAAATAGCTATTTTTAATGAAATTCTCATTTGCTATTATTGATTCCGCATACTATCATTTGCCTGAATGACTACTACAATCGGAAAGCTGTGATAGTACAGTGAAATTTTATAAAAAAAGTGTGGCGATTTTTTTAGCAGTAATGAGTCTGACGGGCTGCGCTCATCGGGATGATGCGGTGACTGTTCATGTAGAAAAGGTAAGGCTTGATAAGCGAGTTCCCGTTGAACATGTAGGAGTGGATGAGAAGGTCCACTTGGAACGACATATAAGGATCGATAAGCGAATTCCAAGGACCCTCCCGGAAAAAATAAGAGACTACCTGATCGCACATCATGTGAATGGAAGCATTGAAGTGGCGCGAAAAAATGTGGTTCTTTTTGAAGAGGGAATTGGATTTTCAAATATAGCGAAGAGGACACCTAATCAGCCGCTGACTACATTCCCAGTTGGTTCGATAACCAAAACGTTTGTGGCAACGAGCATTATGCAGCTTCAGGAACAGCATAAATTGAGTATTCGCGATACAGTGGCAAAATACATACCTGATTTTCCAAGGGGACGAAGAATCAGGCTTGGCAACCTATTGGCTCATACCTCCGGAATTCAGCCGCCCTTATGGAAGCTGGGCGATACGAAGCCTGGCGATCTGGTCAGGGAAATAGAAAAAGGCCGATTAAATTTCACGCTGGAACGAAGTGGGATTACGAGGATGCCAACTACATGGTATTGGGCTATATCCTCGAAAAGGTGACCGGTACCCCGCTTCATGAATATATTCAAAAAAATATTTTCAATAAGTCAGGTATGATTCACTCCGGGTTCATTGCTCCGGGGAAACGGACCGCAATCAATTCGGTTGGATATTTGAAAGATGGGAAAAAGATATTTTCGACCCGTGTTTCGAATCCGTATATTTTGTACGGGTGCGGTGACATTTATGCAACCACAGATGATTTGCGCCTGTACGACCAGGCCTTGATGGACGGAAAGCTCGTAACGAGAAACAGCCTGGAACAGATTTTGACGCCGCGATCCCGTTCCTTCTATGGACTTGGACTTTATAATAATGGAAATGCATTTTACAGCAGAGGGGTACTTGGCGGATGGGATACGGTGCATTTTTATTTTAAGGACCATACTTCCGTTGTTGTTCTTTTAAATATACGAAATAAAAAAAGCGAAATTTATAAAATACCGAATGATTTGTATAAGTTGGTAATCGCAAAGAGTTGAGTAATATATAGTCATAAATGCTTGTCCGCTTCCATAGAATTGAAATGAGACGTAAGCCTGCAGATGAAGCTGCGGGCCGTTTACTTTTCGAAATGGAGGCTTACACATGATCAAAGTCAAACCACTATTCGCACTAGCTGCCATCCTATTTGCCATCACATTAATCGTTCCAGCCCTGCTAGTGATGCCTTTTATGGAAGGAAAGGCAAGCGGCAAATTAGCGGAAGAATTGAAAGCAGATAATACAAGTGGGGTGGTGGTTCCAACGGAAGACTCAGCAGTTGATGTAGCTGTCTATCGGACCTCACTAAAGAGAATAGAAAAGCTGCCAATGGAACAATATCTCATCGGGGTTGTTGCCGCGGAAATGCCGGCAGACTTTGAAATGGAAGCATTGAAGGCCCAGGCACTCACCGCCAGGACCTACATTGTAAAGCAGATGTTAAGTGAGGAAAATCTGGCCTTCCAAAGGGTGCTCAGGTTACGGATACAGAAATCCATCAAGTGTATAAAAGTGATGAAGAATTAAAACGGGACTGGGGAATGGATTATAGTTGGAAGCTGAAGAAAATTACTGAAGCTGTCAGAGCCACGAGCGGACAAATCCTTACCTACCATAACCAGGCAATCACAGCTACCTTCTTCTCAACAAGTAATGGCTTTACGGAAAACTCCGAGGATTACTGGTCCAACGCCTTTCCTTATTTAAGGAGCGTCGACAGCCACTGGGATAAAAATTCGCCAAAGTTTCAAAGCCAAAAGGTGCTCGCTGTTAATGATTTTGAGGATTTGTTGGGTATAAAATTAAAAGATGGCAAGGCGATTGGTAAAATCATTGAACGGACAGCCGGAAAGCGGGTAGGCAAGGTCGATTTTAGCGGCGATGTTTTGACCGGGAAGGAAATTCGCGAAAAACTGGATCTTCGTTCTTCTGATTTCACATGGGAACGAATCGGCAACAAAATCCTTATTTCCACCAAAGGCTATGGCCACGGCGTGGGCATGAGCCAATACGGTGCCAACGGAATGGCCAGCCGAAGGGAAGACCTATGAGGATATTGTAAAACACTATTACAAAGGCGTAGAAATATCCGATGCGAAAAATATGCTTGCAACGATAACGGCCCGGAAATAGATAGAGTATGAGGGGGAGCCAGGCTGGTGCCTGGCTTTTTGGATTGAAAGAGGTCAGGTTTATGAGAAGGTTGGTATTTTGGGAAAAGTGGTCGGTAAATAAGGGGAAAGGTTTGGTATTTTTAAAAAAGTGGTGGGTAAATCGAACGAACTGGTTGGTAAATCATTTAAAGTGGTCGGTAAACGGAAAAATTACCAAGGATCAATTACCTGAGCCAGGCTCCGGCCTGGCTTTTTGTATCAAGGGTCTTCCTAAAAGAGGCATCTGAAGGAAGAAGGTTGGTATTGAAGAAAAAGTGGTTGGTAAAAAGCAATAAGAGGTCGGTATTTTATTAAAAGTGGAGGGTAAATGAAAAGTTCCCGTCGGTAAATTCCTCATTTAGGTCGGTAACTAAAAATCTAGTCAAGAAATGTACATTTTTTAAAGATAATTCATTTAAAAAATGTTCTTGGTAGAAGGTATCATCTCATTTAATGAAGAAATCATTCAAAAAACAGAAGGGAATGATACCTTTGATTGTAAAAAAACGAGAAGTTTCGTTGAAATACAGAAAGATCGAAGCGTTTTATTCAGGAAGATTGCCGAAGAATCATCCAAAACGCCCACTGATTGAACAAGAATTTAACAATAGAAAGGCGGGAGATGCTGGAGAGAGAGGAGTCGACTATTATATAAGGAAACTTCCTGAGGAGGGCTATTATATTTTTCATGGCCTCAGGTTATTAAACGGTGAATTTGCTTTTCAAATAGATACTCTGATTATTACTACAAGGTTTGGATTAATTGTGGAAGTTAAAAATATTGCAGGAAATCTGCATTTCGATAAGAAATTCCATCAATTCACCCGAAAGATTAACAACATAGAGAAAAGATATAAGAACCCCATTTTACAAGCCCAACAACAAAGAGACGAATTAAGAGAATGGCTGGAGAGAAACCACTTTTTGGATATTCCGATTGACTATCTTTTTGTAAACAGCAATGAAAGGGCGATCGTTTCTGCGGATCCTGGATATGAACTTGTCTACCGGCACGCCTGTAATAGTGACTGTTTACTTCAAAAAATTATGCAGCTATCAAATTTTTATAAAAAGGAGATCCTGTCGACGAAGGAAGTGCGTAAACTTAACCGCCTGCTCCTCAATAAACATACCCCTGAGGATATAAATATCCACGAAGCCTTTAATCTTACGCCGTCTGACCTTATAACCGGAACGCAATGTCCCAACTGTAATTCGATTCCAATGTCCTACCATTATGGGAGCTGGAAGTGTCCGGTCTGCGGCATAAAATCGAAGGATGCCCATATTAAAGCTATAGAAGACTACTTTCTTCTTATAAACCCCTCTATCAATAATTCACAATTAAAAGAGTATCTTCATCTACCATCTGCAAGAATAGCCTACAAAATCCTAACTTCCCTTAAAATGCCTCATACTGGAACATTTAAAAACCGCATCTATTTTCCAAAGCCATAAAAATATTTTCCTTTAATATGAATAGAAATGATCTTTTTGTCGAAAAATAATCAGAAAATTTTTTTTAGCCATATGTATATTATTCTACCGATCTGTTCAGAATGATTGCTGAGGTGATGAAAATGAGAGAGGAAGAAAAAAGAACTTCTCAAAGCTCCAGCTTTAAGCGCTTTTTCAAAAAGCGTTGGGTATTTCCAGCCATTTATATCGCAAGTGCTGCAATCATTCTGACGGCGGTTCTATGGTATCAAACGAGTAACAATGCGACAGACAAGTACGATTATAAGGCAACGGATCTAAACGGCAAAAAATATAATCAGCCGTCAATGGAAGTAAGCCGTGCGCTTGAAAATTTCGAGATGCCTGTCAGCAAATCAGTGGAAACAGTAGTTGATAAAGGATTCTATGATTTTAAAGGCAAAGAATCAGATCAGCAAGCAGCGTTGGTTTATTACGATGATACGTACCAACCAAACACTGGTATCGACCTTAAGGCTAAAAACGGCGAAACGTTTGACGTCGTTGCATCCTTAAGCGGTAAGGTTACAAAGGTTGAGGAAGACTCGCTGCTGGGGAATGTGATTGAAATTGAGCATGACAAGGGTATTGCAACTCAATATCAATCCGTTACAGACGTGAAGGTCAAGGTTGGCGATGAAATCCATCAGGGACAAGTGCTTGCAAAGGCTGGGCAAAGCTTGTTCAATGAAAAAGCAGGCGTGCATGTACATTTTGAAATCCGTAAAGATGGTGTTGCGGTAAATCCGCAAAATTATTTTGATAAGCCGATGAGCGCTTTACAAGCTGAAGAGCCTGTAAAGAATGTGAACAATCCTGCTAATCAAGGCTTAGAAGATAGCAAATTGAAGGATAACCAAAGCGGCAGCACTCCAGATACAACTGGCAATATTGAAGAAGATCAAAGCAAGGACACTAAGTCCAAAGATGATCAAAGCAAGTCGAAAGATGAAAAGAAGTCTGACGACAGCAAAGCTCCTTCAGAGCAATCTTCTCAAGATAAAACTAACTCATAATAAAAAATATCAAACAGTGGGGTTATCAATCCCGCTGTTTGTTTTTTTGTTTCATTTTGTCCCTCTATGTTAAAATAGGGAAAAAAAGGGGGAATACGATGAAGAAATGGTTAGTTACAATCCTCGCGGCCGTGCTATTTTTAATGGCTGCAGGGTGTACAAAGGAACCCTCGCCGGAAGATAGATTCTCAAAATATATCGATTCGTGGAACAAGCAGGATTTTGCTAAAATGTACGGATTTTTATCAAGCAATGCAAAAAAATCTATCAGTGAAGAACAATTTGTCAGCAGATATAAAAAGATATATAAAGATTTGCAAATTACCGATTTAAAGGTTCAATTTAAAAAGCCGAAGAAGGGCAGCAAAAAGCAGGAAGGGAACAAGGTTCATTATTCCTATACTGCGAAAATGAACAGTGTGGCCGGTGAGATTCATTTTTCCCAAACTGCTAATCTGAAAAAAGAAGAGCGTAACAACGGAGATAATTGGTATGTTGATTGGAGTACGGCACAAATTTTTCCACAATTAAAGGCAGGGGATAAGCTCGGCCTTGCATATATCGCACCAAAAAGGGGTGCCATCCTGGACCGGAATGGCAACACGCTGGCGGAGAATGGCCAGGTGGATGAGGTTGGCGTCGTGCCAGGACAGATGGGCGCGCAAAAGGAGCAGACGATTGCGAAGCTGGCCAGCTGCTGCAGCTCACTCCAGATAAAATCAACCAGGAAATCAGTGCGAGCTGGGTGAAGCCGGATTATTTCGTGCCGCTGAAAAAAGTCTCGCTGACCGACCAGAAGCTGATTAGCGAATTAATTAAGCTAGCCCCCGTGCAGACGAAAAAGGTGGAAGCGAGGGTCTATCCTTTTAAGGAGACTGCTGCCCAGCTGATCGGATATGTGGGGACGGTTACGGCCGATGATCTGGAGCAAATGAAGGACAAGGGCTATTCGAGTGGAGATGTGATTGGAAAAAGGGCCTCGAGCAGGTGTACGAAGAGCAGCTGCGGGGCAAGAGCGGAGTAAGGATCACCATCAAGAAGAAGGACGGAAGTGAGGAAGTCCTGGCGGAGCATCCAGTAGAAGATGGCAAGGAAATTAAGTTGACGATTGATGCCAATCTGCAGGCGAAGATTTTTAGCCAGCTGGGGGAAAACCAGGGGCTTCATCCGCAATGAACCCGATTACCGGGGAAACACTGGCTCTCGTCAGCAGCCCGGCCTTCGATCCAAACCAGCTGACACTCGGCCTTTCTGCAGCACAGTGGAAGATGCTAGAGGATAACCCGCTAAAGCCATTGCAGACACGCTTTAAACAGGCCTACGCGCCTGGTTCAATGCTTAAGCCGGTAACTGCTGGAATTGCGCTGATGAACAATTCGATCAACCCCGCAGAAGCTGTGAAAATCACATCGAAAAAATGGCAGAAGGATAAATCGTGGGGAAGCTATTTTGTGACAAGGGTCCATGAATCCAACCCGGTAAACCTTGAAAAAGCGCTAATTTTTTCCGATAATATCTATTTTGCACAAACGGCATTAAAGATTGGAAAAGAGAATTTTGCAGCGGGCTTGAGAAACTTTGGTTTTGAAAGCGAAATGGAGTTCCCATTCCCGCTCGAAACCTCGCAAATCGGGCAGCTTGGCAGTGAAATTGCGCTGGCTGATTCCGGTTACGGACAGGGGCAGATCCAGATGAACATTGTTCACCTGATGGCATCGTATACACCGTTCGTCAATGGCGGGAATATGATTAAGCCTGTCCTACTCATGGATGACCAGAAAAATCAGGTGTTTAAAGAACAGGTCATTTCGAAGGCGGCGGCAGATACCATCGCGCCAATCCTGAGAAAAATCGTCAGTGAGCCGTCGGGAACAGCTCATCGGGCGGAAATCCCTGGCCATCCGCTTGCAGGTAAAACCGGCACCGCCGAGCTGAAGGCAAAGCAGGGCGAGAAGGGGACTGAGAATGGCTGGTTCGTTGCCTACAACACCAACACGCCGAATTTGCTTGTTGCCATGTTTGTTGAAGGTGTTCAGGACAGCGGTGGCTCACAGGTACCGGTTAAGATGATGAAAAATGTGTTTACTGAATGAGCCAGGGTGGCACGCCCTGGCTTTTTTTAGCTAATCAGAATTTATATCCATAAATTCTGAACGCATAAGAAAAACTAAGACATTCGCCTAAGGGCTTGGCGGATGCCAAGTTTTTCTAATCGCTCTGGATTGGTACATTTTACACATATTAGCATGTTTTCCTTCGTGGTAGAATCAAATTATTAACGGCCACAAGGAAGTGCATAAATGATAGGAAAGAAGATTTTAACTAGATTATGTGTCATGGCGATTGTCATTTCCCAGCTGCAGCCACTTGCGGCAAGTGCAGCAGGAACAGGGATTCTGAACGATTACTCAAAGGAAAGCACCAATACAGATTTATCTAAAACAATCGAGGTTTCTCCATATCCTTTATATCAATCCGATACAAATATAGCGGTTAGCGATGGAATGGTCTCTTATATTTCCGATGCTGAGCCTGGGGCGAATTTTTCAAATAATAATGAGATAAAAGCAGGAAATGGGTACGAGGCTATATGAAATTTGGCAATAGCCTGCCGAACCTCAATGGGGGCTTGCTGCTGGGTGCGACCCTAAGCCTTCAGGAGATGAATAATAATAAAGTAGATTGCTATGGATGCTCCATGTATCAAAATGAGCAATATTCGATCCATAAAGTCTTAAATGCCTGGGATGCCAAAAATTTAACCTGGGAAAACAAGCCCGCGGCGAACGCTGTACCGGCTGCTGCCAAAACTAAATGGATGCCAATTGACGGCGGTTATTTTCAATGGGATGTATCAAGCCTTGTTGCGGATTGGTATATACAGCCAGACAGCTATCATGGTGTTGCTGTTAAGGGACAAAGCTTGAGGACGTTCAATAAATTAAATGCTGACCGGTCGGTGATGCCGGCATTGCAAATACGCTACTCACCGAAGCCTGGTGCACCGAGTGGAATTGCTAACGGTCTTCAGGCGAACTCCGAAAAAGGATATGTAAATCTTCAATGGTATTCGGTGCCCGGTGCGAAGGGATATAAGGTTTATCTTTTTAACGGAAAGGAATTTGAAGAGGTATATTCAGGGAAAGAAGCTAAATGGTCCTCTCTAGGCAAAGCATTGTGGCCGACAAAGGAGCAGATTGATAAAGGGGAATATTCGCTTCGCAAGGATGGAAGCGGAACCGATTTATCCGACAAGCCAGGTTTCCTTTATCAAAAGCTGGCGGCTGTCGGACGGGATCAGGATAGTTATTATTTCCGTGTCTCAGCCTTTAATGATTATGGTGAAACCGCATTGTCGGATGAGCTTAAGCTGAAAATGTCTGACACTTCTGCACCAGAAGTGCCTGTAAATGTGAATGCTGAAAGTGAGCTTATCTCGAACTTCAAGCTAAGGTGGGATCCGTCATCGGCGGGAGCATCTTATAATGTAAAAATAACAACCGAATCAGGTTACCAGGTGTTCAGCGGAACAACCGATACTGCGAGTATCACCATTCTGGAAAATGTTTTGACTCCCAGAAGTTCATACCTCGTTACGGTGATGGCAAGGAAAAACGGGAACTACTCAGTGTTTTCCACGCCGGTTAAAGTGACAGCGAGAAAGCAATATGACGCCCAGCTTGTTGGCGGTTCTCAGCCAGTTTCGACTCAGGAAGCGGGAACTGCAGCGTATATGAGGATTATTTTTAAAAATGCCGGGGCTGAAACTTGGACAAATGGAAATAGTTTAAAAGCTGAGGGCATCTCGTTTGAAGTGCCGCTAGCCGATGGGGAAGCGGTTAAGCCAGGCGAGCAGAAAACCTTCGAATTCCAGCTGCCGAGCAACGTCCCATTGGGTACGACTCCAGTAAAATGGCAAATATCGCAACGGGATATTGGGACATTCGGAGATGCATTAAATACCACACTTTCGTTCGCAGACCGGACTGTCCCGCAAATAACGATGGATTCTCCAGGCGAGTCTGAATTTGTCACGGGAAAAGTTGCGATTAAAGGGTCGATTAAGGATTATCAGTTAAGTAAGTATACTGTCTCATATGGTGCTGGGACGGCTCCAACTGGATGGAATCGGATTGGTGAGGACACACAGCTGCCTGCTCGGATTCTGGCAGAATGGGACACAGCAGGGCTGTCGCAGGGTGTGTACACTGTGCGCGTTGAAGCGGAAGACGCGAGCGGAAATAAAGCGGTGCTCGACCGCGTGGTTAAGGTAAATTACCCGCTACCACCGCCTGCGCCACCGCAGGTCAACATTATTACCAATAAGACAGCAGAACTGACTGGCAAGACAGAGCCGGCTGCCACTGTGACCGCTGCAATTTTAGGAAAAGCATACAATACAACTGCAGATTCAGCAGGCAATTTTATAATGGCCATACCGGTTCTCAATGCCGGCACAGCCGTTTCTGTTACGGTAAAAATTGCCGACGTTACCAGTATGGCGAAAACCTTGACGGTCGTGCGAGTAGCACCGGATATGCCAACCGTAAATGCCGTTAAGAATACGAGTAATGTGGTGACCGGTAAAACGGAGAAATATGTGATTGCCTGGGTGAAAATCGGAACAAAAGAGTATTCCGCAAAATCGGATGCCTATGGAAATTTCAAGGTAACCATTCCTGTCCAAAGCAGCGGGGCAATCCTGTCGGTTACAACAAAGGATGCGGCAGGATACAGAAGCGCAGCAAGAACGCTGACGGTTGCAAGAGCAGCACCGAATATTCCTGCGGTAAACCAGGTTAATAATAAAGCAGCCTTAGTATCTGGGAAAACGGAAAAGTACTCAGCGATCACGGTCAAAATTGGAACAAAAACGTATTCTGGGAAAGCGGATGGTTCCGGCAGCTATAAAGTCTCTATTCCTGCCCAAAACAGCGGAACAGCGATCACGGTGATGGCTAAGGATAGCGCCGGCAATATAAGTGCTCCGGCTAAGATTACAGTGATTCGCGTTGCCCCCAATATGCCAGCTGTAAGTGCTGTTCGATATTATTCAACCTCTGTTACAGGAAAGACAGAAAAATATGCAACAGTTTATGTGAAAATTGGGACGAAAACGTATTCGTCCAAAGCCAACGCTTACGGCAGCTTTAAAGTTTACATTCCAAAACAGCGTAAGGGCATCAAACTGGCTGTAACAGCGAAGGATTCAAAAGGAAATGTGAGTGCAGCCAGAGCAATGACTGTTTACTGAATAAATAAGGAACCAGCAGGAATATAATTCTGCTGGTTTTTTTATGGAAAAATTACTGCAACTCGTTTTTGACAAATTTCTCGGGAAATAATCTATTTCCGGAACCAAATGAGGATGTACCATAGACTTGCCATACTGCAGTTTTTGTCGAGGGCATGGGTGTGACTTTCAGCTGTTTATATAAATAAGTCCAATTTTCAAAAAACTTTCAAGGAACCTTGTCCCGTTTGTGTTTTTCGTGCATATATCCGTAAACAGGCTAATACAATGTTACAAACCTTACAAAGAGAGTGTATGAGGTGAGGAGTCGTTTGAAGTCAACGGGCATTTAGTTGGGTACATGATTAATCCTTGTATATTCAGAAAGTAGCGATACTTTCTGCCGCAACGAATTTATGCGGATGGCAGTATTTCGTCGAGTGATAAGCGAGTCTCATTTCACACTTCTCACATCCAAATTGGGGAGGGCGAGTGGTGTGCACGATTACATCAGAGAGCGAACTATCAAGATTGGAAAGTATATCGTGGAGACGAGAAAAACGGTTCGCGTAATCGCGAAGGAGTTTGGCGTATCCAAAAGTACAGTCCATAAAGATCTAACGGAAAGGCTGCCAGAAATTAACCCTGATCTTGCAAACGAAGTAAAAGAAATTCTAGATTACCATAAATCCATACGTCATCTAAGGGGCGGAGAAGCCACAAAAATGAAGTACCAGAAAGAAGAAAGAGAAGGCGAGCCTGTCAAATAAGACACTTTCCATGTAGGTTTGTTTCACAAGGCGGCTTAGTTGTTTAATTTACTAAAGATATTCTGCAAAAAAACATTAGTAAATCATAGGTGCTAAGCCGCAAGCATTATTGTATGACCATTCTCCGGATTTATTCCTCTTTTTGATTACCTCATATTCAGTTAACCTGGTTGATTTTAGGAATATTGGCCGTTTTAATACATTTATCTTTCAAACTTACGCTTACCGACCACTATTGGTAATTTACCGACCGGAATGCTCCATTTACCCACCACTTTCATGAAAATACCGACCACTTTTCCAAATTTACCAACCAGACAATCAAAAATACCAACCACTAATGGACAAGCCCCTCTTTTAATATAAAAAGCCAGGCCGTGGCTCAGGTATCAAGATTGAAGATTACCCGCTAAGTTTGGGCGAGTACCCGTCAATTCGGACCGTTTACCCGTCTGATTAGCAAAATACCCGTCTAGTTGAACACTTTACCCGTCGATTAAGCGGAAATACCCGTATTTGGCAGGATGGCCACAATTCAAAAAGCCATGGCCGGTGGCTCAGGCAACTCATTCAAAGAATCGTACTTTTCTATGAACAGACTAAGTCAAAATGTATACATTTTTCGTCAAAAGGTATGGAAATTGAAATGAATGTGATAAAATATACAATTAGGGATATAAAATGGAATCGTTCCAAGGAGGAAGGAAAAAGAGTATGTTTGCAAGAGATATTGGGATAGACTTGGGAACGGCTAACGTGCTGATTCACGTTAAGGGCCGTGGAATTGTATTAAATGAGCCTTCTGTCGTTGCAATTGATAAAAATACAAATCGTGTTCTTGCTGTTGGTGAGGAAGCGCGCCGCATGGTAGGGCGTACACCTGGTAATATCGTCGCAATCCGTCCGTTGAAGGATGGAGTTATTGCGGATTTTGATGTAACTGAAGCAATGCTTAAACACTTTATTAATAAGTTGAATGTTAAAGGCTTTTTGTCCAAGCCTCGCATCCTGATCTGCTGCCCAACCAACATTACGAGCGTTGAGCAAAAAGCAATCAGAGAAGCAGCTGAAAAAAGCGGCGGTAAGAAAGTATACCTTGAGGAAGAACCAAAGGTGGCGGCAATCGGCGCTGGCATGGATATTTTCCAGCCTTACGGAAACATGGTTGTTGATATTGGCGGCGGAACAACGGATGTTGCCGTTTTATCAATGGGCGATATCGTAACTTCAAGCTCCATTAAAATGGCAGGGGACAAGTTCGATAGCGAAATCCTAAATTATATTAAGCGTGAATACAAGCTGTTAATCGGTGAGCGTACGGCTGAGAATATTAAAATCAACATTGGTACGGTCTTCCCGGGCTCACGCTCTGAAGAATTGGAAATCCGCGGCCGTGATATGGTCACTGGACTACCACGTACCATTACTGTGCATTCCGAAGAAATTGAAGCGGCACTGAGAGAATCAGTAGCAGTGATCGTCCAGGCGGCAAAAAGCGTTCTTGAACGCACACCGCCTGAATTATCAGCGGACATTATCGACCGGGGCGTCATTTTGACAGGCGGCGGCGCATTGCTGCACGGCATTGATATGCTGCTTGCGGAGGAGCTGAAGGTTCCTGTCCTTGTAGCTGAAAATCCAATGGATTGTGTGGCAATCGGTACCGGCATCATGCTCGATAATATCGATCGCATTCCAAAAAAGAAAATAGGTTAATTTACCTAAAACGCCTGACGGGATTGCGCAGGCAGGCGTTTTTTTGCCCATATACCTTCAAAATTCGACTAGAAAATCCTTCTTTCAACAAAAAACTGATGTATATTTCTGAATTCTTTTTTATAATGGAAATAAGTGACTAGTACGGAAAAATAATCGCCCAGGCGGTTCTGTTCCGCCCATAGCCAATCAACTATTGATGAGGTGTGACCATGTTTAAAGGATTCTATACCGTTGCTTCCGGTATGCTGGCACAGCAGCGCAGGACGGAAATGCTGACAAACAATATGGCAAATGCCAATACGCCGGGCTTTAAAGCTGACCAGTCCTCAATGAGGGCATTCCCGGAAATGCTTATGCAGCAATTCGGCAAAAAGGATATTCCGGTTGGGGACGGATTAAGCCTTCCAGAAAATCAGGTTATCGGTCCCCTGAATACCGGAGTATACATGCAGGAGGCGATTCCTAAATTTCTTCAGGGAGACCTTCAGGAAACGGAAAAGAAAACAGATCTTGCATTGATCGATGCCAATATGCCAGCGGGAAGCTCGGTCTTTTTTGCTGTACAGCATCCAAATGGAGAAACGCGCTATACTCGGAACGGGAATTTTACTCTTGATGCACAGGGCTATTTGACAGCGGGAAATGGATTTTATGTTTTAAATGACAGTGGAAAACCAATTCAGCTTTCAAGTGACCAGTTTACGGTCAGCGATACAGGTGAAGTGACAGGGCAAAACGGAGAACGTGCCCGGATTGGCATCGGCTTTGCGACCAATGCTCTTCGCATGGTCAAACAGGACGATGGTTTTTATCGCACGGAAAACGGAACACCGCTTGCCAGCGCCTATGGCCGCCAGGATGTCCGTTTTAAAACGCAGCAGGGTTTCCTTGAGCGCTCCAATGTTGATGCGAGCCGGACGATGACAGATATGCTCACAGCCTACCGCGCTTTCGAGGCAAACCAGAAGGTGCTCCAGGCTTATGATAAAAGTATGGAAAAAGCTGCAAATGAAATCGGACGTGTTAACTAATTTTTTAAGGAGAAGGGAGGTCTTGCAATGAATCGCACAATGATTACAGCTACAAACACCTTGAATCAGCTGCAGAAGCAAATGGATATAATAAGTAATAATCTTGCCAACCTGGATACAACCGGTTTTAAAAGCAGACAGGCGACATTCTCCGATTTGCTTTACAGCCAATTTGACAATCAGCCAAATAAGACAGCTGAAACCAACCGCCTGACCCCGAATGGCATAAGACAGGGAGTCGGTGCCAAGCTTGGCCAGGTTCAAATTAATTTGAAACAGGGCGCATTGAAGCAGACCGGCCGCCAGCTTGATATGGCCTTGCAGAGCGAAGGCCAATTTTTTAAAGTGCTCGTTCAAAACGGGACAACAAGCTCGGTTCAATACACCCGTGACGGTTCATTCGCATTATCGCCGGTTTCTGAAAAAGAAGTCATGCTTGTTAATAGTGCGGGAAACCCGATTCTGGATGAAAACAACCATCCAATCATCATCAATGGTGATGCAAGCGATTATTCAGTGGAGGGAAACGGCAAGCTAACCGTGAAGATGACAAATGGAACAAACCAATTGGTTAACCTCGGAGTCATCCAGGTCAATAAGCCGCAGTTTTTTGAGCAAAAAGGGACAAATCTGATTGGCCTTGCAGAAAATGCAGGCCAAACCGCTGGCGTTTTTACAGATTTAAATGGGACGCTGCGCCGTCAAATCTCTGTCGGACAGGGAGTGCTTGAGCAGTCCAATGTGGATATGGGAAAAGAAATGACCGAATTGGTGAATGTCCAGCGCGCATATCAATTCCAGGCAAGAGCAGTTACGATGGCCGATCAAATGGAGGGCCTTGTTAACGGAATTCGCTAGAGGGAGACTGAAGCATGTCTGTAAACCAAAACCAGCCAAAAACCAGAGAACAAGTAAAGAAAGCACGTGCGGAAGAACGCCGAAAGCAAATCCAGCGTGAAAAACGGAAGAAGGCACGCCGTTCTCCTGTTGGACTTCGTATGCTCATGCTTCTCGCCGCGGTAGTAGTATGTGTACTTGCTGGGATGGTAGTCGGTTATGGTGTAATTGGGAATGGAAATGTTGCGGATGCTCTCAAGGAATCGACCTGGACGCACATACATGATCTTGTCGTAAAGAAAAAATAATGCTAGGAAGGGGTAAAGCCCTTCCTTTTTGTATGCCGTTAATAGTAAAATGGGATAAACACCTATTACTAGTAGGAGGTACTAATATGCTAGATATTACACAAATTAAAGAAATTATTCCGCACCGCTATCCATTTTTGCTTGTTGATAAAATTTTGGAAGTCGAAGATGGCCAAAAAGCAGTGGGGATTAAAAATGTAACAGCGAACGAAGAATTTTTTAACGGACATTTCCCTGATTACCCTGTTATGCCGGGCGTATTAATTGTTGAAGCACTGGCGCAGGTCGGTGCGGTTGCAATGCTGAAAAAGGAAGAAAACCGCGGTCGCCTCGCTTTTTTTGCAGGCATTGACAATTGCCGTTTTAAGAAGCAGGTAAAGCCGGGAGACCAGCTTCGCCTTGAAGTTGAAATCATCCGTTTGCGCGGCCGATTGGAAAAGGTAAGGCAGTAGCCACTGTCGATGGTGAAGTTGCCTGTGAAGCCGAAATCACCTTTGCGTTAGGCGAGAAAAAAGAATAAGGGAAAACATGAGTCGGGCAGTTAAACTGTCCGGTTTTTTATGTTCAATTTTTCCTGATGCGCAACATAGAGAACATCGTCATTTTGAGGCATAGGGTCGGTGTTTTTGATTGTTCGGTGGGTAAATAGGGACAAGTGGTGGAAAAATGGATGAAACCGGTTGGTAAAAGGATCATAGTGGTGGGTAAATCACCAAAATGGGTGGGTAACCGAAAATGTCGGCCTACTATAGAGAGGAATGTTCCCTAAGCTAGGGGAAGTGCTGGTAAGAACTTCTCTTTTCGATTTTCGCGAATCGACGAGTTTTATTAGTGAAAAAAAGATGCAATTTTTTTTCGTTGCAGGGCATCCTAACATCAGGCCAATGTTCAAGGTCGAAAGAAAATGGAAGGAGACTCACACAATGAAGAAAAAGCTGCTTATGCTAATCGGTGGTGCATTTTTATCTTCGGTCCTTCTGGTGGGATGCAACCTCAATAAAAAACCTGATAATCCCCCTCCGCCGAAGGTGAACACTCCAGATGTTAATAAAAACATCAAGCAAAAGGACAATAACGATGACGGTGTAAATGATAATGATAATAAAGACATGGTCCCTGGAAATGGCAACGACAACCAGAACACCAAGCATTATCCGGAAAAAGAGGATAAAAACACACCGAATGACGGCGACATCACAAAGGATAACAACACAAAGCCAGAAGATATCATCGAAGATAAAAATGATATGAAGGACAAAGATAATAAGGATGAATAAAAGGACAGGGCTGTGAATAACGAGTTTACTTGTGAGGTGCAAAACGGTAACTTGCAGACCAAATCAAATAGCAAATCACATAAATTTCACAGTCAAAAAGGCTTAGAGATGCAAATACTCTAAGCCTTTTTTTGAATTTTCTTTTTTTACTAAAGCACCCGTAAGTTGTACAAGTTCATTATACGCTAAAGCGAGTTTGATCAATAAGCGGAGAAATTCCTCTTAATTAGGAAAAAGCTCTGAAAATAGCTTAAATAGACAGAAAGATTCCGACTATTGACTCAAAAAACGTGAAAATAGTTAATTTTGCTTTGCTTAATCGGAAAACCTCCGCTTATATACCCCGAACCGAGCTCTATTCTGAAATCTAACCGGAGAATCTCCGCTTATTTTAAATAAATTATTCGTGATTTAGTATGAAGTCTTATCCTTAATTGAGTAACCAAATAAGCAATTAAAATTCGCCAAAATGTTGATAAATCAATAAAAAACGCACTGTGAATTATATCGTGAATTCAAGTGCGTTTTCATATGTGTTTTACAATGATTGCATCTCTAAAGTAAACCCGTTAGGCTGTGAACTGCCCTGTCCTTTTCGTTTACTTTAGTCGCGGTTTGCTTTTCATTTTTTCCTTAAATTCGGTTAAAAGTGCTTCACCGCTAAGTCCTTGCTGAAGCAGGCTGCCCAATAACAGCTCAGAATAATCGTTTCGCATCCGGCGTAGATGCCCCTCAAATAAGATGCTCATATGTGCAGAGAACTTTTTAAGAGATGTAATCCGTGTTTGGAAATAGGCTGGGTCATTATCAAGTTTTGTAATGACGGCCTGCACAATAATGTCCTTTTTTTGCTCGTCTAGGTTTTTTACATAATCGTAGAGCGAGTGGTCAGAGTATGCTTCAAGGAGCCAGGTGGATTTTTCATCCTCTTTATTAATGATCAAGCCATCCTTCAAGGGAATATTGATTAGATCGTCATTATCCACTATTTCTAATGAAACTAATTTAAAGGTCTTCATCTTTACCTCCCGTTGGCTGTCGTTTACTGCCTAAATTATACCACACACAATTTTGAAAGCGAGTTTGACACATGTCGAAAAATAGTTGGAGGTGCGGTAATTTTACAAAAAGAAAGGATGTTCACGGGCAAAATGGCATTTTGACCTTAGAGAAAATACTATTTTGATAAAATAAAATTCATTTTCTAAGATTTTACAAAAACCGACAAGCAGCGCTATGATGGAGGCATCAAAAGGAGAGGAGATGAAGCATGATCAATCAAGTGACGCTCGTTGGAAGATTAACTAAAGACCCCGAGCTGAGAATGACAACGGAAGGGACTCCGGTCACGCATGTCACCCTGGCAGTTAACCGCCAATACCGGAACCATAATGGCGAAGTGGAAGCCGATTTTGTTCAGTGTACTCTTTGGAAAAAGAACGCTGAAAATACGGTCCAGTACTGCCGGAAAGGATCCGTTGTCGGAATAACGGGGAGAATCCAAACCCGTAATTACGAAAACAATGAGGGCAAAAAAGTCTACGTCACAGACGTTGTGGCGGAAACTGTTCGTTTTTTGAGTTCAAAGCCGCATGAAGGGCCGATTGTAAAGGAGGAAATGCCTGTTGGATAACAATAAGGATATTGCCCGCAGCCTTGAGGCACTTCTGGAAAACCTCATCCGGATGGTCGCCAAAAGCAACCAGCATGTCGATAGCCTGCACAAGCGTGTCGATCAAATCGAATGGATGATGCGCGAAATTAAATCGAAAGAGTGCTGCACGCCCGCACCGCACGAACCCTCAACCCGCCACTCTCCACAAAGCCGTTTCAGCATCACCATTTAAGTAATCATAAAACATTCCTCTTTAGAGAGAATCAAAGTGCCTCCGCACTCATCCTCATTTTCCGGTCCCCCTAGCCGGAGTATGAAGTATGTTTAAAAAGATTTTAAATGGTAATAATAACTAAAAACCCCCCCTTGTAATATATTGAAGCCACTGAATTAACGTTCAGTGGCTTCACCTTTTTTGAGGATGTAAAAACGCCTGGATTCCAATTCGGAATCACAGGCGTTTTTTGGTTTTTAAATTAAAGTTGAAGTTTTTTAATAATACCGGTGTCTAGCTTCAGCACCTAGGTGCTCGAGGTCATAAGCCAATCCGTCAGGAGGTTAAAGAACAACCTCCTCGCCGGCTCATCTTATGCTTGGCTACAGAAGCTAACGCTTTCTGTACGCATTAAGATCGACTAAGTCTTGACTGCGCTCCGCTTGTCTTTCGACTAGTCTCCCTATATCGCCCCTGGGCAAGGCGCTTCCGCTTTTCTTATTTCAAATCCACCAAATCGCGCAGGTCATCAGTCGACAGCTCGGTAATCCAGTTTTCACTTTGGATGATTTGGTCGTTTAAAAATTGCTTCTTTTCAAGCATGGCATCGATTTTTTCTTCCAGCGTGCCGGTGCAGATCAGCTTATGGACATGAACGAAGCGCTGCTGCCCGATCCGGTACGCTCGGTCTGTCGCCTGGTTCTCAACGGCCGGATTCCACCAGCGGTCATAGTGGATGACATGGTTGGCGGCAGTCAGGTTAAGGCCAGTTCCGCCTGCCTTCAGTGACAGCAGGAATACCGGGAACTTGCGGCTCTGGAATTGATCGATTAATTCATCGCGCTTCGCCTTAGGCACACTGCCGTTAAGGAACGGCACTTCGATATTAAACTTTTTCTTTAACAGCGTCTTAATCATCTCACCCATCTCGATATATTGGGTGAAAATGAGACAGCTTTCGTCCTGCTCCAATACCGCGTCGACCAGATCAGCGAGCTTTTCCATTTTAGCGGAGCGCTCAAGCAGCTTTTGGCGGCTTTTCTTTTAAATAAAGGGCAGGGTGGTTACAAAGCTGCTTTAATTTGCTCAGCAGCTGTAAAATTAATCCCTTCCGCTCAAAGCCGGTCAGCTGTTCAATCTGGGCGAAGGTATCGCGGACGAGCTGTTCATACAGCGACGCCTGTTCTGCCGTCAACGGGCAATATTCCTTTTGCTCCTGTTTGTCAGGAAGGTTGAGGGCGACTTCTTCGTCCTTCTTCGTCCTGCGCAGCAGGAAGGGGCGAATCAAGGATTGCAGCTCCCGCACTTTTTCCTTCTTTTCATCCTTTTCAATCGGGATGACAAACCGCTTTTGGAATTGCCCGATGCTTCCAAGATAACCATGATTGGTAAAATCAAAAATCGACCAGAGCTCGGAAAGGCGGTTTTCCATTGGCGTTCCTGTCAGGGCAATATGATGGCGCCCTTTGAGGTCACGGACAGCCCGCGATTGCTTCGTTCCGGCATTTTTAATATTCTGGGCTTCATCGATCGCAATCGAACCCCACACAAGGGAATGAAACTCCTCGGCATCCAAATGGGACAGACCGTATGAGGTGAGGACGACATCGACCGATTTTACTTTTTCAATGAAGGCAGCATCCTTAAGGCGGTTCGACCCGTAATGAAGGTAAACGTTCATTTCAGGGGCAAAGCGCTCAAGCTCCTTCTGCCAGTTGCCAAGGACGGAGGTCGGGCAAATAATCAGGGCGGCATGGACGTTTTCTTTTGGGGCGATAGCAACGCCAGCTTTACTGCTCGCAACCGGTTCAGGCAGCTTTTCCGATCCTTCATTTTCCTTCACCGCGAGCAGATAGGAAATCAGCTGAACTGTTTTTCCGAGACCCATGTCATCAGCCAGCAGCGCTCCAAATCCATATTTCCGCAAAAATAACAGCCAGCTCATCCCGAAATGCTGGTAGGGGCGGAGCTCGCCCATGAACCCGGCGGGAACCGTCTCTAACGGAATTTCGTTGATTTCATTGAGCTGCTTCATCATCTGCTTCCATTGGCGGTTCATTTCAATTTGAATTTTTGCAAACGCCTTTGGATTTTCAAGGTCATCCTCAGCGTCCTGGCCGTCGACAAGCTCTTGCTCCAATAAATCCCGGACCTGCAGACCTTCTTTTTCAGCCTTCTTCATCATGTCCTGAATCTGGCGGATAAACTGGGGATCTAGCTTGACCCAGCGGCCACGAATAAAGACAAGGCGCCTTTTTTCCTCGACAAGGGAGCTGAATTCTTCTTCAGACAAATCCACGCCGTTCATGGAGAAACGCCAGTTGAAATCAAGCATTGCCTGCAGCCCAACAAATGAAGGGCGATGGCTCGCCGTTCCCTTAACCGATGCCTTCACCTTAAGATTGGCGTTTTTCATGACGTTCCACCAGCCAGGCAGGAGTATCTCTACATCCAGTGCCAGCAACGTTTCACTTGCTTCGGTTAAAAACAGCCATGCTTCTTCCTCGGTCAGAGAGGTTTTCAGCCTGCCATACATACCGAGCCACGGAATCAGACGAATCCATCGCTCCTGTTCCTTCTCGACTTCAGCTGCGAACGGCTTCCAGGCACCAGGGAGCTTACTGTCATCAGCCCGGAATAATTGCTCCGGATTTTTTTTGCCCCGCAAAAAGACCTCCAGAAGCCAGTAGCCTTCGCCGTCCTCCGGCTCGTCAAGGCGCAGCCCAATCGTAAATGGCAGGGGACTTTCCTTGATGCCAACCCACTCGAGCCAGCTGTTCTCATCAAAATAATGCGACAGCTCAGAAGCAGAAATATTTTGTTCTCTTAACAAGCTGAGCTTGGCGGTAAAGGTGTTTCTCATTTCCGGATTTCTCGTCAAATAAGCATCGAGCGCTTCGTTATAGAGACGAGAGATGAAGTTGAAAACGGTGGCGTTGCCGTCCGCTGCATCTGTTTCGGGCGCGTCTTGGCTGTCTTGGGAGTCACCATCGCCATTGCCGAAAAGGTACTCGCGGCTCACTCCGGCGTTCTCGTCATCCTCAGCAATCTCCTGCTTCCAAAATGACTCATCAAACTCGTTTTTCACACGCTCTGGAAGCTGCCAGCGGAACTGGCGATCCTCCCAGGCTGTAAAATCAGGGAGCCAATCTTTTTCGAGTATCCCTTCATAAAGGGCATGAGAGGAAGCGAGGCAAATTTCAGCCTGCTCACTCCAGTCCCAGTCAACAAAGCGGTTGAATGACTCACGCGCAAACAATGAGACGAGCTGCCATGCATTGACAAGCACGCCGTCTGTTCCATTCACAGATCCAAAATCCAGGAGTGTCCCGTAAAAGCTCTCTTCATGGCTGCTGAAGAGGAGATTTTTCCATTGTGCCGGTTCAAGCGGATATCCGGCAGCATCCCTGGCATGAAGCAAATACAGGCCATCCTCAAGCGGCATCGTAAATAATTGAATATATCCTGTTTTAAGCATCAATCAGCTTGCTCCTTCTACATTCTTCCTGAAAAGCACGCAGGCGTTTTGTCCGTTCCAGCAGGGTATCGAAAAAGAACTGCCAGTCATCAAGGCGCTTTTGTTTTTTATAAATTGTCCGAAGCTTCTTCAGCTGGCGGACTGCTATTTTATAGCTCTGTCGGTTTTTTAACTCAATTTGCTGCTGGGCCAGCTGGTGGAGAAGGGACATCAGCACTTCAGGCTTTTCTTTTTCAAGCAGCTTCAGCCGATCCTTTGGAAGCTGATCGTATTCAATCCCGATAAAGGCTGCAGTTCGGCCCATTTATCGAACTGTCCCTGTTCAAATAACATAATCTCGAATTCACGGTAGCTGTAAGGCATTGTTTCCAGCAGTGCCCGCTCGTATAAATCGATACGTTCGCTTGCCGCACAATAAGGCTTAAGCGATTTCAAGGCCATCCCCGCAAAGCTCATGCACGAATAATGCGCGTGCAGCTGTTGAAGATAGGACTTTATTTTTTGTAAAAATAGCTCTGCGAGGCGCCGACACGATCCCAAGCTTTTTGCTTCGTGAAAAGGTCGATCCAATAAAGCAGGTAAGGAATGGCCGCGCTGCCTTCAATTGTGCCAATCAGACCGACCGCCTTGTCGTCATTTTTTCGCATAAAATTGATATGGACTCCGGCGATCAAGAGCGGAAGCGGATTCTCCCAATCAAGGACAGCCATCAGCCGTGCTTCTATTTTTTTAAGCTCATCATCACGCCACGCATTTTTTTTGAAAAGCTGCGTCCAAAGGAGGCGGTACAGGTAAATCCGTTCGTATACGAGCTGTTCGGATGGCTCCAGCAGCTCGAACGAATCATCCTTCAGCTTTTCGATGAATTCGTCAAATGCAAACGGCATGGTCTGGACACCGAGCTTATAGACGAGTGTTTCGGCATCGTCGAGCATCTGGTTGAATACATGAACGTAGGAACGGTGCATTACGGAATCCGTATGGCCGAGCTCCTCGCATAATTCCGCCAGCCTTCGGAACGAGAAAACCGTCGCAATAAGGTCGTAAAGCAGCTTCCATTCCTTTTCAACCGGTGCACTTGCCTGGAGCCTGCGCAGGTAAACGCTGAAAAGCTCCACGACCACAAACGGGTTGTTGTGCTTTTTGGACTTTAAAAGGGAGTTGAAGCTTTCTTCAAACGACTGAATCCAGCGGCTGTAATCAGGCTTCAGAATTCCGTTCGCTTTTACAAGGTCCTTCGCCTTCTGCAGGCTCCATGAAGCCAGGACATTCTTCTCCTGCACGGGCTGACGCCACGTATCAAGCCACGCCGCAACGCTCGCCTCGCGGGAATAGGCGCTGAAAAAGACAGCCAGCTGATGGCGGCACAGCCCATCTGCCGGGCATGAGCAGGTGCTCATCTCAAAAAAGGTCCAATCGAGCATGACCTTTACGGGCACGACATCCTGAACCGTCGCCACGATTTCATTTTCATCTATAAGTGTGATGCTCACCAATCCTTGTCGGTACAGCATCATCCCTTTTTGGACAAGCCGCGCATCCTCCACAACCTCAGGATGCATCAGCTCCCCGATTTTCTCCGATAACACTCGCAAATGTTCACTGGCAGGCATCGACATCTCCGTCAAAACCTCCTTGTAGAAAATGGGTGAAAACTGGAAGGTGCCTGTCACCTTCAATTAATTGGCAGGTAATTGGAAAATACCTGGAAGGTGCCTGGCACCTAGAAGAATATGGATGGTGCATGTCACCATCATTCGTCCCAAAAAAACCATATTCTCTTATTATATCCAATTTACCGTTTTCGTGCCATGTATCAAGAAGATAATTGGATGAATGTAGGAAATGAATGAAAGGGATTCTATATTTTTTGTGGAATATATATGTAAAAAAATGGATTAAAAATGAGGTGTATATCGATGACATTTTTAAAGCTTTTAATTATGATAGCAGTTTTCGTGTGGCTTACGTGGATTGTCGATCGTATTCTTACGAAAAAATTTAATATACAAAAGAGGAAGGAGCGCTGGTATCGTCCTCATAACAGCGTACATAAATGGGGGGAAAGAACCATCCTTCTTATTTTTGTGTGCATATACCCAATTCTCATTTTTTACGATGATTTATCAATCAACCCCAATTATGGATTGTTTTCCTTTTTAGTCGTTCTCAATCTATTCCGCACTATCATGGAATGGAAATATGACCGTGAATCTAAGGAATACATCCGCACTCTCGCCTCTCTTATCCTGCTTCCTGCTATGGTAGTTACAATTGAGTTGGTTGTTAGGCATCATCTGTAACAGTGGTCCAGTACCGCCTCGTTATGGTGCCTGTCACTCCCCTGAAATTTGTCCATGAACCTGTTGCTCATAACAGAACAAAAGGCGCAAGCGCCCTGGTTAGCCCCGGCAGGCATAAGACGAATCACGCAGTCATCCTCGGAAAAGCTATCGCTTTTCCTTCGTGCGATGCAGTGCTACCGAAGCTTTCCTTGTCCTGATTTCTGGAGTGATTTGGCTTATGACCCCGAGCTGCTCCAAGCATCACCTAAAGGTCATGCTTGGAGCAAGATATTCAAAGGTGCTATTCAAAGGTGAAAACTGGCTGGGTGCTGGAGCTAGATTAATACAACTTGTAGAAGTTATTCACATCATTTAATTTTATAATTTCCTAGACGATGAAAAAAGCCAGCATGCCGGGGCACACTGGCTCTTTATAATGGAATTTTTTTGAGAGTAAAACGTGTTGAGGAAAACGGAAGTAAGGAAGAGGTAAGTTTAAGTCAAACGGAGGCAACACTTTTAAGTGGTATGTCGAAACGCCTCACGCTTATATAAGGCCCATTGTTTTTTGCACCATTTTGATATCTTTTCTATTACTCCAATTGTCCTCTTTTAAGATTTCCACGCTGACTTCAATACCTTTAAGCTGTTCCCGGATTTCGCCAAAATCTTTTGCATTTTGCAGCCTTAGTTCACTTAGCTCAGCCATAAGACCTTCCTGGCCAGACTTTAATGCACCGAGAATTAGTCCGTGCTCTTTCAAGGTTTCTCCTTGAGTATTAAGTTTTGAGTTAATTTGCTGTAATGCTAGTAAAATTTGTTCCTCCATCTAGTATCCCTCCTTTCCTGTTTTCTCTATTATATCATTTTAAAATTAGAGTTAAAATTCCATATTTATGGAAGGTGCCTGTCACCTTTACTCGTTCTTAGTCGAAAAATTTATGATATTACACAGATAGTATTACAATATTTACAGAATATTCAGATATAATATTATCAAGAGTTTATAATACGTCTATAAAGGGAATCCTGCTGTTACTAGAACCGATATAAATTAAGGGGTGTTTTCTATGACTTGGATCATTAGACATGCCACATTTATGTGTTTCATTGTATTGGCGGTTACCGTTTGGGATTTTGTATTTTATCCAGGGGATTATAAAATATTATTTATGACATGGGGAATTGCATATATAATCTGGTCATTTGAATGTTTCTTCTACTTTTGCATCGGGGTAATCAGAGAGAATTACAGTATTCAATAGGTGCCTCACTCATAGAAATTTGCCGTTTAGCCCACATGGGAGGTACCCAACACCCCTACTGTTGTGTTTCTTAACTATGCAAAGTTTATTAAAATTTATCTCTCAAGCATCTTGAGAATTCCTCAAAGAGACAATCTAACATCCTCATATTATTTAAATGTTCCTGTGTATGAAGCATTCGTGATCATAATAAAGTTGATAGACAACATTGATTATCGGAAATGTGAAAAATTGGAAGGTGCCTGGCACCTGGAAAATAAATGGGCGGTGCCTGTCACCGCAAAGTTTTTTCTATTATAATAGTAATAACTTATAATAGAAAAAACATGTCAATTAAAAGGGGTATGTGCCATGAGCAGAAGGTGGAAGTGGATTATTGCGTGTGCGTTATTTTTACTTGCTGTAAATGGACTGGGGATTGCGGCGATCCATCTGATTGGCAGGTAGAGCTTGGATGTATATACATATATAGATATTGAACAAAGGGCGGGGGCATAATGATTGATTACAACTAACTTAACACGGCCGGTTTCAAAAAAGCTTTTGCTAGCGATGCTCATTATTACGCTAGGATCTGAAGCAGTCCTGTATCTGAGCAGGTATAGCTATTTATTCAATGCTCTTTATGAAGGGATCATGGTGGGCTCCATTTTTATTGGCTATAAGCTTTATGGTCGGCTGAAGGACGAAACGGCGGTCCTGCCGACGAAACGCCAGTATATATTGCAATTTTCCAAGGTTTATTTAGTTTTTTTTATAGGAAGCTTGCTCATTAATACTTTTTCCACGGCTGTCTTTCGGGATTTTAGTGATAACTACGATCAATATGTGGAGGAAAGTACCACGGTTGCTACTTCTTCCTATAAAGAGGACGATTCAGGCGGTGCAGTGGGAGGAGCTAGCGCCATTTTTGAGTGGTTTGACACGGCTGGCTATGATTTTTATGCGGACTTGCTGGCCGGACTTGAGGAAGTGTACCGGCTTTCCTATATGATCATCTTTCTGTTTGTTTTTAAAAAAATCTTCAGGCGAAAATGGGAAAGCGGTTCGAGAGATATCTTTCTTATGTTGGCGCTTTTCCTGAGTTCGCTTCTGTTTGGGGCAGGCGACTCGCTCGATACGGAACGTGATTGGAGAGTGGTCATTGGATCGGTTGTGAGTTTTACCGATATGGGCTTGCTGCTTGGGATCCTGCTGCTTCGGACACGGAACCTATTGATGCTTATTATGGTTCATTCATTTTATGACATCATGACCACAGCATCCTGGTATTATTCCCATTACACAGACATGCTCTGTGCGGCCATTATTTTCATCGTGTTTCTTGTTTTAAGAGGACGCGAGAATAGAAGCCAAAAAATGAAGCTGGCTGCTGAGGGTCAAACTGCATAAAAGGAGTTAACAAGCATGCTCAAACTTGGTGTCATCGGACTTGGAGATATCGCACAGAAGGCGTATCTTCCCATATATAGCAGTATGGAAGGGATTGAATTTCATTTATTCACGCCAAATCAGGATAAGTGTGCAGCAATCGGCGCGAAATATCGGTTCCAGCATCTTCATACTGATCTTTCCTCTCTTATTAAAAGTGGCGTCAAAGGGGCATTCGTCCATTCCTCGACTGAAACCCATGAGGATATTGTGGAAGAGCTGTTGAAGAACGATATCCACGTCTTTGTGGATAAGCCGATCACCAGCCATTTTGACAGCACAAAAAGGCTGGTGGAATTAGCTGAACGTAAAAAGCTTATATTACTGGCTGGTTTTAATAGAAGATATTCACCTGTCTATAATAGATTGAAAGAAGTCGAGAATCCCAATATGGTCATCGTCCAAAAGAATCGTAAAGCGCTGCCTGGCGAAATACGCACCTTTATTTTCGATGATTTTATCCATGTCGTGGATACGGTGAGATACCTATTTCCTCATCCGATTGAAAAGCTGACAGTGACCGGAAGCAAGAGGGATAACATTCTGTCGCATGTGGTCGTCCAGTTTATTTCCAGCCGTGGTACAGCACTTGCGATCATGAACCGGGAAAACGGGACAAATGAAGAAAAAGCAGAAGTCATGGGCCATTTGAAAAAAGAACAGCCTATAATCTTTCAAAATTAGTGCTGTCAAAGGATCAAGAGGAAACGGAAATTCGCTTGAATGATTGGGAAAGCACCCTCCATAAACGGGGCTTCGAACAAATGACCGCCGATTTTATTCAGGCGTTAAAACAAAATTCCTCCCCAGGCATATCAGCCAGGGATGCGTTGGAAACCCATCGAATTTGCGAGGAGATTGTGCAGCGTTTGGAATCATAATAAAAAAGTCGCCTGTTAACAAATGCTTCCATGCACTTATTAACAGGCTTTTTTAACTAGAATTCAGTAAATGTTTTGCGATATCAACATTTTCTGTGGTCTTATTAACAAAAAGAGTGGATAACCCCACTTATCCACAAGTCTATTTGGATTTCAACCACAAATGTTTCATTACATACGCCCACTTTATGCTTTTACCCACAGCTTTCATCATTTTGCAGAACTCATATATCCCATTAACGTTCTGAGTCATAAGTCCAATTATTTTATATTTTTTATTCAGCCTCCAGATTTCCTGAAAAGGTTTCGAACTATTTACTATGAGGGTAATGATAAAAAACGCAAGCTTCTAGCAGCTAACTAAAGTATAAAGTTAGTAAGTCACAAAATTGACAAACTTTATAGTAATCTCCTATTTACAAAAAAAGGCAGTATCCATAAAATGAGAAAAGAAAATAACGGGAAGGAGTCTTAAAAATTGATGCGCAAATCAGCAGCTGGAGAAAAGGCATCACTGCAGGGTTTCTCTGAAATTATAAAAAAAGCCTATGAAAAGGCCATAATGAACAGGAAATCACTGTCATCAAACTAATTGAAGATCTAAAACTGGACCTGAAAAACATGATGGTCAATTAACATAAAACACACAAAGATAGGCATACTGCCTATCTTTTTTATTGGGCGACAGACACCATCCATTTTATGGAAGGTGTCTGTCGCCCAATATTTTGAAATTTGCAAAGAAAATAGTGGAATAAAAGTAAAAAAGTAAGATATAATTACTGAGTGTGTTAAAATATTTCGAAAAGTTATTCTATGGTAATAATTGGCTTGGATAAAAGTGATAAGAAACCTAGATATTTCTATTAATTTGTATTATTATAGGAAATGTGAGAAATGATTGTAAAAAAGCCATTTAGAATCATAAACTCATATTTTTGCTAAAGTTTCCGGGAATTAGAGTTAAAGGTTGATATTCCCAAAAGGCTTTAGTATAATAGTTGTTAAGTTTGATAGGCAATAATTCGCTATAATTCGACGGATTATTGTACTACTTATATAGTGAAAGGGGAAAATTCAACTTATGAAAAAGAAAGCTATCAAAATCGCTGCTGCATCCGCAGTTGCTGCATCCGCGTTCGTAGCTGCACTACCACACCAGGCAGATGCTGCTAGCAACGTACAATCAGAAGTAAGCAAAGCTGTTACAGCAATGCAAAAAGCGTACCACACTTACAGCGATGTTACTGCTACTGGTAAATTCGCTGACCTAGCAGATGTCTACAAAGACTACAATGCTGCTAAGGTTGCTTACAACAACGCTAAAGCTCTTGTATTAAAAGCTGGCGGGCCATTGAAAGATGCTTACCTTGCACAATTAGATGTTAACTACAACGAGTATATCGCTAAGCGTGTTGTTACATACATTGACGCTTTCAACTATGGTACTACTCTTGCATCTAAAAAAGCTGCACTTGACACAGCACTTGCTGCTAAAAACTGGGATGATGCTGAAAAGCTTTACCACTCAATCTCTTATGAGCTAAAGACTCGTACAGTTATCCTTGACCGTGTATACGGAAAAACTGCTCGCGAACTTCTTCGCAGCGAATTCAAGGCTTCTGCTCAAGCTCTTCGCGACAGCATCATGCACGAAGTAACTTTGAAAATGTATGCTGCAAAGGTTACTAGCGCAATTGCTGCTAAGGATCTCGATGCTGCTAAAGCAGCACTTGATGTTGTAAATGTTGAACTTACAAAAATCAACAAAGACAGCGAATTCGGCAAAGCACTAGTTGCTAAAGCTGCTGAAGTTAACGCTGCTTACGAAGCTACTCAATCTGCAAAGGTTGCTAGCGTAACTGCTCTTAACAGCACAACTTTAGTTGTTAAGTTCAACAAAGAAATCGACAAAACAGATGCTACATCTAACAAGTTCAGCCTTGAAGGCAAAACTTTAAATACAGTTTCTGTAGCTGATGACAACAAAACAGTTACGTTAACTTTCAACAATATTGAAGGATCTGTTCTTGCTCTAGTTGTTGAGCCTATCAAAACTAAAGCTGACGCTACTGTGAAAACTGACCGTTTTGTGTCAAAATTAACTTATTCTGATACAGTTGCTCCAAGCGTTTCTAACGTAGATTACACTTACTCTGCTGATGGAAAAACTGCTGATGCAACTTTCACTTTCAGCGAGCCACTATCTACTGAAGGTACTGTTTCAGTAAATGGAACAACTAACGGTGTAACTTACAGTAAAGACCTTGCAAAAGGTACAGTTACAGTTACAGGTTTAACAGTTGGTTCAACTTACAAAGTTGATTTCGTAGGTGCTAAAGACGTAAAGGGCAACCTTTCTAACCCTATCACTCAAAACATCACTGTTCCTGCTCAAGTGAAAGATGAAGCGAAGCCAACTGCATCTGTTTCTGTATCTGCAAACAAAGTAACTCTTCAATTCTCTGAAAAAGTTTCTACACTTGGAACTGTAACAATCAATGGAACTAACTATGCTGCTAGCTTCGTTCAAGATGCTACAGATGCAACTAAGTATGTATTAGATGCTCAAACTGCTGGTGCATTAAATGGAGTTAACTTCCTAAATGCTACTATCGTTGTTGACGGATTCAAAGACGTTGCAGGCAACCAAGGTGACAAGGTTACTTCTTCTGCTACATTAACTGCTGACAGAACTGCTCCTGCATTTGTTTCTGCTGCAGTAACTAGCGATAACTCTAAGATCCTATTAACTTTTGACGGCCCTGTTGCAGCTGGTGACCTTTCTGCTACTGACGAGCTAGTTCTAAAAGTTAAAGACGGTGTTACTTTAACAACTGGAAACACTACTGACCTTACAGCTGCAAACGTAGCTTACGGTTATGATGTTGACAAAAACGGTACTATTGAAGGCGCTGAAAAGAATGTTGTTGCGATCAGCAATGCATTAACTAAAGGTTCTTACTCTTACGAACTAGCTGGAAAAGCAGTTCAAGACAGCTATGGCAACAAAGTTGCTAACACATTATCATTTGCTTTGAATGTTGCTGACCCAACAACAACTCCAGGAACTCCAACTGCAGTTGTTAACTTCAGCAGTGTGTCTGTAGCTAACGGTGTTATCACTGTTACTTACAATAAAGAAATGGGCGATTCTGCTCTAGTTGCAAGCAACTATAAGTTTGCTGGAAATACACTTCCAAGCACAGCAACACTTAAGTTCATCAACTCTCGTCAAAATGTTCAAATCACATTACCAGATGGCTATATCGCTGTTAACGGTACTTATGCATTTGAAGTTACTGGCGTAACTGATAAAGATAACAACACTCTTGTAAACGGTAAAGCTACTGCTTTCGTTGATGCAAAAGAAAACATTGCTCCAACAGCTACTAAAGTTAACGTACTAAGCAGCAAAACTTTCAGCGTTGACTTCTCAGAAGCACTTACTGACACAAATACTGTATCAGGTGTAACTGTTAAAGTTAACGGTGTTGCTGTTACTGGTACACTTGCAGTAGTAGGTGGCAAACTTCAGTTCACAGCTACTAATGATTTTGCAGCTACTGATGCAATCACTGTTGAATTCGCTGCAACTAACAACCTAACAGACCTTAACGGTAACTCTGTTAAAACTGGAACTGTTACGAAGTAATTTGTAATAGCCTAAATAAAAAGCCTGCAGCCCAGCTGCAGGCTTTTTTGTGTAAAAAAGAGGTCTAGGAATCACCTAATAAACTTCCAGGTGACAGGCACCATCCAAAATTTAGGAATCTATTTATTGGCTTAATTTGTAAAACGTGTTATAAATAGTATTATAGATTTTAAAATGGCAGGACGCTTTATGAAACGATAAAGCGTTTATTTTTTTCAAATATGGGGTGGTTACAGCACGATGAGATTTTTCAAGCTACTTATGACAATGGTAATTTTGATTTCCTTTTTTCCAGCCCGCTTTAGCGCGGAAACTACAGATTGTAATGGGATAAAGCGGGGCCAGAAAATTTATTGGGAAGGGATTCAGCTTGTACCTGGGCAGATTGGCAAGCTTAATATTTTAAAAGACACTTCTCTTTATAGATTCACAGAGGGAAGCATGCTTCAGGATAAAATCCTGAAAAAGAGCAGTACATATCGAATTTATACATTTAGATCGGACTATTTGGGTGTCGGCGGAGGTTATTTTGTAAAACGTGATGCAAAGATAAACTATAAGACTCCGACTAAAGCAAAATTACTTGCAGTAAAATGTGCATCAGGTAAAAGTGAGCCGGTAACACCACCGGTTAAGCCTCCCGTTACGCCTCCCGTTACGCCACCGGTCACTCCACCAATCGAACCACCTGTGACACCGGAAGAACCCTCATCTGTTACGCCGGTAGATTTAGGGCCTCAGGTTTTTAATTTAAGTACGATGGCCTCCAAGGCAGGGATGGATAACAACGGAAATGCCTATTTATATGTCATTCTTCATGGTACGCCGACCTCTTTGGCCGTTCTCGACTTGAACACCAATCATGTAAAGGAAGTTTTTCCGCTTTCAAACTCTACAAGCGCTTGGGGAATGGATGTCGATAAGGACGGGATTCTTTGGATAGGCGGGACCAGTAATGGCAACTTGTATAGTTATAATCCGAATACGAACGAGCTGAAGGACTATGGAAATATGCTTGAGGGAAGTGGAGATACTACCATCCAGGATTTGGTTGCGACTGATCAATATGTGTTCGGGGCAACAGCGTACGGTGCGAATGTGGTTGCTTTTAATAAACAAACACAAAAGAGAGAATTTCTGCTTCCAACGGTTCCGGGAAAAAAATTCGCTAAATCAATTACATTTGATCCTGTTAACCAGGATATTTATGTAAGCAGTGGACCATCTGCAGAGATTTTGAGATGGAGCCTTTCGACAGGAATAAAAGCATCGATCCTATCCCAAGGCTATGAAAATGAATCCTATGCTGAAAAAATGAAATGGATTGACGGATATGTAGCGATAAAATACTATCCTTCCAAAAGAGCAAACATTTACAAGGCAGCTACTGGAGAATACCAAAGCACTTTTACGGTCGATTCAAGGGGATTTTCACCAAAGGATAGCCAAACGAATGAATTCTATTACACCTATCAGGGCAGCATTTACGCATACAGCCTTGAAAACGGAACGTTCAGAAACACGTACATGAAGCTGCCGAGCCTGAAGAATGCCCTGTCTCTGGATTTCGTCACGTTAAAAAATAATCCTTCGCAGAACGTTTTAACGGGATTAATCGACAACAAAGGGACCTATTATTTATTCAATCCGATTACAAACCAATTGAAAATTAAGAAGGCATCATTTTCTTCACAGCCGGTAGACTTGAATTTGATTTTTTCCAGCCCGGATAAAAGGTATATCTATGTCAATGGCTTTATGACTGGTGGGTTGACCCAGTATGACACTCTTGATAAAACGAGTGTGCAATTCAGCTCAATCAGCCAGCTGGAAAGTGCAGTGTTTTTAAATGGCAAGCTTTATGGAGGTGCATATCCATCGGCGAGGTTAATGGAAATAAGCCCTGGCCAATCGTGGGATGAATCATTGTCCAGAGAGATCATTTCCTTGACTAAATATGGCCAGGAAAGAATTACATCGATGACTAGCTTTAGTGATCATTTATTTGCTGGAACCTATGCTCAAACCTCATTAAATGGCGGGCTTCTACTTGATTATAATCCGAATACAGGGCAGTATTTTGTTTATGAAAATTATATCAAAAATCAAAGTATCATCAGTTTGTTAACGGATGGCTCAAAGATTTATGGAGGGACGTCTGTACATGCGAACTATCAAAGATCAGCAGACGATGCAAAGCTCTTCCGTTTTGATCCGCTTAATCCAGCGGCAGTTGAGATCATTAATCTGCCTGTTAAGGCCTCTATGGTGATGTCGCTTATTAAAGGGCCACAAGGGGAGATCTGGGGAGCTGCCGATGGAACCATTTTTGCATACAACCCGGAGGATAAATCGTTTAAAACGGTAAAACTACTAAACGCTATTTCTGGAAGATTCGCCAATGCAAAGCTTCTTTTTGGTAACGATGGTTATCTCTATGGAACCATTGAGGGTAATCTTTTTAAATTAAATCCAAACAATATGGTCCCAGAAATCTTAATGGAAAGTGGCGCCTACGACATCGCACAGGACGCCAGCGGAAACATCTACTTCCGAAACCTGGCAAACCTCTACATGTACCCACCAGAAATTTCCGGGTGACAGGCACCTTCCAGGTGTTTACCAGGTGACAGGCACCATCCAAAAGATTTCCAAACAAAAGCCACCAGCATCGATGCTGGTGGCTTTTTGTGTTATGCGAATAATCTCTGTATTAGCCAAATTAGGCCAAGGATAAAGATCAATACGGATCCGATTCTCATATAATCTCTATATTTAACGGCTTTCTGCAATTTCATCAGTACTGGGATGATAAGCAGGACGATGAGTAACTGAATGAATTCAATTCCGAGATTAAAGTTTATTAACGCTACGGCCAGGTTTGATTTTGGGAGATTCATATCTTTTAAAATACTGGCAAATCCTAATCCGTGGATTAAACCAAATCCAAATGTGATGGCCCAGCGGTAATTAATTTTTCTCTTAAAGATATTTTCTATCGCAACATAACAAATACTTAATGCGATGCAGGATTCCACTAATTTAGAAGGAATATCTGCAATCCCCAAAACGGCTAGAGTTAATGTGATGCTATGGGCAATGGTGAATGCTGTAACAGTTCCGATGTATTGCTTAACCGTTTGCCTGCCAATCAACAGTGCCAATAAAAATAATAAATGATCATAGCCTGTTAAAATATGAAAAATACCAAGCTTGAAAAATGATAACCAGGAGGAAGCAGCAGGCTTTTCCGCCTTGGGCTGCTGGGCTTGCACCTGGCTGGAATCGGGCTGGCCTGCTTGTCCATCCATCGTTTGCTGCTCTTGTTGATCCTCGGTGAGCAGCATGGTCCAGGTCCTGTCCGTTCCTTGAATCGCAGCCTCACTGGTTCCGCCCGCATATTTAGCTGTTAATAGATCCACATAATTGGTCGTTCCTGAATCCCCTGAATATAATCCGTCACTATAGCTAATGGTATCACCAGGGGCGAAAGCCGGATAAGTCAAATAAAAGGAAAGGAAGATTTTGTTTTGCTTTTTAACAAGCTTCATTTTTTTTACATTCGGGGTTAGTTCCTTATTGTTTTTATCGAGTGCTAAAGATTCAATAATTACTGACTCAATTTTATTCTTACCGCTTTTTACTTCCGCCCGGCTAAGAACATAGTTTTTATTTTTGTCGACCCCAGGGATTAATTCGATGACTGAAATCGTATCGATTGAAAAAGTGGCCTTTGTACTTTTTTTATTAAGGTCTAAATTTGTAAAACTGGCACTGTAATTATGGGCAAATGTATTTTGTGGTAAATATAACATTAAAAGGAAAAACGTTACAAAAGAACTAAAAATTATTCTTTTTGGAAGTATTGTTTTAACGCGATTTGTTATTCTTGGATAGTATTTCATCACAAAAATCCCCCTAGGTTTCCGTGTTTTTATAGGCAATAAATATAATAAAACTACATTCATATAATCATATTCTGCATGTATTTGTATACAGTAAAAGAGTAAATATTTATATAGTTTTTACAAAACTGATATTTCTTTTAACTTAAAAAAATTGTAGAATTATAGTAGTGTGATCAAAACTATGAAAGGAAGGAAATTCTAACTTTTTTACTAAGATTTTTCCAAAAAAAGTTATTCATATTTTAATAAAGGATGGCTGATGAATGAAGAAAATAATTAGAAAGAACTATAAGCGCTGGACAAGCACGTTCTTGGCAGCTCTTTTGTTGGTCAGCACGTTTTTGCCAAGCAGTTTAATGGGCAGGGCAAGTGCGGCTGTCGCCAATCATGTTGTAATCTCACAGGTCTTTGGCGGTGGAGGCAATTCAGGGGCTCCATATAATAAGGATTTCATAGAGTTATATAATCCTACTGATGCTGCTGTACCTCTTAGTAATTGGTCTATACAGTATGCCTCAACAGCCGGAACAACTTGGCAAGTAACTCCTTTAGCCGGAACAATTCAGCCGCATGGCTATTATTTAATTACTGAAGCATCAGGTGGAGCAAATGGAATCGATCTTCCAACAGCGGATGCTTCAGGTGCAATCACGATGGCTGCGGGGGCAGGAAAAGTAGCTTTGTTTAACAATCAAACAACCGCTGCTTCAGGTTCAATGCCTGCAGGTGCAGTTGACTTGGTTGGATATGGAACTGGAACTGTAGGCTTTGAAGGAACTGGACCTACCCAAACCATTTCAGCTACAAAGAGCGCTCAGCGTCGCCCCTATGAAGGTGTAGATCCAGCCCCTACAAAAGGCAACGCATGGGATACAGATGACAACGCAACTGACTTCTTTGTTGGAGCTGTAGCTGCTCCAAAAAACACTGCAAGCCCAGCGGAAACTCCTTTTGTTCCGAATTTCAGCTTGCAGCCTAAAGGAATCAATATTCAATTTTTACAACAAACTGGTTCTATAAAAGTAACAGGTACTGCGGATGCAGTTGCAGGAAATTCAATTGTAAAATTTTACGAAAGCGCTACCAAAGGAACAGCACTTGGAACAACCACTGCAGCCTCTGATGGTTCTTTTGACGTAACGATCACGACTACAAAAGTTTTAACTTCTGTGTTTGTTGCAGCTACACAGGCTGGCAAAGACGAAAGCCCGGCGGTCGAAGTGAACGTGGCGAAAGCCAGCACAGCCGTCGTACAGGCAAAGTTAAGCTATTTCGTCTCAAATGGTAAAGGCACATTAGTAGGCGGTGCAGGTGCGGCAGCAGCCCAATCCATTATAAATGTCTACCCAAATGATACAGCGAACAAAACTGAAAAATTAGTGGCAGATGAGATTAAAGCGGGCGCAGCAGGTGATTTTTCAGTAACCTTCAACAATGCTCCTGATACTGTTTATGTAACACAGCTGTCGAGCAGCACGAAGGGAATCATGCTGGAAAGCGTTCCTACTTCGATTTTGAAAGCAGATACAAGCATGGTAACGCCACTAAGCGATGTCCGGACGTTTGATACAAAGGGACAGCCGGTCAACCTAAATAAGTTCTATACGATTGAAGGCGTCGCGACAGTTGATAATCAAATATTAGGTACACAAAAGCAAAATTTCTACATTCAAGATAATACTGGCGGAATTAATATCTTCCATACTTCCTATGATCCAGGCTTCTCCGTCGTAAAAGGCGACAAGCTGCACATCACAGGTAAAGTTCTTTACTATAACGGTTTAACAGAATTCGAGCCAGTATCGATGGAAAAAATCAGTGAAGGCAACCCGATACCGGCAGCAAGAGAGCTAACACTCTTAGATTCAATCACTTTTGCAACAGCAGAGCCACTTGAAGGAAGCCTTGTAAACGTAACAGGTAAGGTTTCTGCCTCGGTAGCGAGCGGAGCAAACTACAATGTTACATTCGTTGATGAAAACAATAAAACCACTACCCTAAGGGTAATGGATAAAACAGGCATCAAGCCTGACACGGATCTTGTAACTGGAAAAAGCTACACGGTTACAGGTGTCATGGGCCAATACACAACAAATGTTTCCGCAACAAGTGGTTATCAGATTTACCCTCGTGATGTAAAAGACATCGCATCGGTTCTGCAAATCACGCATACAGCTTTAACAAAGGTATATCAAAATGCCAATGTTGAATTCGAAGCAAATGCCGATGGCGCGGAGTCTGTAACGGTATATTACCGTGCAAAAGGCACAACAGCAGAATATAGAGCTCTTCCAATGGCTAAGGGCAGCGAAGGCCGCTATACGGCTACTTTGGAAGCAGCTAATGTTCCTGAAGATGGATTCGAGTACTATATTGAAGCAAAAGCAGGAACTAAAACACAGGCAGCTGGTTCCAGCGCAGCTCCATTTATAGTCGAATTAATACCGGACCAAGAAGGACCGGTCATTAACGGCGAAACACCTCAAGGTGGTACGAAGGTAGAAAGTCCTCACCCGGAAATTTCTGCATTAATCAACGATCCAAGCGGTGTTGACGAAGCTTCCGTTCATTTCTGGTTTGATGGCAACGAATTAACAGCACCAGCAGCAACAATCAACAAAAATCAGGTGAAATACACGCCTGAAGAAGATCTTACACTCGGTTTGCATACTGTTAAGGTAACTGCAGCTGACTTGAAGCACAATCCGACCACCTATGAGTGGACATTTGAAGTGGTTCCACGTTTCACAGGCGGTCATCACTATCGTGGTACGACACATAACCACACCAATATTTCACACGATGCATCCGGAACACCGGAAGATGCTTTAAAAGCTGGTAAAGCGCATCATTACGATTGGTTTGCATTCTCAGATCATTCACATGACATTGACCCTACCCTTCTTGGCCAGGATACTGTAGACCATAAAGGCATGCAGGAGCGTACTGGCGGAGAGCAATGGCAATTAACGAAGGACCTTGCAAAGAAATATACGAAAAATGACGATTATGTTGTTTTCCCTGCTTTTGAAATGACCTCCACTACATGGGGACATTCCAATATCTTTGGAACAGACAATTTCATTGACCGTAATATCAATGGCAAGCAATATCAGGATTTGAACAAGTATTATGCTTGGGTTATGACCTACGACGATATCGTCGGACAATTTAACCACCCAGACATGTCAGCAAATGCATTCAATAATTTTAAGCCTTACAACAAAGACCTGGACAAGCTATTTACGATGCTTGAGGTTGGTAACGGTTCTGGACACTATGGATATGCAAATGCGGATAAAAAGTTCTACTCTGCACTTGATTTAGGCTGGCATGTTGCCCCTACTTACGGTGAGGATAACCACGAAGGAACTTGGGGACAAACAAATGCACGTACAGTTATTGTCGCTGATGATCTTTCCCAGGAATCCCTCATGCATTCAATGCGCAATATGCGCGTGTACATGGAGGAAGATCCAAACTTCACGTTGGACGTCCTTGCAAATGGCTTCTATATGGGTTCAACGGTTGACAGCAAATCACTGAAATTCAACATCTCAGGAAGCGACCTGGTTGCTGAAGCGCATAATGACAGCGACTATAACTATCTTCCAACTTCCTACAAGTCAGATGATCGAATTGCTAAAGTAGAGTTGATCACAAACGGCGGAACGGTTGTAGATTCCATCACGCCAATGACAAAGGATTTCAAATGGAATCCGACTTACACAGTAACTGGCGGCCAGCAGTGGTTCGTCGTAAAAGTAACTCAAATGGATGGCGAAAGAATTTATTCTTCACCTATCTGGTCAAAAGAACAGGCTGTCGATGTCAAAGTAAATGGCATTGATATCACGGGCGATGTTATCGTTGGAGGAAACCCTGCTTCGTTAAAGGCTACTGTTGCTAATAACGGAACAGAAACAGTGAAAAACCTGAAGGTAGACTTTTACTATGATGAAGTGAACCAGGATCATTTCATTGGTACAAATACGATTTCTTCTATCCTGACAAAGAGCTCTGCAGCAGCAACAGCAACATGGGCCAACCCTGTAAACGGTGACCATAAGCTGATTGTCGTTGTCACCTCGAATGACGGACTGGACATTGGCGATGTGAAATATGAAATGCCGGTGAAAATTAAAGAACCGCTTGGAATCAAGGTGTTAATCGATGCTAATCATGGCAATGAAAACTCTTCTGGTGACAGCGGAACGTATAAGGATAATTTAAAATCCTTCACACTTCTTCTTCAAAAAGAAGGTTACACGGTTGCAGAAAACAAACAGGCGTTAACTAGTGATGTGTTAAGCAATGTTAAAATTTTAGTGCTTACTCATCCGAGAACAGCTTTGACTGCTGATGAAAGAACAGCCGTCGCAAATTTTGTGAAAAATGGCGGTTCCTTATTAATGGCAGGAAAGAGCAATAATAGCACGGATCCAACGATCAATAACTCCTTGTTAGGTGACATTGGATCAGCGATTCGTATGGGCAATGACGGAGTATTTGATGACAGTAAATCAGGAAACTTCTGGGGTGACCCTAAGTTATCTCCTTATGCGGTCAGGGTACATCCAGGACTCGTTTCCAACTTCATTACCGACCGCGTGTCGTTTGTTGATTACTACAGCGGAACAAGCTTGTCCGGTGTGAATAATCAGCCGCTAACGGAAAATGGCAAGGTCGTTATTTTGGCAAAAGGTAACGAAACCACTTACCAGGGCAATATCAAAGGCGGTTACACGTACGATAATGTTTCCGATGCAACAGGCGGATCTGCGATTCCATTAATTGCTTCAGAGAAAATCGACAAAGGCCGTGTGATTGTATCCGGTATGAATATTTTCAATGACAAGCAGATGGATCAGTCATTTGAACCAAAGGGCAATGATGAGTTCTCATTGAATGCCATCAACTGGCTTGCAAATCGTGAGACGAAGGTCACCAACATTTCTGATGTTCGCAAATTAGCGGACGATACAGAAGCGGTGATCGAAGGTACCGTTACAACAGCAGCAGGTGTATTCTTCGATGCTTTCTATGTCCAGGATGATACTGGCGGAATCATGGCATATAAAGAAGCTCCTGAAGGCTCATTAAAAACGGGTGACAGAGTTCGTGTTTATGGACACGTGAAAACGTATGAGACGAATACAGAGTTTGAATTCAACACTTTCGCAGCAGATGTGATCAAAATTGGACACGTCGATCCATTGCTTCCGAAGCAAGTAGCAACAGGTTCTGCTACTACTGAGGAAAATCAAGGATTGCTCGTAAAAGTAACAGGTAAAGTCGTTTCCAAATATGATGAAAATTCATATGTAATAAATGACGGCTCCGGACCAGTCCTCGTGTTTACAGATGGTTACATCGTGAACCAGAGCGGACCAGTTCCAGACCTGCAAGTTGGCGATACACTTGAAGCAGTAGCGCTTTCCGGCAAGTTCGTCGAAGGAAATCGTCTCCGTGTTCGCGATACAAAGGAACTCGTTGGCACGAAAATGACTGCAGAGCAGGCAGCAGCCAAGACAGAAGCGGAAGCAAAGCTTGCATTGATTTTAGGTGCAGACGAAATTACCTATACGAATCAAGCAGATGTTCAATCAGCAGTAGATCAAGCGAAAGCGGCAATCACTGCAGCATTAACAGCTGGCTGGGGACAATTTGAAGTTGAAGCATTTGCTGGCTACGGAAAAATTGCCGGAGCTGAAGCGAAAATCGCTCAATTGGAAACAGCAAAAGCAGATGCAAAAACAGAGGCGGAAGCAAAGCTTGCATTGATAAAAGATGCAGGCCAAATCACATACAGCGATAAATCAGCAGTACAAACGGCCATAAGCGATGCAAATGCGGCTATCGCAGCAGCATTATCTCATGGCTGGACACAGACTGATGTTGAAGGCTTTGCAGGCTACGAAAAAATTGCGGCCGCAGAAGCTAAATTGGCTGAACTGGAAACAGTAAAAGCGGAAGCAAAAACAACAACAGAAACAAAGCTAGGATTAATTCCAGACGCAAGCCAAATTACACACGGCACTGTAAAAGCTGCCCAATCAGCGGTAGATGAAGCAAAAGCTGCGATTACAGCAGCATTCGCTGCAGGCTGGATGCTGACAGAGGTAGAAAGCTTCAATGGCTATGGCAAACTTGCATTAGCTGAAGCGAAAATCGCCCAGCTAACAGATGCCAAATCAGCCGCAAAATCCGTTGCAGTTACTAAACTTTCAGCCATCCTAAGTTCAGGCAACATTAACTACAGTAATAGAGCAGCAGTACAGTTAGCAGTAAATGAAGCAAAATTAGCTATTCAATCTGCATTGTCTACAGGCTGGACTCAAGCAGAAGTAGAAAACTTCCCAGGCTATGAGAAAATTGCTGTTACAGAAGCAAAAATAGCTGCGCTTGAGAAGGAAGAAGCGGATGTTATAGCACAACAGGAAGCAAAAGCCAAAGCAGAGGCAGAAGCGAAGGCAAGAGCTGAAGCAGAAGCGAAGGCAAAAGCAGAGGCAGAAGCAAAAGCTAAGGCAGAAGCAGAAGCAAAAGCCAAGGCAGAAGCAGAAGCGAAAGCCAAAGCAGAGGCAGCTGCAAAAGCTAAGGCAGAAGCAGAAGCTAAAGCAGCAGCCAAAGCGGCAGCAGAAGCAGCTGCCAAAGCAGCACAAGAAGCAGCAATGCAGAAAAAAGCACTGGAAATCCAAAAACAGGCAGATAAGAACATCAAGGATTACAAAGCTGCCCTAAACGTACTTCCAAAGCTTAATCAATATACTGCTTCTATTAAAGTAGACAGCAAAGGAAAAGTGGACCCAGCTAAATTAGCAAGTGCCCTTGGCCAATACCAGGCTGTCGTAGCAGAATTAAACCGTGCGCAGAAAACAGCTCTTGCCACATCAACAGTTGCAAATGCTGCAATCCTATTGAACAAAAAGGTAAGTGACAAAGTCATTGCTGACTTCGTCAAAAAATCTGTTACCTCTTCCAAGCAGGTAGACAGCATCATCAAAACGCTAAGCAGCAAAAAAATCAACACCACAGAACTAAACAAACTATCTGCCGAACTTAAGAAACAAAAGAAATAAGTTTGGTAGTTTGGGTGATTTAGTTGGGTGCAGGCACCAATCTATTGTAAGAGGCTATCGCGGATCACGCGATAGCCTTTTTCTTTGAGGACCGTTTCGGGGGATGAGGTAATTGTCTTAGGTTTTGGACAAAGCCGGGCGGATGAGCGACTGGAGTGCCCAATAAAGTGGATCTATTGGACAGAACCTGGTTCATGCGCGGCGGAAATGTCCGATAAAGTGGTCTTATTGGACAAAACCCGGCAGGAGAACCGGCAAAATGTCCAATAAAGTGGTCTTGAGGACAAACCCTGCCAGGGAACGGAAAATCTGTCTTCAAAAGAGGTCTTGAGGACAAAACCAGCTCAAGGAACGGAAAATCTGTCTTCAAAAGAGGTCTTGAGGACATAACCAGCTCAAGGAACGGAAAATCTGTCTTCAATAAGGGGTCTTGAGGACAAAACCAGCTCAAGGAACGGAAAATCTGTCTTCAATAAGAGGTCTTGAGGACAAAACCAGCTCAAAGAACGGAAAATCTGTCTTCAATAAGAGGTCTTGAGGACAAAACCAGCTCAAGGAACGGAAAATCTGTCTTCAATAAGGGGTCTTGAGGAAAAAACCTTCAAATTGAGCAGGAAGAATTACCAGACGCCAGGAACCATCCAAATAATTGGAAGGTTTAATTCAGGAAAAATTTAGAAATTTTTGCACCTAATGATTCTCAGTGTTTGATATTATTTACATAATTACTTGGGAGGCGATATTATGAGCGATATTTCTTTAACGTATTTTCTCGGAGGAGGAGCAATCCTTTTGGCGGTTTTTCTAATCGTATTAATTTCAACGATTGTTGGGATTATTCGAATGAACATTACTACTTATAAAAAATGTCCTAGTTGTTCAGAGAAAATGGCAAACGGAGTAATTATATGTAAATCATGTGGTGTTAATATGAATAGTCTTCAAGACTATACCTATCTGACGAATGCATCATTTGCTAGAAGGGTGAAAAATTATGTGGACAATCTTCATCCAAATCGGCCCGCAGCTTTGGCTATCTTGCAATGCTAATTTTCTTAGTAGGTTTCGCAATTGTAGCAATATTTAAATGAACTTCTATGTCTTAATCGTAAAGAATTTAACACGATTTAATGTTTAAGTCGTGGTTGCAGCCTTAATGAAGAAGGTGAACCTAATAACAAAAGATAGAATGATAAAAATTTCAGTATTGTTTACGTTATTGCTTCCAATCCTTGTACCTGATTTGAATCCAATAAAATTTAGTAGTGCCTTTTATCAAGCTTCATATGGATTTCCATTCAATTATATAAAAATGTATGTAGGCACACGGACATCGTGGTTGATACCACAAATTTTCACAGGAAATAAAGGGGTTGGCATTTTTGCTGTACCTGCCGTTATTAACTTTTTTCTATTTTATGGGATGTTATATTGGGTTAATAAAAAATTCTTTAAAAGCAAGCCATCTTAAGCAAATCGAGGCGAAGAAAAGTTGGAGAAAACAAATAATAAATCTATTGCAGCATTAACCTTAGGAATATTATCAATACTCTTGCCTTATATAGCCTAATCCTTGGCGTTATCGGGATGGTCATCTCATTCAAAAGTATGGCAGAGATTAATAGCTCACATGAAAAAGGCAGAGGGTTGGCTGTTTCAGGAAGGGTTTGCAGCATTGTCGGGATTTGTATTCAGGTACTCCTCATCCTGCTGATGATTCTGGGGTTTGCTTCGTATTATGTCACTACAAAAACTATAGAGAGAAATTGATTGGAACTAATTACACTTATAAATTCATAGGGCTTCACAAAATCATCGCCATTTTCATGGTCGTAATGCGTTTAGAAAATTATCGATGAAACAAGCGCAACAACGCCAACAATGGCCATTATTTCAAGAGTGAAAAAGAGGCAGCCATTTCCTGAAAATAGAGACAGAATGGATCCCCCTATGAAAAGAAACACTTTTCGCGCCTTATTCATTTCCTTGTGTTCCTCATCCCACTCATACCAATTGTTTAGGATAATCAGAGAGGAGAATCCTACAATAGCAAAGAGAATACATAATCCTGTCAATGAATCCAAGGGTTCACGTCCTTTTCCTATAAAGCCTTCAAGAAATTATTTTCTATATTATACCATTTAAGGTGAAAGAGTTGTTTTTATAAAAGATTTAAAGGAGAACAAGATGAAATTTTTTTCATTGTTAATGTATCTGTGCTTTTGGGGCATTTTGTATTCATTTGATCTTATTAAATGAGGTTATATTTTTACTGAAGGGAACTTCTCATTAACGAAGTTCCCTTAATATTTTCAGGATCAAGATTTTTTCAAAAAAAACAGAGACCTTCCTCTCTGTTTTTACAATATGGCGCCATTACCAATGGGCCATAAAGGAATAGACCTTTTCTTGTGGAGAATGGCCACTAAAATTCACATATCCAATCATGGTGTCCCTAGAATCCCTATGGATGATTGTCAGGATTCCTTTTTGTGCATCAACTGGGCGTATCCCTGTTACCGCTGAAACAAAATTTCCAGCAACCTCAATGTCTGTACTTTTAAGCAGGTGTCATTATGAATAAAATGATTCAAATTTTATCATCAAAACAGTTAATCGCCGTGTTTTCATTTTGTTCATTGCTTAACTATTATTTAATCGCTGTTTTTATTGCGGTCAACTATGATGTGGCGAATGAATTAGCCGGCGGTCCTGCAAGCATGTTTACGGCTTTTACATTTCGCCCAATAGCCGCTGCAGGACTGGCCTTTCCTCACTTATAAATTACTAAACAGCTATACTAAAAAGGGAAAATACCTGATATGTGCGGTGGGAGTTTCGATTCAAATCCTTCTGACAACAGCTTCAATCGTGTGCGTATTAAGGGTGATTTTTTATGTGTAAATCAAATTGGGATAGGAGGAGATTAAATGACTGCTTCAGAAAAGCATTGCAGAAGTTGTGGCGGAAGTTCGTTTGTCCAGGGATCCGATTATATCCAGCTTCGTCCATTGAACAAAAAAATGGCGTTTGGGTCTGAGAAAATCTATACGGTTTGCCTCGATTGTGGAGAGGTTTTATCGATAAAGATTATGAACCCGGAGAAGTTGAAATCTAAGGAGTAGTGTAAAACTACTAAAATTTCAGGCAATGAAATAATTCCGAAACAATCTCTATTTATAATTCAACCTGTAATACTCATTTCTTTTACAAGGAGGATGGAAAATGGTTAGCATTAAAAAGACGTTGATTGGGACAGCCCTGGGAGCGACGCTTATCTTTGGTGCGGTAGGCTCGGCGTTTGCTGCTCAGCCCGCAGTAGATAAGGCAGCAAAAAGAGTGGAGTTAAAACAGCAAGCAAAAGCTCAAGGAATGACGGTAAAAGAATTAAAAGCAGAGCTGAAAAAACAAAAAGAAGAACAGAAACAACTAAAGGCAGCACAAAAAGAACAGCGTAAAAAAGCTCATGAAGCGAAATTAGCAGAAAAAGAAAAGCGCAAACAAGCCCAGGAAGCGAAGCTAGCGCAAAAAGCACAGAAATTGGGAATTACAGTAGAAGAATTAAAAGCGAAACTCAAAGCGAAGAAAGCAGCAAAAAAATAATCAAATAAAGAAGAAGCCATTTTCATGATGGCTTCTTCTTTTGCATTCAATTAAGAGGTAAATGGAAGGTATACAGTAAAGGTGGTTCCTTTTCCAACGGCAGAGTCGACTGAAATACGCCCTCCCATTATTTCTACCAAGTGTTTGGTAATGGTTAAGCCCAAGCCGCTGCGTTCCCGGTGTGACATTCTCGAAGGATCTCCGGTATAAAACCTTTCCCAAATATGTGGTAACATTTCCGGGGCGATCCCCACTCCCGTGTCTGAAATTTTGAGTTCCAATTCGCTATTAATCAATCTGGCAGCAACTGAGATCGTCCCGTATTCCGGCGTGTGGCGTATCGCATTGTCTAATAAATTAAAGATAATTTGTTTTAATCTTTCGGGGTCACCCAGTATCTTTGGTGGTTCATGTTCATGCACAACAGAGAATATAATGTTTTTTTCTATCATACGGACATTCACACTATCTGATACACTGCTAATGACCGAATCTATACGGATCTCCATCGGTTGAAGGGTGATTCGTCCTGATTCAATTGCTGCTAGATCAAGCATCGTAGTAAGAAGTGAATTCAATCGGAAAAGTTCACGATGACAAATGTCCAAATACTGTTTATGCCGATCAGGAGGTATAACACCTTCCATCATCCCTTGAATAAATCCTCTTACCGATGTGAGTGGGGTTCGCAGCTCATGAGAAACATTGGCAATCAAGTCCTTACGCATATCCTCCAATTTCCCCAATTGATCTGCCATTTCATTGAATGTAGTGGCGAGCTGGCCCACTTCATCTGTCCGCTCAACCCGAATGCGCTCCTTGAAATCGCCTTGTCCAATTAGCTTTGCCGCATGATTCATCTGCAGGAGTGGCGTGGAGAATCTTCGTGAAAGCAAATAAAGAACACCCGTAGTCGGTACGGCAATGATGAGCGAAATCAAAAAGACTAGCCTGGATACTTCCGTTGTCGGTATTTCCTGGACGGGGGTATGAAGAAACAGCCCTCCAATAATATGATTCTGTTGTTTAATCGGGACTCCAACGGTTAAGAGCATTTCATTACTTGATTTCTCGAAAGGGCCAACAAGCCGAATTCTTTCTCCCTTCAGCACTTGTTCCAAAATCTTCGGATCCTTGATGTCGTTTTTTCTAAGCAGCTTATTTTTTCGTTTATTTATTTTTTTAAAGGTCTCATTTTGGTTAATCAACAAAATATCTGTTCTAATATTATAGAAATGTTTATTGTTTTTTATCAGGTTTCCAAGTGATGGGTTGTCGTTATTTTCTTGAAGTGTTTCCACGATTTTTTCTGCTTGTTGATTAAGGAAGGATTCCTTTCTGTCCAAAAGTAGCTCCTGAAGGGAAAAATTCAAGAGAATAGCCAATAAACAAAATCCAATCAGTGTCGTACCGATATAATACACTAATAGCTGAGGGAAGATTGATTTAAATTTCATTGTTTGTCATTCACCCTAAACTTATAGCCGATTCCTCGGACAGTATCAATCTTCCAGTTTTCGCCATCATTGGCCAATTTGCTTCGCAATCGTGTAACGAAAACATCAACCACGCGATCTTCCCCCATATAGTCCTCTCCCCAGACTAAATCCAATAGCTGCTGGCGTTCAAACACTTGATTTGGATGCTTAGTAAAAACCAATAGGAGCTGAAATTCACGAGGCGTTAAGTCGATAAGCTCATTTCGGTTTGTCACAATGTGGCTTAGCGTATCAACCTTTAAAGATCCATATACATGGCTGGCAGCAGAAATTCTTTGTGGGCTGCTATTGGAATGGCGCCTTCTTAAAAGAGCGATCACTCTTGCAATGAGTTCATTCGGGTCAAAGGGTTTCACAAGATAGTCATCTGCTCCAATAGTTAATCCCTGGACTTTATCTTCACTCTGTTCTCTCGCGGTTAACATGATAATGGGAATATCGCTGCTATCCCGGACCGCTTTGCAAACCTCCCAGCCACTTATTTTTGGCAGCATAATATCAAGAATCATACAGTGAATTTCGTTTTCCTGGAGTAGGTTCAATGCGTCTTGTCCATTGTAGGCAGACAGAACCTGAAAGCCTTTATTTGTAAGATAAAGTTCAATCATTTCGGTAATATACATATCATCGTCTACTACCAAAACCGTATGATCCTGTGGGATAATCGTTTTATTCATACCTTTAACCTCTAAATCTTAGATTCTGTCATAATTATACAATATAATTATTTAAAAATTATGAATTTTAAAAAGGGGAGCTCTAATTATTTTTCAAATAAATAAAAAATGTGTTACAAGGTATTTCGCCTAGAGGAATCGAATTACCATTAAGCGGATAGTTAGAATACATAAGGTGGAATGAGCGATGGATATTAAAGTATTTGGAGAGAAAGAGGACGGCAGGGAATACATATGGAGACCCGCCGTTTACGGTGTGATATTCAATGAGGAGAAAAACCGAATAGCTGTTATTCAAGCGGATGGAGGCAAGTATTTTCTACCTGGCGGAGGCATAGAAAATAATGAAACACACGAACAGTGCCTGAAGCGAGAGATCGTTGAAGAAATGGGAATGGAAGTGGAAATCGGCCGCTATATAGGCAGTGCCCAAAGATACTTTTTTTTTACTAAAGATTTTCGCCACTATCTTAGCGAGGGCCATTTTTATCTAGGCACCTTGGGGAAACGGCTCGGTCAGCCAATAGAGGATGACCACTTTCTTGAATGGCTGGAACCAAATCAAGCAATTGGATGCCTATTTCATGAGCATCAGAGCTGGGCTGTTAAGGAACTATTTGGTGGTTTTTAATGGGGGCCAGGGATGTGGGGGTTAAAAACAAATGAGTTGAGGAGTAATGAAAATGTTTGTTGTTAAAGAAGGAACATTATATTCTGACGGACATTTAGATCTTTTGGTTAAGTGGTTATATAAGGGGGATGGCGAACATGGGAACATTCCATTCTATGGCTGCGTTCTATTTTTAGCAGGGACCGATATCAGGGTAGGGTCGATTGTGTTAAGAATTGGAGACATGATGGCTTCAAAAGCGTTTTACTATGATTGTCATATCGGCTATCGAATTAATGAAGAGTACAGGGGACGAGGATTTGCTTTAAGAGCATGTAAACTTATAAGTAATCTAGCAAAATTGCATGATATGACTGAACTTTACATTACGTGTAACGATCAAAATTCCGCTTCAATTAAAGTAATTGAAAAACTGGATGCGAAATTTTTAGAGACAATCCTTATCCCAAAGGAATATCTAGATGAACATGATCAAAGTAATAAAAGAAACCGATACATATGGAAATTAGATTAATTTATTTGTGTATTTGGAGGTGATTTTATGAAAGTTAACAATGTTGATCATCGCCCTTGGCCAATCCCATCCAAGCCTTGGGTCATGAAACAAACATGGCATGACCTGCTCTTTGCACATTGGGAAATTGACTTAGAAATAATAAAGCCACTTATTCCGAAATCATTAGATATAGATACATATGAGGGCAAAGCATGGATTGGCGTAGTCCCTTTTCAAATGAGTGGTATCCGACTGAGAAATCTACCTGAAATACCGTATACCTCAACATTCCCTGAGTTGAATGTTCGGACTTATGTCACTTATAGAGGAGAAAAACCTGGGGTATTCTTTTTCAGCTTAGATGCTGCAAATTTGGTTGCGGTAAAGACAGCAAGAAAATTTTTTCGATTACCTTATTACTATGCTGATATTTTGGTTGAGAAGGAAAAGGAGACTGTTTTTTATCACTCCAAGCGAAGGGATTCTTCAGACCAATTTATTTTTAAAGGGAATTATACACCTGTATCTGCTAGGTTCGAGGCAGAACTAAATTCTATAGATTACTGGCTAACTGAAAGATACTGTTTATATACGACACACCATAATCGACTATATCGAGGAGAGATTAGCCATCAACCCTGGCAGTTACAGTTGGCGAATGCAGAAATTTCTATGAATTCAATGGTTGATATCCCTGGATTTAGCCCTTGCGATTCGCAGCCTTTATTACACTATTCGAATCGATTGGATGTCTTGCTTTGGGGACTTGAAGAACTGGGATAATAAATTAAACTAGTCCTATTAATAGAAGGACTTTATTGGACAAAACGATCGGATCCAAAGTTCATACTGTCCAATAGAAAGTCTTTATTGGACAAAACGGTCGGCCTAAAGCTCATACTGTCCAATAGAAAGATTTTATTGGACAAAACGATCGGCTCCAAAGTTCATACTGTCCAATAGAAAGTCTTTATTGGACAAAACGGCCGGGTACAAAGTTCATTCTGTCCAATAGAAATGCTTTATTGGATAAAACGATTCCCATTCATGGCTTCTTTTGTCAAGGCTGTTTTCTAAAAGATTGTTGTTTTGTAAATAGGTTTTAAAAAGAAGTTGATTGGAACGGAAGGTGCGAGACTCCTGCGGGAGCAGCGGGACAGGTGAGACCCCACAGTCGCTGTGCGCCGAGGAGGCTCACCGCCCGCCCCGCGGAAAGCGAGCATCCTGAAGTGGAAATCAACCACTCCTTAAATAGCAACAAAGTATACGAATACAAACAAAAATGAAAATGAGCTGACACCAATAGATGTCAGCTCAAAATCTTACTTCTTCTTTTTTCTTTTCATTTTCATGAGAACTTCATAAACAATCGGAACAATTAGCAGTGTAAGCAGGGTAGAGCTTGTTAGTCCGCCGATAACTGTTACACCTAAGCCTTTCGAGATTAAGCCGCTTCCCTCCATGCCGATAGCAAGCGGGATAAGGGCCAATCGTTGCAATGGCTGTCATGAGGATCGGACGAAGGCGTGTTCCAGCTGCTTCAAGAATGGCTTCTCTTGTAGGTAATCCGTCATTTTCTTTATGAATGACACGGTCAATTAATACAATGGCATTCGTTACGACAATACCAATTAACATCAAAGCGCCAATCATGGCCGATACACTTAAGGTCTCACCTGAAATTAATAATCCCAGCAGGCCGCCTATAATGGTAAAAGGTAATGAGAAGAGAATCGCTAAAGGAGCTAATCCGCCTCCAAATGTAATAACGAGAACTAAATAAACAATCGCAATCGCTGCAAGTATGGCTAAGCCGAGCTGTGTAAACGATTTTTTAATATCCTCTGTTACCCCGCCAATCGATACATCCACATTTGATGGAAGTGTTAGTTTATCTACTTTCTTTTGAACCGCGGCAGATACCTTTGATACATCTTTTGTTTTAATTTCTGCACTTATACTCGCATAAATACGACCGTCACGTCTGGTAATCGTATCAGAAGTATGGCCCTTTTTAATCTCAATGACATCCTTAATAGGGACCTCCATACCAAGCGGTGATTTGATCGTTTTATTCGTGAAATCTTGAATATCTTTATACTGATCTTTTTTAACTTCTAAATAGACATTCATTTCTTTGCCGTCATTTTTAATCGTTGTCAATACTTGACGCCCGCCATTTCCAGCTAGCCCCATCCCGATTTGAGCTGCGGTTAGGCCTAACTGGCTAAGCTTTTCCTGATTGGCAATTAATGAGTACTCTTCATACGTATCAGAAATACTTGTTTTCACATTTTTGAGTGATTCGTTTTTCTTAAAAATGCTGGAGATTTTATTCACAACTGGCTCAATTTCATCCATGTTGTCTCCATATACCTTGAAGGAAAGGGCGTTGGATGAACCCATACCAGAGAAATCCTGGCTTGCCCATTCACCTTTATCATGTCGTTGTTTTAAATCTTTAAAAACATTTTCGGTTTCTTTAGCGAAATTTTTGGTATCTGAATCGTAGATAACGAAAAACATCGCCGAATTAGTTTGACCGGGATTCATAGGATTCTCGGCACCGACAGAAAATTGAATCGTTTTTACCCCTGCTCTGTCCTCAAAAAACGTTTCAGCTTCTGTTGCAATCCTTGTTACATCATCTAATGTTTGACCTGGTGCTGGCTTGTATGTAGCCACGACCATTTTCTGCTCATCTGATGGTAGGAAACTTACCCCAATAACCGGAACAAGGAACAGACTTCCGATTAACAATAAGATGGCCAGACCAAACGTAATGAGCTTATGGTTTAAGGACCAATTAAGAATTTTTTTATAACCCGAAGCTAATTTTCCTGGACGATTCTCATCATGCACATGCTTCAATGAAACGCCTTTATTAAATAAGGAATGGGCCATCATCGGAACGATGGTAATCGCTACTAAAAGAGAAGCGAGTAGAGCAAATACAATCGTTAACGCAAAGGGCATGAACATTTCCCCTACTGGACCCTTCACTAACCCTAATGGAAGGAAAACAGCGATGGTGACAATAGTAGAAGACATAATTGGCATGAACATTTCTCTCGTTGCCTCTACAATGAGTTCCTTCCCGCTTAGTTTTTCATTCTTTAAAGACATTCGTCTAAAGATATTTTCAATTACCACGATGGAATCATCAATGACCCGCCCGATGGCGACCGTCATCGCTCCAAGTGTCATCATATTAAGGGTGATATCCATTTGCTTTAAAAGCAAAATCGCAATTAATAAGGATAGTGGAATCGAAATGACGGAAATAAGCGTCGTACGGAAATTTCTTAAGAATAGCAAAATGATAATCATCGCAAAAATCGCACCAAAAATTGCTTTATTCAGCATCGTTGAGACAGATTTTTCGATTGGTTTCCCTTGGTCAAAGATAGGAGTAGCTTTTAAACCTTTATGTTGTTTTTCAAGTTTACTTATTTTTTCTTTTACTGCATTAACAACATCCACGGTATTGGCATTCTGTGCACTAACAACTTGGACGCCGATAGACTCTTGGCCATTTGTTCGCGAAATCGATTCCGCTTTTCCAACTACTTCTATAGAAGCAATATCTTTTAGTTGTACAGAAGGAAGCGTTGCAGGAATCTTAGCCTGTTGTCCCTGATTCATTTGGCTTTGGGCGCCTGTCATCCCCTGTGGTTGCCCTTGAGGAACCTGGCCGCCTGTCATTCCGGGATTTGTCTGGCCGCCTGGAATTCCTTGCTGCTGTCCCTGGCCTGCTGCCGGGATAACGGGGATTTTTAATGCTTTTAGGTCAGCAATGGTCGAAATATTCCCATTGAGGACAACTGATTTTTGCGTATCTTTAAACGTGTATAAGCCCAATGGCATCGTAACGTTTGACGCCTTAATGACATTCTTAACGGTTTCTTCGTTTAATCCATATTGCTTTAATTTATTTTCGTCAAACTTCAATTGAACTTCTTTTATTTCTTGGCCTGCAATTTGTACAGAGGATACACCCTCGATGCCCTCGAGTTCTGGAACAATATCCTTTTCTGCCGTCTTAGTTAATTCATCGAGAGACTGGTTTTTATTTGTAATGCTTAATGAAAGGACTGGAAAGGCGGAAAAATTGATCCGAGAAACCTTTGGATCCTGCACTCCATCAGGAAGTTCAAGATTACTTAATGCTTCCTTTACTTCATTTTGAGCTTTTTCCATGTCTTTATCGAAATCATACTCGATTTGGATGGATGAAGCATTTTGGAAGGAAGAAGAGCTGACGGATGATACACCATCTAAGCTTTCAACCCGTTTCTCAATGGATTCAGTCACTTTTTCTGCAACCTGTTGAGGTGTTGCGCCTGGATAAACGGTTAAAACGGAAACAATCGGTGTACTAATATTAGGAATCGTTTCTAGCTTCATATTCATTCCAGAATACAATCCCGCAACGGTAATAATAATCGTTAACAGCCATACAGCAAATTTGTTTTTCAATGAAAACTGAATGATTTTCTTCATACTTCTCTCCCTATGATGAATTGTTGACAATGTCGTTTATTTTAAATAGTATTGACTTATTGGTCATAATAATTACAATCTTACTGACCGGTGAGTCAGAAGTCAAGATTATTACAGTATGGGAGAGGACTATTATGCCGGAAAAAGAACAACTCATAATAGAATCGGGTTTGAAGCTATTTGCCCATAAAGGCTTTTCCTCTACATCTATCCAAGAAATTGCGACAGAGAGCGGGATTTCTAAAGGAGCATTCTATTTACACTTTAAATCCAAAGATGATTTATTACTGGCGATACTGAAAAATATCTTTGATACAATCCATTCAAGTACTTCTTTTTTGGAAAAACAAGATTTGTCACCAAGGGAAATGTTCATCAAGCAATTATCGGCTTTTTTCGGGACCTTTATTGGGCATAAAGAGTTTTTAATCATGCTGTCTAAAGAACAAGCGATCCCAAGAAATGACGAAATTAAAGAACTCCTTTTTAAAAAACACTTTGAAAATCATCTATTCTTTCGAAAAGAATTAGTGTCCATTTATGGAGAGAAAATAGAGCCCTATTCCATCGATTTAGCCATGATGCTTGAAGGCTTATTCCACTCCTATTTGCGATTATGGATGTTCGAGCCTCTTGATATCGATATTGAGGAACTGGCAAAATTCATTATGCGAAGAATGGATAGCATCGTTAAAGACATTTCTTCCGAAAGCGCCTTCTTAACAGATCAGAAGCTTGGAAACATAATAGAGAAAACAAAGGACCTTTTTGAAAATACAAGTATAAGCAGCATTGTGCAAAAAATGAGAAGCGAAATCGATCAGCTGGAAAACAAAGAAGCCCTGGAAATATCGCTTGAAGTCTTAGAAGAGGAAATTAATAAGCAGAATCCACGTATCCCAGTGATAAAAGGAATGCTGTCTAATTTCAAGGATATTAAATCCTTGGAGACGTACACGGGGAAAATCGCTGCTTATTATGGGTTCCTTATTTGAGTAACCAGTGATATTTAAAATAAGCGGAGATTTTCCGGTTAGACTGCAGAATAGAGCTCGATTCGGGGAATATAAGCGGAGGTTTTCCGATTAAGCTACGCAAAATTAGCCATTTTCACGTTTTTTGAGTCAATAGTCGGAATCTCTCCGTCTATTTAAGCTATTTTCAGTGCTATTTCCTAATTAAGAGGAATTTCTCCGCTTATTTACCAAACTCACTTTAGCGTCTAATCTGGTGCTTTAGTAAAAAAAGAAAATTTTAAAAAAAGGATCAGAGATATTTGCATCTCTAAGCCTTTTTGAATGTGAAGTTTATGTGATTTGCTATTTGATTTGGTCTGCGATTTACCGTTTTGTACCTTACAAATAAACCAGTTACCCACTAACTAGTGGGCTTTTTTGTGTCGATTTATTTTTAAAAGCCGGCATTTCGATTGTGGTAAAATAATGGTAATTGGATTCACTTGTGATTTATTTTAATAGGAAGAGGACTCACGATATGACGCTGCATTTAACAGAACTAATCGTATTAACTTTAATCGTACATTTAATTGATACATTGGCTTATTCTGTTCGGCTTAACTCTGTGAAAAGCGGGAAATTTGCGCTATCAATCTCGTTATTTAATATTTTTGTTTTAGTATCAAGGACGGCAAATATGTTCCAGGCTCCGTTAATTGGCGGGCTTATTGGAATCAGTATCTTAAAGCATCATGATCCGTTGTCAGACATTAGACTTGTTATTTTAGCTGCAACAATAGGGACTCTGATTGGAATTGTGTTCATTCCTACCTTTTTAAAATTATTTTCAAAAGCTGTAGATAAGCTTGAAGTTAAAGGGTCAGTTCCTTCTATTGTAGTAGAAGCTTTGAGTGTTAATAATATGAAGAGAATCGTTAAAAGTACAACCAGACCACGAAAAAGAATGGTGTCACGGTTAAGGTTTCGAGAAATACCGAAACGATTCTTAATTCTAAATACGATGATTACGGCCATTTATACAATCGGAGTAGTGTCAGCTTATTATGCTGCCTTTTTTGTGGACGATAAATATAGATTGGCTGCTTCCGCGTCCTCCGGAATGATTAACGGCGTAGCGACAATACTATTAACTCTGTTGGTTGATCCACAATCTGCGATCATAACCGATCAAGCCATGAGAAGTAAGCGGCCGTATGGAGACGTTAAAGCTCTTGTCATCATGTTAATAGGAACAAAACTACTAGGAACGCTTATAGGCCAACTTCTCATTTACCCAGCAGCACAAATCATCGCTAGCTTCTACCATTAGTGCCGTAATCGTTCTAAACCCTTTGTTGAAAGCTGCCGCAAATGGCAGCTTTTTTTTGATGAACTTCCTTTTAAAGTGTTTGCTAGAAATCCTTCTCATTTATTTGAATATAGAAGCAAAGTATGTAAATTCTTTAGAATTAATTTAGTATTTTTTACCAAATGAAGATGGCATATAGGATATACTGTGGTTAACTATTCATGAAAATAATTTTATAAAGGTGGGTTTCGATGAGAAATATTCAAAAATGTATGTTGTTTTGCTTATTAACGATGTTCCTAGTTTCTTGTACAAAATTTGAAGCTAATGCTCAAAATAAAGAATTTCTGAATGCAAAAGACATACAATTCACTCTGATCGGGAAATCCGAAAAAACTAATCGTTTCCGGACAGATTTCCAACAGCGCGAGTGGGGTCATTCAAATTGAGGACCATATTTGGAATGAATATTTATCAAAGGCACTTACGTATGATAAAAAAACAAAAATAAATGAAGCCACTTCATCTTCTTTTGATATGGTGATTCAAACGAAGGAAAAGAGTTTGAAAGTGAAAATTTGGTTTGTTGATAACCATGTTTATTTCAGTGATTTCCCCCAAAAAGAACTATACCAATTGTCTCAAGCAGATGGGGAATATTTTAAAATGGTAATGAGATCGATTGAGAAAAAGATGCCTAAATAATATTGACTCCTAGTTCGCTTTTGCAAAATTGCTACCATTTAACGTTATTTCCAACCTCGATCCTTTAGAAGGAAAGGAAGATGGTACGATGTTCATTGTATTTTTATTTATCTGTTTTGTATTAGTAGGTTTTACTTGGAGCTATAAAAAATCGGGTAATGAAAGGCCTTTTCTAAGCTTGAAAAAAATGATTCACCAACAGATCAACTGGAAATTGGCGATTATTCGGACTTGGATAATATAAAACATCAGCATCATATAAGCCACCACACAAATAGTCATTCGGATCATAGTCATGGTCATTCCAGTGATATTAGCCATTCACACACTCACTCCAGTGATTTTTCCCATTCCTCCGATCATTCGGGTTCCTTTGACTAGATGACTTTCAAGGTAAAAGTTTATTGATTCACCGTTTAATATGAAACACCATTAGAGCAATTTAACGGATAAAGCAAGAGACTTGATTGATAGGATATACTCATCCTCACCATTATCAGATGTTACTGCATTTCGTGTTATAGGAGAGAGGCATTGAAAAACAAACTCATAATTTCGATAGGATTAATATTGGTAGCTACCATGATATTTCTATATTTTTCATCTGCACAAAAGATATCTGAACCAAATACCGTACTAAATGAAACGGAAGTAATTGAAAATGTAAGAATACTTCTAAAAGATCAGATGAAAATTAGTAGAGTCGAGTTTTTTCAAAATGGCGTGCATCCTGATTTAACTGTTAAAAATTCCAATACAAATACTATTCCTAAGGGGAAAGTAGTTTTAATTGAGGGGAAAATACCAGAACAGACTAATCATCCGATTAATGTTGAGGCTGCAGTAAAGGTTTTTAATTTTCTAAGAGAAAGAAAGTTGCCGTTTGAGGTAGTAGGTATTGATGTTGGAGTTCAAAGAACAGGTGGTTTTGATAGAAATTGGCATATAATGCTTACTAGTGCAGAATTCAATGAACTGTCAAAGAAGTATAAGAATAGTGACAACGTAGAGAAGAAGATAGTTGGAGAATGGATAATGACACATCATTATGAAAAATGGTACAAGCAATGAATGGTTTCAATCTCTACCTCGTTATATCAAGGATTCATTGAGTTTTTCTATGTGCGAAAGTTGAATATCCAATTTTAAACGCTCAAGGGAAGTAAGAATGGAATTGCATACGGTCCATTATAAATACTAACCTTCAGCGATCAAACATAGGGCAATTTTTTAATCGCTAAAGGTCAAGGAGGGGTTACACAAATGAATTTTACTACATTAGTGGCGTTATTAAAGAGTAAAGGTGTAAAGTTTACAACTGGATTAAATGATGAAGAGATCTTAGACATAGAAAATTATTATGATCTTAAATTCCCTCCTGATTTAAAAGCGTTTTTAAAATTTTCTCTTCCGATATCAGGTAATTTTGTTAATTGGCGTGATAAAAGTAATAGCAATATTGAATACATAGAGGAACGTTTAAAATGGCCTTTAGAAGGAATAATTTTTGATATTGAAAATAACGGTTTTTGGATGGACGGCTGGGGAGAAAAACCACTATCCACAGTAGAGGCAGTCAGGGTTGCGACACAGGAATATAATAAAGCTCCAAAATTAATTCCGGTTTATTCACACAGATGTATACCTTCTGTTCCTAATGAAAGTGGAAACCCAGTTTTATCTGTACACCAAACAGATATCATTATTTATGGCGATAATTTAATTACATATTTAATGGTCGAATTTAACCTTAAGCATTTTAATAATATAAATTTTGATAACATAAAAGAAATTCCTTTTTGGAGTTATTGGTGGTCGGACAGTTGATAATGTATCAACCAATTCGTTGTATTCATTTTTTGCAACTAAGGAGTTGGCAAGTTAAAAAAGAATCAGATTTTTTTAAGGGTGAGATAGGTGAAATGTTCACAATGTGAAGGATTTAATGAAAAAATAACGATAAAAGAACCATACCAATACTTTAATCTAGTCGATCAATTAAAAGAGATATTAATTCAGGGAAACCTTGTAATAATAAACGGAAATTGTGATTTTCAGGATGTTAAATCAGGTAAAGCTTTACCAAATGACTTCATTTACCACACATTCAAATGTGGAAGGTGCAATAGAAAATACCAACTTGCAATTGAAACTTATCATGGGGCTGGTGGTAAGTGGGACATATTGTGATATATTGTAACCTTTATCCTTTTGATGGAAAGGTAGATGGATAGATTAATAGTTAATCAAACTGGTAAGAGGTATAAAGGATTTAGATGTAATATATTCGAATTTTTAAATCAAAATAAAGAATTAAATATCATATAGAGGTGTATCCATTGAGCAACTTTTTATTATTAGACTAACAAAGAACTGAAAGGGAGGGAGGACCTTTGTTACCAAAAGATATGTACAAATTGATGTTAAAAGAGTATATAAAACCAATTTTTAAGGAAAAGGGATATAAGAAAAAGGGAAATGTATTTGTTAAAGAAACGGATGATATTGTTTATATTATTTATTTCTTACCTGATAGATGGAACACAATAGATGAGTATGGTTTTACCATTGATTTAAGAGTTTGTTCTAAGGAAGTCTTAAAAGCTATTGGAGAACCTTTACCTAACAATTGGTTTGCTTATAACTATATAACACCATTAATTGAAAGCGGTCTTGGTTACCTTAGACCTTTCCCACTTAAATCCGATTATGGCATTGGAGAAAATACCGATATAAATGAATTGGCAAGAGAAGTGATTAGTGATTTAAATGAAATTATTTTTCCTTATGTAGAAAAATTAAATTCATACGATACAATCATTAAAGAATTGAATTTTCTTGGTTTGTATAAAGCTAGCATGACACATAAAATAACACTTTATTTTCTATTGAATAACAGGGAAATGGCACAAAAAGAGTTATTAAGTTGTTTATCTGTTAAAAATGATAACCCTTATTACAGACCTAAAATATTAAAAATTGCTAATAGATTAGGGCTTGATATTCCAATTGAACAAGAGTAGCTAGAGAGCCTTCTCATATTAAGGTTCTTTTTTGTATATTTTATGATTGAAAAATTAATTCCCTTAAGAAGCTAAAGGTTAGTTGAACAAGATATTCTTAGTGAACTATTCATAATTATGACAATTACCTACTACTAATTTATCATAAAAATTATATTATCAGAAAATTATGTCATATTACAAAAAGGAGTTTTTAACATGAGTTTAATTACCCGTAAAGATGTGCCGCTTGAAGAGACATGGGATCTAACACATATTTTTGCTTCTGATGAAGAATGGGAAATGTCCTACATTCAAGTTGATCAGGATTTGAATGAGATTCTTCATGGCACAGTTCACTTAGATAGTGGAAAAAGTATTCTTGAATTACTTCATAGATACGACCGCTTAATGGAAAAATTCAGTCGAACATCTAGTTACGCTTTCTACAAATATTCGGAAGATGGCACAGACTCTGATAATCAAAAGATGAAGGGACGTTCGCAGACTCTAGCGAAAAAAACCTATAATATCAGTACAATGATAGTCAATCGTTTTCTACAATTACCTAAAGGGGTATTGAAAAAGTACATGGAAGAGGAGAAGGTGCGCAAACCTATCATCGATTTATGGAAAAAATTGAGGCGATTCGCGATCATTCATTAAGCCCAGAGATGGAAGATTTATTGGCTTCTTTAAGCCAAACGCTAAATACACCTAATTCCATCTATTTAACTATTACTGCCTCTGACTTAAAATTTGAACCGGTTAAAGATATAAATGGAAAAGAGGTTCCTGTTTCTCTTTTCATGTATATGACTCAAATTGAAACATCACCTGATACAGAGCTGCGAAGAAATGCGTATCAGTCCCTATCAAATGGTTTGAAGAAATATCAACATGGCTTAGCCCAAACTTTATCCAGTGAAATACATAACAATGTATCGATTGCAAAACTGCGTAACTATCCAACGACGATGGATTATTTGCTTCAATATGATTCCCCGGCAAACAATCACTTTTATGCAGGGGATGGCGTTTCTCCACAATATTTTGAAGATGTATTAGATACGTTTCAGCAAGAACTTTCACCCCATATGCAAAGATATGCACGACTAAGAAAACGCCAGCTTGGTTTAGATGAACTGCTTTTCTCAGATGTTAAAGCACCATTAGACCCTGATTTTGATCCGCCTATTAGTTATAAGGAAGCAGGAGAAATCATTGTTGAAGCTGTTGGGCCACTAGGTTCTGAATATCAGGAATTAATGAGAAAGGTGTTTAAGGAAAGATGGGTATATAGAGGCGATAATGTGGGACGAAGAATGATCGCCTTCGGCGGAGGCGTTCATGGTGTCCATGGATATTCATTTTACCCATGGGGTGGAAATCTATTTGATGTGCTTCTCCTCGGACACGAGCTTGGGCACGCGATCCATTACACGCTTTCTGCTCAAAATCAACGATTCATAAACAATGGGCAATCATTATTATTTGTCGAGGCACCGTCTACATTAATCGAACATTTAATTGTACAATACTTGCGGGAAAATAGGGATGATCCTCGATTACACCGCTGGTTAAATATGTATTCGATGATGAGCTACCATCATAATTGTGTGACGCATATTTTAGAGGCTGAATTGTTAAGAAGACTATACAAAATGGCCGATCAGAAGATTCCTTTAACGACAACCGTTATTAGTAACACAAAAGGAACTATTTTATCAGAATTCTGGGGAGACACCGTCGTAATTGATGAAGGGGCAAAGCTAACATGGATGCGGCAGCCTCATTATTATATGGGCCTTTATCCTTTTACCTATTCAATTGGTACATCAGCATCCACTGTAATCGCTAAACGAATCCAAAAGGAAGGATTATCAGTGGGTGAACAATGGACAGATGTGCTGAAGCGTGGAGGAACCATGAATGGCTTCGACTTATTTAAGATGGCAGGACTCGATATGTCAACAACAGACGTCATAAAACAAGCAATCGCTCATGTCGGAAACATTGTTGATGAGTTGGAAAATAGTTTTTAATTGGTCAGAGCCATGGGGATGGTTCTTGTACTATTAAATTTCTTTTTCTACTTCAACAACCATGAAAATAAAGATAAGTAATTAAATGACTATCACCTTGTCCTGTCTGAATAAGCCCTGCATTCGGACAATCGGAGTTACTAATCGGCTTGTCGTGTCCGAATAAGCCCTGCATTCGGACAATCGGAATTACTTATCGGCTTTGTCCTGTCTGAATAAGCCCTGCATTCGGACAATCGGAGTTACTAATCGGCTTGTCGTGTCCGAATAAGCCCTGCATTCGGACAATCGGAATTACTTATCGGCTTTGTCCTGTCTGAATAAGCCCTGCATTCGGACAATCGGAGTTACTAATCGGCTTGTCGTGTCCGAATAAGCCTTGCATTCGGACAATCGGAATTACTTATCGGCTTTGTCCTGTCTGAATAAGCCCTGCATTCGGACAATCGGAGTTACTAATCGGCTTGTCGTGTCCGAATAAGCCTTGCATTCGGACAATCGGAGTTACTTATCAGCTTGTCGTGTCCGAATAAGCCTCGCATTCGGACAATCGGAGACAATTATCGGCTTGTCGTGTCCGAATAACCCCTTCATTCGGACAATCGGAGACAATTATCGGCTTGTCGTGTCCGAATAAGCCTTGCATTCGGACAATCGGAGTTACTAATCGGCTTGTCCTGTCCGAATAAGTCCTGCATTCGGACAATCGGAGTTACTTATCGGCTTTGTCCTGTCTGAATAAGCCCTGCATTCGGACAATCGGAGTTACTAATTGGCTTGTCGTGTCCGAATAACCCCTGCATTCGCACAATCGGAGTCAATTATGGGCTTGTCCTGTCTGAATAAGCCCTGCATTCGGACAATCGGAGTTACTAATCGGTGTGTTCTGTCCGAATAAGCCTAGCATTCGGACAATCGGAGTTACTAATCGGCTTGTCCTGTCCGAATAAGTCTCGCATTCGGACAATCGGAGGTACATTTCGGCTTTGTCTGTCCGAATAAGCATTGCATTTACTAGGTGAATTTCCTTTGTGAAATGCTGTGTGTTTTTGCACCTCTGAAGTGAATCCGTAACGAGTTAATTAGGTAATCTATATTAATGTGAGGTCAAAATATGCCAACTCCTAAACATATTGTTTCAGCCGCAACTATCGTACTTAATGAGCAAAAAGAAATTTTATTGATTAAAGGTCCTCAAAGAGGATGGGAAATGCCTGGTGGACAGGTTGAAGAAGGAGAATCTTTGAAGGACGCTGCAATTAGGGAAACAAAAGAAGAAAGTGGTATCGAAATTGAAGTTATAAAATTTTGTGGAATTTATCAAAATGTAAGTGGATCTATATGTAACACATTGTTTTTGGGAAAACCAATCGGAGGTGAGCTAACTACTTCTCCAGAGAGTTTGGAAGTAGGTTTCTTTCCAATTGAAATAGCTTTAGAAATGGTAACTTGGAAAAATTTCAGACAAAGAATTGAGTATTGTTTAAACGAAACACTTCATCCTTTTTGTATTGAATTTTAATTATAATCTATTGAGCTTTTTAGTTCACGCTTTGGACTATTGGCTCTTGGTTATCAGGATAGTTTCTATCACTATTTTAGGAAATAACAATTACACTTCTTTAACGTTTATTTGACCAAAATTGCGTAACAAGGAAACAGTTTACTTTTTCTTTAATATATCACCAATCCTTATTAATAGAGTGATGATAATAGAAAACAAAAAAATTAGGACAAAACCTATTGAAATAGCCCCTGTTCCATCATTAAATACCGAAGAAATTAAAAAAAGTAAAACAACACTACCAATCATAAATAGGATTGCAATTGAAATATATTTACCCATAAAAAACCTCCGTCTGTTATTAACAATATTTTACAGTAAACAGAAAGTTAAGGAAAGGTTATTTTGTATGTTACAGCTCGAACATAATGTGGATAAGAAAGCCAAGATAGTTGTATAAGGATTTTATTTCCAAACAAGAAGGAAAGATTATAATAAGCATTGAATTTATAGGGGGTAAGTGTTCGCTGCAACTTTATATTAGGAGGTTGTTAGGTGTGTCGAGAGAATTATGGTTGAACCTGCCGGTGCGAGAACCAGAACGGGCAAAGGCGTTTTATACGCAGCTCGGTTTCCGGTTGAATGAGCAGTATACGAGTCAAGATGGCTCTTTCAGCTTGATCGTCGGCGACAATCACGTTGTTTTGATGCTCTTCCCGGAAACGGCGTTCCGCGGTTTTACGGGGAATACGGTTGCGGATTCGCGGCAGGGTACTGAAGTGTTATTCTCTCTGGGTGCGAACTCCAGGGATGAAGTTGATGAGCTCGCCTTGAAAGCCGAACGTGCGGGTGGCACTGTATTCAGCAAGCCAGGCGAAAAGGGTGGCTGGATGTACGGCTGCGGTTTTGCTGATCTGGACGGTCATAGGTGGAACATGTTGTACATGGATATGAGCAAAATGCAAAAAGGCTGAACGCCAGACACTCCGGTGTTAAAACAAAAAAGCAAAATAAAGGTACTTAACTAGACTGGTGCTTTACTTCAATATGGAGTGAAGCCATTTTCTTATTCAAGTAAAGAGGGAGGTTAGTAGAAGAACAAAAAAAGACAACCCTTTTACAAAGGATGTCAGTATTGATCTTCGTTTGGTTTTAACCTTCTGCTTTTGAAATCAATCGCCCGCCAACCTGGGAAACGATGATTACTGAAAGTGATGGTGACTAAATCATTAGGGGGATTGTGGGCTCCTTCAAATGTCGTTACCTGAAGTGTTACATCAAAGTAGTAGCTGCCTTGTTCCAGCTTCTTGATTTGGAGAATCTTTTTGTTATAAAACTGCTTAGGTTTGCCGTAATGTTTCTCAATTTCTTTGTTAATTAAAGGAGTAAGCAAAATGTAGATCAAGTCATCACGCAACTGTACATCATTATTAGTTACGGTTTCTGCTTGGACGGGAGAATAAGAGAAAAGAGTTAAGAAGGCAATCAATATTAAAAGGCTTTTTTTCATTAGAATTCTCCATTTGAGGTTTCTCTTATTATCAGCAATTAAAGAAATTCTTATTAAGCTAATGGGTGCATTTCTTTAAGAAGGAGAAATGTCTTTTTTGTTGAATAAATCTGCAAGTAGCCTATTTAAGAAAAATCTCAATATCATTTTTTATTAAGGGATTATTCAATAGGAAGTTCAAATTCTTTAATGATACAGGAAGAAAAGTTAGTATTCATCCTGGAACTGAAGTAAGTGGTATCAAATGTGACATGAATGTAATCAATCCATTGGAAGAAAGAACATTTTATCTACCTCCTAAAACTTTCCCCTGGGTGAAAATGTGGGATTATAGTGAAAAACGAGGTTTAAGTATTTTGGTTTCAGCTCAAAAAGATGACACCGAGGGATGAGTTTAACTGCTGCTTATTAAACCATCGGGTGTTTCAATCCAGGAGGATTCGTGAAGCTTCTAATATTCCTTCTTAACTGGTTCATCAGAGAGGTTCTTAAGCAGGTTATTACCGAGAAGTAAGGTTAGTAGTACTTTATAATATCTGTTAGGTAGATAATATATTGAACAAGAATTGAATTAATCATGCTTATAGCTTGCCTCCTTTTTAGGTTATGTTTTTGTTTTTCGTAAACTCAAAATACACGATTCTTAAGGGGGTGGTAAGTTATATAAATATAAAGTTAGTAAAATCAAAGGGCTGCTGTCTTAGATATATGAAAAATTTTGCAGTACCACACAACGACAAGGAGTTGAAGTTATGAAATTTCTGCTCACATCTGCAGGCATCAATAACAAAAGCATACACGACGCGCTGGTTGACATGCTGGACAAGCCAATCGCCGACTCCAACACCCTGTGCATCCCCACCGCGATGTACGGACACCCCTGGGTCGGCCCGGCGTCAAAACCTGGCAGTTCATCAGCGGGAATTCCGAGAATCCCATGGTCGACCTGGGTTGGAAGTCCGTCGGCGTGCTGGAGCTCACAGCGCTGCCAAGCATCGACGAAGACCGCTGGGTGCCGCTGGTCCGGGAGACGGACGTCCTGCTGGTGTCGGGCGGCGACGCTCTCTACCTGTGCCACTGGATGCGGCAATCCGGATTGGCGGACCTCTTGCCGTCGCTGCACGCAGTCTATGTGGGAATGAGTGCTGGGAGCATGGTGATGGCACCTAACATTGGTGAATACTTCGTTGGCTGGACTCCACCAGGGGGTGGCGATGAAACGCTGGGGCTGGTTGATTTTTCAATCTTTCCGCACGTGGATCACGAGATGCTGCCGAAAAACACCATGGCTGACGCAAAGAGATGGGCTGCAGAGATGCAGGGTCCGGCTTATGCGATTGACGATCAAACGGCCATCAAAGTGATCGACGGAGAGGTCGAAGTTGTATCCGAAGGGCATTGGAAACTGTTTTCGCCCTGATTCTCCGCCGCTAAACATATCAAAATTACCAATGCCTCTTTTGGCTCTTAAATAACTACGGTGAACCGTATCACAAGTGAATGAGGTTTTTTTATCTGTAAGGGAGTAAAAGCCAAAAATAACAAGTTATTTATAAAAACTTGTATGTTTTTGGCTTGTTTAGATTCTTTCTTAAGGTAGATATGCTTATCATTAGTTCAACAAGATAGTAATATCCTCTGATTCTTTTAATATATTTTGACAAAAATATTAATCCCAAAAATAGGCAAAATGATAAATATTTTATTTGTTGGATTTCCGAAGGTAAGCAGGTTCATCTACTATAATATTTGAGTTAATCTATTCGAAAGAAAGACTGTCCCAAAAGGACAGCCTCATAACAACTCTATTTCTTTACCGTTACCTTTACAGGGACAATTTCATTGCCACTTTTATTCTTCACAATAACAGTTAATATGACTTTTACTTTTTGCTTAGGAATTTTCACACTGAACTTTCCATCTTTTTCGGTTGTTGCTGTACCAATTTCTTTGCTGCCATCTTTCACAATAACAGTCGAGCCAGCCTAGTGTCGGCTCAGTAGGTGGTGGTGTTACCACAGACGGATGTGTCTTACTACCAACCTGACTTTTTACTAGTTCTTGGGCTGCTGCCGGACTATATTGTCCACCAAAAACAGATAGAATCGGCATTGTCGGTTTTAATTTCATAGAATCTCCTAAACTTGTAATTGGTTTAAAACAGCTCTTAGTCTATAAAGCAGGATAAGTATTAAAATTATAAATAGTCCTTAATGTGGTAATAGTAAGATACCACTACGTTTATTGGAAGATGAACGGATGAAAATTCTAAAAATTATTATCTAAGGACAAACGTAACTTCGCTCATTGAGTATAAAAGCAAATTTTAGTGATGGCCGTCTGATTCATGGGAAGTAGTGTATCTTCGAAAGTTAGGATTTATAAATTTTATTTTTCAATTCCACCAAGAACTTACAGTTGACTTATTGAACTGTATATATTAAATTTACAGTACGCTTCTGCTGGGAAGGAATTGAATAGAAAATGAACAGTGATTTTGTAATTGCTTCGCATAGTTTGGTTTTATTAGCTAACCTGCCTGGCCATATGGCAAATAGTGAAACAATTGCGGAAAATGTTTGTACTAATCCAGCTAGAGTTCGGAAGGTCATGAGTACCTTGCGAAAAAATGGTTATGTAAAGACAAAAGAAGGTATCGGCGGAGGGTATATTTTGAGCTGTGATCCTGAAAAAACAACTTTGTCTCAAATATATTTGACGATTTCTTCTGGCTCACTCAAACCTCACTGGTGTACTGGTGATCCTGAACAAGCTTGTGTAATTTCTTCCAATACCCAGGGTGTTATGGACCAAATTTTTAATGAAGCAGAGCTGCATCTTCAATCATATTTAAATCAAATAACGATAAGCGGTGTCCTCGCGAGAATTAAAAATCTCGAAGAGAACCTGTAAAACCATATATTTTCTTGAAACTTAACTGTATATTTTTTTGTAACATTTAAATGAGTGGGATAGACACTAAACTGTACATTTTTTTATAACATTTAATGGGCGGTGAATAATATTGAAAAATGAAAAGGTTAATTTAGAAATAGGTGACTGGGTAAAAGGGGAATCAAAACATGGAGAGCTGGTACATGGTTACATTGAAACTGTCAATCCTTCGCAGGGGACAGTTAAAGTAACCGTAGTAGCCAGTGATAATGTTAATACCATTGGGAAAACAATTGAACTATTAAACAAGGTTGAAAGATTAACGCCTCCTGTTTTTAAAACGGAAGAGGAGGTTAAGAGCATGATTGATTTAGCTTTGTTAATTAAAGATAAAGAATGGTTCATGGAATTAACTGAGATATTGAAATCCCTAAGGATCAATTCTAGTCAGAATCCCTTAACTAAAACGGTTCACTCGCTTAAAGGAAAAAAAATACTGGATCAAGAGAGTAAAAATGAAAGAGGTTAACCCTCGTGAATTACAATGAATATGAAAATGACCTTAAGGCAATATATTAAGAAATAACGTTTATAGATAAACAAGGAATTCAATTCAAATATCTCGTACAGTTCAAGATATATTGAAGTTGTAAAAATTTTTTAGGGAGTGTGTTTGATTATGGTAAATCTATATACGTCACCAAGCTGTACTTCTTGCCGAAAAGCAAAGGCCTGGCTCGAGGAAAATCACATCGACTATATTGAAAGAAATATATTAACTGAACCCCTTACAGAAAATGAGATTAAATCTATACTTCTCATGACAGAAGAGGGAACAGATGAGATTATTTCGACTAATTCAAAAACTTTTCAAGAACTAAATGTAAACATTGAATCTCTTTCACTTCTTGAATTTTATAAACTCATAATTAACAATCCTAAAATGTTACGCCGTGCGTATTATCCAGGACGAAAAAAGATTGCAGATTGGATATAACGAAGAAGAAATTCGCAGTTTTCTACCACGCAGCCTTCGTACATTTCTGAGTATCGAACGACAAAAAGTAGCCAATTAAGATGATTTTCTAGATCAACTTCTATTTAAAAGTAGCTTATTTTAGAGCGAAACGATTTTAATATTTTTTGAAAGGAGACGAAAAAACCATGATTGAAGTGTTCGTTACAGTTAAGTATAAAAATAAAAATTATCACACCAATGTCATTGTTAATAAAGATATGAGCCGTGAAAAAATTAACCTTATAGCAAAAGAACAAGTCATAAAACAATGGGGTGTTTAAACAAAAAGATTCTTAAGCTTAGTATCGATGAAAACAACAACCAAAAGCCCCTTTCTTTTACATGGATATCTCGAATTCGAAGTAAAAGACAACTTCATATTAGCTGCCTAGTATACTGACGATAGGCAACTTAATAAAATGGTGCATTACTTCAAGAAGGAGTATTGCACTTTTTTATTTTAGACTAAGGCTCTTATCGTAAACTTTGTTGTTTCTGTAATAATTTTGCTCACTTAGATACCACTCAAAACTAATACTGGTGTATTCAATGGTACTCGAGTCCGAATCAGAGGGGTTTGGCCTTTATCTCGCTTATGATGACCATTTCTTCCACTTTAGACATGCGTTCCGGTCTTCATCAACCTTATGAAGACCGTTTTCTGCTTCCAAGGCAGGGATTTCGGTCTTCATTGCTCCTTTTGGTATCTTTTTTGATAGGATTTTGCCCATGATCTCCCTTATGAAGACCATTTCTTCAACCTTAGACATGCGTTTCGGTCTTCATTCCCCTTATGAAGACCATTTCTTTTACCTTATTCGGACAGGGTTGATCAAATCAAGGGCAATCAAGTCCGAATAAGAGGATTTCGGAACAAACTCTAATAGTAGAATTTGTCCCAAAACAACAATCCTTGCTAAAAGAGCTTAATAAAATGGTGCATTACTTCAAGAAGAAGTATTGCCCTTTTTTATTAGACTAAAGGGCAAGAAACAGGTGATTTAGGGATTTTGTCGAATTAGGTTCTCTAACAATTAAAATGGAGTGAACCTTATTATGGAATTTATAATAAACAATGAATGTTTTAATAAAGCAATTTCAGATGTAAGTAAAGCTGTGTCTATAAAAACTCCTTTTCCAATCTTGTCAGGTATTAAGATAATTGCAAATAATGATCGCTTAATTCTTGTCGGAAGCAACTCTGATATTGTAATTGAAAAAGTTATTCCATTAACGATTGATGGGGTAAATGTATTGGAAGTTTATGATACAGGTAGTGTAGTTATATCTGCTAAGTATTTAAGTGAAATTGTTAAAAAGCTGCCAGATAAAATACATTTAAAGGTAAACGGACAATTATTAGTTACAATTCAATCTGATGAAATAGTAACCCACCTTTACGGATTTAATTCTGAAGAGTACCCACGTCTTCCCCAAATTGACGAAGCTAAGTGCATTAAAATTCCCAGTATCGAATTAATAGAAATGATTAAACAAACTGCGTTTGCAGTTTCCAAGAGTGAGTCTAGACCTGTCCTGACAGGAGTAAATATGTTATTCAAGGAAAACCATCTTACTTGTGTTGCAACAAATTCCCATCGCTTAGCGTTAAGAGAACTTGAAATACAATCAAATGTAAATGGTTCATTCATTGTTCCAAGTACAGCCCTAAATGAGCTTACTAAGTTAATTGCTAATGAATCTGGTGTAATAGATATTTTTGTAACAGACAGATATATAGTATTTAAATCAACAACCATCTCTCTTTTTTCAAGGTTAATTGAAGGTAATTATCCTAACATTTCAGGATTATTGCCAAATGATTCGAAGACAATCATTACTCTCAACACCAATCAACTATTAAAGGGTATCGATAGGGCTTGTCTTTTTGCAAGTGAATGGAAAAATAACAATGTACATCTCGAAATCCAGGATGGTACTAAAATCCGAATTTCTTCTAACTCATCAGAAATAGGAAAAATAGAAGAACAACAAAGTATTAAAGTGATTAATGGTGAAACCCATTTAAGTATTTCACTTGATGGAAGTTTTTTAATGGATGCCTTAAAAGTAATAAAAGAAGAAGAGATAAGATTAAGTTTTGGTGGTTCAATGAGACCAGTCTTAATTGAACCTATTGATAATTCATCTTATCTTCATCTTATTTCACCTGTGAGGTCATATTAAAAAGACCTGCTACTTATGATTTATGGATAAAGAAAATATCTTTTAAAACAGGGATTAGCGGGCTTGGAAGCGAAAAGATGTAAGACAGTTGAAGGGAGTGATTATACTGAAAAGAACAGTGAATGAAACGGGCTATCGTTTCCTCAAACAGGAATTCAATCATCTAGAAGAAGTCGGCTCCTTGGAGAAAGGACAGGCAGACCGCTTATTGACTCATTATCAAATACGGGAGGCTGTTGTGGTTCCCTCTTCACCTAAACGGTCTATGAATGCCATTCAGATTCTTTTAATCATCGGAGCGGTTTTGATAGGATTAGGAATCCTGAGTTTTGTCGCAAGCAATTGGTCAGGATGGTCACCACTTACAAAATACCTCATCTTACTCATTACATTCATCTTGTTCTTTGTGGCGGGACGTTGGCAGGAAACGAGGAGTCCGAAATTATCCAGAGCCTTGTACTATATCGGTGCCTTCGCTTTTGGAGGGGAGATTGTCTATATCGGGCAGTTATTCCACTTGGGCGGGAATACGGAGAACCTGTTTTTAGCATGGGGGATAGGAGTCATCCCGCTTGCATATTACCTAAAGGACAAGGTAGTGAAATACGCAGGATTTGGATTGATTGAATTATTCGTCCTGACGAAGTTCTTAAACGATGACCACCGTTTTATTTATCTCTTGGTCATTGTGGTGCCATTGTTGGGGTTAGGATTCTACATCAAAGATACATCCATCAAGATGTCGAGTTTAGCGCTTGTGTATCTGTATATCCAGTTGGAATACTTTATGAATCATGATTATTTTGGATACCTCATGCTTGCTATCATTCCACTTCTATTCATTTTTTGGTACAAGGTGATGAAACCGGCACAATATCTCTTATGGATCAACATAGCGGTGCTGTACGAGTACATCCAGTGGGAGTTTGCGGTCAGGGTAAAAGACGGTCATGGTTTCCCAATTGTCTATATTGCCCTTGTCCCAATCCTGTTCTATGCGGGACATCGGTATTTGAATAAATCGGTCATTCTGTTTGTTGTCAACTTCCTCATGGGAATCGAAGCGGTTATACTAACGCTGGATTACTTCGGTGTTCACCATTATACGTTGATGCTCCTCGGGTTCTTTGCTCTTGGGATGTTGATGACCTACCGCCAACATCCAGACTATCAACTCCCAATGAAGATTCTCGGGATGTCCTTACAGTTCTTAACAGGATTTTCCCTGACCTTCCCAAGCGAATGGGGAATCCTTCAAGATAGGGGGACTCAGAGCGGATTATCAGTAGCATTCGGAATCCTGTATGGTATCTACGGCCTTTTTTGGTGAAGAAAGAGAACATCCTTGGTACCGTGTTGGTCAGTATCATCATCTTCCGATACTACGTCGATTTATCCTTCATGTTCCAGAGTAAATCGATTGCCTTCTTAATCGGTGGAATCCTTCTAATTGGGTTGGGCATTTGGTTTGAAAAGAGTCGGAAGAAGGGGGACAGGAAAGATGGAAAATAAAAAGGCACAGCCTATGCGGAGCAAAAAATATTTTCTACTTGTTCTTCTTGTTCCTGTGGCGATTCTACTCAGTTTGACCTTCAAACCGTTAGTGGCAACTCATTACGGTGTCGAGGTTACCCTGCGGACAGAACCTTATGACCCGAGGGATTTATTGTATGGTGATTATGAGGATTTGAACTTTGAAGCGGAATCAGTTCCAGTTAAGCTCTTTGATAGCCATTTGAAAAAGCACTTTAAGATTACCAAGCAGGATGATGATGAATATGCACAATATCTCGGAAAGTCGCTAAGAATTGCTGAACCAACCGTTTATCTGACTCTTGGAAAAAATAACGGAATTGATGAAGTGGTCAGCGTCCACGAAGAGGAACCAAGTTCAGGCGTTTATCTGAAAGGTACGTTGCTAACTTCAAGTTATCGTGACGGAAAAGTGCGGATAGAGCTACCGCTTGACCGTTACTATGTGGAAGAAAACACGGGTAAAGTCTTGGAAGAACAATCGAGGAAAGGAAAACTCCTTGCCAAGGTTGGTGTCTATCACGGCTACCCGATTATCAAAAGTGTCTCAGTGGAAAATAAATAAGAAATTTCCGAAAAGCCGGTGGATTCGGACTTGAATCCCATTGATTTGATCAAACCTGTCTGAATAGACCGCTGATTCGGACACGAAAGCCCTTGATTTGATTAAACCTGTCTGAATAGACCGCTGATTCGGACACGAAAGCCCTTAATTTAATCAAACCTGTCCGAATAGACCCCTGATTCGGACACGAATGCCCTGGATTTGATCAAACCTGTCCGAATAGACCCCTGATTCGGACTCGAATACCCTAGATTTGATCAAACCTGTCTGAATAGACCCTTGATTCGGACTCGAATACCCTAGATTTGATCAAATCTGTCCGAATAGACCGCTGATTCGGACACGGATGCCCTTAATTTAATCAAACCTGTCTGAATAGACCCTTGATTCGGACACGAATGCCCTGGATTTGATCAAACCTGTCTGAATAGACCCTTGATTCGGACACGAATGCCTTTGATTTGATTAAACCTGTCTGAATAGACCCCTGATTCGGACACGAATGCCCTGGATTTAATCAAACCTGTCTGAATTAGCTACTAATTTGAATTCGAGACCTTTGTTTTCACCCAAACTTACCTTGAGTAGCCTCTAAGTGGGCACAAATTATTACAGAAGCAACAAAGGTTACAATAAGAGCCAAAATGAAAAAAAAGCTAACCAGCATGCCCTGATTAGCTTTTTTCTTTGTTATCTTCTGTTGATGCTTGTTCAAATAGTTGAGAAATATAGCCGTTTAATTCAAAACCTTCTTCTTTAGTAAACTCGGATAATGATATGTTATTCTTCCTCAAAATAATCACCTCTTTGAATTTTTGTTCTTGGTCATAGTATTCCCAGTCTATGAACCTCTTAATCATGCAAATTTTAGAAGAGGAAAATATTTTATAAGGATAGTTAGAATTAGGTTTTGAAACAAAAAGAAAAAATGACTGCTTTATCACAGTCATTCATTGTTTCTGTACCATTCATCTAATCTAATTGTTCAAGTGTGTACTATGAATCTCTTTTCGAATCTGGCAATTTAGTTCCACACCAAGGGCAATAGTTTATAGTCAAACTCGATGTTCCGCCATTATGAATTATTAGCCCATATTCATCATACTGTTCAGTGTAATTGATCAATTTATCAGGGCATTCGAAAGGATTCGAGTGTTCTTCGCATTGATTATTAACCTGTCGTGTCATCGTTCGGCAGCAATGATTTTTCATTAGATTTCTCCTTTGTAGTCAAGCACCCGTCAAATAAGAAAAAGGATAGTAACAGCAGTTCAGACCGATTTTACAAAATCGAAAAACGCATCTACTTTACTATCTAGGAAACTAAGTGTCCCTTCATCAGCCAGCTGACCTGTTTGTTCATCAAACTTCTGATTAGCAAAACCAATCAGTACCTCATTTCCACCGGGTGGAAGAATCTTAGCCTGAATACCAGGAGCTGCTAGAATTTCTCGCAAATGCATTTGAGCACGTACGGTTCCGAGCATTCCAGGTGTCACGCCTAGAGCCATTACTGGTTTACCAATGAAAACCTTATCAACCCTAGAAGCCCAATCTAAAGCGTTCTTTAAAACGCCAGGAATAGACCAATTGTATTCTGGTGTAATAATGATAACCCCATCTGAATTTGCGATTGACTCCTTGAATTTCTTTACATCCTCTGTTGGATTGTTTTCTTCGTCCTGGTCAAAATGAGGCAAAGAACGGATGTCTGCAATTTCAATATTCATTTTACCTTTGTAACGTTCTTGCATTGTTTTAGCCAGGTGCATATTATAAGACTCTTTTCTTAGACTTCCTACGATAGTAACAATGTTCATTATTTTTTACCTCCTAGAGTATTGTTAATCCTTTTTGTTCCGGATCAGCACTTATCCCTGTAATCACGGTTTAATGGGGCGCAACAAAACTTTAAAAGCCGTTTGCCTTCACTGGATGTCGTTGTCTAAAAAACGTTGATATATCAACAATATATTGTTTTAACTCATTTTTCAAATATCCTTCTCTCACACCTGCCCCGTTCGTTTAACAAGCATATCAACAAAAATTATTAACTGAGCCTAAATAGTATGTAACTTCTTATTATCAAATTCGTATGAAATAAAGAGGTGGTAATTAAATGGATAAACAAACATTATATGTTTCTGATAACTTTTTTTCAGCGGGTCGAACGGATATATATAATGATTCAAAAGAAAAGGTTGGGGAGATTGACTTGAAAAGTGCGTTCTCTGCTGGCCTGGATGTCCTTAATCTTAATGGCGAGACCATTGTAAGTGGAAAGTTTCCTTTTTTTAGTCGTAGCTGGGTCATTTCTAATTCTTCGGGGGAAGAAATAGGAAAACTGAAAGGGAAATTTGCTTTTTTTTCAAAAAAATATGAGTATCGGACCCATGAAAATCGTTCATATCAAATCGAGTCTGAAGCCTTTTCTAATCTTTATGTCGTTTTTAATGAGAACGAAAGTGAGATTGGTCGCTTTGAGAAAATCAGCGGATTCTTCGCTTCACCTGCATTTCAGTTAACCAGCATGGATGAAGGTATCAATGTGTATGAGTTAATAGCAGTCGTCATGGGCGTAAATGCAATTCAAAAGGCAGCAAGGGCAGCTAGAAATAATGGTGCCCAATAGATTTGAATGTCTAAGTTAATGGCAATTAATAGTAAGGAAATTAGCAATGTCTTAGTCAAAAGGAGGTGAAATTCAATGGTTTTTCGTTCAAAAATAGACACCTATTTTAAAACATTTATTTCTATTATTATTTTATTAATAAGTGCTGTGACACTTATCCCTTTATTCCTTGATGAAGAAGTTACCCCACTCACGATGATGATTGTTTTTTTTATTTTTATTATTTCAGTTGGTTTAATTTTGTGGTCAGCTTTTTCGATTAAGTACATTTTCTATCAGGACCACTTGTTCGTAAGAGGAGGACCGTTTAGAAGTCGAATACCCTACGAAGAAATAACGAGAATTTCACCCGCAAAAGAAATCCTCACAGGTTATCGGCTTTTATCATCAAAAGAGAGTTTTGAAATCTTTTATAAATCAGCCACTTTAGGAAGCGTTAAGATTTCCCCTATGGAAATTGAACGGTTCATTTCTGAAATAAAGCAACGCTGTCCTAATGTAACAATACAAGAATAGATACAAATTCTAAATATGGAACAAAACAATGGGCGGACAATTCCGCATCCCTTATAGACTTTATTTCGTAACCTTCCTTAATAGCAGGAATGGTTATTTTTTTTGCATATTTCACGAACAAGTGTTCTATAATAAAAGAAAGGCTTGAAAGGGGGGATTCTAATGGGGATACGCGATCGCGGTAAAATGAAGTGGCAGTCAGCTTTTTTCATGCCGGAACAAATGAAAATGATTCGAGAGGCAAGAAGAGAGGACTTAAAGGTGAGTAAGCCTATATTAGATGAATACCAAATTGAAGAATTTGAGGAGAAAATCCTTTTGGCGATGGAGTTTGCTAACCAAGTGAAATTGAAGGTATGGGTTGATGGATTTGTTAATGAATATATAGGCTTTTTGCACCGGCTCGATGAATTCAATAAGGTGATTTATTTAGAGGATGAAGATGGAGAAATGAAAAAGGTAAGATTTAGTGATGTTGTAGGTGTACAAGTGATAGGAGAATAGCACATATTTCAACTGCCTTTCTTTATAAAGTCAAGAAAAATATCCCTGTACAGGAATATTATTAATTTACAGTCAAAAAATGCTTTGCGACCTCGAAACTCTTTAAAGGAGTCAAATTTTATTAGAGGTTTATGGGGGAGTACAACATTGAAAGCTATTTCATTAAAGAGAAAACAAAGAATAGCGGAAGTACGCAAGCAAAAAGTGAGAGCACGCAATAAAAAAATGGCTGCTGTCACGATTGCGGGAACAATTTCAGCACTTGTGTTACTGAATGGTAAGGCAGCGGCTTATGGTAAGGATTACACGGTGAAAAAGAGGGATACTCTATACAGCCTTTCTAAAAAGTATCAAGTAAGTATAGATCAGCTAAAAGAAACAAACGCCTTAACATCAGAAAAAATTGTTGTGGGGCAGCGGCTTGTGCTACCTGAACAAGGTAAAACAATGGTGCCAAAATCAGAAGAAATTACGAACCAATATACTGTCCAAAAGGGAGATAGCCTTTTTTTACTCGCAAAAAAGTACGGAATCACTTTAGAAAAATTGAAAAAGATAAATAATATTCAGTCTGATCGAATTAATATAGGGCAGAAAATAGTAAGTGCCTTTGGAAACATCTAACTATGGCGAGGAAGAAAAGTACACCGTTGTTTCAGGAGATACTTTATGGGGAATTGCCAAACGATTTGGGGTAACGGTGGAAAATCTGGCTAATGAAAATGGGCTTAAAAAGGAAATGGTTCTTATTGGGCAACGGTTGATAATACCAGGTGCAGCAGAGATTTCAGAAGTTGAAGTGGTTGGTGCAGCAGACAGCTTTACTGTAGAATTCGAACAACGAGGTAAACCACTCGTTTTAGAAGTGCCATATGGATCGGCTTCCGACTATCAGAAAAAATCGGGACAAAAAGTAACGGTTATCCATAAAAATGGAGCCGTAATCTCTGTATTCTAATCATGTATATAGGCTGCTTTGGCAGCCTTTTGTTTATTCAAATAAAGGAAAGCTTTGCTTCTTATAAGGAAGCAAGGTTTTTTTGTTCGCGTAACTGCCCTGTTAGTGAACAATGTAGTCTTTTTCTAATTCTAAATGGGTCGTTTTATTGAACAAGGAGTTTGACATACTTAGATAGAATATTAGGATAAAACAGGAAAATGAGGAAACTTGAGAATGCAAAATCTGTTTCGTGCAAACTTTTTATATCCCGATGTTGATCGTGATACAAATATTCTAATGATTGGATTTGCTGATGCCGAGTTCAATACGAAGGAATACATACTTTTACAAAAATCATTAGCACCTGGTGAGCAAGATAAGGAGCTAGGATTGGATGAGATTCACATCGAATACAATGATCAAATCCATTCAACCTACGGAGGAATATTAAATGTAGAGTTAAACAATGACTGTATTGAAATAGAACTTGATGATCATACAGCAAGGCAACTACAAACGGGAAAATCAATATGTGTATCTTTCGATAAAAAAAATGAAACGATATTAACTTTAGAAAAAAACTTAACCATAATGTTTCAAGATTATAAAGTCATATTTAAAAGTAAACTGTGATTTTTAAATTGGCTATGTTAAATCTCAGTGTTGATTTAGATACTATGTTGATTGGAGGGCCTTGAGCGGAAATTAATAGGAAAGTTTAATAGAGCTTTTAAATTAAGAGAAGATATTTTAATAAAGCACTCATTTAAATTTTGGATTCCTTAACAAAAGGGGAAAGATTAATGATAAAAGGTCTCTTCAATTGGATTACTCCAGAACAAAAATTTTGGAAATGGTTTCAAGAAAATTCAGATCAATTTTACCAAATGTCAGAAGAGGACAAAGAAGAGCTGTTTGACATTTTACATGTACAACTTCAAAAAATCCATAAAGAGTTGGTATTTGAGTTTCAAGTAGAACCAGATATAGATGGTGTAAAGGAACTAATTATAAGTGCGGATGGAATGAGAGAATTAATTCCGTATGTATTAAAACTTGTAAATATAGCACCAAAACTAAAAAATTGGAAAATAACAGCTTTCCGTCAACGAATGGAAGGAATCGAAATAAACTTTAATGGATTTAGGATTTCGGAGGACACAGTATTATTTACTTATGATTATACTGCAGACAGCAATTTTATTAATGTAAACTTGTTCCTGGAGAACTACGAAGCAGAAATGCAGGGGACTTTGTTTCTATTACTTGATAGTTGTTTGGGTGAATTTAATGTAATGACCAAGTTGGGTTATATAAATTTCGGGGACATTTTAGATGCAGAAGGTGAAACATTACTTCCATTAACCCAACTATATGATTTGGTAAAAGAGATTAGATAATCAGTGACTCAAAAAGAATTTCTTAAATGACAACTAATATATAGTGGGCGGAAAACTGTTGGACTATCTTTGATTTAGAAAAGAACATAGGTGAAAACAAAAATGGTTTAAGTGGAAAGTGGCTGTCATTGATGTAGCTTTTTTTACTAATGAAACAGGATAGTTCAACATTAAATGAGATAAAAGCATCGTAAAGGGTGGCTATTCAAATGGAAAATTGGATTGAATTATCTGCATTAGATTATAAAGAGGTATGGGATAGGGTATATGGCCAATTTAAATTTAAACCAAGTATGTCAGTCTTTCCATCTTTTGAAGTGCCAAAGCCTTTTATTATTTATGATGTATCCTCAAATTTAAATTGGTCTGGAGATTTTGTTTATAAAGACTTAGAGGAAAAGTCACTACTTGCTTTTCGAGAGCTTATCAAAAAGAATGAATACATGTATGCGTTAGATTGGCAGCATCCAGGTTATTGGATAAACCCGTATTTAGAATTTCCAAAAGATGAGTTTGATGAGTGGACAGTACCTATTTTTCCAAACGGCGACTATTACTTTTTTATTCATAGGGATTTTGAATGGGGATTATTAGGACACCCTTGGGAAAGAACAATCACTATTTTTGGAAAAGAGCTTATAAAGGGTTTTGAAAAGCATAAACCGATAATGTTTCAAAAGATATTGTGCCAAGGTTAATTTAAAACTTAAAAGATTCATTTGAGATGTAATAGGGTGGTATTGCAATCTTTTTTCTTTTACGATTAACGGAACACGTGGTATAAGAAAGAAACGGTCCATCTTGTATAAGTGCGAATCAGGAATATAGTTATCTTTACAATTTAAGGAACTTGCCGATATTAAAAGAAAACAAAAAAGTACAGTCAGAAGATTAGATGGAGTATGTTACTTGAATAATTCCTTAAGTAATTACAAAAAAATTTGCGTTCCCTTCCGACTATGACGAAACAAAAAGGAAATATAAAAGCGACAAATTCAAACGAGCACACAGATAGTAATGAAAAAACGAATGGGTGAATGGATATTAAAATTCTTTTTATTTGCAGTAAAAATAAGTGGCGGAGCCCAACGGCTGAGAAGGTTTTTCATAAATTTAATGGGTATGACGCAAGATCAGCGGGTACAGAAGCTGGTGCCAGAATAAAAGTGACGGACGGTCATATAGGCTGGGCGGATATTATTTTTGTGATGGAAAAAAAGCATATGAGGCGTTTGAAGGAAAAGTTCGGAATGGCCGCTTTCTGATAAAAAAGTATGGAACTTAGATATTGCTGACGACTATCTTTATATGGACGAAGAGCTGATAGAGATTTTAAAGGCAAGAGTTGGTGAGTATATTGAGGTTCCGGAATAATAGAATAAAGTTAAACGAACAATGATCGTCAATGATGGCGATCTTTTTATTTTGGCTATTTTCCAGGGAAGAAGAAACATCCAGATAATTTCCAGGTGACAGGCACCTTCCAATTTCCATCCAATTAAAAATAGTATCGGCCCCACCTTCGCCGAATACCGTGATAGCCCCGCTTGCTACCCTGCCTGCTTTCTATATTACCTAGAAATTATTACTAAATTGCGTCGTTTTCATTAAAAATGATTAAAGAATTATTAAAAATTGATGTAGTTTTACGGCAGGATAGTAGATTAATAATATGGAATATATTACTACCGGAATAAGGGGTGTGTACATGCAGATTAGAAACTCTGTAAAAGCTGTTTTAGTTGAAGGGGATAAGATTTTATTAACAAAAAATTTAGATGACGAAGGGGAGTTTTATCTTTGCCCTGGCGGCGGCAGGAGCACGGAGAAACATTTCACAACACCCTGCTAAGAGAATGCATGGAAGAGATTGGGCAAGTAGTGGAAATTGGAGAACTTATTTTTATTCGTGAATACATCGGTAAAAACCACGAATATGCCGCCTCCGATTTTAATGCACACCAGGTGGAGTATTATTTTGCCTGTAAAACAAAAGGTACCAACATACAACCTATTAATCCTGATCGTTATCAAACTGGTATCGAATGGGTTCCTATTAAGGACTTAATGGAAAAAAGATTGTATCCAAAAGAAATGAGAAAATATCTTATCAACCATTTCAATGGTGAAAAAACTCCGATTTATTTGGGAGATATAAATTAAAACCTTACTATTAGGAGGCAGCATCTCAATGGAACCAAAATTTATTAAAAAAGACGCTTTTCAAGTTGTAGGATTAGAAGTACATAGTTCAACCGCAAAGGAATTTTCACATGTTTGGATGCAGATGGATCCAAGGTGGAAGGAAATTGAAAACCGAAAGGACCTAAATGTTTCCTACGGTCTAATCGAGCCTACAGGAGGAAATATGGAATTTAATTATATCGTTTGCGCTGAGGTTACCGGCGATGTAAACATTCCAGAAGGCATGGTTTTAAAGACAGTTCCTGCTAATGATTTTGCCATTTTTACTCATAAAGGATCTCTCAAAAATTTTGCAGAAACCTGGCAATATATTTATGGAACGTGGCTTCCCCAGTCAGGGTATAAACGAGCGCAAGGGTCGGAATTTGAAATGTATGAAACGAGCAGATTTTGTGGCGCAATGAACGATGAATCCGAGATAGATATTTATATACCGATCATAAAAGCCGAGTAATCGATGGAGCGAGGAGAATGATGTTGTCATTATTTACAAGAATTGATACCGTGTTTTTAAAAGTACAAGATTTCGAGAGTGCGATTGCATGGTATTCACAGGTGCTAGGATTTACGGTCAGATGGCGGGATGACAACAGTGGCTATGCTGCGCTGAATGTTGGCGAAACCCCGTTAACTCTCGTGCGTAAGTCTAATGAAGATGAAACTGCTGTAAATTCAATTGTTCCGTTTAACTTTTTTGTTTCGGATATAGAAGGCGCGTATGAGCATCTTTTGCAGAATGGGGTAAAGGTCGGACCCATTCAGGGAGATGGGAATGTAAAATGGTTTAAATTTCAGGACCTAGAGGGCAACCCGCTGGAGGTCTGCCATTTCAAAGAATAAAAAGTCAGCTTGCAGAGGGTGGTCTGCAAGCTGATTTTTTAGAATTCCCAGGTGACAGGCACCAACCAGTGTAGATGAAGGACATAATGCCGCTTCTCTTGAGAGATTTTGTATTTCATAGAGTAGATTAAGGGCAATATGCTGCTTAACCAGGGAGAATTATAGGGCTTATTGAAGCGGGTTTCCAGCTCCATTTACGAGGTTTTGTCTTTAATAGAGCTTCTTGGAGACAATTTCCAGCTTCAGCTGAGAGGTTTTGTCTTCTATAGGGCTTATTGAAGCCGGTTTCCAGCTCCATTTACGAGGTTTTGTCTTTAATAGAGCTTCTTGGAGACAAACTCCAGCTTCAGCTGAGAGGTTTTGTCCTCAATAGGGCTTATTGAAGCCAGTTTCCTGCTCCATTTACGAGGTTTTGTCTTTAATAGAGCTTCTTGGAGACAATCTCCAGCTTCAGTTGAGAGAATTTGTCTTCTATAGGGCTTATTGAAGCCAGTTTCCTGCTCCATTTACGAGGTTTTGTCTTTAATAGAGCTTCTTGGAGACAATCTCCAGCTTCAGCTGAGAGGTTTTGTCCTCAATAGGGCTTATTGAAGCCAGTTTCCTGCTCCATTTACGAGGTTTTGTCTTTAATAGAGCTTCTTGGAGACAATCTCCAGCTTCAGTTGAGAGGTTTTGTCCTCAACAGGGCTTATTGAAGCCAGTTTCCTTCTCCAACTGAGAGTTTTTGTAATTAATAGAATAGATGAAGGACATTTTCCTGCTTTACCAGGGAGGTTTTGTCCAATAAGGCTCATTAATTGGACAGTTTGCGGGCTCAGGTATTTATGGCAGGCGTTTCGGTCTTCATCAACCTTATGATGACCATTTTCTGCTCCCGAGGCGGGGATTTCGGTCTTCATCGCTCCTTTGGGTATCTTTTTTGCTGGGTTTTTGTCCATGACCTCGCTTATGAAGACCGTTTCCTTCTCCTTAGAATGGCGTTTCGGTCTTCATTCCCTTTATGAAGACCGTTTCCTACTCTCGCGCATGGCTTTTAAGTCTTCATCGCTCCTTTGGGTATCTTTTTTGCTGGGTTTTTGTCCATGACCTCGCTTATGAAGACCGTTTCCTTCTCCTTAGAATGGCGTTTCGGTCTTCATCCCCCTTATGAAGACCGTTTCCTACTCTCACGCATGGCTTTTAAGTCTTCATAGCTCCTTTGGGTATCTTTTTTTGCTGGGCTTTTGGCCATGACCTCGCTTATGAAGACCGTTTCTGGTATTTATGGCCAAGATTCCATGTAGGTTCTTTTTAGTTTTATTCAGAATGCAAAGGGATTTGAATATTTCTTACAGGATAAGAATAAAGCTCCTTCAATTGATATCCACAGTAAGAAAAAAGCAGGACCTGAACCAATGCGAAAATAATGATTCCTTTTTTTAAGCTGTATTTATAAAGAAGGATAAAGTTAATACCTGTCAAAATGGAAAGCAGTAAGGTGGTGAATGTCCTTCCTGTATCCAACCACCAGGACACATTCATATGTCCTAAAAGAAAATAGAAGGTAAACTTTATGAGAAGGTACCAGTAGTTTAAAAGAGAAGCAACACATACTAGAAGTAATAAAAATACGTTCAATAGCTTTTTCAACATAACCTAAAAACCTTCTATTATATCGGCACCTATATTGCCAGGTAAATTCCAGATGCCAGGCACCATCCAAACCAATTCCAAATCCCCTCCAATACATGAATAAATATTCAATTTCCCTCCATCTACTAATGTTAGATTTCCGTTAGATTAGTATTTTTAAAAGTGTCAAAAATATAACGAAAACCTATACTTTACAACGAAAGTTACCAATTGTGACAAAAGTCCCTACTAAAGTTAGTTTGTCGAATTTATTTAGTATAAATATACTATGAAATTACATAATATTTCAAATTCCGCTATTTACTCTAATATAATAGCATGCTATATTTCAATAGCACGAATAAATTTGACTGAAAATTATATCTATTCGCGCAATAGTACATATATGACAGGGGGGAATCGTTATTTTTTCCAGTAAAGTTAAAGGGGAGAGACGATTGAAGAAAATGAAGAAAGTCAAGAAGAAGGTAGCGGTAGGTTTAGTTTCCCTGCTAACTATCTCCAATGTGTCCCTTGGGGCAGGAGTAGTAAAAGCTGACACCCTAAATACAGATCAATTGGTTCAGCTTAATCAAACGGACGCGCTGAGCGTATTACCGTCAGATTATTTTAAACCGCATGACAAGGTCAGGGTTGTTGTTGAATTGGATGGCGCACCTGCAATCTCTTATGCTACTAGCAAAGGAGTGAGGTACAAGGATCTATCAGATGCAAAAAAACTAGAATTGCAGACTGATGTGAAACAGGATCAAAGCCAATTCCTATCTGAAGTCAAGGACGAGAACCTTGCTTTTGATGTACAAAACACATTTACAACCGTAGTAAACGGTGTGAGCGGCGATATTGAATATGGCCAAATCGATGAGCTTGAAAAATTGCCGGATGTAGAAAAAGTAAGCATTGTAAACGAGTACGAAAGACCTGTCGAAAAGCCGCAAATGATTTCCAGCAAGCAGATGGTTGAAGCCATTCAAACATGGAATGCTGGATTTACAGGCAAGGGCATGGTAATCGGAATTATTGATACAGGTATTGATCCATCCCACAAGGATATGGTTCTTGCAGCTGACCCAGCTCAAAAGCTGACATCAGCGAAAATTAGTGATTTGAAGACAAACTTAGGCCTGCCAGGAAAGTATTATACAACGAAAGTTCCTTACGGCTATAACTATGCAGACAAAAATGACACCATTCTTGACCTTGGCCCGGATGCTTCCATGCACGGAATGCACGTAGCAGGTACAGCTGGTGCCAACGGCGATGAAAGCAATAACGGCATCAAAGGTGTTGCACCGGATGCACAATTGCTTGCACTTAAAGTATTTGGAAATGACCCAGCAATGCCGTCTACATTTGGCGACATTTATGTTAAAGCCATCGATGATGGAATTAAACTGGGTGCCGATGTAATGAACATGAGCCTTGGCTCTACAGCTGGTTTCGTGAGCCCGGATGGCTTCGAGCAAAGCTCAATTGAAAGAGCAGTAAACAATGGCGTATTAATGTCCATTTCCGCTGGTAACTCTGATCAATTCGGAAGCGGTGGATCAAACCCATTAGCATCAAACCCTGATATCGGATTAGTTGGATCACCAGGTCTTACTCCTGGATCCATTTCTGTTGCATCTATTTCCAATGACAAAATCACATTGGATAAAAGTATTGTAACAATTGGGGGAGAAGCCCTGCCAATCGCGTTCAAGCGCCAGTCTTCTCCAAACCCGCTGGATGTATTCGGCACTAATAAAGATTTGGATGTTGTTAGTGTTGGCGATGGCAGCACTGCAGCCTTTGCCGGCAAGGATGTAAAAGGAAAAATCGTATTTGCCATCAGAGCAAATGCAACTCCTCTTTATGCAGACATCCAAAAAAATGCTGAAGCAGCAGGCGCAGCAGGCGTTATCATCAGAGGACGTGAAGTCCATGGTGACTACGTAAGCATGGCCTTAAACAGCCCAGTAATTCCCCTTGTATCCATTGGAATCAGCGATGGTAACATGCTTCAAGCGAAATTTGATGCTAACGGCGGAGTTGGTAAAGTAAACTTTACAGGCACAACGATGCAGGTAGTGAATTCCAATGCCGGCAGAATGGCATCTTCAACTTCATGGGGCGTTACTCCTAGCCTTGAGCTGAAGCCTGAACTGACTGCACCTGGAGATCAAATTTACTCTACTTTAAATAATGATCAGTATGGAGTAATGAGCGGTACGTCAATGGCTGCCCCTCACGTATCGGGCGGTTCTGCGCTTGTATTGCAAAGGGTTCAACAATTATGGCCAAACCTTCAAGGTGCGGATAAAGTAAAAAGAGCAAAAATTCTATTAATGAACACTGCTAAACCAGTTCAAGATCCTGATAACAACAACATCTTATACTCTCCTCGCCGCCAGGGTGCTGGATTAATGCAGCTGAACAAAGCTGTTACAACTCCTGTCTACATGGTAAGAAAGGGTACGAACGATGCAAAAGTAGAATTGAAAGAAATCAATTCTGACGTGTTTGACATGACAGTTACAGCTACAAACTTCAGCAGCCAAAATGTAACGTATGATGTAAATACATCTGTTCTTTCAGATGGAGTGGCATCAGGAAGAAACACGTTGCATGCACAGAAGATCACTAAAGCAATAGTCGTAACAGATTCACCGCGTGTGACATTGCTTGCTGGCCAAACAAAGGATATCACAGTAAGAGTTGACCTTTCTCAAGCAAAAGCTGATCTTGAAGCACAAATGAAGAATGGCTATTTTGTAGAAGGCTTCATTACACTTACAAATGTAAATAACGATACAACACAGGCTCCATCACCAGACCTTTCTATTCCATATGTTGGTTTCAAAGGTGACTGGAATGCAGCTCCTGTTCTGGATGCTACAAAGTACGATGCAGGATCTTATTACAATTTCTCAGCAATGGTTGACCAGGATGGAAACTTCATGGGAAGAAATCCATTCACTGGCGTATACCAAAAGAATGCGATTGCGATCTCCCCTAATGGTGATGGCAAGAATGATGCACTAGCTCCTGTTCTTGAATTCTTAAGGAACAGCAAAATGGTTGAATACAGCATCACAGATGCAAACGGCAACATGGTTCGCAAGCTTCGCACCGATTCAAATCAAACCAAAAACTATGTCGCAGCAAAAGTTCCTTATAGCTATCAGCCTTACTATACCGAATGGGATGGATTGGTTGATAACAAAACTGCTGCTGATGGACAGTATTTCTATCAAATCAAAACACAGGTTGACTTTGCTGGAAAAGCTCCTCAAGTAGTCAAAATTCCTGTTGTTGTTGATAACACAGTACCAGCAGTTACAAATGCTGCATATAGCAAGAAAAACTCAACCCTTGCGTTTGACGCTACAGATGCAAACGGAAGCGCATGAAACAAATTGACATTAAAGTAGATGGCAAGCCTCTTGGTACATTGAATCCAGCTGGCAAACAATCGTTTATTATTGCCCTTGGAGCAACAGTTGTAAATAAATCCGTTGACGTTGTGGCAACTGACAATGCAGGTAACGTAACAACTGTATCTGTCTCCGCACCTGGAGATAACACGATTCCTTACATTGTAACCACTGCTCCAACTGCACTTGGTTTCTATGATACGAAGGAAGTTCCTGTAACTGGTTATGTAAAAGATGGCTCTAAAGTAGCTTATCTAAAACTTAAGGGCGATGGAGTTGTTGGTTCGCCTATCGATGTAAACTTAACGTACAACGCAACAACTAAGCAGTACGATTTTGCTACACAAGTCACGTTCAATGCAGACGGAGCACAAGACCTCTACTTTGAAGGCGCTGACGTACTAGGAAACAAAATTGAGTTCCGCCGTTCGGTATTTATTGATACTGAAGGTCCTACACTTCAAGTATCCGGCCTGCCTACAAATAATGTTGTAGCTGCAAACGGGGCAGATCCTGTAGTGACAGCTAACATTGCAGATAACTTTGATGACCTTCGCCTTGTGGTGAATGGAAATGAAGAGTATCGCCATGACTTCGACCAGCCATTTGTAAGACGTGCGCTTTCTGTCGATCAAAATGTAACATTGAAACTTAAAGATGGCCGTAACGATTTTGTATTTGAAGTAACAGATCTAACAGGCCATCAAGTAAGAAAAACAGTTTCCCTTTATAAAGGGGACAACCCACCTGCAGCGTTTGTAACTTCATTATCAGTAACACCTAATGGAGAAATCAGTGCAGAAAATCCGGCAACAATTAAAGCGGAAGCCTCTGAATCTATTACATGGGATGTTAAAGTAATCGATCCGGATGGAAACGCAATTGCACTTCCTTCAGCAGAAGGCAAAACGTATGAAGGAACATTTACTCCTGGTCCATTGGCAGCAAGCGGACAGTACACTGTTGTCGTAGCACCAGCTAACGGATCAGAAGCGGTAGCACAAACTGCTACAATCAGCGTGATGAACCACCCAATCACGGTGGCAGCAGTTTCAACACTGAATGCAGATGGAGAAAAGGCATCTACTTTCACAAAAGCAGACAGCGTCAGCATTAAAGCAAACCTGAAGAACGTTGGCCACACAGTCGTGAACCCAACTGTCTACGTGCAGGTGAAAGATGCAGATGGTGCTGTAGTGTCCCTTCAAGAAGTAGCTGTTAGCGCCATTAACACGTACTCTCAAAATTTCCTTGGTGCAGATATTGCACTTGATGGTTTTGAAAGTGGAACTTACTCTATTGAATTATTTGTTTGGGATAACCACGGCAATCCAGTGCCACTTGCTGATGCAAGCAATGGCGGATTCTTCAGCGTAAATTAAGAATTTAGTAGTTAAAGAGAAAGGGAGCTTCTTTCGCTCCCTTTCTCAATCTTTTTTAAAATTTTTTACCAAAATGCAGGGAGTGAGTTCTTTGAAGAAAACTATGTACGTCATCCTGGCAGCACTTCTCTTGCTGATTGGGAATGCCATCCCGGCCTTCGCCGCGGAAACTGTAACCGTGTCCTTTACAACGGACAAAGATTCATATAGTGCTAATAGTAAGATAGTAGTAGAAGGAACAGTTTTAAAGGGGACTGCCGCAGGAAAAGGGACCAGCCCTACCTTAACATTAAAGCATGCTGGAAAGCTGATTGAAATTTACCAATGGAACGACACGAACATTGCCGCTGATGGCAAAATAACAAAAACGATTCAATTAGGTAAGAATTTAGAAAATGGAACCTATACCATTCAAATTTCTGCAATTGGAGCAGCCGTAGCAGCAACGAAGGATATTCAAGTGACTGGTTATGGCCCGCAGAAAGTATTGGCACTCAATACAAATAAAACCGAATATAAAACCGGAGAAACGGTTAACATATCAGGCCAGGTAACACTTGGCACCCAAAAGGTAGCGAACGAGGATATCATCATTACAGTAGAACAAAGCGGAACAAAGCTGGGCGAGCACACAGTGAAAAGCGGAGCAGATGGAGCGTTCACATATGCTTATGCTATTCCTGCCAATGGGACGGCAGGCACTTATAAAATTACAGCCGTTTTATCAACGGACAAAAGTGTGTCTGTTTCCAAGAATGTCGCGGTAAGTGTTTCAACACCAACAACTGATCCGACACCAACTCCAACTCCAACGCCGACACCAACGCCGACACCAACACCAACACCGGTGCCAGTGCCGACACCACCAGTGGAGGTAGCAGTACCGGATGTAAATACAGTGACATCTCAAAGCACGGTCATCACAGGTAAGGCAGATGCCGGAGCAACGGTACTTGTCACCGATAAAAAGGCATTATCGCTGAGAACGGTTGTAAGTGCAGATGGAACCTTCTCCATCAAACTTCCTGCAAAACTAAAAGCAGGCACAAAGCTCTATATTTCCGCCGTCAGTGCATCAGGCGATTCAAGTAAAGAAACGGTTTTAACCGTTTCGGATAAAACAGCACCTGCCGTTCCAGTGGTGACAGCAGTGAAAGATCTAGACAAAAAAGTAACAGGTAAAGCGGAAGCGAATGCAAAAATCATCGTCAAAGTGGGAAGCAAAGTAATCGCTACCGGCAAAGCAGACAGCAAAGGTGCATTCTCGATCGCCATTAAACCTTTCAAAGCAGGAACAGTTGTAAATGTAACCGCAACAGATGCAGCCGGAAATGTCAGCATAGTGGCAAAAATCATCGTTAAGGACGCAACTCCGCCAGCGATTCCGACTGTGACAAGCATGACATCAACAAAAATCTCCGGCAAAGCCGAAGCCGGAGCAAAAGTATATGTAACCTACGGCAAAACAGTCATCGGATCCGCGACTGTGAACAGCAAAGGAATCTACACCGTTACAATCAAGAAGCAAAAAGCCGGAGCGGCCCTCAATGTCTACGTAAAAGACAAGGCAGGCAATACAGGCAAAGCGAAAAAAGTAGCAGCGAAAAAATAATAGAATGCGGGCAAAGCCATTTTAGAGGCTTTGCCCGTTTTTTTGTTCAAAAAGGATGATTCTTGAGGACTTGAGGGGAGATCTCGCGGGATTGAGCGATAATCTCGCGGTTTTTTCTGTTTTTCTCGCGGACTTCTGCGATAATCTCGCGGGATTTCATAATTATTTCGCTTGTTTTTCTATTAATCCCGCGGGAACGAGATCAAGAGCTAATTACCTCTTGGCCAGCCAGCGATATTGCCTTATTTAAGTGCACCCTACCGGCTCTACTTTAGGCAGTAATCCCCCTCACTGTCGGCCAATTTTTATGAAAACCATTAAAACCCTTCCGCCCGGGAGGCGGAAGGGCAGCATATTGTCCTTATATAAATTGGAAGGGCGATTCTGTCTCAAAACGTATAGTTTTACGGACGAAATCCAGGGTAGTGCCACACTAATTTTGGGAATCTCGCCTGAATAAGCGATAATCTCGCGAGTTTTTCTGTTTTTCTCGCGGACTTGTGCGATAATCTCGCACGTTTTCATGATTATTTCGCCTGTTTTTCTATTAATCTCGCGGGAACGAGATCAAGAGCTAATTACCTCTTGGCCAGGCGACGAAACTGCTTTATTTATGTGCACCCTACCTGCTCTACTTTAGGACGAAATCCCCACCCCTGTCGGCCAATTTATATGAAAATTATTAAAACCCTTCCGTCCGGGAGGCGGAAGGGCAGCAAATTGTCCTTTAATATAAGTTGGAAGGGAGATTCTGTCTCAAAACGTATAGTTCTACGGACGAAATCCAGGGTAATCTCGCCGGATTGAGCGATGATTTCGCGTGTTTTAGCATTAATCTCGCGGACTACTGCGATAATCTCGCACGTTTTCATGATTATTTCGCCTGTTTTTCTATTAATCTCGCGAGAAAGAGATCGAAGACTAATTACCTCTTGGCCAACCAGCGAAATTTGCCTATTTATGTGTACTATATCGGAACTCGTTTATGCCCTAATCTACTTCTCGGCCTGCCAATTTATATAAACACCATAAAAACCCTTCCAGCCGGGAGGCGGAAGGGCAGCAAATTGTCCTTTAATATAAGTTGGAAGGGCGAATCTGTCTCAAAACGTATAGTTCTACGGACGAAATCCAGGGTAATGCCACACTAATTTAGGGAATCTCGCCTGTTTAGGCGATAATCTCGCGTGTTTCGGTATTAAACTCGCGGACTTCTGCGATAATCTCGCACGTTTTCATGATTATATCGCCTGTTTTTCAATTAATCTCGCGAGAACGAGCGGATGATCAACGAGCTCTTGGCCAGACAGCGAATCTGCTTGGTTTATGTGCAACTTACCGGCTCTCGTCAACGCCGTAATCCCCTTCTCGTCAAGCCAATTTCTATTAATCCCGTAAATTAACTCCTATAAAGTCTCTCAAGAATTTAAACTTTTGGCGGAAAGTCTGTTTTTATAGCAGTTAATACAGACCTTGCAAAGGGAAGGTTTTTTCTTTAGGTAACCTCACGAAAAATATGGAACGCTTACAATATTACCTAACATTTAACAATCTAGTAAAAAGTTTTAAAAAAATGTAAAATATTTAAAGTTGGCGACAAATTTCGACAAACTTTCCTACTATTATCATATATATTTGAAATATCTGAATAGTTAGAACGGCATATTGCTAATTTTTCAGATAAGAAAATTGTTAGGGGGAAAAAGAGTGATTAAAAAGAGTTTCGCATCTCTATTAATCTTTCTTTTAATGTTCTCTTCGGTTGCTTTTGGGGCTACAGTCCCAACACAGCCGCAAGTGCATGCGAAAAGAGAGATTCAAAAGTTTGTTCCTAACCCAACCGCTCAATACAAGCCGTTGGATAAAGTCCGTGTTGTAGTAGAATTAACGGACAAGCCTACGATTGAGTACGCTCAATCTCAAGGCAAGAAGTACAGCGACCTGTCTGTTTCTACGAGAAAGAGCCTAGAAGCAAACGCTTCGGCAAAGCAGGATCAGGTTGTTTCCGATTTGAAATCTACAAAAATGAAAGTGCTAAACAAATTTACAACTGTTGTAAATGGATTTAGTGCGGAAGTCAATTACGGAAGCATTGCTGAAATCGTGAAGAACCAAAGCGTTTCAAAGGTGACAATCACCAATGAATATGAGCGTCCGACTGAAAAGCCGGAAATGATTTATTCCAAAGAACTTGTTCAAGCTCAAAAAGCTTGGGATTCTTATGGCTATAAAGGTGAAGGAATGGTTGTTGGTATCATCGATACTGGTATCGATTCCACTCACAGAGATATGATTTTGACTGACGCTTCAAAAGCAAAGCTTAATGAAGCATCTATTAAACAGATTGTTGATGCAAATGGCCTTCAAGGAAAGTTCTATACAGATAAAGTGCCTTACGGCTACAACTATATCGACCATAATGACACAATCATTGACGTAAGTTCAGAGGCATCCATGCATGGTATGCACGTATCCGGTACTGTTGCTGCGAATGGCGACGAGAGCAATGGCGGCATCAAGGGTATCGCCCCTGAAGCACAGCTTCTTGCCCTAAAAGTATTCAGCAACGACCCTGAAATGCGTTCTACTTTCACAGATGTTTTAGTAAAAGCAATTGACGATGGCGTAAAATTAGGTGCTGATGTTCTGAACATGAGCTTAGGTTCAACTGCAGGCTTCGTTGCTGCTGATGATCCTGAACAAATGGCAGTGCAGCGTGCAACTGACAATGGTGTCGTAATGTCCATTTCTGCTGGTAACTCAGCGCATTTCGGACACGGCTACGCTTATGCAAATCCGTATGCTTCAAACCCTGATATCGGTGTTTCCGGAGCTCCAGGCCTTGCGAAGAACTCCATCCAGGTTGCATCTTTTGAAAATAGTTTCATGGATCTGCCTGCGGTAACAGCTACAGTTGACGGAACAGGTACTAAGTATCCTTTCATGTCAGCAAGCAGTGTTGACCCAGGTAATGTAGAAACGAAGACATTTGATATCCTTGATGCAGGAGAAGGACAAGTTTCCGAATTTGCAGGCAAAGATTTCAAAGGGAAGTATGCTTTAATCAAACGCGGTACAATCGGTTTCGTGGATAAAGCGTTAAATGCACAGGCTGCAGGTGCAGTAGGTGCCATCATTTACAACAATGCTGACGGTTTTGTAAGCATGGCTACTGATGCGGCCATCCAGATTCCACAGTTATTCTTGCTGAAGACTGACGGAGACGCTCTTAAAGCTGCGTTAACCGCAGGCAAAGCTGTTAAAATTGCTTTCAACGGCGACAAAGTAAAAACAGCTAATCCATCCGCCAATAAGATGAGCGACTTCACTTCATGGGGACTGACTCCGGATCTTGACTTCAAACCGGAATTAACAGCTCCAGGCGGACAAATCTACTCAACTTTTAACAATAATACTTACGGTATGATGAGCGGTACATCCATGGCAGCTCCTCACGTGTCTGGCGGATCTGCACTCGTACTTGAGCGTGTGGATAAAGAATTCCACTTAACGAATCTTGCAAGAGTGAAGATGGCGAAAAATATTTTGATGAACACTGCAAAGGTTCTAGAAGACCAGGGTGCTGTTGGCTTTGGAGTACCTTATTCTCCACGCCGCCAGGGTGCAGGCTTAATGCAGCTTCATTCAGCTCTATCAACTCCTGTTGTTGTAACAGAACAACAATCTGGTGATGCTAAGGTTGCCCTTAAGCAAATTAGCGGTGACCATGCAACATTCACTTTAGTAGCGAAAAACTACTCTAATGAAGCAGCAAACTATGATGTAAATGTAAATGCACAAACAACGCTAGCACTGTTTGGCGAGCAAGGCTATGCAGCTAATGATATCGAGTCACAGCCACTTGAAAATGTTGGCATTAAAATTAATGGCCAAGATACCGCTAGTGTACAACTTAGTGCTGGGGAAGAAAAAACGATTACAGTCGATTTAGATCTTTCACAAGCTCAAGTGTATGATGTTGTTAACAAAAAGTTAGTTACAGTTCCTGCTGAACAAGTATTTACAAATGGATATTTTGCCGAAGGTTTTGTAACATTAACAGATCCAACTGATACTAATCCTGAATTGCATGTTCCATATGTTGGATTCAAAGGCGAGTGGGACAAAGCTCCAATCGTTGACGCTCCAGTGTGGGATGGCAATACATTCTACGGCTTGACTGGATTGCTTGATGAGCAATACAACTTCTTAGGATGGGATATTAAAAATGGTGGCGTAAATCCTGATAACATTGCATTCTCACCAAATGGTGACGGTGTACAAGACCAGGTAGTTCCATTACTATCATTCTTGCGAAATGCGAAGAGTGTAGAGTTCAATATCCTTGATAAGGACGGCAATAAATTAAGAACCTTAAGAACTGAAAACCTCGTAAGGAAAAACTATTACGATGGCGGAGCCGGATCTATGTACTCCCTGAGATCTGAAAGGGCTTGGGATGGCAAAGTGAACCTTAAAGACCTTCCAGAAGGAAGCTATCAGTATGAGGTACGCGCAGTTATTGATTACCCAGGCGCTAAATGGCAGTCATTCAAGTTCCCGGTGAAGATCGACAATACTGCTCCTACTTTTGCAGCAGCTTTAGATAGTGCAACAAAGACGATTTCTTTTACAAATGTAGCCGATAATGAAGGTGGAAGTGGCATCGCTTATTACGATGTACTTGTGAATGGCGAGTCTGTTTTCCCTAAAGGCGAAGATAAATTAACTGGTACTGCAACAGACTTTAAATTGGCAGATTTTGATCCAACAAGTGAAGTGGTTGTAAAAGTATACGACTACGCTGGCAACAGCAAGTCTGTAACTGTTCAGGCAAGCACTGAAACGACTGCTCCAGATGTGCACGTTCTTACTCCGGATGCATATGGCGTGGTGGATACAAAAGATGTGAAGGTATCCGGTTATATCAATGAAGTGACAAGCGTGAAAGAGCTGACGATTGCCGGACAGCAGGTAACTCCTGTTTACAATCCTGATACAAAGCAATACGATTTCTCTACAGTCCTTCATTACAATAATGATGGAGTGTATAATTACGCCATCAATGTTGTGGATGCAAATGGAAACAAGGCTTCTTTTGAAAGAACTGTGTTAGTCGATACAACAGCACCAGGCTTAAAAATCAATGTTGTACCAGCTACTGTGTCTCAAGCGACAGATAAAGTTACTGTTTCTTTAGATGTAGCAGATAACTTTGATGAATTGCGCACATACGTGAATGGCAACGAAGTTTATTTCCATGAATTCATGGAGCCATATGAAATGCGCGCGTTCAAGCATACAATCACTACTGATCTAAACCTTAAACTTGGCGAAAATCAGTTTGTTGTTGAAGTAACAGATCTTGCCGGCAATAAGACGACACAAACTCTTACTGTCACAAGATTAACAGATACACCAAACCCTGGCGGTGGAACGGTTCCTGGTCCAACACCAACACCAACACCAGATCCAACACCAACGCCAACACCAACACCGGTTCCAGTGCCGACACCAACACCAACTCCTGAACCAACACCTGAGCCAGAACCAACACCGGCACCGGCTGCAAAGGTTTACTGGAAGGGTACGGAGCTGAAGAGAGCGAGATTGGTATGATCACAGTCAATAAACCAATCAACCTTTGGAAGCGTGAAGGCAACAAACTAGTATTCGTTCGTGTCCTAAAACCAGGCCAAACATTCCGTGTATACAACTCAGACAGCTTACACGGCGGACAATTCGGACTGGGAGCAGGCCTATACATCACAAACATGGGCGGCTACACAAAATACGAAACACCATCCAAGAAAAAACTAGAAGAAGCAAACAAGTAAGTAAATAAAGTGACAGGCACCTTCCAGATTTCTGGAAGGTGCCTGTCACTTTTTATTCGTATTGTCGGTCAATCGATAGAATCTTGTAGCCCTGTGCAGAGTCTATTCTTTTAATTAATGTAACCGTGTAGTTGTGATTGCTTTTCATTTCATCTTTTATATATTCGGAGACTTTAATATATTTGTACTGGCCAGACCTTGAGTAGCGTACTTTTGTATCGCTATTCCAGCTGAAAGAGGTTAGGATCATCGCCATATTATCGGTCGGTGGAATCGCCTTATATAGAAGTCCGCTTTTTCCCGTTCCGTAGGTCGCCATTCTCTCACGGAAGAATTGATCAATAAATCCATTCGTAAAAGAACTTCTTAAGGTGCTGCTTACAGCGGTTTGGGAATAAGGTTTCCAGTTCGTAAGCTTATATTGAGAAGCTGCAGCGTTTTTAACCAAAACTCGAACCTCGCTTCGCCCAGGCTCCGCCGCCGAAGCACTTGTGGCAGAAATAAAAGTGAATACTAGTAAAAATGCTGTTAACATACCTAATCTATTTTTCATGAAGAAATCCTCCAATCTTTCTCTAGTTGTAAATACTATTTTCTAGCCCTCGATAATATTCTTAAACTATGTATTTTCATTGATAGTATGTATATAACCTAAACTAATCCTCATCTAACACAAAATACACAATATGAAACAATTCCCATTATTAAGTTACGAGTCTACTCCAAATAAAAAGCCAGGCCGAAGCCTGGCTCAGGTATCTAAAAGATGGGGAATTTCAGTTTACCCGTCGTTTGGGTTCATTTACCCGTCAAATATAGAAAATACCCGTCTAGTTTTTACATTTACCCGTCAATTAAAAGGGAATACCCGTTTTTCGTATTCTGACCCTGATCTGTTCCTATTAAAAAGCCAGGTGTTAGCCTGGCTCAGGTCACTTAAATAGAGGGGATTTTCGTTTTACCCACCGCTTTGGTTCAATTACCCACCGAATATGGAAAAATACCGACCCAATTCAGTGATTTACCCACCAAAATCAAAAATCTTTATTTTTCTGACCCTATCCCAATCCAATTAAAAAACCCATCTGGCTCAGGTACAGTAACCTACACTTGTAACAGGCACCACCCAAATAGATTCCAACCAAACAAAAAAGTGACAGGCACCTCCCAGAAAATTGGAAGGTGCCTGTCACCGCATCTAGTCACGACATGTCACCACATCTATTTATTTAAATAGAGTTACTGATCCGACGGATTTATCGAGTGATTGATCGTTGACGTTTACCTTTAAGCCGTAGTAGCTAAGGTTTCGTCCGGCATCCGGCAGGTACATATTGTTGTAATCCTTGTTGTCGGCGAATACTGATACACCATTCTGTTTCGGGAAATTTAATGCCTGGCCGGTTGAATAGATCAAGTTCAAACCAGATGTAGGCAGGAAGTTGAAGGCAGCGTCCGCTACATGGTATCGGCTGGCGGCTTCAACGCCTATGTTCCACATAAGGTTTGTATCATCGTGGGCGTCAACGACTCCGAGGAATCCTTGACCAGGATGGATACCAGTCCAGTTTTCATTATAGCTATTATCAACATACCAAACTACTAAACCACCATCATAGCTCATCAAGGAGTTTCCACGTCGGATATGGCCAAGACCTGCATCTACGCCATTGTGGCTGCGCCATTCCAATAGATAGTAGTGGTCTGTGTATTTGTTGCCGTCAGACTGCTGGAACCCATTTAAAGTAAATGGAGAAGCGCCTTCAGCGTTGTCAGTGACAAGCGTTTGGCCATCGGCAACAACCTTGATATTATCGGCAAAGAAGCCTGTATACGATGTGCCCCAGTCGGTCGCATAACGTATGCGCAATTTGATTTGTTTTCCTGCATAGGCGGATAAATCAAATTTTTGAGCCTGCCAGCCGTTAGAACTTCCTGTAAATCCTGGCATTGAGTTCAGGATGGACGGATAGCCTTCAGGAACCACGTCGCTTCGTGTGTGGTCATTCCCTAATGACTTCCAAGTAGCGCCGTTATCCGTTGAGACCTGGACAAATCCAAAATCCCACTGCTCTTCCGTGTCATACCATGCATCAAAGGTTAACTCTGCTGCTGATTTTCCAGTTAAATCAACATCCGTTACCATGTTTGTATCAGATTCATCCTGCTGGCCGCCCCAATATTCGTAGCTGCCACCAGCCGGTTTGTTCATTAGCGTTTTCTTTTGCGGCAAATTCACCTGGATGGCTTGATGGTTCTGCCCATTTGGCGAGTTTGCCTGATCAAGGAAGAAGGTCGTGCCATTTTTGTTTAAATCGCTAAGGTTTACAACGGTTGGATTCGTCCATTTTCCGCCCAAAGTAGTCTGGAAGTAAGACTTTGCCCATGGTGAGAAGCCGCTTGGCTCTGTACCAGGGATTTTTCCAGCCCATGAACCGGAAGACATAATGGACCAATATTCAATTGGCTCGCCAGCACCGGAGTAGAGGGTATCATACTCATCCGGCAGGCCTAAGTCGTCGCCGTACTCATGAGCGAACACGCCAGTTGCTCCGTCTTCAGGCATCATCGTGTAATCGTAGAAACCTGGTAAGCCTTTACCTAATCCATCTGGATCGTAAAAAACAGCTGAACGGTGTGACCAGATCGCATTGTCACCAAGTGAGCCGCCGCCGGCTTCCTGTCCCATTCCGGAGTGGATGATTTGGAGGTGGTCAACTAAGCCATCCGGCTCCCAGAAGTTTCCGTCTCCATCCAAATCATGCGGATCTTCTAAATCGTAATCCTGTAATGGTATTCCTGCCGCTTTTGCAGCAGCATAAGTATCTTTAACTAACTGCTTGGATCCCCCAGGTGTTACATTATCATGCCCGCCGGTAGCCTTGTCAGAGCCATAATAGGCTGCAGTGCCCGGGACTTTTAACCAGCCGTATGCCTGCCCGTTTACGGTATATGTGCCGCCTGATTGCTGTTCATAATATTGCTTTTGTGATACGAAGTTTTCCCCGTTCGGCCTTTCACCCCATTCCGCCAAAAATCATATCCTCGTAATGCTGCGGGGTGTAATCAGGATAATAGTTGTCCGTTTCATTCGGCTTGATATTGTTGTGTGGTAAATCAGAGTACTCCACCATCAGTGTGAGCAGCTTTCCGCTTTTCACCACTCCAGGTGACGGAGATTCTGATACCGGATTAGGGTGAGTTTTGCTGCCCTGCAGCTTTCCGTTATTATGATTTTCAGTAAAGGCATTGAATGTATTATGTTTATCAGCATCTGCTGCTTTTACCTTCGCTGCAAGCGGGTCGTTTTGCTGATCCGATCCTAGTTCCTTCCCTTTTAATGCAATATAATCCTTTAGTGCTTTTTGCTTGGTTGCGTCAGACGCATTCGCCGCAACTTTCCCCTGCTTAATTAGCAAGGCAATTAACTTTTCATCATTTACTAATGCTAAATCCAATGAGCTGTGTGATTGGGTCTGGGCTTTTACTTTGAGCGCATGATCGACTGTCGCCGAACCGCCAAAGTTCCCAGGGAATCCCGTAAATAAGGTGCCTGCAACTACGACAGACGTTAAACCTGATTTAAAAAATTTGTTCAATGAAAAACCCCCTCATAATTATTTGTTACAATCTCATAATATTCTAAAAATTTTACTAATAATAGAAGAGTTGCTCATCAAATCCCGACAGGTCCAACGGCCTATTATTTTCATAATATATCAACGCTTAATACCTATGAAACCAGCCATATCAAGGCTTTCTTAGCATTTTTAAAAAATAATGCATAGTAGAATGTGCTGATTTTCACTAGAGGAAAACATAGAATTTGTCGTATTTTAACGAACGAAACTGTTCTCAATAACGTTGACTATTAAAAGAAAATCTAGTAAATTTGTCATGTGGATGTTCACTATAAAGTACAAAAGGAGTGATATATTGAACGCGCAGTGGCGAAAAGTGATTTCCTATCTATTTACCGTACTTGTTCTGGGGTGTATTGGCTTTTTAGTATTCGTCACACAGGAAGCCAAACAAAATCCAAATGAGATTCCAACATTCTTTGGATATAAGCCCATGACGGTACTGACCAACAGCATGCTCCCGAATATCAGTGCAGGGGACATGGTGTTCGTTAAACAGAACGATTATAGCAGTATAAAAAAAGGTGACATTATCTCCTTTAAAGTTTCCGATGATCGGATTGTCACGCACCGTGTGCTCCGGGTCACAAAGGAAGGTTTTCTGACAAAGGGTGATAACAATAATGTAAAAGACAATTGGCTCGTAAAGCCGGATAGCCTGGTGGGCGAGGTAGCCTTGACAATCCCTAAAGCTGGCTATATTTCGAAATTCGTATCCAGCAAAATCGGTTTTGGACTATTTATTATCCTGCCGCTCTTTTTACTCGTTTTGATCGAAGTGTACCAAAGAGTGCTGGCCGCATTGGACAAACGGGAAAATGAGGCAGTCACAAAAGCGTAGTTTCTATTAATAGGGGTTTTACAAAAATTTATATATAAAATCAATTCAGGAGGAATGGAAGAATGAAGAACATTAAAAAGGCATTATTGGCAACATCAATGGCTGGGGCATTAGTAGTAAGTGCAGGGTATGGTACATATTCCTGGTTCACATCCTCAACACAGGCTGCCGGCAGCATCCAAAACGGTACATTATCCGTTAACAATGGCCAAACAATCACAACGAAGCTTTTTGATGGTGCACGCTTTGCACCTTCACAAGTAATCTGGGGTAATATGGTTACTCTTGATAACACAGGCGATCTGGATCAAACTCTAAAGCTTACCTATAATGCAAGTGTCGATAAAGCACCTGCAACTCCTTATAAAATCATGTATATCGCGTTCAAATCAAAAACGATGCCGACACAGGACGAGCTGCTGGACTGGAGAATACAGTGGGAAAAAGGCTTCTTCAATGGAAACTTTAACCCTAATGCAATGGCGAAAAATGGACAGGTTTCCACTCTTCCGGCTGGCGTACAAGTCGTGACAGGCGAAGCGACGCTTGATGATGTCCAGGCTGCGGCGGCTGTAAGGACAGCTGTAAATGCAGATGGAACGAAGAAATATAAGATCGGAAATGATGAATTCTTTACATTAAAATCAGACGAGTATATCAGTATCGCGTTTGATGTGAAGATGGATGATAATGCAGGAAATGAATATCAAGGTGCGAAATACGATGGTAACCTGCAAGTCCAGGCAAAACAAACCGATTTCGGATCAAAGTACGACAAATAAAAACCACGATGCACGAATGGGAGGCAGTCGATTTTTCCGGCTGCCTCCATCATTAATCGATAATAAAACTTCTTCACTGAGAACAGTGTCGAGCTCCTGCGCCTGTCGGGTGAGCATGGCGCTTGCGTTTTACATAGAAAGGAGAGAATAAGATGTACAACAGGTTAAGGAAATTCCAAAGTCATAGGCGTAAAGGGTACATAAAGTACACCGCATTAAGCTCTGCACTCATTTTTTCTTTGTTCTATTATATGGCAGGTGCCCTAGCTGCAACTCCCGGTACATTTGCATGGTTTACGTCTGAAACCAATGCTTCCGGCACAATCCAAACAGCCACAACCTCTGACCTGTTAAAAATCGAGGCATCTGATGTTGATTATCGTAAAAACTGCACCATTTCGAACTCCATAACGATAAAAAATATTTCTGAATTAGAAACCACGGTTACAGTCGCCGTCGCCACAAATAAAGGCGATAAAGTCCTGGTATCCAAACACCTGAATCCCGGCAAGTCAGTAACAACCAATCCCGACGAAATCACGAAGCTGAATAATAAATGCAGCCTTGATCATATTGAATACAAAATCAAAGCCTTCAATTACTTTGTAGATGAAACCTACACAGTAGCCGTAGACAAAGACAAAATGAAGCAGCCAGCCGATCCTCCTAAGAAAGATGAAAGTACAAGCGATAAAGCGGAGCCGGAAAAAGCGACGACCGATACGGTGACAGGCACCTCCCAGAAAACTTCCAATGAAGATACCAAAAGTCCGGCTCCTGATCAACCAAGTGTAGAAGAACCGTCCCAGGTGACACCTGCTCAGGAGGAACCGGTAGTAAAAGAGAATGATAAAGAGGACAGCAAGCAGGAGGAAAACACAAAAGTGGAGTTGCCGCAGCAATAGAATATTTCATTAAATACATCCTGGTTTTTCATGGAACCAGGATGTATTGCGTTGTCCGGGTAAACAAATATTTCATTTTAGGTAAAATATACCTAAAAATAAAAGGGAAACAGTTTAATGTGTGGAATATATAGGGAGTTACATGAGAGGAAGTACCCGGCACCAAACCAGATTCAAATCAGGTGCAAAATCTTGTAACATTTTCCATTTTAGTACGTCATATAAAATATAAAAAAACGAAAAACAAAAGGGGAATAGGGAAGAATGAAGAGACGATTAATGGCGGTGATTGTGGCGCTGGTGATGGGGTTGGGGCTATTAGTATGGCCACAAGGGAGCTATGCGGCAACAACGAAGGATCAGCTGATTGTGATTAATAAACAAACAAACCAGCTCGCTTTCTTTGAAAACGGCAAGTTAATAAAAACGTATCCGGTCGCAACCGGAAGAACGCCAAAGCTTACACCTGAGGGCAGCTTTTACGTCCGCGAAAAAATTGTGAACCGCCCATATTATAAGCTGCACATCAAAGGCGGCGATCCGAGAAATCCATTGGGCAACCGCTGGATGGGTCTCAGTGCCAGTGAACACGGATCGTACCCTTACGGCATCCATGGAACAAACAACGAAAGCTCGATTGGCAAACATATTTCCGGTGGCTGCATCCGTATGCACAACAAGGATGTGCAGGAGCTATTTGCAAAAATTCAAACCAAGGCGAAGGTAGTGATCGTCACTTCCAAAAGCACACTCACCGCTATCGCGAAACCGTATTTAAAGGTGACAGTTGCGAAAAAATAGAAAAAAGCAGAAGTCCCTTAAAGGATTTCTGCTTTTCTTCTTATTAAAAACTATTTGTGAAGGACGGGATCGATATAAGTGACGTTGTCAGCCATTGAGAGCAGATTGTCCGTGTTCATACTTTCAAAGTCTGTTTTATTAATGGATTCATTGAGGTAGGTAACATCTAAAATTTTCTTTTGAACACTATTGCCGGATTGATCGGCTTGTGATTGGTTTGAAATCAATTCAACGCTTTTTACCATGAAATGGCCCTTTTTTATCCCCCATAATATATTGGCAATATCCTGTTGGATGGTATAGGGCAGTAAACTCTCATTTGCGTTCGCATCAGGGGTAAAGTTTATGATGATATGGTCACCATGATCGATAACGACATCGGTAATTTTTTGTGCGCCTTTTTCCGGGGGGAGTCCAAGCTGTTCGTAGACAGCGCTTCTTACATTGTCAGGCGTAGCTTTTTTAGTTTGAGTTTCGTCCATTTTTGCTGTCGGCGCTGCTTTCTTTTGGGCAGCCTGCTGCTTGTCTTTTTCTATATTATTTGGTGTTGCTTGATTGTGAGAACAGGCAGCAGAAATCAGCATGATGGAAATAGAAATAGCGACGAGAAGAATCCTTTTATCATACCTACCAAATTTATCTGTAAAACCAATAATCATTTTCATGAAATTACCCCTTTCTTCTATTTATATCTTCTTCTTTTAAGTTTACTTCATTTTCCCGTATCTGTGCACCGAAGTTTACAGGTGACAGGCACCTTCCAATAAATTGGAAGGTGCCTGTCACCAAAATCTGCTAGTTAATTTGTACTAGTTAAAAAAAAGTGAATTATTGTTAAGAGTTTTTAAATTTATCAGAAGAATCTTCCGTTACTAACTATTTTATTATATAATGATTAGGTGGGCTTTTTTGTCATAGGTTACAAATGTAGGGAGTAATAGATTACTATTTTACTATTTTGTAGAAATATGTCATAAAAGCTCAGCGTATGAGAGTCTCGACTCTAAACGGCTACATACATCAAAGTGAGTTACCATCTTTTGGGGATTGTGGGATTCTTAAAACTAAGAAAAGGACAGGTGTAAAGCCGAATGAAGAAAAAGAATTTCGGTAAAATTAGCAGGTTAACTGCGACTGCTGTACTGTTTAGTACCCTTGTATCACCTATTGGATCGTTCCATGCGAAAGCGGATGCAAACTCCGGGAATACAGCAAAGCTGCGTATCCTGGAAACGACAGATCTTCACGACAATGTTATGGCATACGATTACTACCAGGATACAGGCAATAATATCAATTATGGTCTTTCCAAGACAGCAAGCTTGATTCAACAGGCTCGTTCAGAGGTTGATGCAAGCAACTCCATGCTGTTTGATGCCGGTGATTTGCTTCAGGGTAACCCAATGGCAGATTATGTGGCAAAAGTCCGTGGCCTAACGGATACGGATGTCCACCCAATGTTCAGAGCAATGGCAAAGTTACACTATGATGCAGGTATTCCGGGTAACCATGAATTCAACTATGGTTTGCCATATCTGAATACAGCATTGAAAAATGTTCCATACCCGTTCTTGAATGCAAATATTTATGTTGACGATCATGATAATGATCCAACAAATGACCAGAACTATTTCACACCTTATAAAATCATCGACAAAACCTTTAAAGACAATGCTGGAAACACACAAACGGTTAAGGTTGGTGTGGTAGGCTTCGCACCACCGCAAATCCTGCAGTGGGATAAAGACAATCTTGAAGGTAAAGTTATCGTAAAAGATATTGTTCAAACGGCTAATAAATACGTTGCAGAAATGAAAGCTAATGGAGCACAAGTTATCGTTGCGATTGCGCACTCGGGCTGTGACGTAACGAATGAAAGGCCAGCAGGATGCAGAAAATGCTGTTTTTTCATTGAGTAAGGTAGATGGCATTGATGCTCTTCTTTTCGGACATGCCCATTATAACTTCCCAGGAGGAAAGGAATTCCACCAGGGTAGTAATTTAAGCAATCCGGATCTTCCAGGACTGGATAACACAAAAGGAACAATCAACGGAACTCCTGCAGTAGAAGCTGGATTCTGGGGAAATAACCTTGGTGTTCTTGATTTAGCACTTGTTCAGCAAGCAGATGGAACGTGGAAAGCGGACAAAGCTGCTTCACAATCAGTTAACCGCGCTGTAACTGCTACAACTGTCGCAGATACTGATATCGTGAACGAAGTGAAACCTGAACATGATGGAACTCTTGCCTATGTACGCGGGAAAATTGGCGAAACAACTGCACCAATGCACAGCTATTTCTCACGCGTAATGGACGATCCAACGATCCAAATTGTGAATAACGCACAAACGGATTATGTGAAAAACTGGATTCAAACAAACAAGCCAGAATTAGCGGATATTCCTGTTATATCAGCAGGGGCTCCATTCAAGGCTGGACGCCAAGGATCAGGAGATTATACAAATATTGTAAAAGGCGACCTTTCAATTAAGAGCGCGAATGACCTTTATCTGTATAACAATACGCTAAAAGCGGTTGAATTAACGGGCGCAGAAGTAAAAGAATGGTTGGAGATGTCTGCATCGCAATTTAATCAGATTGATCCGGCTAATGCGAATCCGCAGGAATTAATTAACTATAGCTTCCAGCCTTACAATTTCGACGTCATTGACGGAGTGAAATATCAGGTGGATGTTACGAAACCTGCAAGATACAACATTGTAACGGGTGATGTAGCCAACGCGGATGCACACCGGATTATCAACTTCACAGACATGGATGGCAATGCGATTGATCCTGCACAAAAATTCATCGTTGCAACGAATAACTACCGTGCAAGTGGCGGCGGAAACTTCCCTGGTACAAGGGGCGGACATGCAACTGTCGTGGTTGATTCTCCGTTTGAAAACCGCCAGATTTTGATGGATTACATCAAAGCGAAAAAAGTAGTAAATCCTTCAGCAGATTTTAACTGGAAGATTGCTCCTGTAGGCGGAGTGGCAAAAACATTAACATTCAAATCATCTCCTGCTGCAAAGAATGTCTTAACATCTACTCCGGATGTGAAAGATGTTGGTGCAATAGCTGATAATTTTGAGCAATATTCTTTAGACCAAAACGTACACGTTCAATTGCTTGGAATCAACGATTTCCATGGCCAATTAAACACTCAAGGTACGGTTACAGTTAATGGTGTGAAAAAGCCTGTTGGTAAAGCAGCGTACCTTGCGACTTACCTAAGACAGCGCGAAGCAACAAACCCTAATAATACATTAATGGTTCAAGCTGGTGACATGGTTGGAGCGAGTGCTCCGGAATCTGCACTTCTTCAAGACGAGCCGACAATCCGTGTGCTAAACAGCCTTGGTTTCGATGTAGGAACTGTTGGTAACCATGAATTTGATGAAGGCGTAACAGAAATGAAACGCTTAATCTACGGTGGACCACACCCGAAAACGGGAAATGTTCCGTTTGAAGGTTCAACAATGAAATATGTTGTGGCAAACTTAAAGGATAAAGCAACAGGAGACCTATTATTTGATCCGTATGTAATCAAAAATGTAGGCGGAGAAAAAATCGGCTTTATCGGTATCGCATTAAAAGATACTCCAAGTGTGGTTATTCCATCCGCAGTGCAGGATGTTGTATTCACGGATGAAGTAGAAGCAATCAACAAATATGCGGCTGAGCTAAAGGCTAAAGGTGTTAAATCCATTGTCGTCTTAGCCCATGATCCTGGAACATCTAAAACAGACGGTACAGGTGCAACTGACGTATTAGCAGATATCGCGAACAGAACCGATAGTGAAGTAGACGTTATCTTTGGCGGACATAACCATGCTTACATGAATGCAATGGTTAACGGAAAGCTTTTACTACAATCTTACTCTTACGGTACTGCATTCTCGGATGTAGATCTTGAAATTGATCCAATCACACACGATATCGTGAAGAAGCAAGGTGAAATTGTTACTACTTTCAATGAAGGTGTGACTCCTGACCCTGCAGTAAATGCGATTGTTCAAGATGCGTTAACACAAGTAGCTCCAATTATGAATGAAGTGGTTGGAACAGCAACTGCTCCAATCCTAAAAGTTGAAAATCCACACGGCGAATCTGCAATGGGTAACCTAATCGCAGATGCAATGAAGTGGGAAATGAACACTGATTTTGCTGCGGTTAATTCCGGCGGAGTGCGCAATGAGCTTGCGAATCCAGGCAATATCACATGGGGCCAATTGTTCACAATCCAGCCTTTTGGCAACGATCTTGTAAAGCTTACTGTTACAGGCGCGCAATTACGCCAGATGTTAAATGAACAGTTCCCGAAAGATCCAAATGCAGTTGGTGCAAGAACAAAATTTGTTTACATTTCCGGATTCAAGTATTTCTGGGATGATTCAAAGCCATGGGGACAAAAGATTAAAGAAATCATCCTTCCAGATGGCTCAAAGATTAATGAAACAAAATCTTACACAATCACTGTAAATAACTTTATGGCTGATGGTGGAGACGGTTTTGGAAGCTTGAAGACTGCTACAAACAAACTAGTCGGCCCAACAGACCTTCAAGGCTTGATCGACTATATTAAATTCAAGCATTCAGTGAGCGCGAAATACGAAGGAAGATCTACTAGAGTAGTAGACAGCCCGACACCAGTTCCAACACCAGTTCCAACACCGGTGCCAACGCCAACGCCAACACCGACACCGACTCCAACACCGGTGCCAGTACCAACACCGACGCCAACGCCAACTCCGGAGCCTACTCCAGAGCCAGAGCCAACGCCAGCAGGTCCGGTATATTGGAAAGGCACAGTATTGAAGCCAGGTCAGATTGGTATGATCACTGTTACAAAATCAATCAACCTGTGGAAGAATGAAAACGGCAAGCTCGTTCTTGTACGTGTTCTTAAGCCAGGCCAAGTATTCCGCGTTTACAACTATGTAGGAGCACACGGCGGCCAGTACGGACTTGGAGCAGGCCTGTTCATCACAAACATGAAGACAAACATCAAATACGAAACACCTTCTAAAGCGAAGCTTGAACAAGCTAACCAATAAGAAGGAAATCGATGCAAAAGGAAGGAGGCGCTGAATAGCGCCTCCTTTTTTTGCTAAAGGTTTCATATAAGTGCAGCACTGGCTGCCTCGCTATGATAGCTTAAAACACATCTAAATAGGTTTTACTTATTGTGTGTGCAACACGATTATGTTCCCAAAACCCGTAACAACCCCTTGTCGGAAGAGTCATAGCTTTAATTCGAAACAACTGTCTCAGTTTCCACCACAAAATAAAAACAACCCGCTCCAAATAGAAGCAGGCTGTTAGATTCTTATTCAGTAGTGTCTTTTCCGCCATTGATGAACCATTTTCCGTCAACCTTGATCATCGTAAGATTTCCCTCGTCTTCGGACCCATTTTCTTTGGCAGTCATATTAACGGATGCTTCGTCATTGTAGACAAATTCAATTTCAATTTTGGTAATTTCGATTATTGAAGTTGCAGGCAATGCAGCAAATTTTGCTTTTAAGGCTTCGATAAACTCCTTTCTGTTCCTCGTTTAATGGGTAAAGATCTGCCATTGCGACAACATCACGTGCGTTATAAGCCGCGACAAAGCTTTTAAGGTGTTGTTCAATCGCATCCTTCTCGGGCGCGATAAAATTCTTCTGATAAGCGGCTTCCCACTTGCCTGAAAGGAGAGTGGATAGCTTTGGATCTGCGATTTCATCTACAACCGCATCGCCAATCGCATAAAATTCATCCCATACCTCTGTATCCTCATGTGACAGGGTGAAGGCAAAAAAAGAATCGATACGTTTGTTCACTCCGAAAAAGCTCTCCATATTTTCTTGGGCAGCAACGAAGGTTGTTTGATACTTGTTACTGAAGGCAACACGGCTTTTATTAAAGGCAAGTTTAGCTAAATCCTTTGTAAATTGATCGCTTTTCTTTTTCAATGCCACATAGGCTTTTTCTGAGGAGAATGGAGAGGCAGTGAACCCCTTCTTAAAGGTACTGTAGTCTCTCGCCAGTATTTCACCATTAATAATAGTAGAATTGAAGATCTTCGCCTGGCTAAGAGCGAGATCAATGGCTTTCACTCGTTTATCAAACGCAGCCTTTTGTTTTCCTTTATAGCCCTTCATCAGCTTCTTCACTTTATCGTTTGCTGAAGCTAAGCCTGTGATCGCTTTTGTGTTGATGGCTTTAATGGCGCTAGGGCTGCTGATATTCACTTGCTTCGTAATCGGTGCAGCCTGCTTTTCCGCCCCCTTTAACAGTACATCAATCGCCTTCGTGTTATCTGCCGCAAAAGCTGAATACGAAAATGATGAAAAAATAAGAAGAAATGCAAATAAAGCGGTAACTATTTTTCTGATTTTCATAGACTTGTCCCCCTGGATCTCCACTGATTTAAAAACGATAGATAGATGCAGAACTCTCCCTTCAATCAAGTTATAACTCTATTTTCTAATTATACCAAAAATTACAAATAATTCTAATCTATTTTTAATACTACTCTAAGAATTACTAATAAAATATTCAAACATCATAATTTTTTCCAATTCACGAAAAACCTTCAAAATCCGACCAGAATAGTGTTTAATAGAGTAAAGAATCAATGTAACGCTATAAATTAATTTCCTAAAAAAACCATAGTTTGACAGTTTTCTGTGATATAATACAAGTTGTTTTTATTCATATATTAATAGGAGGATCTAATGGAAGAGACGATAAGCCTTAAAGAGTTATTGGCAACTTTGAGAAAAAGAATATTATTAATCCTGACCACGACGATATTAGCCGTTCTTGTCAGCGGAATAGTCAGTTTTTATTTCCTAACCCCGATTTACCAAGCATCGACACAAATTCTGGTCAATCAGTCGAAAAATGATCAGGCTTTATACAATTACAATGAAGTACAAACAAACCTTCAATTAATCAACACGTACAATGTCATCATGAAAAGCCCGGCAATCCTGGATAAAGTAATCAGTGAGCTGGATTTAAATATGACGACAAAGGAATTAAATGAAAAAATTACAGTAGCCAGTGAAAAGGACTCGCAGGTCGTAAATGTCTCTGTAGAGGACAAGAATCCAGACCAGGCAGCTGAAATCGCCAATAAGATCGCAGATGTTTTCCAATCAGAAATCGTAAAAATCATGAATGTTGATAACGTGAGCATTCTGGCAAACGCAAATGTCGGAGAAAATCCAGACCCAATTAAGCCAAGGCCGCTTCTTAATATCGCCATTGCGCTTGTAGTGGGACTGATGGCCGGTGTTGGGCTTGCCTTCCTATTAGAGTATTTTGATAACACGATTAAAAATGAACAGGACGTTGAAAGAACGCTTGGCCTTCCGATTCTGGGTGTAATCCCGGTCATCGATGAAATCAAGATGGAAGAAATGCAGGCACGCCGGATGGCGCGTAAGTCAGAGGTAAGAGGTGAGTCGGTTGGGTCTTAAGAAAAATAAGAATAATACTTCAAGTAATCGCAGAAAGCTAATTACGACGTTTGATCCGAAGTCTCCAATTTCTGAGCAGTACCGGACGATCCGGACGAATATCCAGTACTCTGCTGTCGATGAGAACATTCAATCAATTATGGTCACTTCATCCAGCCGGCAGAAGGAAAATCGACGACAGCAGCAAATCTTGCGGTTGTATTTGCACAGCAGGGAAAAAAGGTACTGCTTGTAGACGCTGACCTTAGGAAGCCGACTGTCCATTATACCTTCAATGTACAAAACACTTCCGGTTTGACGACTGTGCTCACAAAGCAAATGACGCTTGAAAAAGCGGTTGTCGATACAGAAGAAAAAGATCTCTATATCTTAACAAGTCGCCGATTCCTCCGAACCCGACGGAGCTGTTAAGCTCACAGTCAATGGAACAGCTGTTAAAAGAAGCAACAGAGATATTCGATATGGTCATCCTGGATACACCGCCGTTGCTTGCTGTGGCCGATCCGCAAATCCTATCGAATCAGTGTGACGGAACAATCTTGGTTGTGTACAGCGGTAAATCAGAGACAGACCAGGTATTAAAGTCCAAAGAATTGCTAATGGCAGCTAAAAGCAGGCTGCTTGGCGTGGTGTTAAACAACAAAAAAGTAGAAAAATCCAGCTACTATTATTATTATGGTGGAAAGTGACAGGTTTCGACAAAAACACCCCCTTTACGGTCATCTTTACCCATGGTAGTATTAAAAAAGTCATAGGAAAATAGCAATTTTTAGGAAAAGAGTGGGTCGAATGATAGATTTGCATTGTCATATTTTACATGGAATAGATGATGGAGCTAAAGATTTGACTGATAGTTTAAATATGGCAAAAAGTGCTGTCGCAGAAGGCATTCGGACGATTGTCGCAACCCCCCACCATCTGAACGGGTTCTATACGAATCCAAAACAGATCATCCTAGAAAAAGTAGAAGAGCTGAATAAGCATTTAAAGCAGGAAAACATAGATTTAACCATTCTTCCCGGACAGGAAACACGCATCTTTGGCGAAATGGCAGAAGGAATGGACTCCGGTGAGCTTCTCTCCGTCTCCCATTCGCCTTACTTGCTGGTTGAGTTTCCGTCCGCAAATGTACCTCGTTATGCCGAGCAGCTGTTTTTTGATCTGCAGCTAAAGGGTATTATCCCCGTCATTGTGCATCCAGAACGGAACCAGGAAATCATTGAAAATCCGGACAAGCTGTATCAGCTTGTGAAAAAAGGCGCGCTTACTCAGGTGACAGCCGCAAGTGTCGCCGGCGGCTTTGGCAAGAAGATCAAAAGCTTTTCGCTGCAGCTGATCGAAGCCAACCTGACACATTTTATTGCATCCGATGCTCATAACACGACGAATCGTTCATTCAAAATGATTGATGCGTACGAAGTCATTCGTTCAAAATTCGGACGCGACACGGAGTTCATGTTTATGGAAAATGCAGTCCTTGTGGTAGAGGGCAAGAATTTGTACAAGGAAGCCCCGGACCGGATCAAAAAGAAGAAATTCCTCAATTTATTTTAACCATACAAACCAATCACTATATACATCAGTGTCAGGGGAACAACCTGACCGGCGACGTCTTCTATCCGTTATATATGAAGGCACTCGGCCCTGCTGTGGGAACGAAGTAACATTCCTTAGACGCGTGTCGTCACTAGCAGGGTGTGAGGACGGGTTAGATGCCCATTTCATTAATAAATCAGATAAATATCTAATGAAAAAACATGTGTAAAGACATGTGCTTTTCCATTAGGTATTTATTTTTTTGACCGACGTGCTTTAGTACGGAAAAGAAATAAATGAAGTAAAGAAGAAATCAAGGGGGAATATTGAAGTGGCCTACCGATCAAGACTGGCACTTTTAGCACTATTAGATTCCATATTAGTTTTAACGGCTTTATACCTAAGCTACGGACCGCTCCATCCAATGGTCAAAATTACAGATAGTCTACGCCTGAGTGCGGCTATATTGCTTATTAGCCATCACGTTTATGCGAGTCTCTATCATCTATATAATAAGGCATGGGAGTATGCGAGTATTGGGGAATTAATTGCGATTGTAAAAGCGGTAACTCTTTCAGTACTAACGACTGCTTTATTCCAGGTATTAATGAATGATGTAGTATATGACAGAGCCTTAGTCAGCACGTGGATGCTTTATGTGATTTTAATCGGGGGAACCCGTTTTATATGGAGAATGTTCAGAGATACCTATATTCAACCAAAATCGACAAAAAAGAGGGCTCTCATTATCGGAGCAGGGTCAGCCGGATTAATGGTGGCGCGACAATTGAAAAAAAGTCCGGATGCAGAGCTGCTGCCAGTTGCGTTTATTGATGATGATCCGAAAAAATACAAACTGCAATTTCTGAATATTCCTGTGTTCGGAAATAAAAGTTCAATCCAGGAAGCAGTAACAAAATTAAAGATTGATAATATCATCATTGCTATACCTTCCCTGAAGCAATGCGAGTTAAACTTGATTTTTGAAGAATGTTCAAAGACAAAGGTAAAAACGCAAATTATGCCTATGCTTGAGGATTTAATGACTGGGAAAGTATCCGTCAATCAATTCCGTGAGGTGCAGGTTGAGGACTTGCTTGGCAGGGAGCCGGTGGAACTGGATATTACGAGTATTTCAGAATATGTAACGGGCAAAACAGTCATGGTCACAGGGGCAGGAGGCTCAATTGGTTCGGAAATCTGCCGTCAAATTTGCACGTTTAATCCTTCTAAAATTGTGCTAGTCGGTCACGGCGAAAACAGCATCTACCAGATTGATATGGAGCTGCGTAAGAAGTACCAGCAGGAAATAGAAATTGTTCCAGTCATCGGAGATATTCAGGATCGAGAGAGAATGTTTGAAGTGATGGAACAGCACAAACCGTTTGTAGTGTATCATGCAGCAGCACATAAGCATGTTCCATTAATGGAATATAATCCGAGAGAAGCAGTTAAGAATAATATTTTTGGAACGAAGAACGTTGCTGATGCAGCGGATACGTTTGGTGTTAATACATTTGTTATGATCTCTTCCGATAAAGCAGTAAATCCTCCAAATGTCATGGGGGCAACGAAGAGATTTGCGGAAATGATTATCCAGCATTTGTCGTTGCATAGTACAACGAAGTTTGTTGCGGTTCGGTTTGGGAATGTACTAGGCAGCCGTGGCAGTGTGATTCCATTGTTTAAAAAGCAAATCCAGGCTGGTGGACCAGTTACGGTAACACATCCTGAAATGACTAGGTACTTTATGACAATCCCAGAGGCTTCCCGACTAGTTATCCAAGCCGGTTCATTAGCACGTGGAGGAGAGATATTTGTCCTTGATATGGGTGAGCCTGTTAAAATTGTCGATCTTGCCAAAAATCTCATCAAGCTATCTGGATATACAATAGAAGAAATTGGAATCAACTACACAGGAATTCGTCCTGGAGAGAAAATGTATGAAGAATTGCTGAATGAAAATGAAATTCATAAAAAGCAGGTATTTCCTAAGATACATATTGGGAAGGCAGCTTTGATAGACGAAAAGATATTGCTTAATTTTATGATTGATTTTGAAACGATAAATGAAGTTGAGATAAAAAATAGACTGTTAGATTTAGCGAATAATAGAATTAATATAACTGCCGCTGTTTAACGTAAATAATAGTTAAAAAAGATTTTTACATTTAGAACAGAGATTAAAATAGGTGATTAGATATCAGAAATGATAAAAGGTGTTCGATGTTATTCGGACACTTTTTGTTTGGTTTTTAGTTATATAAATAAATTTGAGGGTGAGAAAATGAAGAAAGTACGAAAAGCCATTATTCCTGCAGCAGGTCTTGGAACGAGGTTCCTTCCAGCTACTAAAGCAATGCCGAAAGAAATGCTACCAATCGTTGATAAACCAACTATTCAATATATTGTTGAAGAAGCAATTGCATCGGGAATTGAAGATATCATTATCGTGACCGGTAAAGGTAAACGAGCAATCGAGGATCACTTTGATTTTGCTCATGAACTCGAACAGAATTTAGCGGAAAAAGGTAAATTGGATTTACTAGATAAGGTACAGTATTCAACAAACCTGGCAGATATCCACTATATTCGTCAGAAAGAACCAAAGGGTCTAGGTCATGCAGTTTGGTGTGCACGTAATTTTATTGGCGATGAGCCTTTCGCTAATTAGGTGATGATATCGTTCAAAGTGAAACTCCTTGTTTAAGGCAACTGATAAATATATATGAAGAAACTCACTCATCAGTAATAGGGGTTCAAACTGTTCCGGATGAAGAAACCAATCGTTATGGTATTATTGATCCTTCTAAACAAGATGGCAGACGGTATCAAGTAAACAACTTTGTGGAAAAACCAAAATTAGGCACTGCACCTTCCAGTCTTGCCATCATGGGTCGTTATATACTTACACCTGAAATTTTTATGTTCCTAGAGCAACAGGAAACTGGTGCAGGTGGAGAGATTCAACTAACCGATGCAATACAGAAATTGAATCAGATTCAACGGGTGTTTGCGTATGATTTTGAGGGCAAACGATATGATGTTGGGGAGAAAATTGGGTTTGTGAAGACAACGGTTGAGTTTGCTTTACAAGATAAGGATTTGAGGTCAGACTTACTAGCATATCTTGACGAAGTTATGGAGCAAGTGAAAGTTTTAAATAACATGAAAACTTAAATGATTTAACAAGGCTTATTATTTGAATCAAAAGAGTTCAGGATAAGTGTTTACTTAATAATAAAATAACCATAAAAATAGTGGAGGTTCAAAATGAATCTAGGTATAAGTGGTAAGAATGTACTTGTAGTTGGAGCAAGCAAAGGAATTGGCAAAAGTATTGCTATTGGATTTGCAGAGGAGGGAGCGAGGGTTACCACGATAGCCCGTAGTGAAGAATTATTGATTGAATTAGAAGCTGAAATGAAACAGGCTGTGGATATAGACCATGCATACTATGTTTCAGATATTATGGAAAGTGATGCTAATCAGTTGGCAAGAAGATTAATAGAAGATAGAGGTATTTTTGATATAGTGGTTCATAATGTAGGAGGATCACTGGTAAGCAGGAACGCGCTAGGAACTTTAGATGAATGGAAACACGCATGGAAATTCAATGCTGGTGTTGCCATAGATATGAATAATGTATTGATTCAGCCAATGATAAATAAAGGATGGGGTAGGGTAATACATATTTCATCAATATCAGCTGAAATGTTACGCGGAAACCCGTTGTATGCTTCAGCAAAAGCATTTCTAAATGCTTATGTTACAACTGTAGGTCGCACAATTGCTCCAACAGGTGTTGTTATGTCTGCTGTAATGCCTGGAGCGGTCGCTTTTCCAGGGAGTTATTGGGATAAATTCACTGTTGAAGATCCAGCTCGTTGTGAGGATTTTTTAAGCCATCATCAGGCTGCGAACCGATTTGGAACTACTAAAGAGATAGCTGATGTGGTCCTTTTTATGGCAAGTGAGCAAGCTTCTTTTATGCAAGCTGCACTTGTACCAGTTGACGGGGCAAATATGTAGAGGTGAATTCATTGAAGAGAGTATTTGATATAATTTTTAGTTTAGTAGGTTTAATAACTTTATCACCATTATTTATTATCATAGCAGTCATTGTTGCTACAACTTCGCCTGGAGGAGTTTTCTTTAGAGGTGTTAGAGTAGGGCAACATGGTAATCCCTTTAGGATATATAAGTTTCGTTCTATGATTAAAGATGCTGAAGGTAAAGGAAAGTGGAATGTTGGAGACAATGATGATCGCATAACCCCAATTGGCCAGCATCTTAAGAAATACAAAAGTTGATGAACTGCCACAACTTATTAATGTATTAATTGGAGACATGTCATTTGTTGGCCCACGCCCTGAACTTCAGCATTATGTTAATATGTATACAGAACAAGAGAAAAGAATTCTTGATTTGAAACCTGGTATTACAGACTGGGCATCGATTACTAATTTTGATCAATTTGAAATATTCACAAAGGCAAAGGACCCTGATGAAGCTTATTTGAAGTATATAAGACCATTGAAGCTTCAACTGCAACTATATTATAGAAATAATAATTCTTTTTTTAGTGATATAAAGATTATTCTATGGACAGTTTATAAAGTTATTTCACATTCGGAAAAATTACCTATGGAGATAGCACAAATTGCTACCTCTTTGGAAGATAGAAGGTAGAGAGGGAGTGTAGTTTTGATAAGCGAACAATTAGCCTGGAAAATTAGGCGTCACGGGGTAGAAATGACTCATATTTCAAAAGGTTCCCATATAGGATCTATTTTATCTGTAGCAGATATTATTGCTGTACTTTATAACGATATTGCGAGTGTTAATCCAAAAAACCCGAAAATGCAAGACAGAGACAGAATTATTTTAAGCAAGGGCCATGCTGGTGCGGCAATATATGCTGCGCTTGCGGAAAAGGGCTTTTTTGGTACAGAAGAATTAAAAACTCACTATGCCGATGGGAGTAGACTTTCTGGCCACGTCTCTCATAAAGGTGTTCCTGGTGTTGAATTCTCTACTGGTTCTCTTGGTCATGGACTATCGGTGGCTGCAGGTATGGCTTACGGTGCAAAAAAAGATAAGAAAAAACATAATGTATTTGCTATATTAGGGGATGGAGAATGCGATGAAGGTTCAGTTTGGGAAGCAGCTTTAATGGCAAACCACTATAAACTAAATAACTTAGTTGCAATCATAGATCACAATAAAATGCAAAGTCTTGACTTTTGTGAAAATACAATGACACTTGCACCGTTTGCAGATAAATGGAAGGCTTTTGGTTGGAATGTAATTGATATTGACGGCCATAATCATGATAGTTTAAGAAATGCCTATAAAGAGGCAATTTCTTCAGATAACAAGCCGACCGTCATTATTGCAAATACTATAAAGGGAAAAGGAATATCTTTTATGGAGTACAATATACTTTGGCATTATAGATTCCCTCATGAAGGCGAAGAATACGATTCGGCTATTGCTGAATTAAAAGAGCAGATGCCAAAAGGTACTGTGGATATTTATGATTTGGAGGAACAAAAAGTATGAGGGATACATTTGTTAACACCTTAATAGATATTGCAAAAAAAGATAAGAATGTACACCTTATTACTGGTGATTTGGGATTTGGTGTCTTAAAACCATTTTGGGAACAGTTACCCGATCAATTTACGAACGCGGGAATTGCAGAACAAAATATGACAAGTTTTGCTGCTGGTTTAGCACTTGAAGGAAAAACCGTATTTACTTACTCAATTGGAAATTTCCCTACTTTGCGTGCTATAGAGCAAATTAGAAATGATTGTGCTTATCATAATGCTAATGTAAAGATTATTTGTGTAGGTGGAGGATTCGTATATGGATCTCTTGGAATGAGCCATCATGCGACTGAGGATTTAGCAATAATGAGGGCACTACCTGATGTTAAAGTATTAGCGCCAGGGGATTTAGTAGAAGCAGAATTTGCAACACGAGCAATTTATGAGAATAAAGGAACTTGCTATTTAAGATTAGGTAGAGGTGGAGAAAAGCGTATTCATGATAAGTTGGATTATTTTCAAATCGGAAAGGCCATTAAGATAAAAGGCGGGGAGAAAGTAGCAATTTTTTCAACTGGTGCTATTTTTGATGAAGCAATTAAAGCAAGTGAAATTTTAAATAAGGAAGGGATAAAACCTGCTTTATATACATTTCCAACTGTTAAGCCAATTGATAGAGAAACTATAGAAGAATGCGCTGACAACTTTGAGTTGATTGTTACCATTGAAGAACATAACATTATCGGTGGATTTGGAAGTGCAGTAGCAGAAGTAATGGCTGAAAGGGCGCCGGTAGCACAATTGCTTAAAATAGGTCTTAATGACACATATTCATCTATTGTAGGATCACAACAATATCTAAGAGATTTTTATGGCATGTCTGCTGACAAAATAGTGAAAACAACTCTTGGTAAATTAAATAATTTAAAAAACAGCTCTAGATTTACTAATAGGAAACGGAGTCAGTAATGAGAATATTAATTGTTTCGCATCACTCTGGTTCTTTGATTAACTTTAGAGGAGATTTGTTAAGGAAAATCATTTCATTAGGACACGAGGTTATTGCAATTGCTCCGGATTCTAAAGTAAAACCAGAATTAGATAAAATGAATATAAAGTTAGAAATAGCAGAAATTGATAAACAGGGTTTAGGAATCTTACAAAATGTTAGATATTTAATGAGAATTATTAGCGTTATCAAAAAATACAAGATTGATTTAGTCTTTGGCTACACAGTAAAACCTATTGTGTTTGGATCGTTAGCATCACTTTTAACAAGAACAAAAAACTTTTATGCTATGGTTGAGGGGCTAGGTGGAGTATTTACCGAACCGTTTACTAATAAAAAACTTTTATTACAATTCATTATTAAAAGGCTATATGCTTTAAGTTTTAAAGTTAGTAAAAAAGTATTTTTATTGAATCAAGATGATTTGAAAGATCTTACAAAGATGAATTTGTTAGAAGAAAGAAAAGCTGTTGTAATTCCTGGGATAGGTGTTGATCTTGAGAAGTATAAAAGGGCTACGCTTCCGAAGAAACCTATATTCTTAATTATAGCAAGATTAGTTTATTCTAAAGGAGTAATTGATTATTGCGAGGCGGCAAAAATCATAAAAAAAACCTATCCAGATGTGCAGTTTAATATATTGGGAGGCTTTGATAATAAAGAAGATACTATTCCTAAAAAAATATTCCAAGCTTATGTTGATCAAAAAACAGTTTGTTATTTAGGAGAGGCAAGTGACGTAAGACCACATATAGAAAATTCATCAGTATTCGTTTTACCTTCATATTATAGAGAAGGATTGCCTCGGTCAATAGTCGAATCAATGGCTATGGGGAGGCCTATAATTACAACGGACAATGTTGGATGTAGAGATACTGTTATTAATGGTGAAAATGGTTATTTAGTACCTACCCATAACCCAAATCTTTTGGCAGAAAAAATGGAATTATTAATCAAAGATAGTGAATTAAGAGAGAATATGGGTAGTAAAAGCTGGGAAATATGTAAACAGAAATATGATGGTAATATGATAAATAATATATTAGTTAATGAAATGGAACTTTTAAAAAACCAAGAAAATTGTAAGAAATAAAACCGCTAAGATTACCTTTTGATTGAAAGAACTAGTTAGAGGAAGAGTTATTTGTATTTATAATCAAATCGAAATCTTGAATGAATAACTTTAATTAATTCAACATAATTATGGAGATATATTATGAAAATTGCCTATGTTGTAGCTGAAGGTTTAGATAAAGAACATGGTGTTTCTAAAAAAGTACTTAATCAAATAAAATATTGGGTTAATAGTGGCCATAGTGTAAAATTATTCAACTATTCAAATAAAGGTATAAACCCAATGTTTGAGGAGATAGAGTTTGAAATAATTAAATATCGAAGTCGCATTCAATTTGTATTAAATACTTCTGGTATAGTCCCAATAAACAATTGGAAGCCGGACATTATTTATTTTAGAACATATCCCTATAGTAATACATTCTATAAAATGCTTAAAACATATCCAACTGTTATAGAAATAAATTCAGATGATGTTGAGGAAAGTAAAATTCATATGCCCTTCCTAGCTAGAAAGCATCATTTACTAACAAGAAACTTTTTAATGAATAATGCCAAAGGATTTATTTGTGTTACTAATGAATTAAAGAAGAAATTAATAAAATATAATAAACCCACTATAACAATACCCAACGGAATAAATTCCCATTATATTAGTAGGAAACCAGAACAAAATTGGAATAGAAATGTAAGATATCAAGTTATTTTTTTAGGCTCTCCAAATCAATCTTGGCATGGTCTAGATAAAATAATAAGCCTAGCAAATCAATTGCCTGAGTTTGATTTTCATATTGTGGGGACTGATGGGTTAAAGAATATGCCAAATAACCTTAAACAGTATGGGTATTTAAAGGAAAGTGAATATATAAGTATAATTAATAAATGTGATGTAGCTATTGGCACTTTGGCACTTCATCGGATAGGGATGAATGAGGCTTGCCCCTTAAAAACAAGGGAATATTTAAAATATGGCCTTCCAACAATCATTGGATATCAAGATAGTGATTTTATTGAAGGTAATTATCCTTTTCTATTTGAATTGCCCAATAAGGAAGGTAATATAGAATCGAATATTTCATCTATCAAAGAGTTCATAGAGAACTCTAGAAATATCTGTATAGGGGAAAGGGATGTTGAACATCTCTTTTATGAATATAAGGAAATAAAACGTTTAGATTTTTTAAGTAGTTTAATATAATTTTTTCAAAACTTATATATTAAGAAGGAGAAAGATTGTGGAACAAATTGGTGTATCGATAATTTCTCTTATTATATTAGCATTGTCTTTTTATTTTTTTAAAGTTGCAAATGGAACCTTATCTATAAATAGGTTGACTCCTTTGTCCCTAATATTTTACTACAATTTAGTTCTTTTGGCTTATATTGGATCTTATTTAATGTATATAGGAATTAGAGTTCATACCGATCTTCATCTAGTACAAGATGATAGTTATTATTTGATTACTTTTTTATCCGTATCATATGTACTTTTATCATTACCATTATTTATTATCATTTTTAATAAAATTTGGAAAGTTAAACCAGAAGAAGCATTTATAAAATATTTAGAGAGACCGCTGATATCCCTATTCACTAAAAATGATAAATATCTTTATTATCCATTGTGGGTTATAACACTTACTTCATGTGTAGTAATGGTCTATCTATTAAAAGACTCTCCATTGTTGAATTTTATCTTAGGTAAAAACACTAATATATTAGAAGCAAGAGTGATTTACACCAGAAATTATTCAGGATCTTTAATAATAAAAAATACAATAGGGAATGCATTTATACCATTATGTTCCTATATAACATATAGCTATATGAAGATGTTTCCAAATAAAAAATGGAAATTAATGTTCATCATCTTATTCACAAACTCATTGTTAATTTATGGAACCAGTATGAGTAAATCAGGCATCTCTACCTATATACTTAGCTTTGTTTTATTAAAAGTTTTAATCGAAGGAAAAATATCATTAAAAAAATTAACTTATATATCATTAATAGTAATCACATTTGTAATTGTAATGTATATGGTTGTTTATCAAGATAATCAAGAGATAATTACTGATAAAGAAACTTTCTTTTTTAAAAGTGGTCCTATTGGTAGAATAATTTTTGGGCAATTGGTTGGATTTGTAAACACTTTATATATTTTTCCACAATTACATCCTTTCGTTAATGGAGGAGATATTGCCTTTCTTCGATTTTTAGGCTTCGATTTTTTGGATTCATCTAGAATTGTTATGTCATATGTAAGTCCAGGTGCGGTTGAAAATGGGAATGCAAATGTTATGAACTCTATTTTTATTGCAGAAGCCTATGCTAATTTTGGATATCTTGGAATATTGTTTGCTCCATTAATTGTTGCATTTATATTACATTTTTTCACACTGTTACTTTATAAATTGCCTAAAACACCAATAGTATTGGGTTGGTGGATCTATGTAATGTTTTTATTGTCAAATGGTATAGGAGGAGGATTTTTTTCTGAATTCCTTTTTAATACTAAGATTATAGGAGTATCAATATTGACTATTTTACTTTATATTAGTGGACATGTATTATTTACTATTTATGATAAAGGGTATAATAGATTAGTTAAAAATTGAAATGAATTTTTATATATGAGTAGCTAGTCTGAATAGAGAAACATGGAAATCTTACTATTTTTTAAATATTTTTTCGTCAATGGATTCTGTTAGAAAACCAACATCCCAAATATCTATACAATATTCTCTTAAGGTGTACCTAATTGTATGAATTAAAATTTTGACCAGTAATAAGTTAAATAATTCTGGGTCAAATATTGGAAGGTTCAAATTAGACGAATATTTTTAAAAGTTAGAACTTGATAGTAGTAATACAATGATAATACCACCCTTGAAAAAAAAGAAATCAAAACTTAACTTCACATTCAATCCTTTAAAACTGTAATGTTAACCATATAATAGTAAATACAACAAATGGAATAATTATTCCATTTGTTGTATTTACTTTTAGGGAAAAGGAGCTAACATTTATCGGTTCAATAAGTAGGCCAAGTATTTAGAGGAATTGCTAAGAAATAGTTGAAGGCATGATTGCTTTTCTTAAATTGAAAAGAGGTCTTAGATTGTTTTTAATAATAAATTTCTTGAAAAATAAATTTGTTGATTTATGGAGAAGAGGAGCTTTTCACATCTTGCTGGGAAGTTTTGTTACAAAATTTGTGGTTTTCTTCGGTACCATTTTTCTCGTAAGGATCCTTTCGAAAACATCATACGGAGTACTAGGCTATATAGAGAATATTTATGGATACATTTACATTTTTGCAGGTTTGGGTTTAAATAATGCTGTATTAAGATATGTTATATTAGGAAAAACCAGTGAAGAAAAATTCGGATTTTATAGATATGCTATTACAAAAGGAACGCTTTTCAATATTCTTATAGTTTTTTTTGTTGCTTTGTTTTTCTTGTTTTATCCATATCCAGAAGAATTTAAAGGCGCTAAATGGCTGTTGCTAATATTGTTTATTACAATTCCTTTTCAATTTTTAGTCGATAGCAATACCTTAACATATAGGGCAATGTTTGATAATAAACGGTTTGCTATTATTACATTTTTAACATCCGTGATATTGATTATAGCCAGATATTTAGGAGCAATATTCTTTGACTTAAATGGAATTGTAATTGCGAATATTTTAGTTTATGTATTATTTAGTTTAATTCTAAGCTATGTTTCCTTTAATTTATATTTTAAAGAATATAGACCTAATCAGCTTTCTAAAATTGAGCAGAAAAAGGTCAATAACTATTCTTTCCAATATATGATAACTAATGGTGTTTGGGCAGCATTTATGCTTAATGATGTCTTTTTGTTAGGTCTTTTATCTGGGAATGCTGAAATTGTTGCTGAATATAAAGTAGCTTACGTACTACCAGGTGTTCTTACTATAATCAGTACAGCAATAGGAATTTTTATTGGGCCTTATTTTGTAAAGCGTGAAACAAATCATAATTGGGTTTGGAAAAATTATATAAAAACGTTGATTATTCTAGCTGGCATAATTGCACCTTTAGTAGCTATAATGTTTGTTTATGCAAAGTCTATTACTACTCTAATATACGGGGTACAGTATGAAAATATTGTACCTATTATGCGGCTGTTATTGGTTGCAGCCTTAATAAATTCAATATTTCGTTATACTTCTGCAAACCTATTAGCCTCAATGGGAGAAATTAAATCTAATATGTTGATTTCAATTTTTGGAATGTGTTTACAAATCATTATTAACTTGATTCTCATTCCAAAATATGGAGAATTAGGCGCTGCAGTCACAAGCATTTTAGTATACTCACTTATGGCACTCTCTTTATTTATTATTTTTATAAAAAAATTTAAACTTACAAATTAATTTGAAGACCTAAAGCATGTCCTTGCGGAAAATTACTTAATATGCTTTGAATTAATTAAGAAATGTAAAGAAGCCATTTCTTCTTTAGTTCACATTTGAGAAATTGATATATTAAAGAGATGAAATCTACTCGAAAATTACATCAGACTTCCAGTCTGATGTAATTTAATTCTATTTTTTTGATTTTAATATTTATAAAAATATATTTGTATAACTTTATTTCAAGAAAGTAACCCGAGTAAAAACTCATATTTTTGGTAGCTATCAAAAGTCAATATAAGGTAGTGTATATTGTTAAAGGAATTTAAGCCTTAAAGAAAGAAAAGTATTTTTGAGGGGTATTAAATGTAAATAAATTCCATAAACATGAAATTGTTTAACTGACTATCTAAAACAGTAATGTGGTTCCATATGTAATTTCATATGAGTTTTTATAGGTAGAGTGCAGAATTATATAATCTATTTTCCCTCTTTCTTAGACTATATTGGAAAATGGAATAATATAAAAATAATTGGTTAATTTATAAAGACCCAATAGTTTACTTAGTAGTAACTAATTTAGTTTTAGTTTTATATTAAATTTTCAAGTAATAATTTTGGTAATGAAAAAATATTTTTTGGGAGTTTTTACAATGAATATATATGATAACCTATTGAAAAGGATAGAGGAAAAAAAGGCTATAATTGGGGTAGTAGGATTAGGTTACGTGGGATTACCGTTAGCTGTAGAAAAAGCTAAGGCTGGCTATAAAGTTATTGGTTTTGATATACAACAATCCAGAGTTGAACAAATAAACATGGGGATTAATTATATTGGAGACGTGGTTGACCAAGACCTAGCAAATATGGTGAAAAAGGGTCAATTTATTGCAACAACAGATTACGCATTAATGAAAGATGTTGATGCTGTAGCTATTTGTGTACCTACACCATTAGATGTATATCAGCAACCAGATACATCATATGTGGAAAGCTCAGCAAAAGTAATTGCCAAATATGCACATAAGGGTATGTTAATTGTATTAGAATCAACAACTTATCCTGGTACAACAGAAGAGATAATAAAGAAGACTCTTGAAGAAAGTGGTCTAGTTACAGGAGAAACAGTTTTCATTGCTTATTCTCCTGAACGTGTTGATCCGGGTAATAGACAATTTAAAACAAAGAATACACCTAAAGTTGTTGGTGGAATTACAGATAAATGTACTCAAGTAGCTGCAGCTCTTTACCGCAATGTATTAGAAGGAGATGTTTTCGAAGTTTCTAGCCCTGCAATAGCAGAAATGGAAAAGATTTATGAAAATACTTTCCGTCATATAAATATTGCATTAGCCAATGAAATGGCCATTTTATGCGAGAAAATGGGTATTGATGTATGGGAAGTTATCGACGCAGCGAAAACTAAGCCATATGGTTTTATGGCATTTTATCCTGGCCCTGGTTTGGGTGGACATTGTATTCCAATCGATCCATTTTATTTGACATGGAAGGCGAGAGAGTATAATTACCATACTAGATTAATCGAATTAGCCGGTGAAATTAATAATACTATGCCAGATTACGTTATCAATCGTGCAATGCAAATATTAAATGAAGATGGAAAAGCTCTTCGTGGTTCTAAGATAGCTGTTTTAGGTGTAGCGTACAAAAAAGATATTGATGATGTGCGAGAATCACCAGTTTTAAAAATTATTGAAGCACTTGAGCATCATGGGGCTGACTTTAAAGTAGTTGATCCTTATGTGGGGTCTTTTAAATCAAATAATCAAGTTATTGAAACAGTTGGTTTAACTAGTACTCTGTTAAATGAATCAGATTTAGTTTTAATAACTACCGATCATTCTGATTTTGATTACGAAATGATTGCGCAAGAAAGCAAGGTTGTATTTGATACTCGTAATGCCCTTAAAGGAATTAATACTCCAAATAGGTATATAAAGCTTTAAAAGTTATTAGCCACCCTTTTAGGGTGCGCAAATACTCTTGAACTTTTCTGTTTCGATACATCTCTTCAACTAATAGGTAAAATGACAAGCTTCGGGTAGAAGCAGGATTATTAAAAAATGAAAAGGTAGATATGACAAGTGGGTCACTTTGTACATGAAAGCAGTTTTATAGACGAAAATGTAACAATCGGCGAAGGATCTAAAGTATGGCATTTTAGCCATGTACACAAAGGTGCACAAATTGGGAGTAATTGTTCATTAGGACAGAATGTTAATGTCTCTAATAATGTTAAGATAGGCAATGGAGTGAAAATCCAGAACAATGTATCAGTCTATGAGGGAGTTGAATTAGAGGACTATGTATTTTGTGGACCTTCTATGGTCTTTACAAACGACTTGACACCTAGAAGCAAATATCCCAAAGGTTCTGAAGGTTATAAAAGGACTCTTGTTAAGTACGGTGCATCTATAGGAGCAAATGCTACCGTTGTATGTGGTAATACGATTGGTAGCTGGGCAATGATTGCTTCAGGTGCAGTAGTAACAAAGGATGTTCCTAACTATGCATTAATGGCGGGAGTACCCGCTAAGCAAATCGGTTGGGTTTGTGAATGTGGGAATGTCTTAAAAGAGAGTTTTGAATGTAAGGAATGTGGCAGAGAATATATTCTTATAAATGCAGAACTTAAAGAGAAACTTTAATAAATAAAAATGGAGATTGATGAATATGGAATTTAGAGATTTAAAAAGCCAATATCAAAAATATAAAGAAGAAATTGATAGCGCAATAAACCAAGTGATAGTAAACGCAAATTTTATTGGTGGTAAAGAAGTTAAAGAAGTAGAAGAACAATTAGCCCAATTCGTTGGTGTTAAACATTGTATTTCTTGTGCAAATGGAACTGAAGCAATGACTTTATTAATGATGGCGTGGGATATTAAAGAGGGGGATGCAGTATTTGTTCCAGACTTTACATTCTTTTCAACAGGGGAGATCGTTTCGTTTAGAGGAGCAACACCTGTATTCGTTGATGTTGATAGGGATACATTTAATATTGATACCAATAAATTAGAAGAAGCAATTATGAAAACTATCGAGGAAGGAAAATTAAATCCAAAGGTAATAATTCCTGTAGATTTATTCGGCCTTCCAGCTAATTTCCCAGAGATAAATAGAATTGCAAAGAAGTACAATTTATTGGTGTTAGAGGATGGTGCCCAGGGATTTGGAGGAAATATTAATGGGAAAAGAGCATGTAGTTTTGGAGATGCAGCCACTACTTCTTTCTTCCCTGCTAAACCTCTTGGTTGTTATGGTGATGGCGGAGCTATTTTTACAAATGATGATCAATTAGCTGAGTTGCTAACATCATTAAAGGTCCATGGTAAAGGTGATAATAAATACGACAATGTTAGAATTGGTTTGAATTCTAGACTGGATACTATTCAGGCAGCTATATTGAAAGTTAAACTAAAAGCATTTGCTGAGCATGAATTGGAAGATGTAAATCGAGTATATAGATTATATAATGAAAGATTAAATGGAGTAGTTGAAATTCCTTTTATTCCAGAAGGTTTCTATTCAAGTTTTGCCCAATATACATTAAAACTTAAAAATAAGGAACAACGTGAGGGCTTACAGGCTCGATTAAATGAGCATGGAATCCCAAGTATGATTTATTATATTAAGCCAATGCATAGACAGGAAGCTTTTTCACACTTGGAATTTAATGATAATGAATTTGAAATAACTAATACGCTTTCTGATACTGTACTTTCCCTACCAATGCATCCGTATTTGAGTGATGAGGAAGTTAATAGAGTATGTGAAGTTATTAAAGGATATTTCGAATAAAATCTGATTATCCCTTAAAAACCATATAGGGGTTAGTTAGACAACAGTTACTTTTGGGATGAATTCCATTGCAGAGACAATAGTGCGCCAATAGCATTGTTACAATCATAGAGTAAGACTTAAAAAGATTTGCAGAATGATATGGTGAGTATTTTATCAAAAAATATAAATGATTAGGGGGATGGTATGATAACCATTCCCCTAATTTTTCTTTAATTTTTAATGGGGGTAATCAAGGTTGCAATTTGGGATGAAAAAGGATATTTTGACCATTCGGAAATTCAGTTATTTAGGACCATGGATTTTAGTCGTCCTATGGATGATACTGATTTTTAACATGTCGGCAGAACCAGCAACTCAATCTAATAAACTTAGCACAGGAATAACTGAGAAGGTAATAGAAACTGTTGAGAAAACCCATCTAGTAACTGATTTAAACAAAGAAAAAATAAATCATATAATAAGAAAAAATGCCCATTTCTCTATCTACTTAGTGCTTGCTATTTTAGTACTAAATGCTTTTAGAAAAAGTGAGAAGCTAGTGGGTAAGAGACTTTTTTTAGCTCTAGGGATCTGTGTTCTTTACGCCATTTCAGATGAAATTCACCAATTATTTGTTATTGGAAGAGGTGCACAGGTAAAAGACGTTTTCATAGATAGTGCAGGAGCAGCTGTTGGTATTGGGATTTATTTTGCAGTGCAAAAAAAACTTAAGAATGGTTCCAACATATAAAGAGGTTCTGTTCGATTCAGCGGGAGCATTACTTGCATTGTTATTAACCTTTCTTATTTTGAATCGACTGAGAAAAAGGGTGATTGCTTAACTGCTTGCTGATCCAATTAATTTAAGTCAGCATAATTATAACTTTGATTTTCATTGATCATGCGGAAATCTCTTTTTGATAGATGAGGGAAGTGGTTAAGATCAATTTGCCGTACATAGATTGATTTTGCATGATGGGTAGAAATCGTGGTATGGCTTGTTGAGATTATACCATCTGTATATCGGCCGATTTGTTCTAATATGTAGTTAATAGATTTACCCTTTACATACATTTCTTCTGTTAAATCATTTTTAAAGGTTACATATAAGATGAAATAATTCATATGAAGTCCTCCATAACAGTTATATTTTAAATAGTAAAGGAATAGTAATAGTTTTGTCTGCGTTAATTTTGAAAGTAGAAAAAGAGGAGCCTAAAATCATTTCTGATGGAATGAGTGTAACATTTATTCCTAGGTTATCGAGGATGGAAATGAAATCTGAGGAGTAAGAGTTAAGGATTCAATTTGAAAATACAAAGGTTTATGGAACATTCAACTAGTGGTTGCCAGGAGCATTAGAGAAAGTGGTTAATTTGAAAAAAAGCCGCTGATTTTAGATGTAAAGGCGATTTTTATTCTTCGGTGACTTCAAGGTCAATAATATCACAAATATCATCTATTTCCAGTGATTCAGCGATCCGTTCAATTTGGCTAAAATTAATATTCTGCCTCTTCTGATTAGCCAATTCACTCAAAGCCGCATAGCGAATATCGGTTCTTCTGGATAATTCTCTTAATGGTAAACCCTTATCCATCATTAACTTATGAATTTTCCCTCTCACTTTTCGCCTCATAGTTCTCCTTACATCCAATTAAATTGACTATAAAGAAAAACTAACATAATAAAATCCCGCGAGTGGTACGCATATGCGTACCACTCGCGGGATTTTTTGTGTCTGAAATCAATTTGGATGATTGTCCATGTTCTGCCTTGATAGATTTTAAAGTAAAGGGCATTTCATAAATAAGAGGTTTGTATAAAAAGACAATAAAAATAGGCAAAGAGTTATGAACAGCTCTTTGCCTATATATTTGACAGTAAAAATTACTAAGTGGTCCTATTAAAGAGGTTTTTCAACGATTTGCAGCTTGTTACTTATAATCAGTTGTCATTTTCAGTGTGTTCTTGATTATCTAAGTTATGCCTAAGATTACATTGGATCATAACTCATCTAATAATCTCTTTAAATCCGAATATGTGGTTACATTGTTTTTCTCGACTAAATCCCATACCAAATGGGAATTGACGCCACCTACTCTAAGCAGCATATAGTTTGTCCAAAGTTCAATTTGCTGAGATTGCGTCAACCCGATTCTGGCTCTTAATACTTCTTTAAGTTAGTATTCGATAGGGATTTCGAAAGTAGTGAATATGCAGTTTATCGTGTTGAATTCGTTTTTTTTGATTTATTTTTCTTGTAACCGTTATTCTACAGTTGCTCTCAGTCTATTCAAATCTCATTTTTTATCTCTATCTTCCGTTTTTGGCGAGAAGCTTTATAAAAGTTCTTAAGCTCAAATACCACCTACAGAGGTATTTGAAAAGTTAGATTGTCGGTATTATTAGAAATGCTAGGAAGCCTTTTCTTGAATGGGATTTTCATAAGAAATATAACATTCCAATGATTTTAAAACTGTTACATCTCTACGTAGGATAGTAGTTTTACGAAAAATAAACATACCTAAACAAATACTAATTACCAAAAACAAACCTGAAATTTGAGAGTAGAGATCCTGCGAATGATATTCAAAACTTTTATTTAAAAAAAGAACAGTTAGACTGGTTAATGCTGACGCAGCAAAAGCGACAAACATCATAATATATATGGGTTGCTTTTTGATGTTTCTACTAACACTTCTAAGTATTTTATGAAAATTAATATATCCTCTTTTTTGAAATCTTGCTCTTTTAAATCGGAAATGATCCAATTGAAAAAATTTCTATCACCATAAATTTTCCAATACTTTCTTTTTAAAACTTTATTATAGTAAGAATACACCAGATCGTCCTTCACTAATAATATTTCGGGTCTAATAAAAAATAAAACAATAACTCCTATACGCCTAAAAGGAAAAAAAGAACTAAACACTGAGATTTTAAGTTTTTATGGTATGAGTTTTCAATATTTATAATTCCGAAAATAAACCAAAATAAATAATAAAACATTTTTCACCTCTTAATTAAATTCAAGTATAATCCTATTTTAATTTAGGAATAAAATTAAAGCATTAATTTTTTATTGAATATCGGCAATTTCGGTGCCTGTATCACGGCCTTAGGCTGGTTAAAAAATGATAAAATTTCGGTGCATGTCACGCCCCGGATTTACTTGTTTCACAATTGGTTTCACGGAGTGGAGAGTAGAAATATCGGTGTCATCACGTTCAGAGGTTTGCACCGATTCTATCTAAATATAGATAGGTTTATAACCTGTAAATCATAATAGCTAATTCTGTGGAAAAACAGTTAATAAAACGTTTGATTGAATCGGTTTCGTGTTTATATTTTTATAAGTGAAAAAGAGGCAGCATGACTTCATATTCGAAGATGCTGCCTCATTCTTTGAAGGATTATTTCAGATCTGTCAGGTCATAGCTTTTTGTTTCGTTTATGGTGCCGAAGTCTTTTTTTGATAAATAGGGAAAATGCTTCAAATCAATTTCTCTAACAAACATGGAGATGGCGTTATACGTACAAAAAGATAATTTACTGGTAGCGATGCAGCCGTTTGAATATCTGCCCATGCGCTCTACTATATAATCAATCGACTTGCCCTTTATGTAGTACTCCGAGGTGGTGTGTGCTTTGGAAGTGACATATAAGATGAAATAGTTCATGGTAATGCCTCCATCGTATCCATTTTTCCTTAACGGATTTTCACCAATTTCAACAGGTGATTTGATTTTCATTCCTCATACTTTATCTCTTTTTATCCTCCGCTTCTTTTACTAGCTCCCACGTCTTCATATCCAGTTCTCTCGCTATCGCAGCAAGTTTATCGAGGGTTGGACTGTTTTTATCGTTTTCGAGGTTACTCATATATTTTCGCGTGATGCCACTGCGAAATGCCAGTTCATCTTGTTTAATCCCCTTAACTTCTCTCAACCTTATTATGGTCTTGCCAATGTAAATGGTCCTCTTTTTCTCCAAGGAATTTTTCTCCTTTTTAAGACCATTAGATACCTCGCGAAAACTCTTAACCACGTAATATATGACGCATTAGACCGGTAGGAGGAAATGTTTTTATAGGATTCATATTAGGTAGATGAAATCTTATGAAGCCATACATGAAATTAATGTTTTTGCCCCTTCGCTGTAGTAATAGCTTGAAACATGATATGGGACAAGCATTTTATTGGTATATAATAGAATATAAGATATTTACTGTAAAAAATGAATAGAGTCGATTGATTTGAGTTTTCAAATTAGCGGGAAATCAACTCCATAGGAGGAGAACAGCTTGAGTAAAAGAAGAACCAAAAAACAACAACGAGAATTAGAAGAAGGAATTAAAGGATTAATTGGTATGGTGGGATTAGGCTCCTATTGGTTTACAAGATCCATCTACCAGACCGGAATTATCATGGGCATTGCCCTCATCTTAATCATCGCTATAGCAATCTATAAAAAAAATAAACGAAATGAACGTCTAAGAAATTCAGGTATTAGTGAAATTGATGCAATGGATGGCATTCAATTTGAACATTATTTAAAAGAACTGTACAAGTCCAAAGGCTATGCTGCTGAGGTTACCAGTGCAAGTGGTGATTATGGAGGAGATTTATTGCTTTCGAAGGAAGGTAGAAAAGTCGTCGTCCAGGCAAAACGGTATTCAAAGGATGTCGGTATAAAAGCAGTTCAGGAAGTGGTCGGTGCAAAAGCCTATTATTCAGCAGATGAAGCCTGGGTTGTTTCCAATAGCTACTTTACAAAAGCAGCTAAAGAACTGGCAAAGAAAAGCAATGTAGTATTAGTAGACCGCGATGAGCTAATAGAGAGTATTCTTGGTTCAAATCCAGGTATGAAAAGGGAGAGTTCGTCGGTGACCGTTTCTGGCAACGCGGTTACTGTATGCAGTAAATGTGGCAGCCCGATGGTTCTGAAGACAGGGAAGAGAGGGAAATTTCTTGGCTGCAGTAATTTTCCTAACTGCAGGTTTACGCAGGATGCTGGGTGAGTTTACTTCTTGGTCTACCTCGAAGTTTGTCGGAAAATAGTTAATCAAACGTTTGATTGAATGAGGGCAAAAGCTTGGTATGAATGGATTTAAATAATATTCCCGTGCCTGTCACTTCCCTTAATCAACCGTTTTCCTGATTTATCAACCGAAAATAGGAAGTTTATCAACTTTTAATAGATTGAGTGGAGGGACAGACCTCTACTGAGGTAAAGCGAGAGAGGACAGACTCCCATCAAGAAAAGGCCGAACATCACAAGGATGTCCGGCCATTCTTTTTTGAAAATCCATCTTATTTGATTTTTAATTCCAGCGATTCTACTTTGCTTTGGTAGAGGGTACCGTATATGTCTACTGTTTTTAGTGATGGTGTGAGTGTTGTAGAAATCGCTTTATCATTGATCCATTTAAAGTAATAGGTCACCACGGTTCCTTCGTCTTTTGGATCCTTCGTTACATCGCCCACGAAGGAGGCGGTGTATTCGATTGTATTTGCACCTGCATTGTTTTTTATGGTGTCAATAGGAGCAAGATCCGTTGCAAAATAGTCCCCGGCATTTCCGCTTGTCACGGGTGTTCCGTCCTTACCGACCAGCTGAAGAACTGAAGGATCATAGTTAATGATAGACTGTAATCCGTAAGTGTAAGCCGCATGGGAAATGAATGCTTTTATTTCAATAATATCGCCGGGTTGAGGCTGCCTTGTCCGGGACAAGCTGTAAAAGTGTTTCGTTTTGTCCAACGTAAACATCTTTTTGTTCTCCCTGCACGCCATCATTTTTCTTCACGAATTGAGCATCGAGACTGTTTACCATACCATCTCTATTGATATCTGCTTTGTCTGCCATCCAGTCCGGATAATACCCGTTTTCGGTCTTATCGTTAAGATAGCGGTTGATCACCATCCGGTCGTAAAAATCAACCTTGTTATCACCATTTGTATCACCGGCTGTTTGAAGCACGACTGGCAATTCCAATAAAGATACGGGAAGCGCCTTGCCATTTGCATCCGTTTTGGCCACATAGACATTTTTTATCCATGCACTAACATGTCCGGGGGCGAGTAATTCAATATCATATGTCTCTCCTGGTTTTAGTCCACCTATTAAATAACTGCCGTCATAGCCAAATTCCCAGCCAAAGTCTTTCCGGTAACCGTCCAAAGCAAGAAGTTCCTGGTTTGTTGCGGAGTTATATACCTTGATTCTGGTACCATCTCCTCCGTATACCACATCTGTCCGTGGCTGGCCGTTTTTATCGAGGAATGCCTCCAGCTTTAGCTTGCCGGTCAATTCGGCAGGGGAAGTGAAGACCTCCATTGTTTTTTCCGTACTCATTAATGCTTGTGATCCAGCCGGGCTCGTATAGGCTGCCTTTGTCACATGGAATGTTTTTTGCCCAAGTGCACTTACCTCAGGGCTGGTGTTAAAATAAACGTTTGCGACAGGGATGTTGCCGTCCAGGCCGGTCGCTAAACTTTTACCGTCCACCTTAATGCTTAGGGTATTACCATTGTTATCTGCGCTTACCACGGCATTCGGAAACTTTTTCAGGAATTCCTGAGATGGCTCTGCTTTTACATAGGTAAAAACGGAATTGTCATAACCCAGTTCAAATTCTCCTGACAGATAATCCTTTACCTGATTCGCATTTAATGCCACTTTCATTTCTTTGCCAAGCTCGACGTCGTTCGCTTCGACTGAAGTGCTTTTATCATAATGAAGGGTAAAAGTCTCCGTATTTTCATTTCCTGCTTTATCAGCTACTGTCACTGTCAATGTGCTCGTTCCAGGGGGAATATTTTGAATGGCAAAATCCATGTTTTCGTCTTTTGTCTCATATCTGGCTTGTAAATCAGGTGATTCAGCCGATACAACCTTGCCATCCTGTTTGATTTCATACTTTATTTTAATCATATTAAACAATGCGTTATCCGAAAACATCCAATTCTTCACGATGTACACAATTTTTGTTCCTGTTATGGAGCCCATCCAGTCAGACGAGCTAACGGTAATGTCATGGCTTTTGTTATCGTCAAGCAGAATTTGTGTTTTATCACTCTCAACCACGGCTAATTTGTTTTTATAAGTGTCATTTCCGTATTGGTCTGTTGATGCAAAATATATACTGTACAGGCCGGATATTGCTGTTTTTTCCTCTAACAGATTGCCTTGATCGTCAATTGGCTGATACGAACCGTTCCAGGTAAAATGATGGTCGCCTTTCGTTAATTCATCTGTTTGTATATCCTTGATTAATCCGATTTCTCCCGTATCATGATTGAGGGCAAAAAAGTAGCCTTCATTCATTTTCGTATTCAGGGAATAATCAATGGTTGTCGTATCCTTTATACCGTCTCCATTCGGTGAAAGGAATTGGTATAGTGCAAAGGAAGAAACACCAGGGAATATTTTTGCGTTTTTAAAAGCAGCAAATGGCACCTGGAGCTTAGGGACATTGCGGCCATCCGGCGCTAAATAGACAAATCCTTCATACCTTCCGTCGGCTCCTGCCTCATCCGGCTTTAACGTTACCTGTATCTCTTTTTCACTTTTGGCAGGTATCGTAATGTTTTTTGTATCAAAAACCAGCCTTGGTTCACCGCCGCCTGCAAGCGTAGGGGTAGGATTTTCTTCATCCGGAACCTCATTGGTGAAGTATTTCATCTCATAAGACAGTTTATACGTCACTGGATTGGAAGAGCTGTTTTTTATTGAAATTGTTTTTGTTTTATCTGCACTTCCCCATATATCGCCAAAGTTAAGGGAAGCGGTGTGGTATTCCACTTGTTCAGGTGATGTTCCCCCGAGTGGATCCTTTGTCAATAAAGCAGTCTCCGGGACTTCGGCCACTATTTCGTCTGTTAACGCCTTAAGCGGCTGAACACGTCCCGAGCCTGTTTCCAAAACGCTGTACGGCCCTTGGGTAAAAATGCTTGTATCAAGCTTTTTGGAGGTGTTCATCAGCAATGCCTTAATATCAAACGAATGATAAGTTGGATGGGCTTGCTTCATTAGTGCTGAAATACCGGCAACCATTGGAGTTGCCATACTGGTTCCGGACATGCGGGCATAGGAATGGGAGTAATCCCCATTAAGTGACGGTACGGTTGAATAGATTGAAACCCCTGGTGCCACGACATCCGGTTTAATATCCCATGTATCCTTTACCGGACCATTCGAACTGAAATCAGCGATATCATCACCAGGATAAGTGTCCCTGGTTACATCGATAAGACGGATGAACGAAGATTTACTTCTTGCCGCTTCCACAACTGCTGCCAGTTCCCGGCCATCATCGCCCCTCATGTCAAACATAGGAAGCGTTCCAATCACGGGGAACGGACGGTTAATGTTTTCATTCAGACCATCTGCATTAAATGCAATCAATGCTTTTGCGCCAGCCTGCTGTGCCAGTTTGTTCATGTCGTCAAACACCATGACCCCTCTCTTGGCGAGGGCAATTTTTCCTTTAACATTTACCTTTTTAAAATCAGCCTCTGTACCGAGTCCAACGTACACCACTTCTGAATCGCGGTAAAATTCCTTTAGGTTTCCAGGCTCCGACTCCAGCATCCAGTTTAACTGATACTTTTTATCCGTTGAAGCACGGGTAGCTGCTTTATACTGATAAGAATTGATAGGCAAATAAGATGCACCGACCGAGATGGGAAGAGGGGCACCGGCTGGTGATGTGACAGTTCCCAAATTGCGTCCGTTGCCGTAGTTTCCGTTGGCCACAACCGTGATCACATCTGCAAGCATCGCATTATTAACCGCTCTGCTGGTGGCAGTGTCAGCATCGTTCACCGGTGCACCCAATGATAGATTGATCACATCCATGCCATCTTTTACTGCTTTTTCAATCCCAGCTATGACCCATTCATCATAGCCGCCCTGCGGTCCGAGAACACGGTAGACATAAAGGTCGGATTGTGGGGCAACGCCTTTCATGCCTCCAGCCTTTGGATTCCCCCTGCCGGCAATAATACCCGATACATGGGTACCGTGAACGGAAGTTACTTCACTGTTTCCTTCGTAAGGGTCTTTATCCTGGTCGACAAAATCATACCCGCCTTTGTAAGCATTTTTTAAATCTGGGTGTTTGTAGTCAATTCCCGTATCAATCACACCGATTTTCATGCCTTTACCGGTAAATCCGGCTGACCAAACCTGGTTCACCCCAAGGAAAGCCATAGGGTCAGTATTAGACGCTTTATTGGCAGAATCCTTTTCGTTTGGAATCGGCTCGATTTTGTGATTTTTATAAACCGCGACCACTTCATCTGAATCTATTAGTTTTGGAAGCTCGGATGATTTGATTTCCATGGCCATTCCGTTAAAAACCGTATCATATGTAGTCTTGATTTTGGCATGGAGATTTTTCTTTGTGATTTGATCTTTGATTTTGTCGTGGCTCTTTTTGATCTCAAGCTCTGCATTTACCTTATTGAATGACTTATTTCTTATTCCCTGTTTCACGATTGGATCGGTCTTAAGCTCGACAATTACATTTTCACTTTTCTCTGAGTTTAAATGAATGGCCGGATCAATATAAAGATTCTTGTCTGGACTTTGAAGAAGCGTTTTTGCTTTTATTGTTTGTGCGAGGCTGTTAATACGATCATTTTTCGCTGCTGGTGCCGCTGCATGGACTGCCGAAAAGTTACTGAAAACCAGCAATCCAGATAAAAGAATGCTTGCTCCTTTTTTAACCTTTTTCATTTCATTCCTCCACGTAATGTTTTTTTGTTCTTTTTTGAGTACACCTCCTTTCTGTCATAGTCGAAAACACCCAGAAAGAGGTTACAAATCATTGATGATTTTTGCTCGACAATTTCTTTTGGCATTTAAACAAAAAATGAAGTCAATAATAAATCCGGTGCCTGTCAGGTCCCGGATTATCTTGTTTCACGATGGGTCTCACGGATGCCTGTCACGCCCCGGAATTTGTCGGAGATTAATAGAGTTTTAGATAGATATAAAGTGATAGAAGAAGTTGCAGCTGAATATTGTTGGGGTGGTTGGTTGTTACGCTTCTTTCTGTTTTGGGAAGGAGGTGATAAACATGGAAACTTTTCTTGAAATTCTACGAGAAGTTCTGAAGGGAATTAATAATAAAGTCACTTGTCTAACATCTCCCCTTACAATTAAACTCTCTGTTATTGGGCTAACAATTACAGGGAGGTATAAGCAGTGCTAACAGTGACTGATATTATTCATATCAAACAAGAAGTGAATATAAAAAGTCGTTCTTAGTTTGGATATGGGTTACAGCCATTTTTTATAAAACGTTTGATTAAGAAAATGAAAGTGGGAATCTGGTCGAGAGATGGAATATTATGAATAACGGTTTTAGTATAGAAAATGAAAGGCTAACCCTAATGCTGCATAGGTTAGCCTTTACTATTTATTAGAATGCTTTGCCGTCATTCGCATTCAGCTGGGTTACTAGTCGATCCACAGCAGTTTGTCCAACCGCATTGGTATCAGAGATTTCTTTTACCTTGGTCATTTTATCATTCTTTGCTCCAGAGGCTGCGATGATAGGAGTGATGATGTCCGGAATGATATAATCAGCATCTCCTTGGTTTACATTCGCAGGCAGCTGGACATGATTGGATACCCCATCAGGTGCTTTTCTTACGTAATCATGGACTTGAACAAGATGCTGCGTATTAACTGGCTTCGCGTCTCGCCCGTGATAAGAAAAGTTGTTAGTAGGGTCCCCGTCAGGTGCTGTTCTTACGTAATCATGGACTTGAACAAGATGCTGCGTATAAACTGGCTTCGCGTCTGGTCCGTGATAAGAAAAGTTGTTAGTAGGGTCCCCGTCAGGTGCTGTTCTTACATGAGCCTGTACATGCTGTAAATCGCTGCTATTTACCGCTCCTGATTGGGAAGATGGCAGGACTGTATCGCTATTAGACAGCATATGACCATTTGGTGCAATATGATCTCCACCCGTCATAACATGGCCGTCGGTAAAGGCTGCATCATGGCCAAAAAAATCGCCGCCAATATGCATTTTTAAGAATGGAAGGATAAAAGAAATTATGATGAGCGGAGCACTCCCCATTATTCCCAGTGCTGATGAGCTAGTATATCCCTGCCTGTATAGCCATACTAAAATGGCTCTTAAAACAAAGCATCCTATAAGGGCAACTGTTAAAGCTTCTAAAAAAACGGAGGTGGAAAAATAGGATGACAGCCACAAATAGGGCTCTGTGCTTATTTTGGCAATAATGCCCCCGGCTGACCCATAGATGAAAATTCCCGCTACAAACGGCTTCCAATTTTTTATAACAAATCCTATCCTCATTATAAAGAGTACAATCATGATAATTAAAATGATCGGTGCCAGGGGAGGAATAAGTGCCGATATTCCACCTAAAATCAGCATGTACATTAGCATAGTTTTAAGCAATCTAAACGAGGTTACCAAAAAGAAAATGACCATTCCAATTGCCGATATTACCGGATGAAAAAAACCAAGAAAAAGGATACTCGGAAATAAGATTAACGCGGCACGATGATGTGATGACTCTTTCTGTATCTGAATCCAGTCTTGCATTATTTGCTTCCTTTCTATGTGAAAAATAGGAAATAACATAACTATAAAATTCATCATAAATCATCAATATTCCTCTAATAATTTCCTTTTTCGCACCACGGAATAATAGGGTCAGACCCCGACTCACGAATCAGATAACATCTTGGTGGAGTTGATTCAGCCATTGTTCCGTTTATATGTAATTGCCTCCTCAATAAGTTCATTACTAATTCGACAAAAATAGATACTATTCCTTTATTTTCCACTATAATGGTAGATATAACCTATTAAAGGGGAGAGTGTACAGTGGGGTTAATAAGAGATTTCAGTCGTTTAGCGGGAAAAGCAACCGGCATCGTGATGGGTGGCCCCATACAGGTAATTGGAGAATTAACCGGGATTGAGGTCATTGAGGAAATTGGAATAGGAGTACGAAAGGCTTCTGAATTTACGGGTGACACGTTTGGACAAGCAGCCAGCGGAGTCGTCGATACGGTTTCTGGAATCATTAAGGATAATCCTGAACAAAGGGATAAAGGATTAGGGGATATGGGTGGTGCAGTTGGCCGGACCGCTAAAGGTGTGTTTTATTCTGCCAAGAATATAATCCATAATGGGGGAGAAGTCATTGGTGGCATTGTAGATGGAGACACCGACCGGCTCAAAAAAGGAGCTACTTCCATTGTTAAAAGCGTCGCAGTTGGAGCGATTGCAATTGGGGTAGTGGATCTTATCGATGGAATAGATGTAGCAGAAGCGGCAGATGGAGTGGACCTAACGGATGCTCATGACGGAATGGATATGGCGGACCACCATGTATCCTATACAGAGGATGCAGCAAACCATGGCAACTATGACCATTCCGATCTAGTCGAACACATACATACTCGAAATGAAGGCTTAGCAGGAACAGTTGACCCTGATACTGGAGTTCAATTTGAAGAAAAAGTGGTTGAGCTCCCTGATGGTCATGAGATATCTGGGGTATTTCCAGAATTTAATGTAGAGTACGAAGTAGAATTGGCCAAAGCCTGTACCTGCAAAGTGACTATGTTCAATTTTCCTATGCCAATCATGACCTGTATGAAGCAATACAGTCTGACCCCAATTTAGCCGATGACTTAGGATTAAGCCACGAAGATATGATCGGCTTGGCTCATGGAGATACACCAGAGGGATTTACTTGGCACCACAATGAAGAGCCTGGTTTGCTGCAGCTGGTTCATCAAGATGAACATGCTCATACTGCTCACACTGGTGGAAGAGAATTATGGGGCGGTGGCAGCGAGTACCGTTAACTCTTTTGAATAGAGTAATAGCTTCTCCACTTGGGGAAGCTATTTCATTTTCTTGCATAACTGCCTTTTAGGAACGGTGTCAAGAATGGTGTGCAGAGTGTGTTTTGAGGAGTCTATCACCAAGGATAATTCTGTCCTTGGTGACAGGCTCTTTTAAATCGGGTGCCTGTCACGCCTCGGATTTAAAATCCCACGAGTGGTACGCCTTTCTTTACCTACCACTCGCGGGATTATTTGTGTCTGTCTTCAATTTGTATGCTCATACCTGTTCTGCCTTGATTGATTTTTAAGTAAAGGGACATTCCATAAATAAGAGGTTTGTATAAAAAGGCAATAAAAATAGGCAAAGAGATATGAACAGCTCTTTGCTTATCTATTTGACAGTATTAATACCACATAGAACTTAGTTAAAAGATTTTAGAACGATTTGAAATTATCTCCATTTTCTCTGTTTTCTCTTTTAATAAGTGCGCCTTCGATTATCCTAAAATAACTCCTTATATTGACTCATAATTCATCTAATAATCTTTTTAACTCCGTATATGTGGTTACATTGTTTTCCTCAACTATATCCCAGACCAGATGCGAATTGCCGACTCCTACTCTTCGTAGCATATAGTTTGTCCAAAGATCCATTTGCTGGGATTGTGTCAACCCAATTCTTGCTCTTAATTGTGTCTTTAAGTCAGTATATGATAGGGTTCTCGAATGTGGGGAATATGATAGTTTGTCGTGTTGGAGGCGTTCTTTTATTAGATTCTTTATTTCTTGTATCCGTTCTTCTTTTGCTGCTTTCAGTCTTTTCAATTCCTTTAAGCGATCTTCCTCTTCTTGGTTTTGACGAGCAGCTTCTTCAACAAGCTTTTTTAATAGTGCTTCATTATTTTTTATAAAATCCTCCCGCTGCAACTCATCCTGAAGGAGATTACTTAAAGCGAATTCTTTATTAACCTTTAAGGCATCAGCAAAAGGAATCTCGTAACCCTGATTCAATAAAAAAGAACGGTAAGGTTTTATATCTCTGTCACTAAGGAATCTTTGTACTTTAACCGAAATACGATCATCAATCGAGTAGATGTAATACATGCTTTTTACATCGATTTTAAATTCTTTCATATACGGTATATAGTTATAAGAATCAAAGAATGATAGATCAGTAGCTATATCACTCAGGCTTGCTTCCCATTTCAAATCCTCTTCCGTTTTTAAAGCAATAACGGCCTCTGCATCCCACAGTACGATAGCATGCTTCTCCTTCTCGACCACTAACTCTTTATTCTCAATAAACCATATGGGCTGCATTCCATGTTCAAGAAAATGATGATGCCGCTGAACAATCCTTTTTGCCAGCCTTTCATCCCCAGAGGAATGAACATTCGTTACAATGGAAATGGCAAACTCCTTATCGCTTACTTGCACCCAAATATCAGGGAATTCAAGTAAATCGGGTTTGGCCTTGTACCCATGCTCTACTTGAACATCAGTCCTCAAACGAGATTGGATAAGAAGCTCATCTAGGACAATGCTAACCATAGCAGGATGCTTTTCTGTTTCTCTTTCCACTTGTTTTGAATATTTTTTTTCTGCTTTATCAACCGTTTTAGATTCTTCGCAAGCCTCTGAGTGTAAATGGGAAAAATGCAAAATAACGGTTTCCCCCGATTTTACAATTAACTTCGCTTCACAATAAGGGCATTTGAACAGTCCCTTATCAGCTAACTTCTTAAGATTTGCGACTTCGTCCTTACTAGCCGAATTCGGCAGAGAAAATTGGATCTTTTCTACAACATGAATGGCGTCCCTCATATCATTCCCTCCTATAAATCTATCATACTAGAAAAATAGTATTATTTGTAAAAATATAGATTAAATTGGAAGTGAGGACAAACCCTTTTATTTAGGCAATACAATAGTTCAGCCTCTAGGGCGTGTTGTGAGCGTGCCGCTATCACGCATTGAATTTTGTCAAAAAATAGTTAATCAAACGTTTGATTGAATGGGTGCAAAGGCTTAGTATGAATGGATTTAAAGAATGTCGAAAGAGTGACAGGCACCTTCCAGAGAAATGGAAGGTGCCTGTCACTCTTTATTTATCATATAATATTAAATTAGAAACCTGAGTGGGTATATTCATTACCTTTATCGATTTACCGTCTTTATCTAATAGTTCCAGTTTGTTGTTTAAATTGTCCACGGAAACGAATCGATTTTTAATATAAGCTAATTTCTCAGTTAAATTCTTTGAGGTAAAGGTGTTGATTAGTTTATTTTCGTCGACATCGATAATAGATATTTTATTGCCTTTCTGGGCTACTTCAGAATAATTGGTTACCGCTATCAGCTTATTACTCATCGGGACGATATCTCCAACCATCATCTCTGTATAGTTTAAGTTATCCACCTTTTCGAGAGTTTGGGGATCGAACATAGCCAATGTGGATTGATTGGCAGGAGCTTGCAGCCCCATGATTAATTTATGATTAAATAAGAGCAAATTATTGATTCCAAGATTTTCTTTTGAAATCGCTCTCGTCGTAATTTTTCCTTTTAGTGAAACCTTTGTGAGCTTTGGATATTGAGAATCAGCCGTTAATTTTAAACTATTAAAATAGATATCATTCCCATCAAAAACAGCATTACTTATTAAGCCGCCATCAGGTATCATAAATAATTTTTTCGATTGGTTATTTTTATCAATTTTATAAACAGACGGAGTTGTTCCATCCTCTTCGCAAAGTACATACGCATTTCCATTTTTAAAGAAGACAAAGTGTGGTTTTACGCCTACCTTAACGGTTGATTGTTTATTTCTTGAAAGATCATAGATGATCACTTTATCTTCCGGAACGGTCATGTCCGGTTTATAGTTGAGTGGAATGTATACTTTATTCTTATAATCTGTGTAAATTCTGTCCGTCCACCCGGTTGTCATTTGTTTTGATTTCTCTGATTTTAGAGAAGATGGATTGGCTAGGGAAAGACTATACTTTCCGTTTGAATAGGTGCCGTAAATAATGTTGGAGTCCTTTAATTTAAAAGCAGAGGCAGATTGATGCTGGTAGGTAAAATAGATGACTAAAACAGCTATTGGTATAAGTACGATATACAATAATTTCTTCTTCCAAAACATCACAATCACTCCATTGTGGGTATAAGGGGAAAATCCCTTATACCCATTGCTATTTTCTAATTTAAAGCGGCCATTTCAGCATCGTCCAGGTTCCATTTCTTTTTAAACTGTTCTTTTGTTGCTTTCCCTTCCTTAATCAGCCCACTTAAGTACTGATCTAGTCCTTCTATTCCTTAATTTTACAAAATTAACACAACATGGTGCAAGGTTCCAATGGCTCAACAAATAAAATCATGATTTCAGAGAAGACCATGTTTGGTGATCCGATACAGCCACCAACTAATAAAGACATGCAAATCAATCTCAAAGCATAACGTGCCTAAATTTGTCGGAAAATAGTTAATCAAACGTTTGATTGAATGGGTGTAAAGGCTTGGTACATAAGGTTTTGAGTGGGTGACAGGCACCTTCCATGTAATTGGAAGGTGCCTGTCACTCTTTTAAAACCCCAATTCAAACAACTCCTCAAAATAGAATTCCATAAACTTGCTGTCGAGGATTCCGTAAAAATAGGCAATCGGTTTTTTGATGAGGCTTTTTGACTTTAGCTTGCCGATCAGCTGTTTGAAGGACTGAATGGCGACGTCCAGAACTCGGTCGGTTTCTTTTTCGCGATTATTTCGATATGCAGCGATTTGTGTCATCCTCCAATATTCTTCAATGGTTTTCGCCTCAGGAAAGAAGTACTTCACCAATTGGATAAAGGGCTGTGGTACACGATCACTTGTAAAAGTATGATCCAGATTGTACGGTCCCTCCTTACGTTTAGTTATCTCTTGTTTATTAGTTTTAGAAAGATTACTAGTTTCATTAGGGTGGTTCACTTTTTCCTGTTTAGGTGGTTCATTAGCAGGAAAATGATTAAATAAATAAAGATTGCTTGATTGAGAGCCGTTCTTCCGTTCGGTTTCATGGACGGTGATGATTCCTAGCTTCTGTGCTTTGATGATCATTCGTTTAAACGTGGAGCGGGAGATACCATGATCGTGATATTCCTCATGAATCGCTTTTAACATCGTTCCGATTTTTGCATTGCACACTCCAGGGATTTTGGCAGAAAAACGAACCAGCCGCTTTAAGCCAACTAACTCGCCTTTTGAAAACTTCTTTTTATATTCAACTAACCACATCTCCATATGGCTATTAAATTCCTTAAGACTAGTAAATTGTGAATATTGTTCGAACCCTTCGATTTTGCCTGACTTTAAATTCATTTAAATGCACCACCCTTTCACCTCCTATATATAAAAGAGAAGAGGAAAAGGGCAGGGTGGAAGGCGGATTTTTGTTACAGAATAGTGAACGTTGAGAGTGTCACTCCCCGGATTTTGTCAGATAATCGTTAATCAAACGTTTGATTGAATTGGTACAAAAGCTTGGTATAAAAGGATTTAAAGAATATCGAAAGAGCGAGTGACAGGCACCTTCCAGGGAATTGGAAGGTGCCTGTCACCCAAATTTGTTATGAAGCCTTTAATATGTTCATTACCTCATGCTCCGTATTATTTAGCATATATTTTAGTGAGAAGGTTTTTAAAACAAGTTTGTTGGATTAGTTTTCCACAAGTGGATTTTGGGAAAAATAAGACTGTTATGAAATGAAGGGGTGAAGTGATGATAAGTTTTGAAAATGTATCAAAGAGGTATCCTGATGGTACATATGCTGTTAAGAATTTTGATTTACATATAAAAGAAGGAGAATTCCTTGTCCTGATTGGCCCGAGTGGATCTGGTAAAACGACGACACTAAAAATGATTAATAGATTAATCCCCATTTCGGATGGCACAATCAAAATTCAAGACAAAAAAATCAGTGAGTATGATATCCACGAATTGCGGTGGGAAATCGGATATGTTCTCCAGCAAATCGCTTTATTTCCTCATATGACGATTGAAGAGAATATTGCAGTTGTTCCGGAAATGAAAAAATGGGAAAGCGGGAAAATTGATAAACGAATTGATGAGTTATTGGAAATGGTTGGTCTTGAGCCGAAAACCTACCGAAAAAGAAAGCCATCTGAGCTATCCGGCGGGCAGCAGCAAAGAATCGGAGTTGCAAGGGCTTTAGCTGCCAACCCTGCGATTATCTTAATGGATGAACCTTTCAGCGCACTGGACCCGATCAGCAGGGAAAAACTGCAGGACGATCTTTTGGAGCTGCAAACAAAAATCAATAAGACCATTGTGTTTGTCACCCACGATATGAAGGAAGCTTTAAAGCTAGGAGAAAGAATTTGTGTGATGAAGGATGGTGAAGTGGTACAAACCGGGACGCCGAATGAGATTCTTTACCAGCCTGTTAATGATTTTGTACGTGAATTTGTGGGAATAGAACAGACACTTGCTGCAGAAAGGGTAAACGTGATGGAAGGAATAAAGCCCTTGAATGCTGGCGGGACAATGAATGCTCCTGTTATTTCCTCCGGTGCTTCCCTGACCGAAATTCTTGCCTTGCTTAGCGAGCATGATCAGCTTGCAGTAAAAGAAAAAGGGACGATTGTCGGCATCATCGATCGGCAGGCAGTCATAAGTCTATTGTCCCGTCAGATGGAGGTGAGATAAATGGGCAATTTGGGTTCCGTTTTTTCTGAAAGAAGAGGCCAGCTTTTAAGTGCATTGCTTGAGCATATTCAAATTTCCTTTATTGCTTTATTTTTTGCCGTGTTAATTGCTATACCACTAGGTATTTATCTGACCCGAAATAAGCGCATCGCTGAAGGAATCATAGGAATTACAGCCGTTTTGCAAACCATCCCATCCCTCGCTCTACTGGGATTGTTGATCCCGTTATTGGGCATTGGAAAAATACCAGCCATCATTGCTCTTGTTATTTATGCCCTTCTTCCCATTTTAAGAAATACATACACAGGGATTAAAGAGGTCGATCCTTCTTTAATTGAAGCTGCCGAGGCTATGGGGATGAATCATACAAGGCGGCTGACAAAGGTAGAACTTCCGCTGGCTTTGCCTGTTATCATGGCAGGTATCCGGACCGCTATGGTATTAATTGTCGGAACGGCTACGCTGGCGGCCTCATCGGGGCAGGCGGACTAGGAGATCTCATCCTTCTTGGCATTGACAGGAATAATTCAGCGTTAATCGTTCTCGGCGCTGTACCTGCAGCACTGCTTGCCATTTTGTTTGATCTGATCCTTCGCAGATTTGAACGTATTTCTTTCAAAAAATCGTTGGTCACGATTGGTGCATTTGCGTTGGCCATGCTTTTAATGATAACTGTGCCATTGATAGCAAACCAAAATCAAAAAGATATTGTCATAGCTGGAAAACTAGGCTCAGAGCCTGAGATATTGATTAACATGTATAAGCTTTTAATTGAAGACGAAACCAATCTTCACGTACAACTGAAGCCTGGCCTTGGGAAAACGTCCTTCGTATTTAACGCCTTGAAATCCGGAAGCATTGATGTATATCCGGAATTTACGGGTACGGCCATTTCTGAATTTTTAAAAGAGACCGCTGTCAGCACCGATCGGGAAGCAGTGTACCAGCAGGCAAAAAAAGGCATGAAGAAGCAGTTTAACATGGAGTTGTTAAAACCGATGACGTATAACAATACGTATGCATTGGCGGTTCCTGGCCAACTGGCTGCAAAATACAATCTTGGCTCCATTTCTGATCTGAAATCCATTGAGCCAAACGTGAAAGCCGGCTTTACCCTTGAATTCGCAGACCGGGAAGATGGATACAAGGGCATTCAAAAGCTGTATGGCTTACATTTTCCGAGTGTTGTGACGATGGAGCCAAAACTAAGGTACGGCGCCGTTAAAAAAGGCGATATTAATTTAGTGGATGCCTATTCCACTGATAGCGAACTGGAACAGTATAAGCTAAAGGTTCTGGAAGATGACAAAAACTTATTCCCTCCATATCAGGGAGCACCACTTTTAAAAGCCGAAACGGTAAAAGAACATCCTGAAATCGCCAAGGCGCTTAATAAGTTAGCCGGTAAAATCAGTGATGACGAAATGCGCGCTATGAACTACCAGGTCAATGTGGAAGGAAAAAGTGCAGAAGAAACAGCTAAGCAATTTTTGAAAAAAGCAGGATTGTTAGATTAGAGTGACTAGACTAGAGTGACAGGCACCTTCCAGAGAAATGGAAGGTGCCTGTCACTTTTATATTATTAAATTCCTTAAGACTAGTAAATTGCGAATATTGTTCGAACCCTTCAATTTTGCCTGATTTTAAATTCATTTAAATGCACCACCCTTTCACCTCTTATATATAAAAGGGAAGAGGCAAAGGGCAGGGTGGATGGCGGATTTTTGTTACAGAATGGTGAATGGAGCATAAATGCAAGATGAGTTAGATGATATGGAGATATGCCAGTTTAACGGTTGATCGTATTCTAAATGACTTAAATCCTAGAGCGTGGAACTCAATGAATTAATTTTCATTTGATGATACGTTATCTTTGAAAGTAGTTCTGCTCGCGTTTTTTCGCACCTGCAGCCTTCTAACAATAAGTGATTATAACGGATGTTAATTTTGTGCCATTTCAAGAAGATCTTAGATAAAACGGACATGTGAGTTACTCCCATCCACTATTTACTATACAATTCGTGCCTTGGAATTGTTTTGTAAGGGTTTTCTTGAGTGAGATTGAAATTTTCTGAATGGGACATGGAGAAAAGAAGAAAAGAGGCAGCATGACTCCATCTAACGGAGTTTGCTGCCTCTTCTTAAAACAATATTGGCAATCATTAAATCTTCACGGGTATCGGTACCCTTTTTTCGAACTTGTAAATATAGTTAAATCCACATTGTTCTGCTAGAGAATAGGCTTCTTGAAGATTGGCTCCGACAGTGTCTGCCTTGTGAGAGTCAGATCCAATCGTTAAGATTTCTCCGCCTAACTCTTTATAAAGCTGGACGATATTCATTGCTGGCAATGACTGTTTGAAAGCTGCTCTGAGACCGGAGGTATTGATTTCGATTCCGATATTCCGTTCAATCGCTTTTTTTAATATTTGTTGTATCAATTCCTGATATTCACCAAATTGATAGATTCCATGATCTTTAAAGGCATAGCGCTTCATTAAATCTAAGTGGGCAATGACATCTATATCAGCCGTAGACACCATTTTATAGAGCTCTTCAAAATAAAGCTGATAGGCATGGTGCTGATGATCTTTGAGGACAAGCCGAAGCTTTTGGTTGTTAATATTATGGACTGAGCCTAAAATGAAATCTAAGTTTAGTGGCTCAAGGGTTTCCTTATATTTTTCTAATGAAATATGAGGCTCACAAAGTTCAATCCCAGCCTTGATCGTTAAGCGGTGCTGAAATTTTTCCTGGCAATCCTTTATTTCCTGTAGGTACTTTGAAAAATCCATGTGCCCATAGGTTGGCGCAAGTGGATTCACCGAGAAATGCTCGGTAAAGCAAATCTCTTTAATATTATTTTCGATTGCTTTTATACATACTTCTTCCATTAAGGCTTTGGAGTCAAATGAATGGTTGGAATGGTGATGGTAATCCATTAAATACATAATCAATTCCCCTAATAAATTGGTATGTCTAACTATATAGTAATTCTTTTCAAACTGTCTATTTAAACGAACTGGGCTTGTCCAAGGCGGAGCTCGGCACAATTTTGTCAGTCTATTCTGACATCATTTGTTCCCAATCAGCCACCACTATGAAAACGCTTTATTATATATTGAAACTAGGAGGTTAAGCGAATGATGATTGAGAAACGACCGGCACTATTGCTGAATTATCTTTTGAACATGAAGCATTCGACCATGAACCAGGTTATGGATCATACGCAATTAACCAAGCGGCAAATTTCCTACGACTTCGAGAAGGTCAATCATTGGTTGAAAGAGAGATCTCTCCCTCCTATTCAATACAAAGGAAACCAATACATCCTCATGCCAGACGATGTGGTGGACTATTTTCGGAAACAGAAAAACTCAAACCAGGATCGTGACTTTAATTTAACAGAAGAGGAACGCTTGATTTTTATCTATCTCTATCTGTTCATCCGCCACGAGCCGATCTCCTCCGTCCATTTAACACAGCTTTTGCAGGTTAGTAAAAACACGGTGATTTCTGATGTTAAAAAGGCGAATGAAATGAATAGCGCGCTCCTTGTGGAAATCCGTTATACGAGGCAGCAGGGCTATCATCTAAAAGGGACTGAGTTTGATAAGAGAGTCCTTGTGATGCAGCATTTAGCCCAACTGTTGCAGATGCCGTATGGCGAAAAATTGATCCGTTACTTATTAAAAGAAGGAAATGAACACAATCCTTTCGAGTCTATTCACGATACCCTTAACCAAATTAAAAAGCTGTTTGGTCTTCATTTTGTAGAGGAACGCTTAAAACAGTTTGCTTATTTTCTCACCTTCTATTTTTACCGTCAAAAGGAAGGAAAGTTTGTCCGGTTCCATTCCGATGAAATGGAGCTATTAAACCAGGATCCGATGAGAAAAGTGGCGGAAAAGCTGCTGCAGCTGCTTCAATTTAAGACAGAGGAAACGGAGCTCTGTTATTTCACGATCCAATTACTGGGCTTGTCATTAGGAGACGGAGCCGTGCAGGATGGGGACCGCGACTTACTATTTAAGCTTTGTGAACAGCTTGTATTTGATTTCGAATCGAAGGCCTGCATTGTTTTTGAGAAAAAGGATGAAGTCATCAAAACACTTTATCAGCATCTAAAGCCTGCTTACTTTCGAATGAAATACCGCATTCCCATTACCAACCCACTTCTTGATCAAATTAAAATTGAGCATAAAGAGCTTTTTATGATTGTAAAAGAGATGCTCCTGCCCATTGGAACCCTATTAAGCATCACGATTCCTGAAGAAGAGATTGGTTTCATCACGATTCATTTTGGTGCACTGTTAGAAAAACCAAAGCTAGCGATGCCGAAAAAGAAACGAGCGGTTGTCGTATGCCCAAGCGGAATTAGTTCTTCCCTGATGGTGAAGCATCAGCTCGAATCACTTTTCTCGGAAATCACGGTGGAAAAAACGTTATCGCTGCAGGAATTTCAAGAAGAAGGAACCAATACGTATGATCTTGTCTTTTCGACTGTTGCAGTAGAGACCGAGCTGCCCTGCTTTCAGGTAAAACCCATTATGACACCGATTGAAAAGAACAGCTTGGTCACAGAAGTTTATCAGCACCTTTTTGGCATTCAATACCATGAACTCTCAGTCAGAGAGCTGCTTCATACGATTGAAAAGTATGCCAATATTGTCGATGAAAATGGGTTGAAGAAAGCATTAAATCAAATTACTTTTCATAAAAAAGTTGTTACATATAGGGGGAACCAGCCAGTGCTACAGGAATTGTTAACAGATGAAACGATACAAATTGTGGAACAGTTATCGGATTGGGAAGAGGCTGTAAAGGTGGCGGCCAGTCCTTTACTCGAGAAAGGAATCATTCAGGCTTCTTACATTGAAGCGATGATTGAGAATGTAAAAACTTTAGGTCCGTATGTCGTCATCGGTCCGGAGGTTGCCATCCCACATGCGCGTCCCGAAAATGGCGTCAATCAAGTTGGGATGAGCTTTTTAAAGCTAAATCAGCCCGTTCATTTTTTAAATGACGAAAAGTATCCCGTCCGTTTGCTGTTTTGCATTGCGGCCATCGATAATAAAACCCATCTAAAAGCATTGTCCCAGCTGACCAGGCTGCTTAGCGAAAAGGACAATATTGATTTACTAAAAGATAATGATTCAACAGAGGATATCTCTGAATTATTTAAGCAATATTCGGAAGTCAATTAAGGCAGCAGCTAGTAGATTACTTACTTCATATATCGAAAAATTTTTAAAAAATATGACCATTTGGAGGAATTATTCATGAAAATCTTAGCAGTGTGCGGTTCAGGGTTAGGAAGCAGCTTTATGCTTGAAATGAACATCCAACAAATTTTGAATGAGCTAGGTGTAAAGGGAGTTGAGGTGGAGCATTCCGATCTTAGCTCGGCAACTCCGGATGCGGCCGATATTTTTATTGCAGCAAAGGATATTGCCGAAGGGATGGGGCATTTAGGTGAGGTTGTCGTCATCGACAGTATCATTGATATGGATGGCCTTCGCTCTAAACTGGAGGAAGTGCTTAAACAGAAAGGCCTTCTCTAATTCTTGGATTCTAGGAATCATTTATATTTTTATATTAATAGGGGGTAGTTTGCATGGGCGAAAGAATTCTTAAATTGGTTATGGATATTTTGAGCCAGCCAGCCGTTTTGGTTGCATTAATATCATTAATCGGGCTTATTATTCAGAAAAAGCCAACAAGCGATATCGTTAAAGGCACCACCAAGACCTTCTTAGGCTTTATCGTCATTTCTGCCGGCGCCGGAGTTATCGTCAATTCACTTGATCCATTCGGAAAAATGTTTCAGCATGCTTTTCATGTAACGGGTGTTGTTCCGAATAACGAGGCAATTGTTGCCATGGCGTTATCTAAATATGGATCGACTACTGCCTATATCATGTTTTTTGGAATGTTAGCTAATATCTTGATTGCACGCTTTACGAGATTAAAATATATCTTTTTAACTGGTCATCATACCTTATATATGGCTTGTATGCTTGCTGTTATCTTAGTTGTTTCAGGATTAAAAGGAGTTCCGCTTGTGATTGTTGGCTCCCTTGCTTTAGGTTTAATCATGGCTATTTTCCCTGCTATCAGCCAGCCGTTTATGAGAAAAATCACTGGAACTGATGCAGTTGGATTTGGGCATTTTTCAAGCTTAGGCTATGTCCTATCTGGTCTCGTTGGAAAAGTGGTTGGAAAGGGTTCTCGCTCTACAGAAGAAATTAATTTTCCAAAGGGCTTAGGCTTTTTACGAGACAGCTCTGTAACGATTGCGTTAACGATGACGGTTCTGTATGTAGTGATTGCTCTGTTTGCCTGCCTTCTTATATTGAAAAAGAACTAAGCGGCGGAACTGATTATCTCGTATTCGCCCTTATCCAAGCCGTGACATTTGCAGCAGGGGTTTTCATTATCCTATCAGGTGTTCGTCTTGTGTTAGCTGAAATTGTTCCTGCATTCAAAGGGATTTCAACGAAGCTTGTTCCAAACTCCAAGCCAGCGCTTGACTGCCCAATTGTTTTCCCATATGCACCAAATGCGGTGTTGATCGGATTCTTCTGCAGCTTCCTTGGCGGTATTGTCGGAATGGTTATCCTTGGTTTTACAGGGTCCGTTATTATTTTACCTGGTGTTGTTCCGCATTTCTTTACAGGTGCAACGGCAGGAGTATTCGGTAACTCAACAGGGGGTATCCGTGGCGCCACCATTGGATCTTTTGCAAACGGTTTATTAATTACCTTCCTTCCAGTCTTCTTAATGCCGGTTCTAGGAAACTTAGGATTTGCCAGTACGACATTCTCAGATGCTGACTTTGGTGCATCAGGAATCATCCTTGGTAACATCGCCAAGTCGTTTGGAGCTGCTGGTGTGACCATTACGATTGTTGGCTTGGTCTTACTTGCTGTCGTATTCGGTTTTTTCAAAAAGAACAAAGCGAATGATGCATCAGCTAAGGTTGGGGCTTAATTCATAAGTAAGTTAGGCATGGCACGCTAAGAGAGCAGCGCTGGTGCTTAGCGTGCCATGCTAAACCTGAGGGGGAATTTTAATGGGTGTTAATTTCAAGAATCTCGAAACACTTCGTGATGAAATTCGATTATTAACATTAAAGGAGCTGCATCATTTAGGCTTTGGCCATTACGGCGGCAGCTTATCCATCATTGAAGCACTAGCGGTGTTATACGGTGAAGTAATGAACATAGATCCTGAAAATCCACAATGGGAAGATCGGGATTATTTTATTTTATCAAAAGGACATGGATGCCTTTCCCTTTATGTAACGTTGTCCTTAAAAGGTTTTTTCCCTGAAGAAGTCCTCTATACATTAAACCAAAATGGAACGACCCTTCCATCCCATCCTGATCGTAATTTAACACCTGGAGTCGATATGACAACAGGGTCTCTGGCGAAGGAATATCGGCAGCTGTTGGTGTAGCATTGTCACATAAGCTATCAGATAAGAAGAATTTTACATATAGCATTGTGGGGGATGGGGAATTAAATGAAGGCCAATGCTGGGAGGCCTTCCAATTTGCCGCCCATCACAAACTAAATCATCTCTTCGTATTCGTGGATGATAATAAGAAGCAACTAGACGGCCCAACTAAGGAGATTATTGACCCGCTTGATTTTGAAGAGAAGTTTAATGCCTTTGGTTTTTATACAGCAAAAGTAAACGGCAGCTCATTAGAGGAAATTTATGAAGCGATTGAAAAGGGAAAGGCACAAACTGATAAACCTATCGCGATTATTTTAGATACGGTCAAGGGTCAAGGTGTTCCATATTTAGAGGAAAAGGCTGATAACCATCATATTCGTCCAAGTGAAGCGGATGAAAAAGCAATACTAGCAACCATTGCCCAATTGGAAACCAAACTTGGAAAGGCTGTGAACATATGATTCAAACATCCTCCCAACCGTATGAATTAGAAAAAGTGGAAATGCGCCAAGTGTATGCAAGTACTCTGCTTGATTTGGCCAAAAACAATCCGAATGTGGTTGCCTTAGAAGCCGATTTAATGAGCTCCATTTCCACAAATAAGATTATGAATCAAATCCCAAAGCAAATGATTAACTGCGGTATCATGGAAGCGAATATGATGGGGGTGGCTGCGCATGGCGCTCACCGGTAAAATCCCATACCTGCACACATTTGCTCAATTTGCCACACGCCGTGCTTTCGATCAGCTGTTTGTTTCAGGTGCATATGCCAGGCTGAATATAAAAATACTAGGTTCTGACTCTGGCGTCACAGCCGAGCATAACGGCGGCACCCATATGGCTTTTGAAGATTTAGGTCTTGTTCGCCTCATACCAAATGCACATGTCTTTGAAGTGAGCGATTCTACCATGCTTAGCTATTTGCTTCGCAAGGTTGAAAAAGAGTATGGCATCCACTACATTCGGACGATCCGTAAAAATGCGGTTAAGATCTATGATGAAGGCGAAGTTTTTGAATCGGGTAAAGGCAAGGTTCTTCGCGAAGGAGGCGATGTGACCATCATCGCGAGCGGCATCATGGTTGCAGAAGCATTACGGGCAGCAGACCTCCTCCAGAATCAAGGAGTACAAGCAACTGTCATCGATATGTACTCCATTAAACCGATTGATAAAGACCTCATCGTGAAGTATGCCAAACAAACCAAAGCGGTTGTTACAGCAGAAAACCATAATGTAATCGGTGGACTAGGAAGTGCCGTAGCAGAGGTGTTAAGTGAGCATTGTCCGACGCGGATGAAACGAATTGGTGTCAAAGAACAATTTGGCCAGGTAGGAAAAGTAGAATACTTAAAAGAGTTTTATCAGCTAACCGCAAAGGATATTGTTGGTGCGGTGGAGGAAGTATTAGTACTTCGTTAGTGGGGGTCAGACCCCCACTCGTTTAAAGAGTTAAAGTGACAGGCACCTTCCAGAAACTTGGAAGGTGCCTGTCACTTTTTTTGGTAATTTAATAAAATTTTAATATCATGTTCATTTCTCTGAATGGTTTTCCGTGTAATATATTTTTTATGTTCTGAAGCAGTGGTAATTGTACAAATGTTCCATTTTCCATAAATCCGTTTGTTGAACGACTCACAGACGGGATTATACAAAAAGCCCAACTCAGAATAATAGATTTTTAAAATCATTTCTTTTGCATCCAAATTGGTTTTTTGTGAAGGAAAGAATCATTGGAGGAAAAACGAACATATGAATAAGTCCTTATCGGCCACTCTACATCGCGCACAGCCAATGTTATCGAAAGTTCCGGAAGTTACGGTCTTTTTCTGGATCACCAAGTTGCTAACCACTGGAATGGGCGAGGTGTTTTCTGATTACCTTGTCAACCACATGAATCCGATCATTGCAGTCGCTCTTGGATTAGTTGGTTTAGTAGCTTCTTTGGTACTGCAGTTCTTAGTCCGAAGATATGTGACATGGATTTACTGGCTCGTTGTCGTAATGGTCAGTATCTTTGGAACGATGGCTGCTGATTTTGTGCATGTGGTGCTGGGAATCCCTCACATTGTAACAACCGTATTTTTTGCAGCGGCGCTGGCGGTTATCTTTGTCATCTGGCGCGCGTTCGAGAAGACGTTGTCTGTCCACAGTATTTATACTACTCGTCGCGAGGTTTTTTACTGGTCCACCGTGCTGGGAACGTTCGCACTCGGTACTGCTGCTGGTGACATGACCGCGTCTACGATGCACTTAGGTTATTTTTCCTCGGGGATCCTGTTTGCCGTCTTACTTGCCATTCCTGCTCTAGGATACTGGCTGTTTGGTCTAAATGAGATATTTGCCTTCTGGTTCGCCTACATCATGACGCGTCCGGTAGGTGCCTCGTTTTCGGACTGGGTCTCAGCGTCTCCCAAGCACGGTGGCGTTGGGCTGGGCGAAGGTCCTGTCAGTCTTGTCATGACGATTATTATTGTTGTCCTTGTCGGTTACCTGACGATTAGCAAAAAAGATCAGGGGGTCAAGGAAGAGTCTGCCGCAGCGTAAGGGGGGTCAGACCCCCGCTCGTTTAAAGAGGTAATAAGTAAAAGTGACAGGCACCTTCCAGGAATCTGGAAGGTGCCTGTCACTTTTTTATAATCCAGGTCTCCATCTTCTAAAAGGTGGGGATTATTTGACGCTTACGTATCATTGTTCTCAATGAGGGGAGATTTTTTGCCAGAATACAGTACCCACAGCTCGTGGAGTGCTCGGGTGCAGCCAACGTATAACAGCTTTGCATCCTGCTTGGTTGTTCCGTAATGCTTTTCATCTACATCGATAAGAAGTACAGAGTCAAATTCAAGTCCTTTCGCCAGGTAGACAGGAACGACTGAAATGCCGCCTTCGTATTTGCGCTGCTTTGCATGAATAAAGGTTGTGGATAGTCCTGCTTCTAACAGAGCACTATGCAGAAGTGCACATTCGTCTTCAGTGCGGCCGATAATCGCAATGGTATCCATTTTATTTCGATGCAGCTGTTTGAGTGTTTTGATGATGGTAGGGATGCGGTTTGTATCTTCGACTTGTACCATTTTTACTTTTTCTCCACTTCGAAAAACTGGATTAGCTAAGCTAACAGGGATATTTGCTTTCGCAATAATCTCATTTGCAAAGTGGATGATTTCCAGTGTAGAACGATAGCTTCTGTTTAACTCGTAATAGGTTACTTTATCTAGATTGAAAATCTCCAAAAATTCATCCCAGCTTTGAATCCCCTGATACTCGTGAATGGCTTGCGATAAGTCACCCAAGATGGTAAAAGAATTTCCTTGTGTCATCTGCTTTAATAATGCGATTTGAAACGGTGAAAAATCCTGTGCTTCGTCTACGATTACGTGATGATATTTGTGCTGTGATTCGCTGCCGTACAGACGGTTGTGAATATAGACAAGTGGAGCTAAATCCTCTAGATCCATCTCTTTCTTTTTACAATTCGCTGCTGTAGCCTTCATAATGTCTGCCGGGATGCTGTCTATAAATGATGATTGCTTTGTTGGCGTGAATAGTGATTTATAGAAGGAAAGAGCAGTATGCTTTGGCCATTGCTTCATATAGGAAGTTAGATATTGTGTTGCTTTTTTCTTATTGTCTTTTTTTATGTTAGTTTCTTCTATATTATTCAGCTTGCCATCAATCCATTTTTTTAACCGTGCCACGATGCGTTCCCTTCGTTTAGCTAGTGGATAATGCTTATATTCGAAGGTAAACCAATGATGAAGCGTTTCTTTTTCTAACAGGATCTTGTCCCATGGTTCAAAATCTTTATTAGGAACAGCCGATGCTTCATAGCTTTCGATGCATGTATCAATGTAATCCATAAAATGGGTTGAGCCCTTCCCTTTACCCGGACTATTCTCAGTCATTTCAGGGCGATTGAAATCAGTAGTGAACCATTTTTCTAGTGTCTCTGATGGATCCTTAGCGGTTACCTCATGGTTGAGTTTAGTTAGGGCCAATCTGTAAAGGTTGTTTGCTGAATGCCTCCTACTCCCAGCTCAGGAAGTACGTTTGAAATATAATCAAGGAACATATTGTTTGGTGCAAAGATAATCATTTTTTCAGCTTGGATCGTTTCACGGTATTGATAAATTAAATATGCAAGACGATGCAGGGCAACGGTTGTTTTTCCGCTTCCGGCAACTCCCTGAATGACTAATGCAGTATTTTGGGATGAACGAATAATATCATTTTGTTCGGATTGAATGGTTGAAACGATATCCTTTAATCGATTATCTTTGTTTTCGCTTAATCGATATAATAGAAAATCATCAGTGACAGATACATTTTGGCCGCCTTTTACATATGTATCTACAACGCGCTGGAGAATTTTCTTGCGGATTACGATATTTCGCTTGAGATATATTAAACCTTCAATGATACCTTCATCAGATTCGTAAAAAGCGGGGTCGTCTCCTCCTGTGAATGAGTAAAACATGCTGGCAAAAGGAGCACGCCAATCAATCACCATCGGGTGCTGAGTCGCTTGGTCAGATACGCCTATTTTTCCAATATAAATCGGCATGGATTCCTTGCCTTTTTCTTGAAAGTCCATTCTTCCAAAGTACGGCTCATTTATCGCTGCACGAAGGTTTCTTCGATTGGTTTCTCTTATGTCTTCTAGTATCTGCTCTGTGAAATCACTCCCTGTATACACAGGCGTTCCTTCAAGTTTTGTTAATTGCCGGTCAACTTCGTCCATAATTGTGTTTAGCTGCTGAAGCTCTTCTTCATATGCTTGTGTTTCCAATTATTCTTAACCTCCCTACATAAGTAGTTAACCGAATTTTTAGATGGAATGCCATATTATCAAAAAGATGAGGACAAGGATAAAAGCAAGGTACACAGCGTTATCTTTCTTTGTTCAGGTATTATTATTATAGTCCTAATGGTCATTTATATGGGTAACTTATTCCACCACAATCTATTGAATTTTCTTTCCTGTACCGCTTAGCAGTTTTAGCTGGTCATTTTCATAGCCAATGGTATATTCGACTTTATATTTGGAATAAACGTAATTGCCATTTTTTAGTTCTTCGGCTGTTAGTATAGCTGTTACGGTACAGATGTCACCATCTTGAAGCGTTTGTATTTCATCCAGGCTGTTAGAACGAGTGTTCAAATAACCGTTTCGGAATTTTGTGAAGTCCAGGTTCTTTTGCCATGAGCTTCCTAATAGTGAGTAGGCTGTAACAAAATCACTTGAATTTAGGCTTTCATAAAAATACTTTACTAAGTACTCCGCTGTATCCACTGGTGATTCTTCTGCATCTGCTTCTGTATCTGTACCATCCTCCGAGTCGCCAATTGAGAGATTGGGAAGCTCAGACATGGGGGAGGAGGACCATCCTTCCACTAATGGAAGCGTATTGACTATAGGTATACTGAATCCAATAGTACCCTGGTCGGTTCCGGCTGAGTTAATCCCAATCACTTCACCAGTCTTGCTGTTAATTAACGGGCCGCCTGAATTTCCGGGCGCAATCGGGGCTGAAATTTGATAGGCATCAGAATAATGGAAAGGAGCGATATCAAAGTCTCTATTTAATCCGCTAATAATTCCTGTTGTTACCGTATTTTGCAAGCCCAGTGGACTTCCAAGCGCTAGTACTTCATCTCCGACATCGGCTTTCTTTTTCATCATTTTTAAAGGCGTATCCTTAGCCATTCCGGGAACGCGAACCACTGCCACATCGACGTCCTTGCTAATGCCAATTACAGTGCCTTCAAATTCTCGTGCGTCAGCCGTTTTGATTTTAACTTTTTTTGCGCCGTTCACTACATGGGCATTCGTGATTACGTCTCCATTTTTATTATAAAGAAAGCCTGACCCGAGAGTTCCATTATCCAATTCAATCATGACCACTTCCTTCTGGGTCTCATGGATAATGTCTTTTAATGCTTTCTTTGTTACTTTCCCTGCGGCTTTTGATGTGCCTGCCGTCAATATAGAAGTATTTTTTAATTGTGCAGGGATATCTTTATGCCAGTGAAAGATAAATCCTCCTGAGGTTCCTAAAATAAGAAGTGAACTGGCAATACTAATGATCCATTTCATGTTCGTCATTTCTCCTTTTAGTTTAATTGCCAGGTTACTTGTGTAACTTGGACGGAGGCATCCTTATAGACTCCATAATAGGTATCATCAAAACTGCCTGTTTCTCCCACTTCTAGATAATATGGGCTTACATATGTTGAATCGGAACCGATGAAATTGCCATCAAGATCATAGACATCATAATAAATAGTAATGGCTGATATTGGTTTGGTAGCAGTGTTTTTTACTTCGCCTGTTACATGGATATCACCATATTCATCAAGGGAGGTATAGATATTCTCGACATTAACGGCGGCTGTCCGATTGGTTAAATCCTCCTGGGCAGCAACTTCCATTGCTTGTTCAAGCCTCTGTTCTTCCGCTTTTTCAAATGCAGTTTGTTCCTTTTGGATTCGGTCTTTAAATGATAGTAGCTTCGTATCCTTGCTTGAATATTCAAGTCCTTTATCAATAGTTGAAATTGCATCAGTAAATTGTTTTTTTGTTAACTGTGCTTCTGCACCCTTTGTAGATACATCTACAATTTTTGCTAGTATTAATTTTTGGACCTCGTCTTTTTCAGCCGACTGGATTGAGGACAATGCTGTCAATTTCTCTGCCAGTTTTTCGACGGTACTCAGATCGTTTATCTCCATCTTAATTTTCGCAACGGCAAGCGTTGTCGATTTTTCATCTATTAATTTGTGAAAAGGTGTGAAAAGAGGACCTTCTAATTTCTTTAGTGAATCTTTAAAGCTTGTAATTTGTTTATCTGCAGTATCAAATTGCTGTGTTTTCAATGAATCTGAAATAGAATCCAGGGATTTATTCAACTTTATCGCATTCTCAATCCGGGTTTTATCCTCATTCAAAATTTCGTAATCCGGTCTAAGATTTTGTGCTTCTTTTAAAGGTAATAAAGCTTCTTTGTATTTCCCCTTTAAGGCCACTTCTTCTGCTTTTTCTTTTAATCCTACAACCTCTTGGTTTATATGTTTCTGATGGGAGTAATAGCCCCAACTCGCACCGCCTGCAATAATAAGCGAGATGATTGGAATCGCTATTGGCCATAATAAAGAGGACTGGCCCTCGATCCTTTTGCTGGCACGATGTTGTTGAGCAGTGGTCGTTTCGCTGGGAATGCTATGGTTAATACTATCATTGATTGTTTCGTTGTCGTTGTGCTCGATTTTATCTACTGTTAAATCCTCATTGGCAGGCATTGCAATCTGTCCTACTGCCAGTTCGGTTCCACACTTCGCGCAGAATTGGGCATCAGCTTCGGCCGCCTTCGTTCCGCATTTATGGCAATACACACCAATCACTCCTTTATATGTTAATTTACTAGATATATTATACTGGTAATATACGAATAGTGATGATTTTCGACAAAAAGAGACAACACGAGAATTTGGAATAAAGATAGTTATAGTGCGGGGGGTGGGATGAGCAGTATCACGATAAAAAGTGACAGGCACCTTCCAATTCCCTGGAAGGTGCCTGTCATTTTTTTTAGCCTCTTGCATTACTTTTATTGCGTTTTGAAAAGTAATGCCAAAAAGCCCAAGGATCTTTATGATCCTTGGGTTTCTATTAAAAATGGGGGTATCATTCATTATTTTTGCATAAATATTTTGCTATTGCCGCGAGACCCGCTCCATGCTGAAACTCCCCATTGGCAATTAAATTCATTAATTCCTCCATTTGCATTTCGTGAAGTACGATTTGTTCACTGCTCTCAAGGTTTTGTTCTCCCTTACTCAGTCCCTTAGCAGCAAACAGAAAGATTTCCTCACTTGTCGATCCTGGTGATGGATAGAAGCTTCCCAGATCGATCCACTCAGACGCACTATATCCTGTTTCTTCCTGAAGTTCCTGTTTTGCCATATCTAGTGGTGTCCTGTCTTCTTCCAGCATCCCGGCAGGAAGCTCCCACTGCCAGTTCTTGATTGCATGCCGATATTGCTTTAAACATATGACCCGGTTGCCCTCTGAGATTGGCAATACGCATACTCCCTTGGCAAAGCTAATGTAGGAGAACTTTTTTTCTTCACCGTTTGGAACAGTCACGGAATCAATCGTAATCTCAAACCTATCAATCTTCTCCCTCTTGCTGGAGTTAATTTTCCAAGCCAATTTTCATGCCCCCTCAGCTGCTTTTTCTATAGCTTACTATATAAATGGGTGACAGGCACCATCCAGGGAAATGGATTAAAATCTCATTTCGAGGAATTAGTCGATTAGTTTCGATAAATGTATAAAAAATATGTAAAAAAATATCTAATTTACTGATAAAATTGAAATATTATCAATTTCTAACTTGGGTAACTAATAATTCTTAGTTTCCTGTCTATATAAATCTTCCATTCCGAAAATTCTGAACTGCAGATTTTGAAAATGGATGACAGTGTTGAGAAAAGGGAGCCGTCAGCTGAAGAGTTCAAGCTTTCCGAATTGGATGAATTAATCGAAAAAGAAATTTTGGAAGGAGCAAAAGCATAATGAGCGAACATAACCTGCGGCCTGTATCCGATTCCTTTGACCAAGACTTGGGCAAATCCAACTATCATATAATGGTTTATGCTCACAACACCTTTTCCTATCCGATATTGATAGAGTCATAGAGAAGAAATGCCTAGATGTAGTTGCCAAGAATATTATTGCATTTTCCATTATTTTCTAATTTAAACAGAGGAGTTAGAATATGAACATACACTTTATTTGGGGTCTCATTTCAGGGAGTTTAATTACAATTTTAACCAAATTTCTACTTGAAGAACCACTAACATTTTTGATTAAGAAAATAGCATCTATATTACATATCAAAATTCGTTCTTCTCGAATCAAACATAATATACATGATCAACATTACTTCCGCCTAGGTTCAAAAAAGACTAATTTTTATGTTGTTGAGGGTAACGGACTTATATCTTATTTAAAAAATGGCGTGAATGTAGTGTTGGATTCAGAGCCGATCCTTTTACCAAGTGAGATTCAAGAAATATGTACAAATGAATATGAATCAGTATCTAGAAAAGCTAAATGGAATGGCACATTATTTACATTGCAAGATTATAGAATTGATCGTACACATGATGAAAACAACATGGTTATTCAACTGGATTTTAAAAAATCAAATTATTATACATTTTCAACTTTAAATCTTAACCTGGATAAGAGCCGGGAAGAATTAAATAGCCAAACAATACGTCAAACCTATTTAAGTATGAACGACACTTCAGAAGTTGTTGAAGAAGTGGTGCCTTTTTTAGCGAATGGATTTGGAATAGCTGTACTTGTTTTTACAAAAGATAATAAGTTTATTCTCTCAAGAAGATCCATGCAGTGTAATGCAAGACCAGGTGAATATGATGTCACAATTGTTGAGTCGGTCAATGAAAAGGATATAATTGGATCAAATAAAATGGATTTGTACAATACGGTGACAAGAGGTATTGAAGAAGAACTAGGTCTTAGCATTCAAAAGGAAAAAGTAACCTTTCTTGGTTTTGGGGTTGATATGGACTATTATCAATGGAATATGGTTGGAATTGTTGATCTGAGTAAGGATTACATGTCCGATGAAATTCTCAATGCTCGTTCTATGGGTGCAGAAGGTAAATGGGAGAATAAGGAGTTTATTGCTTTATCTATGAAGGACTTGCAGCGGAAGGTCATCGACCCTGGTGAAATGTGGGGGATGGGCTTGGTTACATTGTATTGGGGCCTTAAGTATAAAAATTATATTAATTCAAAAGAGGATGAGGATCTTCTATCCACCTTTTTTTAAATATTAATATCCAGCAAATATTAGTTAAAAATGATTAGTTTTTATTTGGTGGAAAATAATAAAATATATTTGAAACTGAATATTTATTTTGTGCCTTCACTCGTTAATTTTGCGTTTAACCCTATGTAAGTAGTTATCAAAATTGGGATATACATCAAATACTGAAAATTAGCCTTCTTTTTAACTTTTTCGATAACGTTTTTAATCATTAATAAAAAACACCAAAGGGAGATATCTATTAAGATTATCTCCCTTTGGTATTTATAAATGAAGCTTTACAAAAATGTTGATGGAATAGAAACCTTCTTTTAATTCACAATTATCTTAGACCGTATGCCTTGGTAATCTCATGAGTAATGCTAGTTCCAGCATCATCCCAGGCACTGGCGCGGAGTGAGACAAAGCTTCCTGGCTTATTTGGATGCGAAATAGTGGCTGTCCAGCCATTACCTTCATGAACCAAGTTTGCCTTTTCCTAAGTGATGCCTTCGTCAAACGAAACGTCAAGGGAAGTACCTTTAATTTTGCCGTTTTCTGGGGCACCAACAATTTGAGCAGCAGACAAACCAATCTTGGTAAATTTGTCGGCCATGGAGTCACCGTTCATGTCGGTTTCCACTTTATAATCTAGACCCAGGAAGGCACATCCTGGTACCATCAGGCTAGTGTGCTGGACGCACAATGGGAAGTACGTCCAGTGTCTGACCCGGCTGGTAATTCACTTTTGGCTATTGCTCTGTTAAACGATGCTGTTGATTATTGTAAGGGAATCCGCGAGACCTCCAAGAGTACTTCATCAAGTAGATGAAGTGCTCTTTTTGTTGTACAGATAAGACAAATTAGAAAAAAATGGTTTATACTTTTCAGTAATATGAAATTATGTTAATAGTGAAAAAAGGATGGGGATTTTTTAATGATACATATTGTGAATGGTGATGTTGTGGGCAATAAAATCCAACAAATAGATGGTGATATCATTGTTTGGAGAGAAATGTATGACTTTGGTCCGTTAAGTTTGACCTGGTCAAAAGAAGAGCAAATAAACAGACGTGCCCACTTTTTTGAAGAAAAGCTTGGCATCCCTTCAAAAGTATTTATTGATAATTGCCAAAGACAGAATAGTTTATTGAATGATATACCAAAGTCAGAGGAGATTATTCTATGGTTTGAGCACGACCGTTTTGACCAAACGATGTTAATGTACTTACTTACAGAATTATCTTCAAAGGGCTTTAGAAATCTATCTATGATCAGTATCAACCAGTATCCTGGTATTGACCCTTTTCATGGATTAGGTCAATTATCTTCAGAACAATTAATCGAATTACTTGAAATCAAAAAAGAGATAACGAATGAACAAATCCATGAGGCGGTTACAGGGTGGAAAGCATATAACTCGAATGACAGAGATGATATTGAAAAGTGGATTTTAACAGAAAATCATTTCCTTCCGTTTCTACTTCAAGTATTTAAAGATCATAGAGGTTATTTTCCTTCACATAAAACAGGATTAAATGAAGTTGAATCTTTAGCGCTTTCTTTCATTAAAGAAGGGGAATGTTTGTTTTATAATTTGTTTAATAGCATTGCAAAAAATAGATTAAATGATGGGTTAAGTAACTTACATTTTGCTGCCATTCTAAACGAATTAATGAAGGGTTCGCACCCACTGCTTTTTAGTGATATCCCGTTGCCAAATTATCTCTTACCTGCTTCAAATGCTAAGTTAGAATTAACTTCTCATGGCTTAGATGTGTTGAATGGCGAGCAGAATCGAATTCATTTAGTGGGTATTGATTGGTGGGTTGGAGGGGTACATTTACGGCATGGTTCAATAAAATAAAGTGAGGTTAATAGAATGAAGAAGAAAATTGATGAGTCTCAAATTTATGAGAAACACCATGAACAAATTTTACAGAAAGTAAAAAACGATCCGTATGCTTTATCGTTAGGAATTCAGTTAACAAAGTTTGAGGCTGGTTTTGCAGAAGCAAGTCTAGAAGTGCAGGACCATATGGTAAATACACATGGGACTGTGCATGGAGCAGTGATATATGCTTTAGCAGATCACGTATTTTCTGTGGCCTGTAATGCATATGGAAAAACATCAGTAGGACTCTCTACAACCATCCAGTTTATTGAAGCTGCTAAACCTGGAGACAGAATCGTCGCCCGTGCGACTGAAATAAAACGAAACTTTCGGACTGGATTCTATCGAATCGATATATTACATGAGCAAAATCTGATTGCAACCATGGATGCCGTTTCTTATCGAAAGGATCAATATTTTATTGAACTTGATGAACAAGTTTAAGTAACAACTTGGTGGATATTTTTCATACCGGAAGTATTTTAAAAAATGATAAGAGGTGATCGAACATCATGAAAATACAAGTTAAACTTAAAGATATAATAGAAGAAATGGAAATTCAGTTTGAAGAGTCTAGTTCCTTGCTAAATGTTAAAACAGGTGAAATCGTGTTAGTATCATCGGAGGACTTGAGAGCGGCTGAAGATGAAAAACCATTTGATCATTTACCTGAATGGCAAAAAGAAAATAGAATGATTGCGATTGATGTCGTTGAAAACTACGAAAATTACATAGAATTACCTACTAAATATGACATCAATGAATATGAAATTATCGAGGAATTTTGTTTTACGGTTAGTGATCAACGTAAGCAAGATACCTTATTAAGAGCTATTGAGGGCAAGGGTGCGTTTAGAAGATTTAAGGACAAAATAATCGATCTTGAAATTGAAGATCAATGGTATTCATATCGTGAAGAATGTTTTAAACAAATTGCGATAGAATGGTGTCAGGATAATGACATAAACTATATTGAATAGAAAAAGCAGCGAGCGATTACGAAATAGTTGGTGATCGCTTATTTTTAAACTAAAGGTGCAGGCTTTATTGGACAAAACTATCGGGTTCAAGGCTCATTCTGTCCAATAGAAAGGTTTTATTAGACAAAACCATCGAATTCCATGCTCTTTCTGTCCAATAGAAGGGCTTTATTGGACAAAACTATTGGGTTCCATGCTCGTTCTGTCCAATAGAAGAGCTTTATTAGACAAAACTATCGGGTTCCATGCTCGTTCTGTCCAATAGAAGAGCTTTATTAGACAAAACCATCGGGTTCCACGCTCGTTCTGTCCAATAGAAGGGCTTTATTAGACAAAACCATTGGGTTCCATGCTCGTTCTGTCCAATAGAAGAACTTTATTAGACAAAACCATCGAGTTCAAGGCTCGTTCTGTCCATTAGAAGAACTTTATTAGACAAAACCATCGGATTCGATGTTCGTTCTGTCCAATAGAAAGGTTTTATTAGACAAAATAATCCCCTTCAAGGCTCCTATTGTCTAAAACCAGGAACCTATTAGAAAAACAACAGTATGAACCAAAGGGAGTTTAGTTGAAGAAGGATTTACAATACCCACAGGAGAATAATTACATTTAAGATTCTTATCGTGGAGAAATTATGAAATGAAAAAGTTTTTTTCGAGATATTTACATTGGATAGCACTCTTTTTCTTAGGTCTTAACGTAATGCAAATTTTTATTAATTTCAATTCAACATTATCAGACATTGTCGCAATTATTATGGGTGTAATCGGACTGTTATCTCTTGGTTATCTTACTTTTGTTTTCAAATGTAAAATAAGAAAGAAGAAATTAGAAAAATAGGTTCCTATTTTTATGTTATCGGGTTTGTTAGCTCAACAACAAATGGACTGCTTAGTTAGGACTTTTATTGTGCTAATGGGGAAGTTTAGTCCTTATACAATTATGAGAAAAACAAAGGAGAAACTAATATGACAAAGAGAAATAAGGAGTTGTCACTAGAACAACGTGAAGAACTACTCAGAATCTTGAAAGCCCGTTTTGAGAAAAACATGAACCGACATAAAGGTCTTGAATGGGCTAAAGTACAAGCTAAGCTCGAAGCTAATACTGAAAAACTATGGTCGCTCAATGAAATGGAAGAAACTGGCGGTGAACCGGATGTTGTTGGCCAGGATAAAAAAACGGGCGAATACATTTTTTATGATTGTTCGGCGGAAAGTCCTAAAGGTCGCAGAAGTACTTGTTACGACCGTGAAGCGCTAGAGTCAAGGAAAAATCATAAACCAGAAAATAACGCTATTGATATGGCAATTGCCATGGACATTGACCTTTTAACGGAAGAACAATACCGAGAGCTACAGAAACTTGGAAATTTCGATATGAAGACGTCGAGCTGGGTGCAAACACCTTCTAATATTAGAAAACTAGGCGGGGCCATCTTTTGTGATCGTCGCTACGACACTGTCTTTGTATACCACAATGGAGCAGAATCCTACTATGCTGCAAGGGGTTTCCGTGGCTCGCTAAGGGTCTAAATTTTGCACAGACAGCTAATTTTGAATTTGAGAACGGGTTTCCTGATTCTTCAACTATCAGATGCTTTTCTTCAAGAAGGAGAAAGGCTTTTTCTTATGGAAGTAAAGGGTGAGGATTGTTTATATGATTTCTTTACCCAAGAGGTATTTTATATATTTACATAGAATTGCTATGCGGAAACATTTAAGACGTACATATGAAAAAAGGAGGATTGTATGCTTAAAAGGAATAGGTTAATCATAATTTTATTTATTTTAAACACCTTAGTTATTGTGTCACCCCTAATAACAAAGGATAGGGTAGATAGTAACAATGAATTAAAGCACGTTCAATTTGGTTTTCCGATACCTTTTATTACACAGGACCAATCTTATTTTGATCCTCCTTTTCCTTATAATATGCGTATAGATCTTAGGTTTGGTGAGAGTGGTTTAATTGGGTTTAAAGTTCTATCATTTATATCTTCTGTGTTTATAGCAAATATTGCTGGTTTATATATAAATAATCTTCTTAGTAAGATGCAATAGCGTTTATTGCTACTCTAATCGATAGGAAGTGAATTTATTGAAGCAATTTGATCAAGTAAGAATCTTAAAGGACATTCCGGATGAGGGGATTTCTATTGGGCAAATAGGATACATACTAGAAGTTTATGATGATTATCATTTTGAAGTTGAAATATCAGATTGTAAAGGGCAAACACTTTTCTTGGGCTCCTTACCGGCTGAGTACCTGGAAGTTGTTTAACTATCGGGGAGTCTGAAGAAATGTACTCACAAATGGAGGGGTTACATTGGTTTTTTTCTATATTCTAACTGATGAAGACAACGAGGATTATCAAATAGCGGAAGATGAAATTATTAGTTTGAAAAAGTTGTAGAAATTTTTCAACTGACAGGTTCCGGTTTGTTGGCCAGGAAGGATTAGAGTCCTTTTTTGTGAATTCCTTATTAAAGAAACGGGTCAGTATTGTTCTAAAAGACTTCTTGCAAATGGCCTTATGTACAGTGCACTTTAAAGAAAAAACAAACGTCGACAAATTATGATGACTTTTAAGAATAATGTGGAATAATTACTAATATAATTTGGTTCTTTCTTAACGTATAGATGTTTGTAAGGAACAGTCATAAACATAATGAACATGATGATATTGAAGAGAATATGAAAGGTAACGAAGATGAGTATAATAAAGGATTTTTTGCTACAACTAACGCTTATAGTATTACCCATATTTATTTACTTTACATTTATTACGGAGAGGGTAAAGAGTGATAAAAACAGAAACGTAATAATGTCCATTTTATGGGGAGTAGCAATATTATTTTGCATGTCCTTTCCAGTGAGTTTTGGTCAAAATGCTCGTTTGGAGTTAAGAATTATTCCCCTGTTATTTGGCAGTTTATACGGCGGATTTTGGTCAGGCATCTTCCTATCAGCCCTTATCGTACTTTATCGACTTTATTTTGGAATCAGTATTGGATTTTATAATACTGTTCTTACTTTATTATTAACACTGCCTGTTATATTGTTTTTTCAAAAATCGTTCGCCCGTTCGAAAAAAGATAAAAGGGTTAAAATTGCCGTGGGTCTTTCCCTTTACTACTGTCTTATTGGCCTTGCTTTTTTTGTTATTTTAAGAGGCTTTTCCATTGAGTATATTAAAGTACAGATTATTCATCTTATCTTTGCAGTGATAGCTACTTGGTTCTTTATAATTTTAAATGAAACGATCAGGGAGATTCACCAGCTACGATCAGAGTTGGAAAATACGGAGAAATTACGAGTAATAAGTGAGTTAACAAGTGTTTTCGCTCATGAAATTAGAAATCCGATGCAAGTTACTCGTGGCTTTCTGCAACTTCTAAACGAGCCTGATTTGCCTAATAAAAAGAAGGAATATATCCAACTATCCATTGGAGAATTAGATCGTGCTAATGAAATTATTAATGATTTTTTATCTTTTGGAAAACCCTCAATAAATAACAACGAAAGAATCGATGTAGGTTATCAGGTACAACGTGTAGTAAATATCCTTCAAAGTTACACCATGAACCGTAATGTTGAGATTAAACCTGATATTCTTGATAACTGTTGGATTTATGCTAATGCTCAAAAATTGAACCAGGCTTTGATTAATATTATGAAAAATGCGATAGAATCTATGCCGAATGGTGGAATTGTTTGGATTACATGTACTTCAACAGATGATGGATATATAAAGATTAACATTAAGGACCAAGGAATTGGTATGACAAAAAAGCAAATTGATCGGCTTGGAGCTCCGTTTTATTCCTTAAAGGAAAGTGGGACAGGACTAGGAACGATGGTGAGTTTTCAAATTGTTCGTTCTTTCAAAGGTAAAATACAAGTGAACAGTGAAAAGGATATTGGGACAGAATTTATTATTCTTTTACCCCAGATAACCTAAAGCGAGAGAGCCTATGCCAAACATCAAAAAAAGAACGGAAAAAATACGGGCCAAAGGAACCAATCAGAAATAAGTGGATAAAGCATATTATGAAAATCAAGATAGATAGCAATAAAAGTACCATTACAATGTTCGGGAGTTAAACTAAAGTTAGATCTCAAGAGGATGCTTGAGTTAAAGATTGGGAGGTGCTGCCGCATCTCCTTTTCTTCTTCAATAAACGGGGCAAGATAGTTTATTAAATGGTGTATCGAAAGGAAAATCAATTAAATTATGACTCAATACATTTATCTTGCTTCACCTATGAGATTACCTAAAGGTTCGTTTGGATCAAAATCCGTGTCTCCTAAAAAACCGAATGTCTTTAAAAATGAATTAGATTTCACCCATCTATATTTCGAAAATAATTACGATAGCAAATTAAAACGTAGATTTTCATACAGTCCCCACTTCTCTTTTAATCACCAAGTAGCAGCTTACTCTAATCACATCCCTTTAAAATATGAAATAAAAGGAACAGCGGAAGAAGAGAAGTGTTTAACAATACTATATTTTTATCTAGAAGAAGCCATTCAAGCTAGTGGCATTGTAGAGTATTTTACTTGTTTGAGTAGTAAAGAAGAGCTGTCAATTTCAAAAAAACGAAACATTCGCTGGAAAGACATAAAAGACCCCTATGACCTGGTGTTGGAAGATCGGGAGTTTTGGGAGATTACACTTTAGTTATCAATATAAATGATTTATTGTGCTAACTGGTGCAAGAGTTGAAGATCCGCAGCTGCCATTCTTGGTGGCTACTTTCTTATTGCACTAACGATGCTGGTTTGTTCAATAAGGCATGAATGTCTTTTTTGTCGTATAAGACCTAAAAAGCGCTACGAAACCAAATGTGATATTTTCTTGAAATCCGCGGAAGAATATGGTTAATAATATTCCTTTAGTAAGAGGGCGGATGAATTCATGAATCTTGAAAGATGGATTTTAATTGGAGTTATCGCTATTTCTATCTTAGCAATTTTTACATTAATACCAAGAAATAAAGCAAGGGAAGCTTGGGTCCTATTTTTATTTCTTCAGGTTATTACTTGGCCAGCTGGTTTGTTTGCAGTAGAAATGGGATGGATTGAGTATCCGGTTCAATTGATAAAAGGTGTTAATCAATATAACCGAAGTAGCTTAACTTTTGAGTTTTTCCTTTTTCCTATTGTAGCTATCATTTTTAGTTTGTATTTTCCGAATGTTAGAGGGTATAGGGCAATTATTTATTATGTATGTTTTGCAGGTTTTTTTACACTTATTGAAGTGTTACTTGAAAGAACAACAAGGCTTGTGGAATATCACGGGTGGACATGGTATTGGACATTAATTACTGTCATGATTTCTTTATTTATCAACCACAAATACTATTTGTGGTATAAACAAAAGTTGATTAAGGTGAATACCAGATGAGCAAAGAATTTTTCATTTTAGCTTTTTCATGGGTTATCTCCATTATGACATTGTTAAGCATCTCAAAAGGAAGGACACGATTGACTCAAATAACTTTTTTACTTACTCAAGCATTAGCATGGCTATTTGAATTTATCCTTGTCTTCTTTGACTTGGTAGAATTTCCTTATAGGGAATTCAAGATTGCAACAAATATGAGTTTTTCACTATATTACTTAATATTTCCTACAGTTGGCGTTTTGTTTATCCTGTTTTATCCCAAACAAGCCAGTAATCTAAAGGTGCTACTATATTATTTGTTTTTCTCAATGGTGATACCAACTTATTCTTCTTTAGCAGAAAAGTATAGTAACCTTTTTCAATTTATCAACTGGAACTGGGGCATCCATGTATTAGCAGATTTAATTATTTTTTATATTTTGAAGAAATTTATATTCTGGTTTCAAAAAGCTATAGATAGTTAGGGTCTTTTAAAAATTAATCTTACTACACAGTACGAAAAAATTGTGCAATAAATAGGATGGTCTGTTGAACTAAGGGGTGCAAGAGTAAAAGATCCAGCTGCCAATGGCTGTTTTTTTTATTCAACTAACGGGTGAGATTCAAAAAATTTATAAGTTATGCTACGTTCGTGGTCCAGAGGGAATTATTTTAGAGTTGGCGGAGAAAATCAGATAAATATTGAATGGGACTTTAAATGATTTAGATTTCCAACTTTAAAGATTTCTTCTTAAATTATCGGGTGCAAGAGTTGAATAAGAACAAGTAATTTATAATGAAGAAAACTCACTTCATTTTGGGGCGAGTTTTGCTTTTTTATATGCCATTTAATATATCAAAAGGATTGTCATTTCGGTGCATTTTTTTAGAAAAGCACCTCAAAACAGAACCCTTTAATTACAGTTGTGGCGTTTTTTTTTGTATAAGAGCAGGGATTTTGCGATCGAACCATGACCAAGAATCAAGTGTCATTATAACAAACTTCACTGGATTTCCTATTTAAAAAGAAAGATTTTACCAAAACAATTTTTTACTTTTTTTAAATGGTATGATTAAGAAAAATTACTTGTACAAGGAGTATTTTAAATGGGTGTTCGTTTCCAAACTTCTCGTTTTCATGTCGAATATGGCCCTCATTCACTTTTTGAAAGAGTGAAATTTAAATTTTTACAACCAAGAACTTTGAAATTAAATGGTAAGCATTATAAACAGAGAAAAGAAGAAAGAAATATTCCAAGTAACATAATTGACTATCTATTGGATTTTAATCCTGCTCAATGGAAGTTAGTCACAGCTGAAGTTCGAAACGATACTGGTAAATTTGTAAATACTACCTGGGAAAAGATGATTTTTCAGCATAAGTATTGGGTAACTATTGGTTTCGGTGATATAGTTCAAACGATAATCAGGAAGGACAGCGAAGGTTTTGGCTACGATATAATAAAGGAAGGAACATTCTACGACTTTGTTTCGGAGGTAAACGATCTATTAATGAAACAGGACACTTCTCAATAATTAATTTATATCGTATTGGCACGGTCAAAAACCGTGCCATTATGTATGTCATTTGCAGTTTTACCTTTTTAAAAAGCGGTAAAAGGTTAAAACTGATAAATACAAAGATTAGTCATTAAAATATTTTTTAATATCAATATTACTGACTACATAGTATTGCTTGGTTAAAATATTTCCTGTATCTATAAAAATTTCAACCTCGTTCTTCCTATCTTTTTTTTCAAAGACAAGTATTCCATCGCCCTCTTTCGAAGTGTATTTTGTTTGCATCTTTTTTATAACTTTCATTTATTAAATCAGATAACTGGTTAATTTTCTTTTTATCCTTGAGTTCAGAAACTTTGTCTTTTTGATTATCAACCATTTTATAGAGGGTGATAGTTTCATAGTCCTTCTCAACTATTTTTGAGCCATTACATGAGACTAGAAATGGTAATAAAATCGTAATGAGCAAAATAAGGAATATTCTTTTATTCAAGTCAATTCACCCCCTATTAAAATTGTAAAAATGCTGACGAAATATAAAATCAAAAATCGTCAGCATCCATAAACTTAATAATTAATAGAATTTTGTTTTAAGCAATTTTTTGCGTAAGAAGAATAACTGTTTGCGAGCCAATCATTCCACCACCCTTTAAGGGTATCATTTACAGTAGATTTTGTAATCCCATCCTTTTCAGCTATATATTTTGATTCATATACTCACCAAATGTCTGGCCGCTTAGAGGGTGTAAAGTATCCTCATTAAATGGAACGCCTTCATATTTGGAATATAGTTCCCGGGCAGCAGAATTTAAACGTGAATTATTCGGTGTACTCAGAAAGATATACGGTATATGTACGAGTGCTTTACTTCAAGAAGAAGTAAAGCCTTTTTCTTATTCAAGTAATGGGCAGTATAATTAAAGAAGCTTTATTAGTTTTTATTCATGGAAATAATAGGATAACGGAGGTCGGATGTAGAAACAATTAACAGGTCACAAAATTAAGGAGGACCTTAATGAGCAAATTCAGTTTGTTTGGCAAGTTTACGGTACAAGAAGGCGAACGTGACACAATGGTAGATATTTTGTTGGAAGCAGCAGAATCAATGAAGAATCTTGATGAATGCGAGATATATCTCGTAAATATTTCTAAAAGTGAACCAAATTGTGTTTATGTTTATGAAGTGTGGAGTAATGAAAATGCCCATCAAGCCTCTCTAACTCTTGAAGCTACACAAACTTTAATAAGCCGTGCAAAACCAATCATTACTGGAATGGAGAGAATCAGCACCCTAAAAACAAGGGGTGGGAAGGGCATTTCATCGAATTATTATTAAGCTAACGGCTGCGCTCCTTCAAGAAGGAACTTAACAATAATCGAAAAACTAAAAATTTAAAAACAGACAGGAGTTAGATACGATGATAAAAGGTTTCGGAGGAATATTTTGGAGAACTAAGAATCTTGATGTTATAAAAAAATGGTACAGTGAAGTGTTGAAGATTGAAATAGAAAATTGGAATGGTACTGTGATTAAACCCCAATTAGGAAATGAGACTATCTTTTCTTTCTTTACGGAGAATGACAATTATTTTCCAACAGAACAACAAGTGATGTTAAATTTCCAAGTACATAATCTAAACGAAACTATTAAGCATCTTGAACATATCGGTGTACCTCTTGCAAAGAAAAAAGAGATTAGTGAATTTGGAAAGTTTATTTGGATTAAAGATCCTGAAGGTCGACTGATCGAGCTTTGGGAGAAATAGCGGGTTGTAATCATTTGCTATTAAGCTAACGGATGCTTTAATTGAATAAGCATCCTATATACTATGGATATAAAAAAACGCCAGATAAAAAATATCTGGCGTTTTTTGGCTAATCAGAATTTATATCCATAAAATCTGAACGCATAAGAAAAACTAGGGCATTCGCCTAAGTATCTGGCAGATGCCAAGTTTTTCTAATGCTATTTACTTATCCAATTGACCTGCTCATTCATCACCTTTTCGGGAACTTTTTGAATGCGTCTCTTCAGCATCGAAATCCTTTTGAGTTAGCAGTTCATCAAGACCGTATTGTACATTGATTTCTTCAGCTAGCTCTGTTAAAAATTTATCCGACAACAAGGGTTTCTTTTCTTTAGGCATGGCTGGCTCCTATGTTTTTTGGTTTAACTGCAATTCGTTGCAGTATCAACACTATGGACAAATTTTATGGAACATATTCTTTAAATAACAATTTCAGTTAACAGGAGCTTTCTTAGAATAAATCATGGGGAAGTCTTATACTTCAACTAAGGGGTAGATTAGGAAAGAAGGAATAGATGATTCAGCATAAAAATTGTTCTGATCTTGATGATGTAAATGATGTGATTAAGAGTATCTTGAAGTCGTTAACACGACATGTTAATACATAAAAATAAACTTATAGAGTTCATTTCCTTGTGGGAAAAGATAAAGGAGAATGGAAAAGAAATAGAGAAATCCTATTAAAATCATTACTTTAAATAATGATATTCGCTAAAAAAGTATACATATGTACTGAAGGTATATTAATACGTTGGGAGTTTATACAAATGAACGCAAATGAATTCAATATACTTTACGATGAAATAATTACAAAAAGGCTCCAGGAACAGGGTTATTTTAAGAAAGGTAAAAGTATGTTTTTGCAGAGAGGAACAACAATGGCAGTACTATTAAGGAACACTTTTAGAGGAGATAAAGGTGTTGAAATAATATTTGGTGTAAGGCATACCTTTGTAAGAGATTATCTTAACTTAAGTATCCAAAACCTATATCTTACCAACCCAATGGATTATCCTTTTCAATTTTCTATGATGGAGTTCAATGAATCTAATTTATTTACGATTTCTACAACACGTTACAATCAAAAAGTATGTGATTATATTTACTACGGAGAGACAGATATTGAGAATTCACAAGACCTACGGAATTATTTGGAGCAAATTTGCGATAATGTCATCGCTTTTGGTCCTAAGTTAATCAATCTCCTTTCCCCTAAAAAAAGTATGGATTTAATCGAAAAAAATATCAATAATGCTTGGATTGAAAGGATCAGGTTAGAAGACTATAAGGAATTTCTATTAATAAATAAGTAAGTCGGAAAAGGTGTTGGAAGTTTAGAAAATTATCCTTTGTTAATTGATGTATACCTCACAAAAGGACATAGCGCTATGGTACGGTTCTTCAGCTTTGTTCGGTACTATCGTTGCTTGGCTTCGAAACGACATGCCGTATACGCCGCTTTTTCATGCCAAACAATTTTCCTTGTTGATGTCTCGTAACCGCAATAAAAATTTTTAATGGGTTTGCGCTGAACTAGCGCCATAATCTACATCATACTATTCTGGAGGCACCCTTTGTACAGCTAGAAAAACAATTCCTATTATTACTGCTAAACCTAAAATTATTCAATAAAATTTGAAACGCTCAGAGATTACTCTGAGCGGTTTTGAGTTTTATTTTTTGTGGGAATATGATCGTTAATTGCACACTATTGTCCTATCTAATCGCAGTGCGATTAAAAGGACATTGATAACAAAAAAATAGACTGTAAATTAGATAAGATTTTTAATTTTGGTGAGAGGTTTGTCCAATCCTTTTTTCAAAATCAAAATAAACTGTAAGTGTATTTTAATTTTAAAAAAGGAGAGGTGTAGGGAATGAGACGCGAAGAATGTGAAGATTGTAGAAAGAAAAGTGAAAGTAAACATCGTTGCAAAGGATGCGCATGTGATCAATTTAGAAAATTATCTACAAATACAGAAGTAGATTTATTTTTATCAGGTGGAACTATCCTTGAAGATCTCGTTTTTGTAAATTTTGATGAAAAAAATTGCTGTGCTTTCTTCAATTCAGAGAGAGAAGGAGGACAACTTATCGTTGTTGATTGTCAGTTTGTCCAAGCTATTGGATTCGAAGCTGATTAAATGATATGGAGGGGGATTCTAACATGCTTTAGAATCCCTCTCTTTTAAATGCCTTATATTTGTTGGTTTACAAAAACACCAAGCATCTACCCTTTCTTTAGGTAGATGCTTTATTTCTTTTTTACAAGTAAATATGGACCTCCTGACTAGCACGGGGCCTTCGTTGGACTTGTTCTATTTCCTACACGCTATTATCCATAACTCCTGTCCACTAAATTTTTACAAAAACATTACATTTGATATTCTGCTATTTTAATATGATAAAATTTAAGTAGATTAAAGATGATAGATTGGAGCAGTGAGTAAATGAGAAAAATTTTACTAACAGTGGGATTATTAACCTTCTTATCTCTAGGATTGGGACATGGACATGCTTCTGCGGAGTCAGATTTGGTTTCGAAGTGTGGAAAAGTGACTCAAAATCAAAATCCCAGCTTTCAACAATTAAATTGTTTGCTGACAAATGCGGCTTTGGAAGCAAACATTCCTCCTGAAGTAGTAAAGGCAGTGGCGTGGCAGGAAAATGGATGGAAGCAATTTAATGCAGATGGTTCGCCAAGTATATCCGATGACAGTGGAATTGGTGTAATGCAAATTACGAATTACCCAGGCTATGATGAAGAAAAATTGAAAACAGATATCTTATATAACATTGAATCAGGGGCGAAGATTCTTTCCAGTAAGTACGACCAGGGGAATCTCCCAAAGATAAAAGGTGCGAGGCGGCAGGATATTGAAAATTGGTACTTTGCTGTCATGGCGTACAACGGGACAAAGCCTGTGAACAGCCCTCTTTTTAAAGACACTGGGAAACCCAACCCTGATGCCTACCAGGAAAAGGTGTTTAAGTATATTGAAGAAAATAGTTTCCTAGGCGATACAAAATTGGCGAAATTCCCTTTTAAAACAACAGACTTTAAATATGATTCAAATAGTGACGCCAACATCGAATTTACGACGCGGGTATATACACTTTCTGAAAAACTGCATCCATCCAATTATTATTATAATAAGGGGGTTAAGGTTGCTACTACGATAGATAACGCAAATCTTCGGGCACAGCCTGGTACTTCCCAGAGTGTTAAATTGTTAGGGAAATTTTCGGCTTTAACGATTACCGGGAATTTTGTTTATGACCAATCCTCTGACAGTCAAAATCAGTTTGTCTGGTACCCTGTTATGTCTGGGGATAAAAAGGTGGGGTATATCTCCTCTTCCTATATTACTGCTCCTGTTTGCACGCCATGTTTGCAGTATCATAAAGGCGAAATAATCCCTTGGGATCGCGACAAGCTTGTACCGGGGCAACTCGGCAGATTAACGGTCCTTCAAAATACACCGTTATTTAAATTGGATGGTACTTTTGTTCGCATGTTGAAAAAAGGTGATCCCCTCTACCGGATATATGCATTTAAACCTGGAATGCTCAGTGTAGGCGGAGGCTTGTATGTGAACCGCGATGAGAAAGTGAAGTATGAAACACCAAGCAAATCTAAATTAGATGCGGTTAAATGTATAGCGAATTATTATTAAATAGCAAAAGGGAGTGCCATCAAAGGCACTCCCTTTATTTAGTAGGAACTCTGTTTGAGTCAAGCCCCTTTTTTGTACGTATAGATCCGAAGTTCTTCGCCCTTTTTTAATGTTCTTGGTTGAGGGATGAGGTCGGCACCATTTGAGCTGATCTTATATAACGGCGTATTTGTTAAGACAGTGATTTTTCCAATTTGCCCTCTTTTTAAAAGAGTTTTGCCCCAGGCAACCTGCTTTGCTTTTTGCAATTCGGCCAGTTTTTGTTTCGTTGGAGTCATGTACTTAACGGTGTTTGACTTCAGTACATAATAGCCTCCACCCACGCCATATAATTCGGTTGCCGGTAAATTTTTAGTAGTTACCGCAGCCCAGCCTGATTTTGTTAGGACCTGAACTTTGTTTAAAGCTGCCAAGTCTTTCACTTCCTGCTTTAATTCTGATGATAAAGCTGAATAGTTAGAAATGACGAGCTTTTGATTATTTGCAAAATTAATTCGGATGTCGTTTGCGACAGGGGGCCAGTTTTGCCCTGCTGATATAGACGGGCAATTGTTAGCCATTGATCTGTATGTTGTTTGGAAGCCATTGCTATATCTTTCAAATCAATATTTGGCTGAATCCCAATTTTATTATAGCTTACATTGTTTGCGGACTTGATTTCTGCAATCGTGTATTTTAAATAACTGCCGTCTGACAAAGTGTCCGCTTCCTGCATGACGCCTTTTCCATAGGTTTTTCTACCCATAAGAAGAGCGGCATGATTGTTTTTTAATGTGTAAGCGAGAATTTCTGATGCACTTGCAGTATATTCATCCGTCAGGACAATGGCTGAATCAAGATGAAGGTCACTGCCGCCGCTTCCAATTTGGTCTACATCACCATTGCCGTATACAAATTTTATAACAGGTTTATCGGTTGCCTTGATGAAGTGTTCCATGATTTGAAGAGAGGCTACTACCTGGCCTCCGCCATTACCACGGAGGTCAATGATCCACTTCTTCGCATGCTGATTCTTTAAACTTGTTAAGTTTTCAACGAATTCCTTATAGGTATCGGTGCCAAAGGAAGAGATGCTGATATAACCGACGGATCCATCCAATAATTTACCTTCTACCAGAGGAAGATGGATGGTTGCCCTTGTTCCTGTTAATGTAAGTTCTTTATTCCCCCGTCTCACAGTTAGGGTGACCTTGGTGTTTTCTTTCCCAAGCATATACGATTGGACTTCTTCCATTGGAGAATTGCTAATATCATGGCTATCCACCTTAATGATGATGTCACCGTTTTGCAGTCCCATTCTGGAAGCAGGGGTATTTTTATAAACAGTGGTGATAAGTACTCCATCCTTGGCTTTCTCTATTCCTATGCCCAATCCAACGAAATTCTGATCGATCGCACTCATGAAACTTTTAAACTCATCGGGATTCATATATTCAGTGTAAGGGTCATTCAAAGAAGCTATAAGTTCATCAATTGTTGTTGCATTTAAACTACTATCCGTTAATGGCTTATAGTAATTTTCTTTTAATTTATTTTTAATTTCTTGAAGAATACTAGAATCCTGTACAGCAGACGGATTTTGAGAACTGGCCGTTGTTGTGGTGTCAGCAGCTGCAGCTGCAGGTAAAGGAGTCAATAGCAAAAGTAATGCGAAAAGATAAGAAATAAACTTCATTTTTCCCCCTAATAGATTGTGGCATATACTAGTTATAATTCAATTTAGTGGGAAAGTAAATGTGGTAGATTGGGAGCCGATTAAAGTTAGATTAGAATCTGTTAAATGTATGGTGAAGTAGTGCAGATTGGGGGTTCTTAATCGGATTTGGGGTTTATCAACTGGATCTGGGGAATTATCAACCGGATTTGGAGTTTTATCAACCGCTATAGGAAGTTTATCAACCGATTCCAAAGTTTTATCAACCGCTCCCCCGGATCAGGACACTTATAAAAGTCCTATCCAGTTTTTTTGTGCTTTTTGAGCATTTCGCACAGTATCCCCCTGCATAAGGATTATATTTTTGTGAAAATTTTTCCATTTAATAAGAAATAAGTATTGTAAAATACTTGACTGTTAGATATATAAATGTGAAAATTCAAATAGTTACATATTTATCCAAAATTAGTTAATAAATACTAATTTAAGAGTGGGGACTGCTAAATGGGGAAGAGAAGGAAGAGTTTAAAGAAAGCTAGCAAATATTTACTTGCATCGACAATGGCTGTTTCTGCCGTGGTTACTGCTAATCCTTTTCAGTCTGAGGCGAGTACGAATGCCGGGGATTTGGTATTAAAGGCAGAAAAGTTGGCTGGTGCATTGAAATGGCAAATTTCTTACGAGTATAGGAAATCAGCTGTTTTTGAATATCCAAATATCGCATTGTTCAATCAGACCAAACAGGCTCTTCAGGAAGCGAAACAGGCTGTCAATCATGTGAAGGGCAGTAATAAAGTGCTGCTGCAAACGCGTTTGGACCAAAATGTGAGCTCTTATGTGGACCGGACAGCCAAGTACATAGATGCCGTAACAACAGGCAAAAGATTAGTCGCTGCAAGCACGAAGCTTTCAGAGAATCTTTCAAAAGGATTGGTGGATGATTCTGTAGAAGCAGCTTATCACCAGCTTTCACGCGACATTCAAAAGAGCGCGATTATTTTTGGCAGAGTATATGGAAAATCGACGAGAACAGAATTGTTAAACTACTATGTGAAAGGTGCAAAGGAAGTACGAGAAAAAGCGGCTTACCCGGTTTCTATTAAAATAGCGTTGGATGATTTCAACGCTGCATTAAAAGAAAATAATGTGGAAAAATCCATTTACCATGCCAGTCGCCTTGAGAAGCTCTTTGCTGCTGCAAAATTGCCTGAAGGGTCAGCGATTTCAAAAACTTTAACAGCATCATATAAAGAGTCGCAAAAGAATTACGAAAATATCGTTACTGTTTTTAAAGCTGATTCTACGGATTCTACAAATCCAACCATCGCAGGCGGAACAGTTTCCGGGCTGCAAAAAATCAATAAAACCGTTGTGATTGTAGCAGGGGCAGGCCAATATATTAAACTTGCAAACGCAGAAATCGAAGGCAACTTGATTATTAAAGGCGATTCAACCGGAGCGGGGACAGTATTTTTAGAAAACGTGAAGGTCAGCAAGGTTAATAATGCTGGCGGGTCTATTATTGTTGAAGATGTTGCTGACCACAGCCTTCATCAGGATCATGTTAGCGCTGAGGAATTGAAGATCAATGATACAAACGGCGCCAATGTTATTGCCGGACAGGGCACAGCCATTAAAAAGGTTACTGTAACGGAGACAGCTGGAGCCAGTGGTACCATCAATCTGGAGTCACAGTCAAAAGGAGCGTTTGGCAATGTTGAACTTGCTTCCAACGTTTCCGGGAATTCCAATGGTGTTTTATTAAAAGGAGATTTCTCTGAATCTACTGTTTCAGTAACAGGCGAGGGCTCGACTGTAAAAGTGGCCAAGGATGCTGTGGTAAAAGAAGTCGAAGTGAAAACGTCTGCAATACTTGAAGCTGAAGCAGGGGCAAACGTCCAGGCAGTTAACCTGGAAGCTGCTGAAAAAGGACAAAGCATACAGTTAAAAGGTGACTTAAAAAACACGGTCGTTACGATCGCAAATGCCAATGCAGAAGTCAAAGTAGCAGAAAACACAGTAATCAAAGAAGTGAAGAAAGATAGTTCCGTGAAAGAGGAAGTAAGTGTTGAAAATAACGGGAAGATTGAATTTTCAACCGGGGTACAGGTGACACACAATCCGCCTGCACAAACAACTCCGCCGGTAGTGACACCAACACCGCCGTCGACGGGGGGAACGACTAATCCGCCTCCTGTTACACAAACAGCACCGGTGGCAACAAACGTGACGATTTCCGGGAACGTAACAGTGGGTGCAGTACTCACAGGAAATTATCATTATAGTGATGCAGAAAGTGATCCGGAAAGCGGAACGGTGTTTAGCTGGTTCCGTGCCGATCGTGCCGATGGGCAAAATAAAACGGTGATCCAGGGGGCAACTGGCAATACCTATACGCTAACTTCTGATGATGTTGGCAAATATTTATTCTTTGGGGTTACGCCTAAAGCTTCAACTGGTACGGCAGCAGGGACGGAAGTTATAAGTGCGGGGGTTGGACCGGTTGCGGCACCTGCAAATCAAGATGTAACGCCACCGTCTATCACAGAAGTTAATGCTGTTGATTTAGACGCTAATGGAGTATTCAACCGATATGACCAGGTTAATTTTACCTTTAGTGAGGATTTGAATGAACAATCGAAGACGGCTGTTGAGCATGAACTTGAACAGCGGACGGATCTTTTTGGAACAGGCGTTACCGCCGAATGGGTAGGAGGAAATACAGTAGCTGTAACGATTCAAACTCTGGATGATGTTCCACTTAACTTCAGCAGTACCTTCACAATTTCAAAGGAAAACATCTATGACCTGAGCGGCAATCACCCAGGCAGCAATCTAACAATTGATGTACCGGATTATTTTACCCTAAGCGGGAATGTGAGAGTGCCTTATAACCAGGCAACCTCAACAAAGTTATTAGTTTTCCTTGGAGGTACTTTAAGCGAAGGTACAAAAGCAATCACAAACGTTGCCGATCTTTTTGCTAATTCAGAAGTTACGCAAATTAGCGGTGAAACCCGGACAACGATACATGTACAAAGCATGCAGTGGAATCAGAACAAAACAGCATTGACTTTAACCATTCCTGAAACAACCTTTGCCGATGGTGACAAAGTAGATGTCCATTTTGTGAGTGGAGCTGTTAAAGACACACACAATAAAGTACTGGGAGGCATTTTGGCAACGATTAAGGTGACAAGTCCTCCATATACAGCAGATATGGTAGAGATCGGCAGATTATTAGCCCTTCTGCCAGCAGATCCATCTACGGTTGACTTGTCGGGATTAGATAGGTTAAGAAGTGATGTTGATAGGATAAACGGGGTAATTACTCATGCCATTCAACTTGGAGCCACACAGCAGCAAATTTCTGCATTAGCAAATTACAGTCGGTTGGCAGCGGCAGAGCAGCGGATTCAAGAGCTTATCCAACAGCAGCAACAGCAGGGACAAACCGTCTCCTTCTTAATCCAGGGAGGGCAATTTACGAGTTCATTTGCACACGTAGCAGTGATTGGGTTTAATGGGACTTCCCCAAATTTCATTTTTACGAACTTTATCACAGACTCTTCTTTAAATGAGAATGGATTAAGCGTCAATTTAACAAATACTAGTCAAACACAGGCAACCACTTTTTATGCCTTGATTAATACTAATGGATATTTATTTATTAAAAAATTTACCCTTGCAGACCTGCAAAGTAGAAATGCTTTCTCCATACAAGTAGATAATACCTATGTTCCATTGCAAGTATCGCTGCCAAATGGAGTAAGTGAATCAAATCCTTCTGATTCCGTTTATCTGAATATGAAAAATGAGAATGGTGGAATCGTTAGGGCGTGGGTTTCCAATGGAACGAAGGTTCCTGTTGGTACTTACAATATTCAATACCTTGCCCAAAGATCAGACATGTCCTACAGTCTGTTCAAGGACAACTTTATTGTCTCTGACACAAATCATAATGTAAGTTTCTCAGAAAATGATGTGGCAAGAGTTAATTTTATTTTATCCACACATAACACGGATGTGACCTACACCTTGTCAGATGTGGCTCCATTGTATTCTCTGGGAAGTAACTATAATCCGATTACTTCAGCCAATGTGGCGGAAGGTGTAACAACTGTTTCCTTGACAAAAGGATTTTATGGAACGATCGCTCCAACTTATAAGATTAATAAAAATCAAGAAAGCTGGAGAATCTCATTTTTCCCGAATGCTATTGACCTTCAGGGGGACACAACGATAACTGTTGATGACCAGCTTGGTATTATGGTTGATTGGGATGTTCCATATGCTGATAACAAAACTGTAAATATGAATAGCCCGTTGTTAAATTATTTAAATACTGACATTAAAAATGCGAGTGGCCAAAGTCTGCAATATCTGGACAAATTAAGCAGCACCACAAATCCTAATTCAGGAGGTCCTTTAAAAGGAAGAGTAACACTCAGAACAACTGATGGCAGAGTATTTACGAAGGACGTAAATGTTTTCTCATTTAGCCAACTATCGATTAGCGATATTACAAATGGAGAAATCATTTCCGGCCAGGCAGAGCTTACTTTTGAAGCGTTAGATTCGCCAATTGCGATTCAATCATATACCACTACGATTACGATTGGTGGGTAAATTGGGTACCCTTCACGCCCCGAAGATTGCCGAAAAATAGTTAATCAAACGTTTGATTAAATGAGTGCAAAGGCTTGGTTTATAAGGTTTTAACGAAAAGTGACAGGCGCCTTCCAGAGAATTGGAAGGTGCCTGTCACTTTTTTTAGAGCTTCCATCTGTTTCATTAAACAAGACCGCAGGGTAAGAATAAGCAATAAGGAGGGATATGATGCCTTTTGATTATTCATTGGATTTTGACCATCTTGATTTCCGAAAACACCCGGAGCTTTACCGGGTTGGGCGAGGGGAGCAGGGGGTACTGCTGGTAGAACCGTATAAAAGCGAGATATTGAAGTATTGGCGCTTTAAGACACCAGAGATTGCTGAGGAATCATCCGACACCATCTATGAGCTTTTCTTGGAGTATAAAAAGAAAGATGATTTTGTCGGTATGGATATGGCCCGTAAGTTTCTGCAAATGGGATATACAAGAGCCCGCCGCTATACGAACTACAAAGGCGGCCATAAATATAATGAGGATGGCAGCGTAAAGGAACGTCAAAATGATAAGGTGAAGGCGGAATCGGCGGCTATTTTCTACGAAAAGTGGAAGCTGGCAAGGGAGGATAAAGAGTATTTGACCTTAAAGAAGGCGCACCAGAAGAAGTATGGCTAAGGCATGTCATGCCCCGAAGTTTGTCGGAAAATCGTTAATCAAACGTTTGATTGAATGCCGTTGAAGCCTTGTTATACAAGGATTTTATGTTTGTCGAAGTAAAAAGGGGGTCAGACCCCCGCTTAGGTAAAGCGTGAAAGTGACAGGCACCTTCCAGGGAATTGGAAGGTGCCTGTCACTTTGGAGTGGCTAAAGGCGGGTTTGCTCAGGAAAGGGCCACGCACATTTATCCCCGGCTTTGTTTTTGATATTTGCCTAACCAGCCTTGTGGCTTTGCCCAGTAATAAGGAAGGTGGGGTGTATTCTGGTTAACTAATTCAATCAATTCATTGAAACCTTTCATTTTTTGAAGGTCAAAGGCGACTCCTTCATTTGTACTCACTTGAAAAAAACTCGTTGTATCTGAGTCTTCGCCTCCTGAATCTTCTTCGTAATAGCTAGTTGCCACTACATCTGACCATTTGTATTCCTTCACAGCAGTTCCTTTTCGTTTATTGCCTTCTTTTACTGAAAAGCCTTGATCATGTATTGTAACTGTGGTGTTATTCATAAAAGTTCGAATGAGAAAGAAAACAATCACACCTATAGCTATGAAACCTAAACCAAGCAGCGGGAAAAACGAAAGACACGAAATACCCATAATACCGAAAACAATTCCGAAAACCATGGATGTCCCTGTACTTTTATTAGAGAATTCTTTATTCATCCTATCCCTCCCTTAAAAAAGGAATATGCTTTATGATTACAGTTCATGACTTTTCGCCTATGAAAATACAACTCTATTTCATTCTAAACATTATGTTAAAACCAGCGATTTTTTCTTGTAAATGGAGCAAATCTTTTTATGAATCGAAAGGAGGGCGAGTCAGCAATGCGCAGTCCGAGGGTATAGGCATCGTTTTCAATTCGTTGCTGATGAACCTTCCGATGTTTTTCATCAGGAGAGTCTAGTAATAGCTCAGTATTGTACCAGACATTGATTCTGCAGTGAGTCATAAAAAAAGAAGATATTGATTCGTCTTTTTGGCCCATCAACGAATCAAGGGCCGAATAAAGCGGGCATAGTGGTGTGCCAGCTCATCTTGAACATGATCCACCAGACTCGTTAACACGTCGTTAATTCGTTCATGATCATAGCGGCGATGCAGCATAACACGGGCATCGGGCGACGCATTATCCTCGTTAAGAATGCTATAAAGAACCATAGGAAGGTCGCTGTTGATGTGAGCGTTGATACCGAGTAATGCATCCTGCAGGACAAAAACTTGTTTTTCATCAGCCATGCGGAGAGCCAGCTCCCAGGCCGGTGGACAAGGCTGCCCTGCATCATAAGAGTCTATTACATTAAAATAGTGCTGAGCGAAACAGACTAGAACACGCTCCATCCAAACGGGGTCCCGGAAAATATCAGAGGCGAGACGCCGCTGCATCTCCTGCGTCATGAGGAGATAGACACGCTGAAATACGGCCGATGATCTCCACACTCTTGCAGAACATGGAGACGCTCGGTCATTGTATCAATCACGTCTTGCATCGTTTGAAACTGCCCCACCTGATTACTTGCCATCTCCATCATATCCCTCCCCATTGCTTGAACCACAGTAGACAGGCACCATTCCATTGGGAATGATGCCTGTGTCTTTTCTTAGTCGTTACTTCAGTCAGAATCACCAAAGTCAAAATCATTGTCAAAGTCAGGACCATCATCTTTTTGCTCTTGTTTACCGCCAGGGAAAATGAAGAATGCTGCCGCTATGGCCAATATACCGAAGAAATGATTGGAAGTGGCAAAAAGGTAAAATCCGAAAATAAACACGAGAACACCAAGCACTTTCAAGCTTGTTTTTTTCGTATTCATAACCTCCTCCCAATGTTTAACATGGTATATAGTTATTAGCGATGTTAGCTTTGTATTCCAATTAGTGGGAATAAAGGCCCCTTTGACCAATCATTTTCTCTTCTAATAGGGGAAGTATCTCTGCCGGCACCACTCTTTGCTACAAGGTTCTGATCCTGCCTGAACCAGATGAAGCGGGCTAATCAAAGCTGGGCCGTGAGGGAGAAAATCGACGAATGGTTTTCTCTTTTAGGGTTGCCCTTTTCTTTATAAAGAAGAAGGATTCTGAAAATTAGTTCGAGTGGGAAAGAAATTGGCGAAAGTGATTGTTGTCTATGACCAGCCAAAAGACCAAGAGGGATTTGAAAAGTATTATAACGAAGTACATATCCCGCTGGTACAAAAAATTCCCAATCTAACAGGTGCGGAAGTCCATCGTGTCCTGCAATCGATGTATACAGAGGATAAATTATACTTGATCGCTGAACTTCAGTTCGAAAATCCTGAAAGTTTAACGCAAGCACTTGCTACACCGGAATTTCAAATCTCGTTGAATTTTTAAATAAACCTCCCGTTGTGGCAATTGTTGATTAAGGAAGACAAAAAGGTGACAGGCACCTTCCAGGAAATTGGGAGGTGCCTGTCACTTTTTTTATATGTAAACTAGGATGAAAATCATTCGGCAAATCTATAATCGTAGGAACCTTTTATTACGTTAATTTTTTTTCCGTTAATTATAACGGTTGTGTTATTTACCCAATTTATTTGCGCCTTTTCTCCTTCGTTCCAGTATATGATTCTAGTTTTATCATTTTTATTATTGTGAACAACGCCTCTTAATGTCCAAGAAACAGTAGCGCCACCGCTGGAACGATAAACCTTAACATCATACTGTCTATTTGGTGAAATAGAATGAGCTGCCAATTCTTCACCTTTAGGATTGATTTTTTGTAAAGGATAATATGCGTAATACCTATACAAACAAACAAGCAGTATTATAAGGATTATCGGAATTAAAATTACACCGAATATTAACAACGTCTTTTTCATTTAGACAACATTCCCTTGTGTCGTTTTTCTATATTATGGGTTATTGCCCGTTCCAATGGTAATACCAAATATCTCCTTAGGATTTGTATTGTAATTAAAAATCACAATAAAGGCCCCATCGGCTCTGAATCTGGAAACAAGCGGGCGATACTCTCACTGCGATATTCTTTCACGGTACACGGAATATCTGCTTTTGTATATTCCTTTACCAATTTTGCGTCTTTTGGTATCAATTGTGAGGCGACTTGCTTGGCTTCTTCTACGGTACGGGATGGTTGACTTGTCGATTCGAACTGGATGGTGATGTTGTCCGCACGATGATTCAGGAACATAGGCAAGAGATAATCGTTTTGGAACCTCGCCATGGTTTTATCACCATTATTTTTTCCATACGCTTTTGTAAATGCATCATAGGTATCTCCTAATCCCACCTGTACAGAAACTTGAGGCTCATTCGTATTTGGAGAAGCAGGAGTCGCGGTGCGAGTTTTTGGAAGTGCTTTTCCTGTTACCTTTTTCTCCACATGATGTTTCCCTTCCTTGTGCTGAGCGGATTTTTGGGATTCAGTTTTTGTTTGTTGACTTTCTTCGCTACACGCTGACATTAAGCTTAGAAGCAGGATAAACACCATTAACATTCCTATTATTCTTTTCATATCTACTTTTCCCCTTTAGATCTATTAAATTGTTAAATAACCTGACCTTTTCCAAGAATAAGGTAAAGATCATTCACCCGCAAGCTAAAAAAAGCGACCAGAAGACTCCGTATAAAAGAGGTGGTAGGTGATTGTTCAACTAAGTGGGAGTTTAGCGTAAGAGGAAAATACGCGGAATGAAAGAATTTACTATATGGTAATCTAATTTGACAAACTAAACCATAAATGAGGGGTTATTCATGAAAAGCGCCAAAATGGTCGTAACTATATCCTGTTTAATTGTTTTAATTATTGGTGAGATCAGTATTTATTTCATTGTTGAACGAAGTGAAAGACCGATATTGGTTTTTATGTTTGGGGCAATTATGATTCTTTTTCAACAAATAATATTAAGGTCTGTTAAAAAGAAGAAAGACAAATCATATTAAGCTAACGGTGGGGTTAGTTTAATATGATTTATACTTCAAAATGGGTTTATATGGTAAAGTTAATAGAAAATCTATTTCTTTTGTAATTTAAAGTGGTGCTTCAAATTGCGAAATGGCTTTCGTGAAATTGTTTGTTATATATTTTTTACATCCTAATAGTTTATTTATTAAACTTTCATCTCATATTGAAATAAAGCCAAATTTGAAGCATAAAATATTAATGTTACTTACATTATGTTTATATTCTAAGTTGTAGTTTCCCTGGTTCTTCTTACCTTTAGAATCACTTTTTAAAAAAAAGATTATAATTGAAATCATTAATAACTAAAGGGGTAGGTAAGTTGAACTATCTCAAAAAAAGGGAATTAAACAGGAGGAATGAAGATGGGTGCTCTTGATAGGTTGTTGAGAAAGGTTCCTATAAATAATGCCTATTGTAGTTTATATAAAAATGAATATACAAAAGATATCGTAGAAAATTTTATGAGCAAAAAAGGACAGTTAGTTGGAAAGGTAAGAAATAGTTTTTCTGAAGTGAAGATTTCAGAGCATGCTTTTGAACGCTGGAATCAAAGGGTAGGACCATTTTTTACTAGAGTAGAAAAGTTGGAGAGGCTGGTTTTTGCTCTATTAAGCTTACCGTTAAGAATAGAATGGCTGTCCCCGTCGCTTGGAATCATCGATTCTGACATACTGTTTATTTACGAGGCTAGGGAAGAGACTTTGCTTATTAAAACTTTTTATGGCCGTTGTTCCTTTCACCCTTCTTTATATCAATTTCCCGTCCTTAAGAAATATAATTTACATGAGTTAGAGAAAATAAATCTCTCTCTTCCTCCTAATATTTTGGAACAGCAGGTTGCACCAGTTTTGCCTCTAGAAGTTATCCTATTCAATGGAAGAACGATGGATTATTGTATAGAGACATATTTGGTAGAAGAACAGCGGAGCTGCATGTATTTAAAAATGATAAAAAAAGGAAAAATCACTGAAATTACTGAGATTGACTTGAACCATCCCGAACAGCATCTACTTAACCGGAGCGTTCTCTATGTTCTTAACCGATTAGGATACCAAGAGTTTGTAAAAGCCCACCTCTTACACCACAAACCCGACGCAGTCGAAGAATCTTACCAAAAACATGCTGTGTATATGCGAGAAAGAGCACTGAAACATGAATGAAGTATGGGACGGTTCTCGTGTTTCATTTTAGTTAGGAATGTGAGTGAACTTGCGTAATACACTGAATTTCCTAAAAAGGAAAAATTTTTGACTGAAAGTAAAAGAAGTAAGAAACGTTAAAGATATTGCTGCCAATCAGGTGGCATTTTTTATTTGGTTATTATTATTTCTTACCGTATATAATCTAAACGTAACAGGAGTTAGCACCGATATATTAAGTATAGAATTGAAAAAGATAGAAGAAAATTATTTGTGTTTTATGGATTCACACTTTAGTGTTATTCATTAAATTGTCTTCATTCTCGTCATTCAAACTACAATAATAAAATAATGAGGCAGCAACTATGAATTTAGACTTTGAAACGGTTATATGTAACCTTATTTACGCAAAAGAAGAACTAGAATGTTCTAAAACTCCTTTTTTGTTAAATGAGCTTTTAGAGATACTCGAAAGGATTATTTATCTGGACAATGAATTTGAAATGCAGAGATCTAATACACATTCAAAACCAAATTTAAGTCTGTTAAAGAGAAATCCTTTAAAAGTAGAGAAAAAGTATGCAGACTTTGAATATATAATTGGCCAGCTTGAAGTAACAGTAATTGAAATAGGCCATGCTCTTGATTGGTGGGAAGATGAGTGGTTGTGGGTGAACGATGAACTTGATGTAATTATTGATTCATTCATTAATTTACAAGATGACTTTATAGCTATAAAAAGGCTCGTTGATATCATTTCTGAATATAACCCTATTGAAAAGTTTTATGATTTGCTAGCTGTTTATAACCCAGGATATAGAGAGATAATACAACAAATAAAAAAGCTCAATCTTCCTATTAAAAACTTTCAATACATCCCAGATCCTACTCAAAAAGAATTGCCTCGCCCTAAGAGGGGTTCTTATAGGAGAAGCCGGCAGACATTCACAACCTATTCAACAGGTTCAAAAGCAATGTTAGTCCTTCAGGGAACACACCTGAAGGCAGACAGGTCCCATTTGCCATTAAGATAATAATTTAATAGGGGCAATAGAGCTCCAGACCCTGCTACCAATCAAGGCAGCGTTTTTGTTTGAATAAGATGAGGAGTTTAGATATGGTTACGGATATTAGCTTTAAATTTATGCCCTATTACGATGATATTGACGAGGACTATCACTACTTTGATATTTGGGGAAAACTGGGCATATTAATTGACGGTGTCTGATTTTTTAGTAATTATGATTTTCATTAAAATGATGGACCTTTGGGAAGCTCATCAATGACCAAGGAGGGAGTTGTAGGACAGCTTAATACTTTTCTTAGGGGTATATCTATGGTTCCTCAAGGTTTAATGGAAGAAGGTACATTTATTGTGGATGATGATGAAATTGATAAATGCCTTATTTTTTCCTTGAGTGACAATATCGTTACATTTGCCATCTGTAGAAATGAGTTTACGTTTCGTCCTTGGAAAAAAATAATATACTACGATGGTGTAACAGTATCTCAATCGCAACAAATTCCACAAACAAATAGGAATATGATTGATTTTGAACAATTTAAACAAGGGTTGAGAAAGAGTATAGGAACATTTTTAAAAGAACTTATTGAAAAAATCCCTAATATTAAAAATGATAATGACTTTATAGATATAAAAAGTAGAGTTGAGAGTATTTAATATGCTCCCATATTAGTGGTGTCGAATTAGGATAACTTTTTCTTATTGAACTAAAGGGAGTTTAGTATACGAATGGCAGTTGAACTGCTAGCTGCTGTTGCTTTATCAAAAATTCCAAATATCATTATAAAAAGTGCCATGAATATAATTAGTAATTTCCTCATTAATTCCCCTTCTTTTTTATTCCAATATTACCATTAAACTGAAAAATGGGGGAATGCAGGGATTTTGCAAGTGGCTGCTGTTTTTCTCTTATTCTGATTTATAGAAAAGAAGTCAGAGTGACTGGCTAAACTAGTTCTACTCAACAAGAGTAGAGCTTAGGAAACTGTTAATTGAACGCATATTTTTAATGAAGCATAGGGATTTTACTAGATTGTTTTTCTAATAGGACATGTGAAATCCTTGGAGGCTTCCCACATTTGAGATCCAGAAGATAGAGTAGAAAGAACAGAAATAAGCGGGAAAGAGAACGGATTAATGGTATCCGTTCTCTTTTTTGCTAAAAACAGGAGTAAAGTATCACGAATTGGAAAAATTTGAACGTTGTCCCAATTTAAACTATTAACTTATTATGGAAGTAGAGAGAGAAACCAACACGATAAAGGGGAAAAGAGAACAACATGAAAAAACAGAAGCTTTATTCGTTGCTGTTAGCCACCTTCTTGTCTGCTTCGGCATTTTCAGTCTCTGCTCATGCGGAAAGTTTAGCTTATAAAGTGAAATCAGGAGAGACCCTCACAAGTATTGCGAATCGTTATCACGTTTCGGTCAGCCAGTTAAAAACATGGAATCATCTTACTTCCGAAAAGATTCGTATAGGGCAAACGATCACAGTATCCGTTCCTGAAGCAACCTACAAGGTGAAAAAAGGAGATCTTATCACCACTATCGCTAAAAATCATCACCTCCTGGTTGCGGATATTAAAATTAGCAACCATTTAACATCAGACCGTCTAAAAGTGGGACAAACGTTAAAGATTCCTTCCCATAAGGGAGTATACCTAACACATACGGTCAAAACGGGTGATTCGCTATCACTTATTTCAAGAGATTATGGTTTGTCCGTTTCCAATATTAAAAAGTTTAATAATTTCACAACAGATAAGGTTCGAATTGGACAAGTATTAAAATTAACGGCGAGTCCAGCTGCGCACACAATCCAAGCCGCCTGCTCCTAAACCAGTCAGTTCACCTGTAACTACACCACTTCCATCGCCAGGGAAGCCGGCAGAACAAGAAACGATTCCAACTGCCACAGTACATACGGTACAGTCTGGGGAATATTTATCTCTTATTGCGAAAAAATACCAAACGACTGTTTCAGAGATTAAGAGATTGAACAGTTTAAGCAGTGACACTGTTTTTTTAGGACAAGAATTAAAAATAACTGAAGGATCTATTCCTGCACCTGCCTTTTTAGCAGATGGTATGTTTCCAATGGCCAAAGGGACTTATACTTCATTTCAGGATACTTGGGGAAATTCCCGCCAATTTGGTGGGAATCGAGTACATGAGGGAACCGATATTATGGCTTCGAAAGGTACACGACTGTATGCCGTAACGGATGGAACCGTAACGAATTACGGATGGAACGAACTGGGTGGATGGAGAGTTACCATTCGCACCCAGGAGGGATACTATCTGTATTATGCCCATTTAAACAAATATGCAGCGGGAATTGGATTCGGCTCCAAGGTGAAAAAAGGACAACTTGTTGGCTATGTAGGGAATACTGGCTATGGGCCGTAGGAACGTCAGGAAAGTTTCCTTCCCATCTTCATTTTGGAATCTATGATTCAAGCGGAAAAGCTCTGAATCCCTATCATCACCTTCATTATTGGGAAGCGAAGTAATCGCTTCTCTTTTTTTGTCTTTTGAAAGGTTGAAATCTATTTTTGAATAAAAAGGTCTCAACTAAAGGAATGAACAGTATGCTTTTCTTCTTTAAGTAACGGATCGGTTTAAGAAGGTTATCTTCAACTAATAGAGAATTAATGACTTAATTATAAAATTGGAAGGAGATGTTGATATGTCTAATACTCATAATGAAATATCCTCTGAATATTTACGAGTGATTAAATTGCGGTTTAAAGAAATGAAAAGTACAGCTGAGAGAACGTTCGAACAACTTGATGATAAAATGTTATTTTGGTTTCCAAATGAAAACTCAAATAGTATTTCTGTAATCGTGAAACATATGAGTGGCAATATGGTTTCCCGATGGACTGATTTCTTAATTTCTGACGGGGAGAAACCTTCTAGAGACAGAGATGAGGAATTTGAACAGACAATTTCAAATCGTAACGAATTATATGAGGTTTGGAATAAAGGGTGGAATGTTTTCATTAACGCATTGGATTATATAGAAGAGGAACATCTGCTAAGTGAGATATTCATTAGAAATGAATCTCATACACTTATTGAGGCAATTGAGAGACAAATGTATCACTATTCATATCATACCGGGCAAATAGTTTATATAGCTAAACAGTTAAAATCTGATGACTGGACGAGTTTAACCATACCAAAACGAGTGAACAAAAAAGATTCATAATATAGAAAAGGATAAGAGATTCCAATACCTCAGCTAACGAGGCAGCCTATTGGATAAGATTGAAAGATAAGACCATTAATTTTAATGGTTTTTCTAATTCCATATTTTGATGAAGGCTCTTTTAGCAAGGATTGTTGTTTTCGGGACAAATTCTACTATTAGAGTTTGTTCCGAAATCCTCTGATTCGGACTTGATTGCCTTGCTTTGATAAAACCTGTCCGAATAAGGTGGACATAAGGTTGATGAAGACCGAAACGAATGTCTAAGGTGGAAGAAACAGTCTTCATAAGCGAGGACATGGGGAAAATCCCAGCATAAAAGATACCCCAAGGAGCGATGAAGACCGAATGCCTCGGGAGCAGAAAATGGTCGTCATAAGGTTGATGAAGACCGAAACCCATGTCTAAGGTGGAAGAAACGGTCTTCATAAGCGAGGTCTTGGGCAAAAACCCATCAAAAAAGATACCCAACAGAGCGATGAAGACCGAAATCCCTGCCTCGAGAGCAGAAAATGGTCTTCATAAGGGGAATGAAGACCGAAACGAATGTCTAAGGTGGAAGAAACAGTCTTCATAAGCGAGGACATGGGGAAAATCCCAGCATAAAAGATACCCCAAGGAGCGATGAAGACCGAATTCCCGCCTCGGGAGCAGAAAATGGTCGTCATAAGGTTGATGAAGACCGAAACGCATGTCTAAGGTGGAAGAAACGGTCATCATAAGCGAGATAAAGGCCAAAACCCCTCATTCGGACTTGATTGCCCTTGATTTGCTCACTTGATGAACATGGTTGCTCCAAAAGGCCTGACCGGGCTTCATTTTTGTGATTCGAAGGGTCAGGTTAGTTGGAAAAAACAATCATTCTTCAGAATAAAAAGAGTAATAAATTGGGAAAAGGTATCATTTTGAGTTCAAAATAAAAAGTCACCCATTATATTATGGATGACTATTTTTTGTTGACCATAAGAAGTTTTGCTTTAGAAGGTGTCTCGTATTTTAAGAGGTTTGGGTTCATACCGGTACTCTGAACTACATAAAATCCGCCTCCGATACCGTAAAGTGGGACATATCCTTCGAATGATTTTGTGGTGTATACTCGATACACTTCACCAGGATGCAGTTGCTTTACAGGATTGAAATGTACTGGTACAGAAGGAGTTATTTCGCCTTTTCGGATGTTATTATCAATTGAAAAGAGAGTAGTTTCTTTTAAAATGGTGATTTTTCCAATTTGACCAGGCTTTAATTCTGAAATTCCCCACATTACTTTTGTCGAGCTAGCCTCAGCTGGCATAGCAATTGCTATGATTATTGCAACTGAAAAAACTAATAAAATAATTTTTTTCATTACCTTATTTCACCTCTTTCCACAGTAAATAGTAACACAGGGAAGTTTGTGGTGGTTCTGTTAAGTTATGGTAATTTCAAATGACCTTCCGCGCTAACCAGTCCGGGTGACATCATTAAGTTTTTTCGACTAACAAGTCAGATTGGTTGAAGAATTGGATGGTTTAATTTATAGAGATTGGATGGTTAATTATTGCTCCAGTTGAGTTATTATTTAATTATTAAATAGCACTATTTACAGAGAGTAAATTATAACATTTTAAGAGGTGCGGCATGGATATTATGTTCGGTTTGGTTATTTTGATCTTAATTCTTTCTGTGGTTTCAACTCTATTATTAACGGGGAAGCCTGACGATAACTACAGTAGTTCCACAAAAAGAAATACGACCAACTTGACCTTAATATATGTGGTGATTATTTTTATAGCTTTAACTTCACTAGGGTTATACGTATGGTTAACGTAGTGAAAAAGCAGAACTTTTTAACCTTTTGTCCGACCATGTTAAAATAATAATTTAATAGTAATATAGAAGGTAATGGAGATGAAGAAATATGACATGGGCTGTGGTGATTTCGATAATTCTCATAAGTCTAGTTAAAATATTAATGACCTGTCTTCCAACTGGTGTTGTGGAATGGCTTACCAGCAAATTTGAAACACATTCAAAACTGAATGACGCCCTTGCCACCGTAACCCTTGACGGAAAACACTTGGATCGTAAAGAAAAAACTCAAATTATTAATTATCTTAATGAGGCTACATTTTTAGAACGGCATTATATATGGCCAGGGAACGAGCATTTGTACTTAAATCCAGAGAACGGTGGGACCCCAATCATTATTGATAGTAAAAGGGGTAAAAAGGATGTTCGGTTGTTTGTTTTCAGATACAACGATCACATTGATGTAGTCAAACAGTACAAGAAGAAAGTAGTAGCGTATAGTCTGCTTTCTGATAGTCTTCAAAAGCGATCTATGATTACAGGGTGATTTGCAATACTGCACTTCAAAACAGACCCCTTCGGTGACAGGCACCATCCAATTTTTTGGAAGGTGCCTGTCACTTTTTTCGTGGCAGCCCTGACTTATTTTACGAAGTTGATTTCCTGATGGTATTTGGTACCTTTCTTTTTGGCGGACTTGACCATATCGTCATTTACTTCCACATTAATATTCTTAAGATTTGTCAGGTTTAAATTGCTTTTTGACACCATGACGCCGTCTTGCTGATTTTGTACTGAACGACATCCGGCGGCATCACTGTGCCTACATTGTAGTTCTTATAAAAGGTTTTTCCAGCGTTCCCGATGCACCTTTCGTATCTGCCGATGCAAGTGATCCAGCACTGGTTATCATCAATCCAAGTGATAGCATAGCTGCAAGGCCTTTTTTGCTTAATAGCTTCTTTGTTCTCCTGATACCTTCTAATTCCATATTTTTATAAAAAATACTAATTGATAGTTCCCCAGAATACTACCTTTTGAAACTCCCTTTCTAAAAACGCTTCAAAAGTAACCTAGGAAAGCAATTCCAAGATATTCACACAAATGTAACTTTTTAAATGAAAACCTAATTGACAATCATTATCAATGTGGATAGAATATGAGATATATAGATGAAATTGAAAATCGTTATCAATTAGAATGAGCAGTTTTCACCAAGGAGGATCTCATGGTCAAAAATTTCATATTTAAGTTATCAATCCTTTTATTGATAATCGGACTTGGCATACATACTCCTGCATTGGCAGCAGGAAATTCAGATGAAGATATGAAAAAGGCGGAGGAGCCTGTTGATCGAGCCATCGTTTTTGCGTCTAAAGGAAATCTTATAGAAGCAGAAAAGTCCTATAATCAATTTAATAAAGCTTGGCGGGAAATAGAAGAAGGGGTTAAAGCTGATTCGGCCACCGCTTATCGTGATATCGAAGCGAATATGGGAAAGGTGGTTTATGCCTTTACTATTAAAAAGGAGGATCAAGTGTTACAGGCCTGCAGGGTTTGAAAACCGTAAACGAAAAATTTTCCGCTGGCGGTTATCCAAAAGAGGCTGGATTCAAGAAAAAAGATATGTCTTTGGATGATTTTATTCTCATTCTTCAAAATACTAAAAAGGATATCAGTGAAAAAAAACAAACAGAAGCGATGGAAAGTATTAAGAACGCTAGTGACAGCTGGTTAAGTGTAGAAGGAGTAGTAGTGGCCAATCGGCTTCCGTATATAGTGACTCTGAAAGGGACTTGGTAACCATTCAAGCCATGCTTTCTGCAAATCCACCGAATTATAAAGCAGCTGGTGAAACAATTGATAACATGGTTGAGTATCTAACTCCTTTAGCTAACAAATCCGAGTACACCTATTGGGATGCAGCGATGATTCTCATTCGAGAAGGTTTAGAAGCATTGCTCGTAGTAATTGCACTTATGTCTTTTGTAAAAAAATCAGGTGAGGATAGGGGAAGAGGATGGATTTGGACTGGCGTTCTGTCAGGTCTCGGAGTAAGTATCATCCTTGCCCTAATCGTCAAGTTTGTTATTTCATCGGGTGCTTTTGGAAATAATAATGCCCTTATTGGTGGATGGACAGGGGTTTTTGCGGCAGTCATGTTATTGTATATGAGCTACTGGCTTCACAGTCAATCCAATATCGCAGATTGGAATCGGTATATTCGTGAGAAAAGCCAAACTGCATTAACCACGGGTAAACTTGTTTCGTTAGGAGTTCTTGCCTTCCTTGCAGTGTTTCGTGAAGGGACCGAAACCGTATTGTTTTATATCGGAATGGCAAGCCAAATTAAAGTTCAGTCATTATTAATTGGATTCCTAATCGGAGCTGCAATTCTTGGGATCCTCGCTTATTTAATGGTATTTGTAGGTTTGAAATTACCGCTTCGTCCATTCTTTATGGTTTCTAGTGTCATCGTTTTTTATCTTTGTATTAAGTTTACGGGAATGGGTATTCATAGCTTGCAATTAGCAGGGTTAATTCCAACAACGAATTCACCAAGTATCCCAAGCATAGAATTTTTTGCACTTTACCCTTCATGGGAAAGCACGCTTCCTCAGATAACTCTAGTTCTTGTTGCTGTCTTAATTCTTTTGTTCAAGAACATAAAAAGCAAAAAACTCATAACGGCTAATAATAACTAATTAAGAAAGTGGGAAATGATAATGAAAAAATTAACATCAATGGTAGTAGCAATTGGTCTTGGAGGATCTTTACTTTTAGCAGGTTGTAGTTCCAATAATAGTAAGGTTTCCGATGGGGTAAATAAGATGTTGGACACTACAGAACAGTTATCTAAAGCAATCGATAATGGAGACCAAGCAAAGGTAAAAGAAGTAGGACCTAAATTAGAGGATCAATGGTCTTCATTTGAAGATGATGTAAAAAAGGACAATAAAGACCTTTATGAAAAAATAGAAAAATATCTTGATCCGACAATAGCGGGTTCTGAAGCATCCCCTCTTGATAAAGAGGCATTAGGTACTTTAAATGACCAGCTTACTGATGCCTTGAAAGAATTAGCTGACAAAACAAAATAGACAGGATACTTAAAAATTACAAAGATATGAAATAAATAAACTTATAAACACCGACTTTTCAAAAAGGTCGGTGTTTTGACATTTTTATTCTCAAATATTTTTTTCGCATGAAAATGGTTTCAATTTTATTAAAGGTTTGTGGCTTCTGCTTTACTAAAGCTAAGGTGGCATTTTCTTATTCTAATAACGGATGCTTATGTTTAAGATGAGGTTGCGGCAGCGCCCCCTTTTTTTGCACTAACGGTGCAGTTAGTACAATAAAAAGGATAATGCACTTGGATGTCGAAGTAATACTTTATTACCACGAAATTACCATTTTCAAAAATATAAAGGAGCAATGTTCAATGTTTCAGCTTGAGTTATAGAATGCAATCTGGTTATTTGTAATAATATTTATGCTACATGATTTTGAGGAAATAATAGCAGTTGAGAAATGGGCTACTAGAACGGAACGTAAAATAATAAGTAATAACAAATGGTTAAACAAAAAGATTTGGCAATTTTGGAATGTTAATTCGTATTCCTTTGCAAAGAGAGACGTTTTTATATTCTTAACAATGTCTATTATAACTTTCATTAAAATTCAAAACTTAGAAAGTTCATGGAGTTCAATTTTATATCTTTCATTCTTGATATTTGTTTTAATTCACAATGTTGCCCATGTCTTGCAAACACTATTGTTAAAAACATATACCCCAGGTCTCGTTACTGCAATATTGTTGGTGACTCCTTACACTATATATTTGTTAAACCGAGTAACATCTTAGAAATTCTATATTACTCCTTGTTCCACTAAAGGGTGTAAAAGTTGAAGAGTGGAGCTGTCATTGAGGTAGCTTTTCTTATTTCATGGGTTAGTTGAAAAAAATTCAGATATTCATATTCCAAAATTTGGGTTAAAATTGTTTATGAGATTATAAGCATTTCCGAATTTAGGAGTGAATTTAAAATGAGGAAATACCTGCAAATATGTATATTTTTTCTTTTTTTAGTATTAATCCTTATACCAGTTGTTGCTTGCGGTAAAATTCAAGAACCAAAATTAACTATTAAAGCACAAATTTCAACGTTAAGTAAAAATGAATTTAATTATATTGATACTAAAGGTTTTGATAATCCTATCAGAGGAGAATTCAGAAAGTTCACATTTGATTTCGATATGGAACATTCAGATGACTCTCGGAAAATTGATATTCCAAGTTTTTCTGATTTGGTAAATAAAAGAATTGATAATGCACGTGTTTTACATGCTACGGGCGTTGAACAAGATAACAAAGGTGAAAATTTTGCAAAATACACAACTGAGTTCGTTTTTTATTCCAAAGGTTTAAGTGAAGATGAAATAAGGGAAGCTTTTAGTTCTGATGTTATTACAGTATCTTGGATTGCGAAAAATGGAAAACATATTACAAAAAGGTTTATTATTGGTGATTTAATTAAATTTATTAATAAGGATTAGTTCTTCAACTAAAGGCTGCAAGAGTTGATGATCGGAGCTGCCAGAAATGGCAGCTTTTTATTGAACTAAAGGGGCAGTTTAGTTGAAGAAGAAAAAACGTTTAATGCGTATTTTTGAGCCAAAAAGCGAAGTAAAGGAAGCGTCGTAATGACGCTTCAAGTAGGGAACAATATTTAAATGTATTACTCTTTAATGTATGTACCTTTACACTTATTAACAAATATTTTAATGGTTATTCCAAGTGCAATGTAGTAAAGCAAAGAGTACCAATATTTCCATCTTATATAATACACTAAATTCATTGCCTTACTTACAGGTTCACCGATAAATGCAAATAACAATGACATAATTAATAAGGCTATTATGTATGACTTCCATTTATTAAAAAATTGATACATCAACATATAGGTAACAGACACCATTGACATATCAAATGCCATTGCTCTTGGAGCAACAGGGCTAAACTGTACTGGGTAAATCCAAAAACTTAAATCAATACCAATAGCATCTAAAAAAGTAGTAGGAATCATTGCTAGTGTACCAATTAAAATAATTTCCAATAGTCTTTTTCGGTCGATTACCTTAAGCCATATAATCCATGGGAGTAAAGCAAAAGCAAACAGAACCCACCAATTCCAGGAAAATAATTCATATTTTAGCCAATGATTAAGGTCATTTTCAAAATTTTCGTGATGTAGTTCATGCATTTTTAATGCTGCTTTTAGATTTTCATTCATAATGAAAACCTAACTTATTTAAAAAAGGACACTTCATATTTGGTTCACCTTTTTATAAGAATATTATTTAGTTTTTACTTGTAACAAAAAAACATTCAACAAAAAAATTATTACGTCGCACTGCGAGGATATTGTGTACTTCTTGTTCAACTAACGGGTGCGATGCTTCAATAACGAAGGATCCTTTTTTTATTCAGGAAACGGACCCTTTAATAATAGAAGAAGGGATATATAGTTTGGCAGACGAATATAAAATATTTAGGAAAACTTAGGGGGCGTACAACAATGGAAAATGTAATAAATGGTATCAATCATTGGATACGTTTTTTACCAGAAGAGTTCAACCTGATGACAAAAAATGAAGTAACTAATCGACCATTACCACACAAATGGTCTAAAAAAGAGATTTTAGGACATCTATGCGACTCAGCAATAAATAATATTGATAGGTTTATAAAGATTCAGTACGAAGAACTCCCATATGTTATACAATCGTATAATCAAGACCAATGGGTATTACTTCAGAATTATCAAGATTGTCCACTTGATGAGATACTAAACCTTTTTTCTTCATTGAATAAGCAAATCATAAATATAATATTGAATATTCCAAGACGGAGATTATCCAATCTTTGTGACATAGGAAATAATCAACTAAAAACATTAGAATGGCTCATAAAAGATTATCTTGAACATATGGAACACCATATTAACAATCAAATCCTTATCAAAAATAATGCCTAATATTGATTATGCTTATTTAACTAACGGCTGCTTATCTTCAATAAAATATATAAATAAAAAAGCTTGGATCATAAAATTTGGTCCAAGCATTTTTTGTGCTAATTTTTCACCGAATTTTTGCACGCAGCCTAATTGGACAGTTATTTCAATTGCGAATTGAACCGCCAGTTGTGAATCTGTACTTCAAAATCAAACTCGTTACTAATATAACAACGGGTTTACTTGTAAGGTACAAAACGGTAAATCGCAGACCAAATCAAATAGCAAATCACATAAACTTCACAGTCAAAAAGGCTTAGAGATGCAAATATCTCTAAGTCTTTTTTTTGAATTTTCTTTTTTTCACTAAACCCCCGTAAGTTATACAAGTTCATTAGACGCTAAAGTGAGTTTGGTAAATAAACGGAGAATTTTCTCTTAATTAGAAAATAGCACTGAAAATAGCTTAAATAGACGGAGAGATTCCGACTATTGACTCGAAAAACGTGAAAATGGTTAATTTTGCTTTGCTTAATTGGAAAACCTCCGCTTATATACCCCGAACTGAGCTCTATTCTGCTGTCTAACCGAAAAATCTCCGCTTATTTTATATAGCACTGGAAACCAGCTAAGTCTGAAGTCTGATATAAAAATCAAGCTCAAGCACAATTATGAAAGTATTTGAAAAAAGGTAATATGGAATCAAGATAACAACAAGATACCCTACGGGGGTACAACGAAATTTTGCGGTAATACCCAAAAGAGTGCGGTTTTTATCATGTTCAAACTAAGTACAATGTGACACAAGGGTAGTCAATAACAAATAACCACATTTTGGTGGTAGAAAATTGAGGAGGAAAATTAAATGAAAAGGTTAGTAGTACGTTTAGCTGTTTATGTATTGATTTTCGTTGTTTTTATGGGGGGGATCGGGCTGTATGGATTTAATCGTCATCAAAAAGATTTTTACTTAAACGTCCGCCATGAGCCAGTTCCTTCGCTGCAAGGTGTGAAAATACCTCAATACAATCCCGATAAACCTACAGTAGCAGTCGTATTGGCGGATTCAACCATACCCACCGAAGACTTCGATTTTCTTATTCCCTACGAACTGCTGTCGATGACAGATGCTTATAATGTATACGCTGTTGCACCGGACAAAAACGTGAAGTCATTATCAGGCGGGCTGGATGTACTACCACATTACTCTTATAAAGAACTGGATAACCTATTAAATAAAAGTCCGGATATTATTGTGGTCCCTTATATGCCCATAGATGTGTCCAAATTAGATGAAGTGAAATATCAACCAACTCGCAAATGGATTCAAAAACATTCCAGAAGTAAAACGACGACTTTTGTAAGCATTTGTGGTGGGTCGTTGAATCTTGCCGATGCCGGTTTATTAAAAGGGAAGTCGGCCACCTCACACTGGCAGGCCTTACCTGGATTAATCAAGAAATATACGGATACACATTGGAAAGAGGATGTGCGGTATGTTCATGAAGGAAACACCTTAACTTCAGCCGGTCAAAGTGCAGGTATTGATGCAGTACTTCATCTGATATCTCAGCAACTAGGAGAACCCGTGGCTGCAAAAATATCTAAGGAAATTAGTTATCCTTCGTACCAATTCGTACAAAATCCAAAGGTGGCCCTTTTTACAGGGATATAAAATTCGCAACATATCTACTAAATCTTGGATTCCATTGGAATAAGAAACAGATGGGTGTCCTTCTGTATAAAGATATGGATGAGATAGCTTTATCTTCTATATTTGATTCTTATGGTGACACCGGAACGACACAAGTCTTGACCGTTTCTAGTTCGGATGCACCAATTACTACAAAACATCATCTTAATATACTGGCAAGGCATCAAGTATCTAATGCTCCAAAATTAGACAAAATGATCATACCAGGTGGCGACGCAAAATCACTGGCTGCAGCAGATGTAAGACTTTGGAATGAAAAGGGTAATGCAAAAGAAACCCTCCTTATTCATAGTGATTCACCAAACAGATATGTATTCGAAGCGCCATTGGAAGATTTAGCTAAACAAGAAGACCTTTTAACTGCCAAGCATGCTGTAAAACGATTTGAATATCGTGCGACTGGTATCCATCTTGAGGGCAAACCATTTCCTCTTGAAACTTACGGCAATGTACTTCTAACCGGTTTACTAGCTTTGTTGGTAGCTTTCTGTATTGACAGACGATTCATTATGAAGAAAACAATTTTCAAATCGTATAAACAAGCCGGTTAATCACTACCGCCTGCGGGCGGTTTTTTCCATTCTCACCATTAACGTCCGATAGCTGCCATTATAGTAAATTATAGAACCAGAAATACCTGAAATTCCGTCAACTCCGCTATTCTGCCCGTTAGCCACCCACGAATGAGTGCGTTTCATCAAGTTATAAGTGGCTTTTCTAATTTCACAAGAAAGATTGTGCTTAAAGTAACGGGTGCATTACTATAAGATCCAGCTGCCAATGGCGGCTTTTTGTTTTTTCAGCTAACGGGCAGGATACTTCCAATACATGGTATCATTGGTCTGTGAGATAAAGTAATAGACTGAAAAACAAAGTTTTTGACTGAGAAAATAAAGTTGCAGACTAGAAATAGTTCCTTTCAAAAAACAAGGAGGATTTTTATGGTTAACAATCTGAATCAATCGTTCGAATTTACGCGTGTATTCGATGCCCCTCGCGAACTCGTATTTAAAGCATGGACAGAGCACGGGCATTTCGCGAAATGGTGGGGACCAAAGGGATTCACCCTCGAAGTCGTTATAATGGACGCTCGATCAGGTGGCCGGTTTTTAGGTTTTCTGACGTCTCCTAACGGAAATCTAGTTATGTGGAGAAAATTTACATACCAAGAGGTTGTCGAACCTGAGAAAGTGTCTTATATCCAATCCTTTTCCGATGAGCAAGGCAATACGGTCGGAGCGCCTTTTAGTGGGAGCTGGCCTCTTGAAATTATGAATGTCATAACGCTTGAAGATGACGAAGGTAAAACTGTTTTAAACTGAAAGGTTGGCCTGTGAACGCTTCCGCTGAGGAACAAGAATCTTACAACGGTATGGCTCCAATGCTTCAACAAGATCTTGAGGGTACTTTCGATAAACTTGCCGACTATCTTGTCTCCCTGAATTAGAATGCGATAAAAAATTTAATCGGCGAAAAAACCTTAATCACTTTTAACGTTACAGGTCATTGAGCTAACGGGGGCGAGAGTTAAACAAGGTGTTGTGGCGGCAGCATCATTTTCTTATTCAGCTACCGGGGCAGGTTAATTCAAAAAAATTCCATTGATGAGGTGAGGCTTCAGGTATGGAAGTGAGCAAGTTAAAACAGTGCATAGCAGTGTCAAAGGTTATATTATCTACTGATGTAATAAAAGAGGTAGAACATTACTTTAATCATAGTGAATATGAAATGGCTTTTGAGGGGTTATTAATCGAATTAACCAAGTTGGGAAAGTATCCATTAGGTTTTAATTTTCTTGAATGGAAAGCACTTGGAGAACATTTTAAACTTGATAAAGAATCGGTGTTTGATGTGTCTATTTGGACAAAATTCTTGAATTGGGGAAAAGATTACTTAGACCAATACAGATAAATGCTTATTGAAGTAACGGAGTGCTTTACTTCAAGAAGGAGTAAAGCCTTTTTCTTATTCAAGTAACGGAGCAGTTTAGTTACGATCAACTAAAATAAAAAACAAAGGAAGTTAATGAGTCCCCTTTGCTTTTTCTGATGAATGTTGGGCATTTGAAATTAGATTAATTAAACCAACAAACCCTCTAATGTATAATTTTATTAAAAAAATTCCAATAAAGGAATGGTACCATTTCCATCCTTTTTTGTATTTAATGGTTCTTGTAAAACGTTCCATTAAAGCTTCCAAAACAACTTGTGGTGTAGTAAATAAAAATGTTTTCAATATGATTTCACTTAACTTTTTTATTTTTCGAGTGGACTGATAGTACCAAACAGTAATTAACGGACACAAAATACTATCGTATAAAAAACTCCCTTTCGTAAATTTACGTTCATTTTTCAGCCTAACTGGATACTCTAAACGGTCTTTTGAAACAAGGTAGTTATCTAAAGGTGTATTGAAAAAAGAACTTAATAAAAAAATGATTAAATGTTCTTTTATTGGTTTTTTTAATAATGTAGGGAAAAGAAGTACCAATCCTAACACCCATAGGAATTTTAGTATTTTTCGGTCTGTCATTAAGAACACTCTCCTCTAATATTATAGTTTGTGTATTTTTCATCTCTTTATAACGATAATTTGTTGAAGAATGTAGGTGTTTTATCATATTTGTGAAGTGTTTCACTTAAAGTAACGGGGTGCTTGAGTTGAAGATGGAGTTGCGGTGGCAGCTCTTTTTTGTTGTTCAACTAAAAGGCAGTTTAGTTCAACAAGAATTATTTGATAAGAAGGATTTTATTGGACTCAATCGAACTCTAAATAGATAAATTGAAATGGGAGTATGGAAAATGACAAATAATGAAATAATTATCGAAGCTAAGAGGCTTGTAGAAAGAATTAAGTTAAAATATCCCGATTTTGTTGGCAAAACGGCAACCGAAAGTGATTTAGCAAAATTAGAAAAAGAACTTAAAATAAAATTGCCAGAATGGTATATCGAATTATATACAACCGTCCCTTTAATAGATGCAGAGTTCGGAATCCAAGAAGATGAACCTGATGAGGATTATGATGGGGTTTCATATATTATATGGGGAGGTGTGGATGACATAATTGATGAAAGCACTAAATATGAACCTGGAATATCGGTATTAGAAGATGGATATGTTTTTTCAGCAAGTTGTTCCCACGGAAGCGGTGACCCTATATATATCAAACTAAGTTCAAAGCAGCTAAGCGTATTTCGAATATACCACGATGATTATTCTAAAAATCAATTAGCAGATGACCTTACTTCTTTGTTTAAGAATGCAATAATCTAACCAGTTCGGTACTACCCATCTTCTTCAATTAAGGGGGTACCTGAGTTGAAGGCTGGGCTGTTATTGTTGTCGGCTTTACTCATATTGTGCTAACAGGCAGATTAGTGGAAGAAGGAACTTGATAATAAGACTATCGTCTACGTTGAGGGGGCTAGTTCTTTTACTTAAGGAGGAACTAATGAAGGCGAGTAAGGTTTTGTTTTTAATTTTTATTATTTTAATGGGATGCGATTTAAATGAAAACCAATTCCAAACTAAAGATAGACGGATTACATTCCAATTTAATAATAAGGCAAATGTATCAAATGTCAGATTAGATAAGATCAGGAAAGAGACGTTATCGACGTATGATGAAATTATGAAATTTAATACTGAATTTCAACCAGCAAAGAAAATCGTTATTGAAATTGAAAAAGGAAAAGGAATATCGACTGGTTATCGAAATGAAGTTAAATTATACTCTGTAAATACTGGCAATTATCCTTTGGTTCACGAATTATCCCATACTCTTTTAGGTTATGGAAATGATTTTGATACAAATTGCGGCTATTTTACACAGGAAGGATTTGCAATATATCTTCAAAATAAGTTAGGAAAACCATACTTTCCAAACGAGACAGTTCCTATACAAAGGTTAATGAAAACCGTAGTAGAGTCTAATAAAAATATTCCATTACATAAATTGATAGATCAGAAGACAGAACGATCGTTTTTTCGTGCCTCCGCAGATACAAGTGAGGGTTATACAATTCAATGGTTAAGTTATTTGGAATCGGGTTCCTTTGTAAGTTATCTAATTGAAAATTATGGAATAAAAAGATTTGAAAAGGTGTTTAATAAGAGGAAACTTGAGGAAAATCTATCAATGGTTTACGGAAAAGGCTTGCCCCAATTAGAAAATGAATGGCTTGATTCCTTAATAAGAGAAAAAGATCCGTCTCAACCTGAAATTAATGGTTTCAGTGACTATTATTCTCTAAGTGAAATGTTATTCTCATTAGATGAATCGATTTTTCAGAAATAAATAAACAAACTTTCATAAAAACTGCCTTTTCCTTATTCGACTAACGGACAGGATAGCTGAATAAAAGTTGCAATCCAAGGGGAGTAAAATGTCCAAATTAGATGATTTAGAACATACAACAGATAATTTGAAAAAGATGCTTAAAAAGGCATTAGAACATCGTCTTGTGCACAAAGAACTGGCTGATTGGTGTTATGAATATTGGAACAGTGAAGAACAATTAGAGAAATCAAGGTATAAGGGGGATAAAGGTCTTAAAGTTGCCGAAGAGATTGACACGCAATGGGAATTGTATCTAATTAACACATACTCTTTAACAGAACTTCAAAAATTGGATGTCTCTAAAATACAAATTCCACGGGAGTGGTTACAAGATTGGTTGAATAGCCTCGATTAAACAGTCTTATTGAAGTAACGGGTGCGATGCTTTAAGAAGGCATCGCCTTTTCCTTATTCGACTAACGGGCAGGTTTGTTGAAGAAGGATTCTGCAAACGAACCCTTGAATATATTAATCAAATACACTTAACAAAAGGAAATTGGTGGTGAAAAATTGATTAAAAGAATTTTTGTAGCTTTTATATCTACTTTGGTATTTTCCTTGGGATTATCTATTTATTCTTACACCCCAGAGTCGGAAAGTATTCAAGGCACCTATTCCTTTGGCGTAGGAGCAACATTCTTTTTGAATTGTATATATATCACCCCTGTGTACTTGCTTATAGGTGTACCGATTTCCTTTATGATTGATAAATGGTTTAATCACTGTTCTCAAAGTATTGGGATTAAGACATATTTGTTAAAAGTAGGAATGTACTCTATTGCAAGTCTGATCCCAACGATAATCTTTTATTTTCTTTTTAATGGTTGGTCCTCATACTCTCCCTTTGAAGATTTTGTAGCGATGTTCATACTAAGTGTAATTGCCTCAAATTTGTTCTATCTCTTCTTGATACTAGTACATAAAATAACTCTTAAAATTTCTAAGTTATATTTTCGGGAATATACGTCTAAAAAATTTAACATTATTAAAGAAGTAATTGACGAATGGGATCCTTTTAACTTTTTACCACACACACCAGAAGATGAGTATGATTCTGAGATAAGTGATATAACCAGTGCCTTACCTGATGTTAAATCAGTTGAACAGCTTGCATATGTAATACACAAGGTATTTGTTAAGTGGTTTGGAGAAGATGCCGTTGATGCAGAAAAATACTCGGTAGAAAAATGTTATCCTGTTGCCGAAAAGATTTGGGAAAAGTTGTTTTAGCAGGTTATGCAGCTAACGGGGAGGTTTGTGAAAAAAAAGGTAATTTCCATTCGGTAAAGAACTAATGTGATTAAGAATAAAAACTAATCAAGTTGTGGAGGGAGAGGATTTAATGTTTTGGGGAATTGTGTTTTTCATATTAAACATTGCAATAATTTTTTATGTTATTTTTAGTCTTTCAACTATTAAATATCAATTGAAATTGATTTCTAAACATTTAAACGTTAAGGAGGAAGAAATAGAAAAGCTGAGTAATGAGGAAATTGAAAAAGAATTAGAAAATAATAATAAGGGTAATTAAACAATTCAATTATTTAACTAAAGTGGGCGAGAGTAGTATATGGTTCCGGCGATTATCGGCAGGTTCTTTTCTTCTTTGATTAAAGGGGAGGTTAGTTAAACATTAATTTGGTTAAATAATATTTCATTTGAACGAGCGAACCGCTTGGTTCGGATATGCGGATTGGTTGTCGTAGATAATATTAACTGGAAATGCAAAGACTAACGGTAACGAATTTACAGGAGTGAGCATTCTGAAAAAAGTTATTGTTTTCTTTGCAATTTTATTAATGTTTGCCACAGGTAACTTGGTTTATGCTAAACCTCTAGAACCAAATGAAATTAAACCATATGCAGAAGACTGGTATGTAACACCAGAGGATATTATTCTGGATATTATATTCCCAGCTATTGATAAAAGGGTAATAAAAGAGTATGGAGGAAAAGAAGCTTCTGGTTTTGGCTGGCAGCAACAGAGGATTGTTAATATTGTTTATAACAACAATCATTCTTATGATATTTCCTTGAAAATTCAAGTTCCAGGACAAAACAATGGACCAATTGGGTATAGAGAAGACTTAGTTAAAGTGAGAGTTTCGCCTTCTTGTGATAGTCCTAAAATTGGATGTAGTCACGGCTTTAGTGTAGAAGTATTAGATTACGAACATAAGTAACGGGAAAAGGTGTTGTTGCCTTTTATGGGTAGAACGTTTTTTAATCGACCTTGTTCAACTAACGGGGGCGAGAGCTTATGACCGGCTATTATTGGCCGGTTCTTTTCTTATTCTACTGAAGGGAGTTTAGTGGAATAGCATTTGTATTGAAGCTTGATCCTATTTGCCCAGCAAGGAGGTATTTATTAAATTGACCGACGATAATAAGTATTTTATTACCACTGGAGAAAAAAATTCCGGAGACTGTTTAGTCTTAACTGGTAATTGGGATGAGAGTTTTAGAAATATTTTGCTTAAAAAAGAAATTAATAATCTTAGACTTAGTAGATCTGCTGGTTGGAAAGATAATGATTTATCTTTTTTAAAGACACTACCTTTCCTGAAAGGAATAGAAGTCTACGCAGATGATATTAGAGATTTAAGTGTAATGAATGACTTGAAATTATTAGAACATCTAGGTTTAGGTTGTAACTTATCACTTGATTTAGATTTTAACAATTTTGAGAATTTAAAAACGTTTCAAGGTAGGTGGAATAAGCATTTAATAAATATATTTAACCTTTCTTCAATTGAGAATTTGAATATTATTAACTATCCATATGAAGACTTGGTTGCCGTTAATAATTTTTATAACTTAAAAAGGTTACAATTAACTTCAACCAAGTTAAAGACTCTAAAAGGGATAGATAATCTAATTAATTTAAAAATTATTGATTTATTTGGATGTACTCAACTGGAATCACTTGAATCGATTGATCGTCTGGAATTATTAGAAGAAATAGAAGTTGAAACTTGTAAAAAATTAAATACCCTTGAGCAATTGAGTAATTTGACAAATTTAAAAACATTATTAATCATAAATTGTGGAAAGATAGAATCTATAAAACCGCTCCACAAGTGTCTAAACTTGATAAAAATTTTTTTAGGAGGGGATACAACAATAATAGATGGTGATATTAAAGTTGTTCTTAATCTTTCAAATTTAAAAGATCTGTGGTTTGTAAATAAAAAACATTACAATATAAAAGTTAGTGAAGCTAAAGCAATATTAGAAAATAAACATTAATTACTTTAGAGTAGAAAACTTATTAAAAGCCTTGAAGGACTCAGTCTTTCAAGGTTTCACTTTGATGAAATAATTTATAAGACAATCGGAAACGGCACATAAATTCCTTGTTCCACTAACGGGTGCATTACATAAATAACCGACAACCACTACCTGCTAATTTTGTTCTTAAAGCAAAGGGGCAGTTTAATTCAAGATTCTTTAGCTAAAGGAGTAATTTCCATATTTTTGTTGGTGTGGAATTTACTGACCAGAGTTATATTTATTTCACCTATGTTTTTCTATGGAATTTTATTAGAGGTGGATAATATTATGGGCATTCTACTGGTACTTTCCATAGTTCTTTCAATGTGGATTTTGCGAAGGTATTTAAGAACTAAAGGTCCTTTTACTTTAAACGGTTACCGCGAAAGAGAAACAAAATTATTCGTTCAAAAAGGGTGGAAGGAATTAATAAATTTATCGAAAGAAAAAATGGAAAAATTCCAATTAGATGAAAGTGAAAGAGCCATAACTAACCTAACCATTGGTCATAGTTATTTTATGCTAAATTTGTATGAATCAGGTTACCGATATTATCAGGAAGGAATTAACATTTTAAATGTTGCTGAATTACCGTTTATTAGGACAGACACCTTTCAAGAATTAATGGATTTCTTAATAAAAGAAAGGCAAATATTAATTGCAAAAAAACTGTACATTGAAGTAAAAGATTTAAAACTTCACAAAAAGGATTTAGACACATTAAAAAAATACGAATACTTAATCAGTGTATAAAAGAAAACTCATTTTAGTATAGACGTTGCTGCCATTTTAGGTGGCATTTTTGTTATTAAACAAACGAAGCAGGTTAATGTAAGAAGGATTTGTTTTATTCAGTAGCGAATTTAGGAATCTAAAAAGTTAAGGAGGTTATTGTATTGCAATCACTAAAAATGGCTCAATTAATTGATTTAGATAATATAGTAAAAATTGATGAAGAAGTAATCGGTAACAATAGCAGATGTGAATATATTAGGAAAGCTATTGAAGAAGAGAGATGTATAATTGCTAATGATAAGAATCTTATCGTTAGTTTTTTAATATTTGATACTCATTTCTTTGATTGTAGCTTCATTTCACTGATAATCGTTAAACCAACTGAAAGGCGAAAAGGATACGCTACATCACTTATTAAGTATTTTATAAACAGTTCGCCAACAAAGAAAATTTTCTCTTCAACCAATAAATCAAATCAAAGAATGCAAGAAGTTTTTAAAGTAAATGGATTCATAAAAAGTGGGTTTATTGAAAATTTAGATGAAGAAGACCCTGAGATAATTTACTTTAAATCTAAATAAGTTCTTGTTCGACTAACGGGTGCTTATGTTAAGTAAAGGTGTTGCTGCTGCGGCATCTTTATTCTTATTAAGCTAAAGTGGCAGTTTACTTGAAGAAGTATTACCAATAGAATAATTGTAAGAAACTAAAAATTTTCGAGGAACCAAAAGGGTGTGGTCGAATTGGTGTACTGGCTGATAACTTTTGTGATTATGGTTTTCATTTCCTTTATCGGCATCAAAAAAGGCAGATGGACAAAGATGGATGTGTTTCTTTTTACCTTTTTTTATTTTTTCCTCTACGCCTTAAGCAAACTTCTGCACAGTGAATGGTTGGCACCGAACTTCGATGACGGCAATCATCACGTCATCAGCTTTATCGGGATTTTTCTCTGGTTTCTCTGCATTATCACGGCGAAGTTCCTTCTTCATTTTCGACAAAAAAGAAAGCGAAGAACCTAGGGGTGATACTTTTTATTTATTCAAGTAACGGGGGCGATAGTTTAACAATTAGACCATAACAACGTGATATTTATTACCATTCGACTTATAGAAAATCTATTTACACTATCAGGAAAAAAGAGGTTTAATAGAGAGGCAACACGGAATGGAGTGGGTTCTACTTTTGGCTTTGCTTCTGCCCTGCTTTGGCAGTAATCCTGGGTTCTGCTTCGGCAGTGGTCCTACCCTCTTCAAAAGGATGAAATGAAAATGGAAATCAAGATGTCTATACGAATCAAAATTTCAAGTGAGGTTGTCGGACTAGTGACGGCGTTAATTAACCTTGCGGTAAATCTGCTTAACCTGTAATGGGTTAAGCTTTTTTACTTCTTTGAACCAATATAGAAACGGCACTGATCCGTCTCGGAAGTCTTGCAAAAATTAGGAGGGGGTGGAGAGTTGAGATTGTCAGAATACGATTCTTCATTTAAAAATAAGTTTATGTTTTTAAAATTCATGGATGATCAAAGTCATGTAGAAAGCCTTCAAAACGGTAATTTAAGATGTGGTACTGCTAAAATTTATAAAGATTTTGAGAAAAAAAAAGGTAAAAAAGGCATAGGGGATAGATACGATTCATCTTTGGTCATTGTTCCACAAAAAGTTAAGTTTCACCTTTCCGATACTATTAAACTTGAAGCTAAAGCTAATAAAGTAAGTCTTGATGATGGTGAAATTGATCACATGCCTGTATTTTGCCTATATGGACTAAATGGTGACTATTTAGAAGTTGAAGATCAGGATGATGAATATTATTATACAAGGACTGTCTTTGATGAAGATGACAAAATTCTATTACAAAAAGACTTTGGGGAACATGCTTTATTAATACATCCGATTTTTTTAGAAAGAGTTGCTCAACGAATGAAAGAGCAAGAGATTAAAGTCACGCACGACTTTGTTACATATCATGATCTTTCAAATAATGATTTAAAAAAATATATTTCTTACGAACAAAATAAGCTAAATGTTGTGTTTCAAAAAGATAAATCTTTTATACATCAAAAGGAATATAGACTTTTATTACATACTCAAATAACAGACTACAAATGGTTTGATATTGGAGATATACATGATTGCTCTGGTTATATAACAAGAGAAAATTTATTTACTGAAGGATTTGAATTGCAAGTAGTTAAGAATGCTTAATGTTTTCAAAAAGATAAAAAAGGAAGACACTCTTTAACTACCATGAAAATAGGTTTCTTCAAGATTAGAAAAATGACAATACTTAAGAAGACCCTGCTCAATCGATAAAAAAGAGGAGAGCGTTAATTAATAAGTCTATGGATTGGGGTGGACTGGATTAAGGTCAGTATCAGTATTGACACTTCCTACCCATTTTCATTCTCTGTGGTGCAGCACTGATTTTGTGCTGCATGGATGGCTAAAGGGGCAGGATAGTTCAATAATGTATTATGATAAAATAAATGGAAAATTAGTAGAGGTGGGTTGAAATGAACACCATTTTAGATGATTTTTTAGAGTTGAAAGAAATACTAAATTCGTTCAACGGACTCGAAAAAAATTATAATTGGCTACTAACTGACCTTGATTGGTCTTACCCTGAGAATTATCTTGATTATTTTGAAGAATATCGAGAATTTGAAGAAAGTGCTACTGCTCTTAATAACTATTGGATTACAGGCGAAAACCTAACTAAACTTGCTAAAAATAAAGACGTTTATTTTATTTGGGGTGTATTTTCAGCATTTGAAAAGAATGAGAAAATTGATCTAAATGAAATTAAAGTGGAACCTTATGCTGATGGAAATCCAAATTTTTGGATTGATAATCCTAAAATTCAACATCCAAAGGCTGTTGTTGAATTAGTCCTGTGGGACTCTTCATCAATTCTCCTTCTTAGTAAAGATAATGTATTATCAAATAAATTTAGAAACACTTTTGAAGGTTGGAAGGATTTAAATGAATACAATCAGAAGTAAATTTTCTTCAACTAACGGGGGCATTACTGAAACAACGGTAATGCTTTTTCTTATTCAAGTAAAGGGCAGGTTAGTTTAACAAGAAATTGTTATAATGTTATTAAAAGTAGTCGAGATATATATGAAGGGATCTAAGGTCTTCATAAACACAAGTTATTCAAAGCAATCATAGTTACTCAAAAGTTTTGAAAGTGAGGAAAAGATAATGTCTGCCTATGAAATGACACCAGTTCCTAACGCCATTACTCTTGTTGGTTTTTATGAAAAAGGGGAAATGTTTGAGAAACCTAATTATATAGAGGAATTAGAGCTATTGAGTAATAAACTAGGCCGTCCTGTGACGAAAAAGTTTTATGTAATATATGACGATGACGCAACCGCCAACTTTATAGGAGTAGAAAAGGACGCTGCTTTTGATAATGATTGGCTAACTGAATTTATCATACCGGAAGGGATCTACCTAAAGGTACAAAGTGAATCATACTATCCAACCTTTGCCCATGAATGGCTGAACGATTGGGTGTTTGGTGAGGATAAAATATATGAAAACTCTCTTTTCTTTGAAGAGTTTTCAATTGAGAATGGTGAACGATACATCTATTTTCCAGATGTTGATCCCATTGTCAATGCAAGCTGGCGGGAGTACCGTCCTTTAGGTAATTCAAAAGAGATGATTAAAGAGCTGACTGAACAGTTTATTTCTGCTGAAAGTGAAGGATATATATGGGAATCCACATTTGCCATAAAGAATAAAGTGGTAGGACTAGATAACTTATCAAAACTGATCAAGCCCTTACCAAACCTGGTCTATCTCCTGTTGGATGAATCAAACGCGATTCTCCCTGTTTCACATGCCAGAAGTGCAGTTTATGAGGTGAAAACGGAGGAGTTAATTAATGAGATTGTCGAGGAAGTAAATGATAATTTACCAAGTGATTGCTGCATATTTGATAAAACTTATGAATGGTTTATTATCACATCTCATGAAGCACTGGATGAGAATGACAACCATTATATAGTGGGCGGAAAACTGTTAGAATATCTTTGATATAGAAAAGAACAAAAAATCAAAACAAGTATGAGTGACCTTGTTCAGCTAACGGGGGCTTTAAGTCAATAAATGGAAAAGTTTAGAAAATGTTTAGTTTTTGGAAAATAAAAGGATGATAAAATGGAAAAAACAGCGTTTCTGTATTTAAGCAGGAACGCTCTTTTGCTATAAAGAGAAGATTTGGGAGAGATAAATGTGGAGAATCATTTTTATAAGAAGTTTATTGAAGTAACACAACAGTTTATAAGGGGAATCAAATGAAACCAAGAAATAATTGGATAGTTATTATTATCTTCAATTTACTTTTATACGTTATTTCCTATTTCTCTACAAAAACCTTATTGTTAACACCGGAAGCAAGGACGTTTCCGAACTTGAAATTTCTTTTGGTGTTATTACTAACTATACTTTTAGTGCTTTCATTAGGAGTTGCCATCAGAAGATATATTTTAACTTATTTGAATGATGAAAATGAACGGAATAATTTTAGGAGAATTTTGCTATTTACTGCCCCTTTGACCCTTTTATTGTATATGACTTTATTTTTAAATTATTTTCAATAAAATAAATTCTAACTTCGGTGATTTTTATTGTGACCGGAGACCAACCCTGGTTTAATACTGGTCTTTATATTGATTGGTTTTCTAATAAATCTTACTATCTCTCTGTGCAAGAGATGAAGAACGGAGCTGTCATTGAGGCGGCTTTTCTTATTGTGCTAACGGGCAGTTTAGTTTAAGAAGGAATTTTTAAATTGAAAAAAGAATAATTTGGAATAGTAAATTGTTAAAATTACGGCTGAATTTGTTTAATGAAAGGGGAAAAGACTTGATGACTGAATTTACTTCTAAACATTTTACACTTGAGAAAATAAGTAAAGGTATTTATGCAGCAATCGCAAAAGATGGTAGTGGATCAGTTGGGAATGCGGGATTTATAGATTTAGGTGGAACAACAATTATTTTTGATACTTTTAACACTCAACAAGCAGCAGAAGATTTAAGAAATTTAGCCGAAAACATTACAAATCAACCTGTTTCTTGGGTTATCAATAGTCATTGGCATGGTGACCATATTAGAGGTAATCAGGTATTTAAAAAATGTAATATATTATCTAGTCAAACAACTCTTCAAAAAATGAAGGAAAATCATCCACAAAGAATTGCCAAACAAAAAGAAGATATAACAGGTTTAAACAATTATATTGAATCACTAATTGAACAAAGGAAAAGCTCCACTGACATAAATTTAGACAATAAAATTAATTTTCTAAGAGAGATAGCAATTTCGCTGCCCACCCTAGAATTAGTTTTACCACAATACGCTTTTAACACAGAATTTACTATTTATGGAACAAAACGTACTGCTATACTGATGGCACTTGGGGGAGGTCACTCATATTGTGATTCTATTCTTTATATACCTGAAGATGAAATTATCTTTATGGCTGACCTTTTATTTGTCAAGACTCACCCATCATTTTTCCCCGAGTCTAATCTAATACATTGGGAAAGTATTTTAAACAAAGTTAAGAGCTTTGAGATACAAAAAGCAATCCCTGGACATGGACCAATTGGAACAAAAGAGGATATTACAAAGTTAATTAACTACATAAAAGAATTAAAGATTATTTCAAATGAAAACAATAATCTAGATGAAGTTCCAATTCCTGATAAATATAAAGAGTGGGCATCCCCTGAATTGTTTATTCAGAATTTAAAAATTTTAAAGAATCCTAACTAGCTTGGTGACCCATAACAAAGAGATATAACAAACTCGATCCTTATTAAACTAACAGAGTCGATTCTTTAACAAGGCATCGCTTTTTCCTAATTTAATTGGCAAATCAGATTGTGAAGAATTCTACTTAAAGTAACGGCTGCTTTACTGGAATAAACCATTAATAAAATTAAAACGCTCAGAGCTGACTCTGAGCGTTTTTGCGTACTATTTTCGAGTGGGGAAATGTATACTATTTCCCTCTCTAATTTCAGTGCAGCAATTTTGTACTTTAAAACAAAACTGATTAGCCCAATGCGTCCAGTTTCTAACCTATTGTTATGCTGCCATCCTTTTTTCCTCTGCTGTGTTCTTCTGAATCAGGAAGGATGTTAGTAATGCAAAGATACTTCCGATAAAACCATACAGGAACAAATGGTGTATTCCTTGCATGAAATTGGTCCCGTTTGTTAAGAGGGCTCCCATGATGGTGACTCCAATCGCTGTGCCCATATTACGACAGAACATGAAGAAGGAGGTGGATATTCCTCTTTCGTGGCCGCCAACTAGCTGTTGAACGCCAATCATGCCGACAGTGGTAAGCAGGCCGAATGCCAATCCCTGAACGATCATGACAAGAAATACAAACCAAAAACCATGGCTTGGATTAAGCTGGGTTAATAATGCACCCGTGAAAAATAATAAAATATTCCCGATGATTAACAGAATACGGTATCCATATTTCAGAATCCATTTCCCTGCAGGTACAGCGGCAGCCATCCAGCCAATCGCGGTGCCAAGTAAGGCCACTCCACTCATAAATAGTGACAGTCCGGCAATATTTTGCAGGAATAGTGGGACAAAGCTGGCTGTACCGAATAATGCGGTCGTTCCGATAAAAGCATTGATGTTAATCCGTGAAATCATCTTGTTTTTAAACATGGAAAGCGGAACGATAGGCGACGCTTGTTTTTTCTCGAAAAAGTAAAAAACAACGAGAAAGACGGCTCCAACAATAAAGAAGAGTATCTTATTGTCCTTAACGATCGTATCTAATAGAAGGAACGTAACACCGACAGCGAATAAAATCGCTCCGATATAATCGACCTTCGCTTTTTTGGGCTGATAATTTTCCTTATATGGAAGCAGGGTGAAAAACGAGACTAAGCATATTGGCAAGTTGACAAAGAAAATCCATCTCCAAGTCATATACTCAACGAAAAAGGAGCCGAGCAATGGAGCGAGGACGGCTGATAAGCCCCACATCGCGGTAAATAACGCTTGGATTCTTCCCCTTTTTTCAACTGAAAACAAATCCCCGGCGATAATCGCAGGGAACGGCATCATGAATCCTGCTCCAATTCCCTGAACAGCACGGAAAATGACTAATTGGACCATTGACGCGGACAATCCGCAAAGAAGGGATCCTATTAAAAATAATAAAATACCAAATCCAAATACTTTTTTCCTCCCGAACAAATCGGATAATCTGCCTGCCACAGGTGAGAGGATCGTGCTGGCAATCATATAGGACGCAAACGACCATGCATACAAGTCGAATCTGCCCAGTTCTTTTGCGATAATCGGCATGGTTGTATTCATGATTGTCGCATCCATTGACGCTACCAGCATGGCAAGAACAATACTAATCATTACGGTCGTTCTGCTATTCATTTATAATTCTCCTTTTATATAGGTTGTTTACTATTTTTGCTTTCATTAAATAGGTAGAAACCCCACATAGGAAAGCTTTGTTTTGGCTGTTTTTCGTAATTGGAAAATCTCGAACTTGAAGAATATTAAAGCAAATAGACTCTACTGTCAAGAGTTGGATTTCGTGCCCAAAGGTGACAGGCACCTCCCAGAAAATTGGGAGGTGCCTGTCACTCGGTTTGTTAGGAAAAAGTTAACAATTATTCAGAAAGACAGAATTAGCAGAAGAATCTTCCGTTTCTAAATTTTATATTATATAATGTTCGAGGGGACTATATGTCACGAATTACAAGTTTAAGATAAATAGATTACTATTTTCCTTGCTTGTAATAAAAGTGCCATAGATTGCTCTGTCAATAAGAGCCTTCACTCTAAAGTGGCCATATAAATGGATCGTCTTTGGAGGATCGTGGGATTCTTAAAATTTTAAGAAAAGGACAGGTGTTAAACCGAATGAAGAAAAATAGTTTCGGTATTATCAGCAAGTTAACTGCAGCAGCCTTACTGGTTGGTACAATTGCTTCACCTATTGGATCATTCCAAGCGAAAGCAGCAACTACAGATAGCACGGTAAAACTTCGCTTCCTTGAAACAACAGATCTCCACGATAACGTAATGGATTACGATTACTTCAAAGATGCACCCACGATTGATTATGGTTTAGACCGGACAGCACAGCTCATCCATCAAGCGAGAACAGAACTAGCAAATCCTGAAAACTCTATGTTGTTTGATGCTGGGGATTTACTGCAAGGAAATCCAATGGCGGATTACGTTGCAAGGGTTAAAGGATTAACGGCAACTGATGTCCATCCAATGTTTAAAGCTATGTCTATCTTAAAATATGATGCTGGTATTCCAGGAAACCATGAATTTAACTATGGTTTAGATTTCCTTAATACTGCATTGAAAAATGTTCCTTACAATTTTGTAAATGCGAATATCTATAAAGACGATAAAGATAATGATTCTACAAACGACCAAAATTACTTCACACCTTACAAAATCATCGATAAAGTCGTAAAAGATGAAAATGGTGTGGACCAAACGATTAAAGTCGGCGTCATCGGCTTTGCTCCTCCACAAATCATGCAGTGGGATTATGATAATCTGCATGGAAAAGTTATCGCGAAAGATATGGTAGAAACAGCTAAAAAATTCATCCCTAAGATGAAAGAAGAAGGCGCAGACATAATCGTTGCGATCGCTCACTCTGGCTGTGACGTTGCACAAGCCGATCAGCAGGACGCAGAAAATGCGGTTTATGCTTTGACGAAAGTTCCAGGCGTTGATGCTCTTCTTTTTGGACATGCGCACGTGAACTTCCCTGGTGATGCACAATTTAACAACAATAGCACAATCGATAACGTAAATGGACATATCAACAATGTTCCTGCCATGGAAGCGGGCTTCTGGGGAAATAATCTTGGTGTTATGGACCTTGAGCTTCAAAAAACAGATGGCAAGTGGACGGTAACTAGCTCTAAAGCTGCTCTTAAACCGCTTGTTACAAAAGATGCAAACGGAAATAAAGTTTCAACAGTTGACGGTCCTGACCAGGAAATCGTTGACGCTGTAAAAGAAACTCACCTAGGTACACTTGACTATGTACGTGGAAAAATTGGTACAACATCTGCACCTTTGTACAGCTTTTTTGCACAGGTACAAGATGACCCTACGATCCAAATCGTTAACAATGCCCAAACAGATTATGTGAAAAAATGGATTGAAACAAAGAGCCCTGAATTGAAAGGTATTCCGGTTTTATCAGCCGGCGCACCGTTTAAAGCGGGTGGAAGAAGTGGCGTATCTTACTATACAAATATCCCTGCCGGCGAACTGTCTATCAAGAGTGCCAATGATTTATATTTGTATCCAAACACGCTGAGAGCAGTAGAAGTAACAGGTGCTACTGTTAAAGAATGGTTGGAAATGTCTGCTGGACAATTTAATACAGTGGATACGACTAAAACAGACGCTCAAAATATCGTTGATGATACATTCCCTTCCTTCAATTTTGATGTGATCGATGGAGTGAAATATCAAATTGATATCACGCAAAAACCTAGATATGACAAAAATGGTGTTGTCATTAACCCTGATTCTCACCGAATTGTGAATTTAACAATGCCTGATGGAACACCAGTTAAAGATGATCAGCAGTTTATTGTTGCAACGAATAACTACCGTGCAGGCGGTGGCGGTAACTTCCCTGGCCTTAAAGGCGGAATCGGCAAGGTAGTCATCAGTTCTCCTGATGAAAGCCGCCAGGTATTAATCGACTATATCGCTAAACAAGGAACAGTAAATCCTTCAGCTGATAATAACTGGAGCTTCCTGCCTGTTAAGGGCGATGCAAAGCTTGTCTTTAATTCATCACCTGATGCAAAGCCATATGCAGAATCATCAAAAAATATTAAAGACCTTGGAGCAAATCCAGATGGTTCTGGTTTTGAGCAATATTCATTAGATACCACTGTTGTACCAGCACCAGTGCCGACACCAACACCCGTACCGACTCCAACTCCTAAGCCAGCTGGCCCGGTATTCTGGAAAGGTACAGTATTAAAGCCAGGACAAACTGGTATGATCACAGTTATCAAGCCAATCAACCTTTGGAAGCGTGTAGGCCACAAACTTGTTCCAGTACGTGTCCTTAACCCAGGACAAGTATTCCGCGTTTACAACTTTGACGGGGAACATGGTGGTCAATACGGAGTTGGTGGAGGATTATTCATCACGAACATCAAGTCCCTCATCAAGTATGAAACACCTTCAAAAGCAAAGCTTCAACAAGCTAACGGCAAATAAGGAAATAGAGAAGGAGGCGCAAAATTGCGCCTCCTTTTTTGTTAACTTGTAGGTGAAGCGTAAAACTGTTCTTCATAAGCGGTGTCATGGCCAAAAACCCATCAAAAAAGATACCCAAAGGGGCGATGAAGACCAAAAGCCCTGCGTCGAGAGCTGGAAATGGTCTTCATAAGGTGGATGAGGACCGAAACCCCTTCTGGAAATGCCAGAAACGGTCGTCATAAGCGGTGTCATGGCCAAAAACCCATCAAAAAAGATACCTAAAGGGGCGATGAAGACCAAAAGTTCTGCGTCGAGAGCTGGAAACGGTCTTCATAAACGGGATGAAGACCAAAATGCCCCTGTAGAAGCGGAAAACTGTTCTTCATACCTTGTATGAAATATTTCCGTGAATGAAGTAGTGGGAAATTTACAAATGTACTAGTGGATTTAACTTGTAATTTGTTGGCGTGGACCCCAAAGTGATTCCATTTATGAAAGGATGGGATTTTTGCGTTGCAAAAACCAATTTCCACGCCAAGCAGGTTGTAATTCTAACTGCTAATCTGAAAAACACCTTAAAACGGAACCATTTATGAATCCAAAGCATGCCATTAAAGTTTTAGCGGAAAATATGAACTTGGTTCCAGTGGACGCCGCCATCTGTTGTGGTATACATCACACTTGTTTTTACATTTTCAGTTGTGATCCACCAGCCATGATTCGCATCTGCTATTGCCAGATAAGTGTCACCGTATCCATCAAACGCGACTTTGCTGTTCACCCATGTTGTACCTGCATCTTTCGTCCATCCGATGGAATTAGGATGATCGCAAGCAGGGCAGGATCCACCCATGAAAGCTACCTTTGGATTTACCACATATAGAGGTCCGGGTTTCGAACCTTTATTGGAATGTCCATTATGATACTCTGTGCTGAATCCAGGTGCTGGCCCTCCGCCTGCCGTTGAATTGGCGATGACTGTCTTCCACGACTTTCCTCCATCGGCGGTATGGAATAGGGAGTAGGAGGTTTGCGTCATTCCGGTGCCTCCAATTAGTTCGACCCAGCTATCATTTGTTCCAGCCGAGCGGATCAAGCTGCCAGCCAGAGGTTCGATAAGCTTTTTGGTCATGACAGTGCTCCACGATTTCCCTCCATCAAGTGTTCTTTTTACATACATTACTTTATTGCTTTGAATTACTGCCCAACCGTTTTTTGCATCGTGAAAATAAGCATCACCGACAATACCTTTTGGTACAGGCAGTGAATGCCATGTTTTCCCGCCATCCTGTGAAATAGAATTTCCACTTAAAGCCGTTGTTTTTGAAGTGAAATGAAGGAAGGCTTTATTTGGCATTGTGCCGATAGCTGTCCAGTGCTGGCCGCCATCTCTGGAATGAAGGAGCTTCGCATTGACGTCTCCCTGATCCAAGGTTGCCCAAACATCTGAACGGTTTAATGCTGTAATTTGCTTTACTGTTCCTTTTCCTTGAAAAACAACACTCCAGCTTTTACCCGCGGTGGCTGTTTTAGCGATCCAGCCATTGCCGCCGGCCAGCCTGTATTGAAATCGGCTAATCGAACAGCGGTGACCGTGCTCATATTGATGCTATTGTGTTGTGTGGCAGTTGTTGTTGGAGGTGGGGCAGGTGGTTTTGAAGAGGTATTTTTGGGATTCGCTGTTGTTTTAGCAGAATCGCTTGATACGGAAGTTGAGTTTTCAGATGATGAGGCTGAGCTTGTTGAAGATGCTGAATTTGCTTGGCGATGACTAGATTGCTTGTTGATTGTTTTGGCTGAATCGTTCGCTTGGCCTGCTTGTTGGCTATCCGCAATTCCGCATCCAGCGAGTGCAATGGAAACACTCAAAACCATAACGCTGATTTTATGTTTAAACATTATCTATTAATCCTCCCATCATAATTATTGTTACCTTAATTAGACTGTTTTTTTTGCAGAATGTTACACTTTGATTTATTTTTTTTAGTGACTGTCTCGTCTCGAAATTTGTCGGAAAATAGTTAATCAAACGTTTGATTGAATGGGCGTAAGAGTTTGGTATATATGAATTTAAAGAATGAAAAGTGACAGGCACCTTCCAGAGAACTGGAAGGTGCCTGTCACTATTTTCTTTCTGCGGTTGACTCTCTGACGATTAATTTGGTTGGCAGGAGGATTTCGTGTATTGGTTCGTTTTTGTGGTCGATCCTCCAGCAGAGCTGCTCGACTGCTTTTGTGCCGAAGTAGGTTAGGTCGATGTCCATGGTTGTGATTTTAGGTGTTGCGATTTGTGACAGTTGTCCATTGTCAAAGCTGCAAACAGAGGCGTCTGCAGGTACCTTGAAGCCTTTTAGCTGCAGGACGGAGTTGACGATGAAGCCGTGGCCATCGTTCACGCAAAACCAGGCGGAAGGCATCGTTTTGAGATTTTCGATATTCTGGTTCATTTCCTCCTGAACTTCCTTTGCGCTTGTAAACAGGAATTCTTGAGTTGGTTCAATTCCGTGCTTTTTTAACGCGAGAAGGTAGCCCTCAAACCGTTCCTGGTAGCTTGGAGAAAAATCTATATCACCTACAAAGGCAATGTCACGATGTCCCAATCCGATTAAGTGCTCGACAGCTGTGAAGGCGCCGTAACGGTTATTCGTCAGAATCGAATCGGCCTGCAAATACGGTGAGTGGTGATCGATCAGGACCGTGGGAATACCTGTGTTGATGATTTTTGAAATGTAATCTGTACTGATATGAGACAGAATTAAAATTCCATCGATTTGATGATTGGTTAACAGAGAAGGCAGAATCAATTTCTCCTTTGATTCGCTGTTTATCGATTCGATAAATAAATTCATGCCACGTTCCCTGAGCTCTTTTTCAATACTTAAATAAATTGCGCCGAAGAAGCTTTTAAGAGAAAAAGCAAATTCAGAAGCGATCAAGGCGATATTTTTCGGTGCTGTTTTTTCCAATTGCTTTTGCTTGCGGCCAGTTGCATATTGGTAACCCAATTCATCGGCTGCTTGTTGGACAAGACGCCTTGTTTCCTCGCTAACCCCCGGCTTTCCCGACAATGCCTGGGAAACAGAGTTCTTTGAGATATTGAGCCGGTCTGCTATATCCTGCATCGATACTTTCTTTTCCATCTATATTTTCTCCCTTTATATGAAGTAAACTTATTTGTCATCTTGTAATGTAATTATATTGTAACGTTACAACATTGACATTACAATAGCGCTTTTATTTTAAAATCACGGAAATTTTTCGTTAATAATGTTAATTTTTCATGAATTATCGTTTGACATTACGGAAATAAGGTGTAATAATGTGTTTGTAACGTAAATAAACACATTACAAAATATATTTGTAATTATAGAATAGCGCATTGGTTTTTTCAAAAAAGAAACTCTATCTATTATTTTACTTTTTTTAAAAGAAAATGATAGCGCTATCAACTATTTCTTTTTAGTAGATTCATATTTTTTAGCTGCATTGCTTCTTCAGCTTGAAGAATGGGAAAGATATTCATATTCGGAGGGATTTAGGATGAAAATTAAAAAAGTGACATCCATGCTGTTTGCGGCTTCACTTACTGTCTCTGGGCTAGCTGGCTGTTCGACAGGAAATGGTGATTCCAATACTGCAGGCACCAAAAACGGTGTAACAACGATTGAATTCTGGGCTGCTCCAAACCCGACACAGCAGGTATATTGGAAGGAAGTCGCGGACGAATTTACAAAGGAAAATCCAAAAATCAAAGTAAATGTAAGCCCAATGAAGGAAAGCCCAACATCTGAGGCAGGCATCCAATCCGCAATCGCCGGAAAAAGTGCTCCAACGATGTCTGAAAATATCAACCGTGGTTTTGCAGCACAATTATCCGATAGTAAAGCGCTTGTCCCATTAGACACATTAGATGGATGGGATAAGGTGAAGAAAGCCCGTAATATGGAAAATACAATGAAGGGCTGGAAGTTTGCTGACGGCCACCAATATGTATTGCCAATCTACTCAAACGCGATGTTGTTTGGCTGGAGACTCGACATCCTGAAGGAGCTTGGATTCAACGAGCCGCCAAAAACATACAGCGAAATGCTGGACGTAGCGAAGAAATTGAAAGCTAAATATCCTGACAAATATGTTTGGGCAAAAGCGGATCTTGCTGACCCGACTGCATGGAAGAGATGGTTTGACTTCTTCATGCTGTATGATGCAGCATCAAACGGCAACAAGTTTGTAGAAGGAAGCAAATTCACTGGTGATGATAAAGCAGGGAAACAGATTCTTGGCTTCGTCGATGACCTTCGCAAGGAAGACGCTTTGATGACTAGACAGGCAAAGGATCCGTTTGAAAGCGGACTTGGAATCTTCTCTGATATTGGCCCTTGGACAATTGGCTACTGGAAAGACAAGTTCCCAAATATGAAATTGAACGAAACGTATACATTGGCATTGCCGCCGGTTCCAGATGGCGCGGATACTACTAATGTTCATACGTTTGCAGATACAAAAGGATTAGTTATTTATGCTTCAGCAACAAAGGAACAGCAAAAAGCAGCGATGAAGTTCATCAACTGGGTATACTCAAATCCTGAAAACGATTTGAAGTGGCTTGAAAAGACGAATCTGCCGCCTGCCCGTGATGATTTGACAACTAACGACTCATTTAAAGCGTTCTTTGATAAAAATCCGGCATTGCAGCCATATGCTGCAGCAGTACCAAATGGAATTCCGCCAATGGATAACTCGAAATACAATGATCTTCAAACTCTAATCGGCCAACAGGCATTCAATCCAGTTGTTAAGGGTGAAAAGGATCCGAAAACCGCATGGAAGGATATGCAGAAGGCAATTGAGGGGGCTCTCAAGTAATGAGACCAAAGAATGGAAGGTTGGGCTGGCTTTTTGCCAGTCCTTATCTTATATATGCACTCGTTTTTTTCTTAATACCGCTTATATGGTCGCTTTTTCTATCGATGACAGATTGGAATTTAATCGCACCAACCTTTAATTTTACAGGCTTGAAAAATTATATGGATGCTCTTCATAGCCCTGGGGTACAGGCAGCATTTTTCGTCACCTTTAAATTCATGGGGGTATTTGTTCCGTTGGTTATTGCGTCATCACTAATAGTGGCGTTAATCATTCATGGATTACCGAAATTTAAAGGATTGTTTTTAATCGGCTTTTTCCTCCCTTATTTAGCATCAGGCGTTGTATCGTCGCTAATCGTAAAAGGGATTTTGTCTTACAACAGCCCGGTAAATGAATTTTTACGAAAATCGTTTGGGCTGGACATTGACTGGCTTGGAAAGCCATTTGCCGCACTATTTGTGGTAGCGTTGATTATCGCCTGGAAATTCACAGGCTATTACGCGCTTATTTTAACATCCGGCTTTGAAAGCATTAGTACGGAAGTATATGAAGCAGCGATGATTGATGGGGTAACCCCAGCACAGCGTTTTTGGAAAATTACCCTCCCGCTTCTATATCCGGCTTTATATACAGTGTTGATTTTATCGATTGGTGTTACGTTTGGTATTTTCACCGAAGTGTACCAATTGACTGGCGGGGGACCAAATTTTGCAACGAATACATGGCAGATGGAGATTTTTACCCGTGCCTTCACGAATCTTCAGGCTGGCTATGCTTCAGCCGTTGCTATTATCGCTTCTGTCGTGACGTTTATTTCAATTTTTATCATTCGAAAACTGTTAGAAATGTGGGGGAAACGAAATGGCTGGGTCTAAGAAAAAGGGATTATGGTTTCGCTACCTGTTAGCGATTGCTCTCTTACTCATTATGATTTTTCCCTATCTATATATGGTACTAAGCTCGTTTGCTGTTTGGGACCAAGTCGATAAGACGCTGATTCCGACACATTATAGTTTGAAATCGTATCAATGGCTTTTGAGCGGTGGAGAATCGGTGATTCCAAGGCCGTGGATCCATGCGTTTTTTAACAGCTTTGTCGTGTCAGGTGTTTCTACTTTATTAATGATGGTCACCGGGGTAATGGTTGCCTATGCCCTAGCAAAAATGCCGTTTAAAGGAAGAGATACAGTCAACAACGTGATTTTATTCCAGATGTTCTTCCCGGCGATTATCCTGTTGATTCCAACGTTCCTTGTGATTCAAAGACTTGGAATGTACGACTCTTACTGGGGAATGATTTTGCCAAAGGCGATGAGCTTATGGGCGGTCTTCATGTATACGAACTTCTTTAAGGGAATCCCGGATACATTTATTGAAGCGGCCAAGCTTGATGGTGCGAGTGATTTGCAGATTATGTTCAAAATCGTTCTGCCAATGTCTAAATCGATTACGACTGTCATTTTCCTATTCCTGTTCATGGAAAGATGGACAGAGCTATTGTGGGATATGTTAGTGACGAAGAGTGATGGCATGTTGACGCTGAATGTTCTACTGTCACAAATGTTCGGCCCATACGGCGGCTATCCAGGCCAATGTACGCTGCATCCGTGTTATTGACACTTCCGATTATCATTATCTTCTTGATTTTCTCGAAGAAATTCCAGGAAGGCATGCAGTTTACGCTTAAATAGGTTCTTGGGAATAGGTAGGGTTCTCGATCTGCGAGGTCCGGCGAAATTATGATGGAATCCCGCGAGAAAAATCGTGAAACTGGCGAGATTAATCTGGATTCCGGCGAGATAAGTGGAGATTTCGCGTGACGAACAGTGAATTTGCGGGTGTTCGGCGATAGAAATCGAGAATCCGGCGAGAATATCCGGAGATCAAGCGAGATCCGGCGCTGATATTCGCTCACGTTGTTAGAAGCCGAGTTCACTACACTTATTTTCGGAAAAAAACCATAATTGCTGCCCTTCCAGCTGCGCATGGAAGGGTTTCAGCCAAAACTTGGCCCGGACGAGAGATATGAACACGAAACGGGTAGGGAGAACGCAATATGCTACCTTTGCCACCGGGCCAAGCAGGTAATCGGACCTTGAAAAGGTGCTCGGGCGAAATAAGTGGTGATTCAGGCGAAATACATCGTGAATCCGGCGAGATAAATCGTGAAACGCGCGAAATAAATGTGGATTCCGGCGAGATTAGTTGGGATTTCGCTCGTTGAATAGTGAATCTGCGGGTGTTCGGCGAAATACATCGTGAATCCGGCGAGATAAATCGTGAAACGCGCGAAATAAATGTGGATTCCGGCGAGATTAGTTGGGATTTCGCTCGTTGAATAGTGAGTCTGCGGGTGTTCGGCGAAATACATCGTGAATCCGGCGAAATAAATCGGAAAACCCGCGAAATAAATCGGAAAACCCGCGAAATAAATCGTGAAACCCGCGAAATAAATAAGAAAACCGGCGAAATCCGTGGGCATCCCGCTCGTTGAATAGTGAATCTGCGGCGGTTCGGCGAAATAAAGCGTAAATCCCGCGATATAAACAGGCAAACCCGCGAGATAATTCGAGAATCCCGCGAAAAAACACAAAACGAAGATAGTTAAGAAGCAAAACCTCGAAGCTGGGAGTTCTGATACATGGCTAAATGGTGGCAACAATCGGTTTTTTATGAAATTTATATGCCGAGCTTTATGGACGGCAATGGTGATGGGATCGGCGATTTTGCCGGGATTACCTCGAAGCTCGATTATTTAAAGGGTTTGGGGATTGATGGACTGTGGCTTACTCCCTTTTATCCATCTCCGAAAGTGGATAATGGCTATGATATTGCCGATTACAATGAAATCGACGCCGATTACGGGACGATGGAGGATTTTGAAACTTTTATAAAAGAAGCTCACCAGCGTGGCATGAAGGTGATTGCCGATTTGGTCCTGAACCATACGTCTTCTGAGCATCGGTGGTTCCAGGAGTCGAGGTCCAGCAAGGATCATCCGAAGCGGGATTGGTATATCTGGCGTGATGAACCGAATAATTGGGAATCGTTCTTTGGCGGTACGGCATGGGAATATGACGAGGCGACAAACCAGTATTACTACCATGCGTTTGCGAAGGAACAGGTCGATTTAAATTGGCCAATCCTGAAGTGAAGCATGCCATGTTTGATGTGATGAAGTTTTGGCTTGAAAAGGGAGTTGACGGCTTCCGCCTTGATGTCATCAATTTCCTAAAGGTAAATGATTCGTTTATTGATAATCCTTTGGATGAGGAAAAAAATGAACAAAACCATTTGTACGATAAAGACCAAGAAGGAATTTTAACGATTATTGAAGAGATTGCGGAGTTTGTCCATCAATATCCTGATAAATTCCTTGTTGGCGAGGTGGGTTCGGACGATCTTGAGATTCTAAAGCAATATTCTGGCCTTCATAAACTGGATGTAGTGTTTAATTTTAATATCGGAAGTATCGGCGAGTTCGATGCTGATGTGCTTTATCAGCAGTTGCTGGCGACGGACGAAAACTATGATGAACATCAAGTGCCGACATTGTTCTTCTCCAGCCATGATATGTCGCGGTTTATATCCCGGTTTGGCGGAGATGAGGACCGGGCTAGACTGGTTGCGGCCTTGATGCTTACGGCTAAAGGCGTTCCGTTCTTATATTATGGCGATGAAATCGGGATGAGAGATTGGATTACCGACGATATCGAAAAAATGAAGGATGTCCAGGGGCTGATGGGGTATCAACTGGCGCTGGAATCCGGAAAATCGCATGAAGAAGCATTGGTGATCGCCAATGAAAAGAGCCGTGATAAGTCCCGGACCCCGATGCAATGGAATTCGGGAAAACAGGTTGGTTTTTCAGAGGGAACGCCGTGGATTACGATTCCGGATGGTGCTGTGAACGTGAATGTGACGGACCAGGAAAATGATCCGGAGTCGATGCTTTCTTTTTATAAAAAATTGCTGAAGCTTCGGAAGGAACATGCTGCGTTGAGCATGGGTGAGTATGAGTATTTACGGAATGATGAGGGTATGATCACTTTCGTTAAAAAAGATCAGGATGAAAGAATACGAGTTATGTTGAATTTTAGTGACCAGCCGCGAGCTCTGGAGGTTAGTCCGGATGCAGAGCTGTTGCTAGCGACCAAACAGACGAGTTTTGAGAGCGGGAAGATATTCGAGAATGAAGCGATGATTATAAAGGAGGACTTGTGAGATGGCCGTTTTAACGAAGGGGAAGGTTAAAACCTGCGAACAGCTTTTAGAGGAATTCACCGCAACACCTGCTAATCCAGAGAAAATTGTTTTCTCCGGGATTGGTGAAAGAGATGTCTACAATATTTCGGCACCGTTTGAAGATGAAGGGGAGCTTGTGATCGCGGGACGCGTTGAATCACGTGACAGTGAACACTCCGATGTATACTTCTTTGTTGAGCGTGACGGTGAGTGGGTTCCGAGAGAACAAGCACCTGTTTTCGCCTTGCAGGATCCATTTTTCACCGTGATAGCAGGGGAGCTTGTTTTGGGAGGAGTGCAGATTTTTCCTCACCCAACGCAAGAAGGAGCACTTGGCTGGAGAACGGTGTTTTATAAGGGGAAATCCATTTCCGGCTTGCAGGAGTTTGCAAAGGGTCCGGACGGAATGAAGGACCTGCGCCTGATTGAGCTGAAGGATGGAAGCATTGGGGTGCTGACAAGGCCGCAAGGTGAAAAAGGCGGCAGAGGAAAAATCGGCTGGACGCGAATTTCTTCGTTGGCGGGGTTGACGATTGATGTGATCGACGAAGCGCCATTGCTGGAAGGGCAGTTTATAGAAGAAGAATGGGGCGGAGCAAACGAGCCACATCTGTTAGCAAATGGCCTTGTTGGAGTGTTAGGGCATGTTGCGAATTTTGACAGTGAAGGCAACCGTCATTATTATCCAATGGTATTTGCGCTTAATCCGGAAACTGGGGAATTTTCCGATATCGAGTTAATTGCGACAAGAAGCCATTTCCTACCTGGTCCATCGAAGCGCCCTGATTTAATTGATGTGGTGTTTAGCGGCGGCTTGGTACGGAAGCCTGATGGGACGGCAGATATGTATGCAGGAATTAGTGATGCTGAAGCACAGAAAATTACGATAAACGATCCGTTTTTACAATACGAGCGGTAAAGGGGAGCATGCAAAATGAATGTATACAGATATGAACAGAACCCATTGGTCACACCGGCAGATGTGAAGCCGCACCGGGCGGATTTTGAAGTCATTGGCGCCTTCAATGCAGGGGTTACAACCTATAATGATGAAATCATCATGCTTCTTCGTGTGGCGGAGCGCCCGATTAGCGAGGATGCGAATGTGGTTAAAGCACCTATCTATAACCCACAGACAAATGAACTTGAGATTCTGGAATTTAACTTGAATGACACGGATTATGATTTTTCTGATCCGCGTGTGATTAGGGAAAACGGCTCGACACAGGGCTTTAAGTATTTAACTTCCCTATCGTATTTGCGTATTGCACGAAGCAAGGATGGCCACCAATTCACGATTGATGAAAAGCCGTTTATTTATCCGTCTAATGAGTTAGAGACTTTTGGTATTGAAGACCCGCGAATTACGAAAATAGAAGATACGTATTATATCTATTTTAGTGCCGTTTCACCGGTGGGGGTTGGGGAATCGATGGTTTCCACAAAGGACTTTGTGGCGACCGAACATCTTGGAATGATTTTTGCGCCGGAAAATAAGGACGTGTTAATTTTCCCGGAAAAAATAAATGGGATGTATTATGCGATCCACCGTCCGGTGCCGAAAAGTACGGGCAATCCGGAAATGTGGATTGCGGAATCTCCAAATCTTTTACATTGGGGAAATCATAAATTTTTACTAGGCTTGCGTGACGGTATGTGGGATAGCGGCCGCATGGGCGGAGGAGCTGTTCCGATCAAAACGGAAAAGGGCTGGCTTGAGCTTTATCATGGCGCATCGAAGGATGATCGCTATTGCATGGGCGCTGTGCTGCTGGATTTAGAGGATCCAACGAAGGTACTTGCACGCACAGATAAACCGATTCTTGAACCGGAAGCTGATTATGAAGTGGAAGGCTTCTTCGGAAACGTCGTCTTTTCATGCGGCGCGGTTGTTGAAGGCGATGTTGTTAAAATGTATTACGGTGTAGCCGATACGTCCATGGCCTGTGCTGAATTAAGCCTGCAGGAAATATTGGATTCATTGACTTATCTAAAATAAAGAACTTTTTGAGTGCCAAAATCAGGTTGACGATTTTGGCCTTTTATCTTCATTTAGAAATAAGGCAGGTGAGGTTTCCATGAAACTGAATGACAACTGGAAATTACGGCAATTTGATGTAGGGGCGGCCGGGACCTTGAGGTGGCTTCTCTTGAGTATATTGATTATTTTTGGATGACCGCCTCTGTGCCTGGTGATGTCCATTCAACCTTGATTGATCGAAAGCTGATTGAAGATCCCTTTTACGGACACAATGACCTGAAATGCCAATGGGTGGAGGAAAAGGTTTGGTGGTATCGCAGCACGTTTGAATTCAATGAAGATATTCATAAAAATGATCGCTATGAGCTGATTTTCGAGGGATTGGATACGTTTGCTACTGTTTATCTGAACGGTGTCGAGCTTGGATCCACGGAGAATATGTTTATTAGCCACAGCTTTGAAGTAGCCCGTGAGCTGAAAAAGGGGAAAAATGTCCTGGCAGTAAAATTTGACCCGGTCCATGTTCATGTGAAGGATAAAGTGCAATATTACTGGTCGGGGTTTAGCAAAAAACGAATCTGGACGCGGAAAGCCCAAAGCCATTACGGCTGGGATTGGGGCCACGCTTGGTTGCGGCAGGGATTTGGAAGGATGTCCATTTAGAGAAACGGACACTTGCCAAAATTGATCATGTTTTTGCGAAAACAGTATCGATTTCTCCTGACAAAGCGATTGTAGAAGTGGAGATTGATATTGAGAAGTTAAATAGAGAAATGACTTTTGAAGTCTGTGCCAGCCTAATGTACGGGGATGAAAGTTTTTGGCCAGGGTAAAAGTGGACGGCAAAAAAGCAACCGCTGTGCTGGAAGTGGTAGATCCAAAGCTATGGTGGACACATGATATTGGAACGCCGCATCTTTATGAGCTTAAAGTGGAATTGTTTGCTGATGGCGAAGTGGTTGAAGATCGTCGTGAAGATTTTGGTATTAGAACGATTGAAGTAAGGCAGACGGATGAAGCGGGGAATCACAGCTTTACGTTTGTTTTAAATGGAGAAAAGGTGTTTGCGAAGGGTGCCAATTGGATTCCGATTGATAGCTTCATAGGAGCCGTGCCGGATTCCCGCTACAAGCATTTAATCAGGATGTCAAAGGACGCCAATATGAATATGCTGCGCGTCTGGGGCGGCGGAATCTATGAAAAAGATGTGTTTTATGAAGAGTGCAATCGGCTTGGAATACTAGTCTGGCAGGATTTCATGTTTTCCTGCGCCCTTTATCCAGACTACAATAAAAACTTTATGGCGAACGTCCGCGAGGAAATTACTCATGTCGTAAAGCGGCTGCGCAATCATCCTTGCCTGGCATTATGGTGCGGAAACAATGAGAATGACTGGCTCTATGAAGCTCTGGCTTCTTCAGGGGAAATTCCGCATCCTTTTTACGGCGAAAAAATCTATCATGAATTGATGCCGGAATTATTGCAGGAACTCGATCCGACCCGGCTGTTTTGGCCAAGCTCGCCATTTGGCGGGAATGACCACAACTCAAGGGAACAGGGTGACTCGCATAACTGGCAGGTATGGCATGGGAATATTGAGCCGAGGGTGTTCGGCGAGCCCCAGAACGTCAACTATAGTATTGAAGGCGTGTCCTTTAAAAATTTTAAAAATGATACAACACTCTTTGCCAGTGAGTTTGGGATGCATGCTTCCTCCAACCGCTATACATTGGAACGAAATATCCCGCAGGAACAATTTTTCTGGGGAAGCGAAGAAATGGCGTACCGCAACAAGGATATCCACCATCCAAAAGGAATACTGTTGATGGAAGGGTACACGGGAACTCCGAAGGATTTGGATGAGTACATTTCTTTTTCGATGTTAACGCAGGCAGAGGGATTGAAATATGGAATCGAGCATTATCGCAGGAATAAGCCGCATACGAGCGGGGCGTTGTTTTGGCAGCTGAACGATTGCTGGCCGGGCACAAGTTGGTCGGTCATCGATTATTATTTATTGCCGAAGGCTTCCTATCATTATGCAAGAAAATTCTACAGTCCGGTTCTATTAACGCTTGATCATGAGCCTGGAAAAGAAATCAACGTCTGGGTTGTGAATGACCGATTAGAATCGTATCAGGATGAAATTGAACTTGCTGTATACCATTTCAGCGGCGAAAAAGTGTTTTCAAAGCAATGGCAGGTTTCAATCGAAGCCAATGTAGCGAAGCAAGTCGCTGCCGTCCTGGAGGGAGAAGCGTTAAACGGGCTTCCGCCGGAAGAGGCTGTTATGGCCATCCGTTCAAAAGACTATGAAAATATCTATTATTTCCGTGACCAAAAGGATTTAAGATTTGGAGAAGCGGAATTGCGGGTGGAGGTCAACCGCGAGAGTAACGAACTGTCCGTTTCTAGCGATGTGCTGGCGCGAATGGTCACGATTGAAATGGATATCGAGCAGCTGGTGCTAGAGGATAATTTCTTTGATTTGCTGCCGGGTAAGACGAAAATTTTGAAGGTTGAGCAAGCGCAAGGGAAGGACATTCCGTGGGATTCATTAAGAGTAAAAGCGATAAATAGCGTGAATACGATTTTGGCGGAGGGATGATTCGGATGAAAGCAGCGGTTTTGCAAGGAACGAAGCAAATGGAGGTATTGGATTGGCAATATCCCATTGCATCTTCACAGGAAGTCATCGTAAAGGTAAAAAGCTGTGGGATTTGTGGTACGGACCAGCATATTTATCATGGCCATCCGGGTTCAGCCGAGGTTCAGCCGCCGATCGTCCTTGGACATGAATTGGCTGGAGAGGTAGTCGAAATAGGTTCGGAGGTTTCAAGCCTGCAAAAAGGGGATCGAGTTTCGATTGATCCGAACATCTATTGTGGAACATGCCAGTATTGCCGCAGCAATCGAGTTCATTTATGCAGTAATCTGCAGGCTGTCGGTGTGACAAGAGATGGCGGTATGGGGGAGTACTGCAGAGTGCCCGCTGCTAATTGCTACCGAATTCCAGAGGAGATGACCTTTGAGGAGGCAGCTCTTGTGGAGCCTTTGGGCTGTGTGTTACATGGCATTAAAAAAATTCACCTGTCTTCATTAAGCAAGGTGCTTATCATTGGCGGCGGTTTTATTGGGCAATTGTTTTTACAATTAGTGAAACATCAAAATGTCGCTTCCATTATGGTAAGTGAACCTGCCGAAAACAAAAAAGAGCTTCTTTATAAGCTGGGTGCCGAAGAAGTGGTCCATCCCATGAATGTTTCTTCGGTTGAGGCCGACGTGGTGATTGAGTGTGTGGGCAGACCAGAAAGCATGGAGCTTGCTGTGAAGTCAGCGGTAAAGGGCGGCCAGGTGTTGCTTTTTGGCGTAGCTGCACCGGAAACGACCATTTCGGTTTCGCCGTTTGACATTTTTTCAAAGGAACTTACGATCAAGGGATCATTTATTAATCCGTATACCCAGGAAGAAGCGATTGCGCTGATTGCGAAAAAGGTAGTGGATGTCCAGTCGCTTATTTCGCATCGGTTTACGATCGAGGAATTGCCTGAGGCAATGGGTGATTATCCAAATCTTAGAGTTTCAAAAGCTGTTATTAACTACTCGTAGTAGAAAGGGGGCAAGGTTCTTTACACGGATTGTCCCTCATAGTGGGAGTTCCTTCCCGAAAAAGGAGAATTAATAGATGTTTCTTACTTTTAAATCCTTTTCCACAGAATTGAAGTATTATCTGCTGATGAATACCTTTTTTTGCTTTGGCTCTGCCTTGTCAGGTGTGTTTCAAAGTGTCTTCCTGTGGAAATTGGATAAAACCTATTCATTACTGGCTTATTATAGCCTGTATTGGTCTATTTCCATTATTATTAGTTTTGTAGTGTGTTCATGGGTGGCAAGGAAGACAAGCCCGATGATTACGATGCGTTTAGGATTTATCTTTTATCTCCTTGCTTACTTGATTATCCTGATTTTTCATGGAACTCTAAGTAATCATATCATGCTGCTGGGAGTCTCGATGGGCTTGGCGATGAGCCTCTACTATACCGGTGTGCATATGGCTGTTTTAGATTTGACCACGAATGATAAACGAGATTCATTTTTATATATACAAGGAGTTTTAAATACAGTTGGAGGGGTCGTTGCCCCGCTTCTGGCTGGGATTTTAATCTCGCAATTTGATGGAATGATTGGGTATTATGTTGTATTCGTCGCAACCTGTGTTTTCTTCTTCATCTCATTTTTAGTTTCGTTAAAAGTGAAGGGAAACCCGATTGCCCCAAAAAGCTATTTTTGGGATGTCATTAAACATCCATCACGCGAATGGAAAAAAATGTACCCCGTTATGTTCGCCGATGGTATAGTATCGGGAGTGTATTGGACCTTTTTGGTGACGATGATTACCTTCAAAGTGGCTGGTGGAGAATTGAACCTTGGCATTTTTAATACTGCCGCTGAAATTGTGTCGATTCTTGCTTTTACGATACTTGCGAAATTTTCCAGTCCTGACTATCGGATTCGTATTTTTGCGATTGGCGCTGTTAGTATATTTTTGAGTTCGCTGCTGTTATCAGCACTGCCTGTATTTATTTCGTTAATTGTTTTTGGAATCATCCAGCCGTTGGCTTCGAATATGATTAACACGTCGATGAATGCGATGATCTATGCGTCGATTGAAATGGATCCTGATTACAAGGACAAACGCCTGGACTACATCATCATTCGAGAAATCCCGCTCGGTATCGGAAGGGCGATCGGCGTATTTATATTCCTGGCGATGAGAAAATACTTTAATATAGATGATCTATTACCCATATCGTTCAGTTTTTTTCCGTTTGTGTTTGTGTTGATGATACCGACATTGTATGTGGTTTGGCGGAAGAAACCGGGGACGGTGCGTGGGTAGGACTTGGAAGATAATTGGAAGGTGACAGGTACCTCCCAGAAAAATGGGAGGTGCCTGTCACCAGAGGAGGTTTGTGTAAATGTTAGGTGCGATTGAAGCAGGGGGTACGAAGTTTGTTTGTGCTGTCGGAGATGAGTTGGGCAATATTATCGAGCGGGTTCAGATTCCGACAACCGTGCCAGAGGAAACGATGCCGAAAGTAATTGACTTTTTTAACCAGTATGATATAAAAGCAATTGGGATTGGTTCGTTCGGTCCGATTGATGTGAACCCGGAAAGCCCAGCATACGGAAATATCACTTCTACACCTAAACCAGGGTGGAGGGATTATCCGTTTGTGAAATCGATGAAAGATGCTTTCCCTGTACCAATCGGATTTAATACTGATGTCAATGCTGCGGCATTGGGAGAGGTGACGCTTGGAGCGGCGAAGGGTTTGGATAGCTGCCTGTACATAACGGTTGGAACGGGAATTGGGGCAGGTGCCGTTGTGCAAGGAAATCTGCTTCAAGGCTATTCGCATCCTGAAATGGGGCATATCCTTGTCAGGCGCCATCCGAATGATGAGTATCAAGGAAAGTGTCCTTATCATCAAGACTGCCTGGAAGGCCTTGCTGCTGGTCCGGCGATTGAAGAACGCTGGGGCGAAAAAGGGATGAATCTTGTAGACCGGGCTGAGGTCTGGGAAATGGAAGGTTACTATATTGCCCAAGCCCTCATGCAGTATGTTTTGATTCTTTCTCCGAAAAGGATTATTCTTGGCGGCGGGGTCATGAACCAAACGCAGGTATTTCCTTCTATATATAAGTATTTGCAGGAGTTTGTTAACGGGTATGTTACATTGCCTGAGCTTTCTGAGTACATTGTCGGTCCTGGCTTAGGGGATAATGCGGGGATTACGGGATCGTTATTGCTTGCACAGCGAGCACTTCAAGAGGAAAACTAAAGTAAGGCTGGAGGTAAAAAACATGCAACCATTATTTTTAAAACCTGTTTTTAAAGAACGGATTTGGGGCGGAACGGAATTACAAAAGGAATTCGGCTACGATATTCCGAATGATAAAACGGGGGAATGCTGGGCGATTTCCGCTCATCCAAATGGACCATCCATTGTTGAAAATGGACCATATGCCGGCATGGCATTGGACGACCTTTGGCGCATACACCCCGAGCTTTTTGGAAATCCGAAGGAAGAGGTCTTTCCTCTTTTAACAAAAATCCTGGACGCAAATATGGACTTATCCGTCCAGGTCCATCCGGAAGATTCCTATGCGAAGGTTAACGAAAATGGAGAACTGGGCAAAACGGAATGCTGGTATATCATCGACTGTAAAGATGACGCTGATATGATCTTCGGCGACAATGCCAAAACAAAAGAAGAATTAATTGAGCAGATTAATGAAGGAAAATGGAATGACCTGCTGCGCAGAGTAAAGATCAAGCCGGGGGACTTCTTCTATGTTCCTAGCGGTACCATCCATGCACTATGTGAGGGTACGCTTGTGCTGGAAACACAGCAAAGCTCTGACACAACCTACCGGGTTTATGATTATGACCGTCGCGATGACAGTGGAAACCTGCGCGATCTTCACCTCGATAAGGCGATTGATGTAACAATAGTTCCGCATCAGGACGTATTGAGCGCCCCTGAAATTGAGGAAAAGGAAAATGCCACGATCACAACCTACGTTAAATCGGAATTTTTCTCCGTTTACAAGTGGGATGTGAAAGGGGCTGCTGAGTTTTCTTTTGATGATAAGTATCTGCTGTTGAGTGTCATTAAAGGTGAAGGATCACTTAAACATAATGGTGAAAGCTACTCCTTGGCGAAGGGAACACACCTCATCATTCCGGTTGGATTTGGAGAATTTGAAGTGGATGGGGAATGTGAATTGATCGTTTCTCACACGTAATAATATGTTCTATTTTTTGCATGATATTAAAAAAGCGTTAAAGGCTCTGAGTTTCTAGAGCCTTTAACGCTTTTTTATTGGCTAAAGAAGTTGATTGGAGCGGAAGGTGCGAGACTCCGGCGGGAGCAGCGGGACAGGTGAGACCCCACAGGCGCTGTGCGCCGAGGAGGCTCACCGCCCGCCCCGCGGAAAGCGAGCATCCTGGAGTGGAAATCAACTACTCCTTTTATAGCAACAAGTATACGAAAACAGTTTTTTTATTTTAAAGTCATATTTGATATTTTTCAGAATAGAATTTACCTATCAGATAGGTTGACAGCCATAAAGCAGGAAAATAAGACCACTAGTAGGTGACAGATTCATGAAAAGTATAAAAAAGTTTTCCTTGCATGAAATGATTGCAGAAGAAATCAAAAGATATATAACCGCTCACCAATTAAAAAGGGGAAACAAACTTCCTTCTGTTGCTGAATTAACTAGTATTCTAGGTGTCAGCCGATCGAGTATACGCGAAGCCTTGCGATACCTTGAGGGAATAGATGTGATAGAGGTTAAAAACGGTAAGGGTATTTTTGTTAAAGAAGGCGGGTCCTTAAAAATAGAAGCGAAAATTGAAGTCGAGCAGGAAAAAAATTATTTATTACATATAAGCGAGCTGCGAAGAGCACTTGAGGGAAAAGCAGTGGAGCTAGCCGCACTTAGGGCGACAGATAAGGAGATTCAAGAAATGGAGAAACTTCTAACGGAGATCATCTCCCTTAAGGAGGCAGGGTTTGATCCATCTGAAGAGGATTGGGCATTCCACAAAGCTATTTATAAAGCTTCCAATAATCCTCTTTTGGAAAGTGTCGCTGAATCTGTCTCAGACACATTTAATAAGCTTTGGAGCAAGCCTTTTGGCATCGACCATATTTTTGTAGATACCCTGCCATTTCATCGTACCATGCTGGATGGCATTGTACAGCGAGACCCAGCTTATGCATTAAAAGAGTTTAATAAAATAATAGACACCGTAGAAAATACTGTTCGAAAAATATAAGAAAGAAGGTACGAGAATGACTAATCATTTATTTTCAGATGAACATGTTTGCACACACTTAGGCGACGAGTATGAACGCTTTCATGGTGCCGTTGTTCCCCCAATCTATCAAAATTCGCTTTTTGTGTTTGAAAGCTTCGAACGTCTTACAGAAGCAATGAAGGACGAGCAAAGCAGCTATCTATACTGGCGCGGGACAAATCCAACCGTTGAAATTGTCGAGAAAAAAATCGCCGCACTTGAAAAAGGTGAGAAGTGCAAATTATTCTCTTCAGGGATGGCAGCAATCTCGTCGGCGATTTTAACATTTTTACAAGCAGGTGATCATGTTTTAAGTGTCAGTAATATTTACGGGCATACGACTAAATTCTTCTCCTATATTGAAAAATTCGGAGTTTCCCACACGAATACGCCGAGTACAGATTTAGATGTCATTGAATCACTGATTCAACCGAATACAAAGGTCATGTATTTAGAAAGCCCGACGACCATGACTTTTAAACTCTTAGACTTGAAAGCGGTTTCATCCTTAGCGAAAAAATACGGGATTAAAACCATTATTGATAACACATGGGCGACGCCGGTGTTCCAGAATCCGATTACCTTTGGAATTGATATCGTGGTTCATTCTGTTTCCAAGTATTTAGGGGGGCACAGTGATCTGGTCGGCGGTGCCTTAATCACAAGTAAGGAAATCATGGACCATCTGTTCTACCATGAATTTCAATTATTGGGCGGAGTGATGCCACCCTATGAAGCATGGTTAGTAATGCGTGGGCTCCGCACCCTCCCACTTCGAATGAAAGCACATCAAGAAAGCGGTTTGAAAATCGCCACCTTCTTAGAAAATCACACTTCTGTAAAAAAAGTTAATTACCCAGGTCTAAAAAGTCATCCAGATTATGAACTTGGAAAACAGCAATTAAAGGGCTACTCGGGCTTAATGAGCTTTGAACTAACCAATAATTCCTTCGATTCAGTTAGAAACGTCATCAACAGTTTGAAACAATTCCAGATTGGCGTTTCCTGGGGTGGATTTGAAAGTTTAGTCATTTCGCCAAATTACGGATATAACACCGAGCAATTAATCAATAGCGGGATGGACCCAGGTTTGATTCGGATTTCTGTTGGTTTAGAAAATGTTGATGAACTAATGGAAGACCTGGACGCGGCATTGAAGCTGAAGGCACGGTCGGTATAAAAGGGCTCCGTACCTTTTATATAAAAAAGAAAAGCATATCAAAGGGGATGAAATTTCATGCTTTATCTCAAAAAGGGATTTGTTATTTTTGTGTTAGTAATGACGTTTTTGGGTATTATCGCAGGCTGCAGCTCAACAACGAACAAATCCGTAAGCAAAGATGGAACGATCAAGCTGCGGATGGTTGAGAGTATTACAAGCCCGGCAAGAACCAAGCTGTTAAGAGGAATGTTAGACAAGTTTGAAAAGGAAAACAAGAAAATTAAAGTAGAGTTGATTTCGCCTCCACTACAAAGTGCTGATGATAAAATAAACCAGATGCTGATGGCGAAGGAGGACATTGATGTACTGGAAGTACGTGAGCAAACGGTCAAAAACTTCTCCAATAATAAATTTATCGTGGATCTATCCCCATATACTAACAAGTGGGAGAACTGGAATACATTAACCGAAACAATCAAGCACGGAGCTACAGCTGTTGACAATAAACCTTATTATATTCCGTATGGCGTATATGAAAAAACGTTGTTCTATAGGAAGGATTGGTTTCAAGAGGCAGGCTTAGAAGTTCCAAAGACGTGGGATGATTTAGTTAATGCTGCTATTAAACTAACAGACCCTGCCAAAAACCGCTATGGTTATAGCTTCAGAGGCGGTGCCGGATCACCAGACTATATCGAATTTATGACATGGTCCTATCTTGGCAAGAAAATAAATCCAAAGGATGCTTATTTCACACAGGATGGAAAGGTGATATTTGATACACCTGAAGCTAAGCAGGTGCTAGACACATTAGTAAAATTGTACAAAAAAGCTTCCCCTCCTGATTCTATTAGCTGGAGCTATCCGGAAATGGTTCAGGGCTTCACGTCTGGAATGACGGCGATGCTAATTCAGGACCCAGAGGTAATTGTGACGTCAGAAGAAAATATGAAAAAAGGAACCTGGGCTACTGCACCAATTCCAAAAGGAACGCCATCTGGTGTAGCACAGCAGCCTGCAGGTACAGCTGGATGGGGAATTGGAGCTTTTTCTAAACATAAAGATGCAGCATGGAAGCTTGTTTCTTTCTTATCAAGCCCTGAAGAAAATCTATTTTTCGCAAAAAATAATTCTTTAATTCCGATTCATTTGAGCGCAGGTGATGACCCATATTTCAAGGAAGGCTATTTCAGCTCTTATATTGAAATGAATGCCAAGCCAGATGAGTTCTTAATTGCAGATCGTCCTGTTGAATATAAGGGCTATGCTGACTACCGGGCATTCGCAGTAAAAGATATTCAGTCTCTCCTATTAGGTAAGATGTCAGAAGAACAAGCCTTAGCAAAATGGACTGATTTTTGGAAAAAAGAAAAAGAAAATAAAAAATAGGCCGATTGGGGGCAGTGCCATTCTGCTGCCCTCCTTTCTTTTTGGGTGGGAATGAAAGGAGTAAATGAAACTTGAAAACGCAAACAGAAACCGTCACAGAGCGAAGCTTGCCATCGTTTTCTATCTCTAGACATGGTCTTTTTATTTTCCTTTGCTTACTGCCAGCATTATTACTAGTAACCGTATTTATTTACTACCCTTTGTTCAAAGGGGTCGTTATGGCCTTTCAAAGTTATTCGTTATTTGATTTATCTAACATCGAGTTTATCGGCCTGGAAAACTTCAAAACCGTTATGGCTGATTCTGCCTTTAAAGAGTCGCTTATTAATAGTTTTTATTGGGTCTTCTTTTCATTGCTTCCGCAGTTCTTAATTGGTTTTATCGTTGCATTGTTATTAAGAAGGAAGTTCCGGGGCAGAGGGATTTATCAGGCCTTCATCTTTTTCCCATGGGCGATGTCCGGTTTTTTAATCGGTTTGATTTGGCGTTGGATGTTAAATGGCCAAGCTGGCGTGATCAATGACCTTTTGATAAAGCTGAACATCATTGATACTGCGATCCCTTTTTTAGCCGATCCAACCTGGGCTATGGTTTCTGTCATTGTAGCAAATGTGTGGTACGGAATTACCTTTTTTGCCATCATGATTTTAGCCGCTTTGCAATCTATACCGGATGAATTATATGAAGCGGCGAAGATTGATGGGGCCAACTATATACAACAGCTTTTCAAGGTGACCATTCCATATATTCTGCCCACCCTTATTGTTACAACATTACTGCGTGTTATTTGGATCTTAAACTTTCCGGATTTGATTTATTCTCTCACGAATGGCGGTCCTGCTGGTTCTACACATATTCTCTCGACCTTTATGCTGGAGAAACTAATATATGGGCAAAACTATGGGCAGGCAGCTGCAGTCGGTGTCATTTTGATTTTCATTCTACTCTTCTTTTCTATTTTTTATCTGTTAGCAACAAAATTCAATAAAGCGGGTGATTTTTAATGGCGAGGCAAATAAATTGGCAGCTGCTGTTCAAGGTTGTTTTTTTATCCTTATTCCTTGTCTTTACCGTGTTCCCGCTTTACTGGATTTTCATTACTTCCTTAAAACCCACCAAGGATATGTTTTCTCTCCCAATTCACTATTCGCAGGAAACTATAACATTTGAAAACTATATTAATATTTTCAAGATTTCTAATTTCGATATTTATATCATGAATAGTTTAATCCTATCCATCGTCGCAGGATTTTTCTCTCTGATCATTGCGACACTGAGCGGATATGTTCTTGCCCGTTTTGAATTCAAGGGTAAAACACAAGTGATTTTTGCGTTTTTCATAACACAAATGATCCCCTTATTTATTGGATTGGCGCCCTTATATTTATTAATGTCCAAGCTTCAGCTGCTTAACAAACTTCCATCTCTAATGCTCATGTATTCGGTGATGATGGTTCCCTTTTGTACCGTTATTATGAAAGGCTTCTTCGAACGGATTCCATCGAGTCTTGAGGAAGCGGCAATGATTGATGGTTGTTCGAGAATGGCTGCTTTATTTAAAGTCATCATTCCTGTCATGCTTCCGGGAATCGCTGCGACATTCATTTTCGCCTTTGTGCAATGCTGGAACGAATTATTTCTAGCGATTATGTTTATCGACAAAGAAGAGGCAAAAACGATTCCTGTTGCTATGAATTCATTTATCACTAAATTTGATATCGATTGGGGGGCGATGTCAGCCGCCACTGTTTTATCGGTGATTCCAACGCTGATTTTGTTCGCCTTCGCTCAAAAATACATTGTGGAAGGCATGACACAAGGCTCGGTTAAAGGGTAAAAGCAGGGACTCAAAAAGTCTGTCTTAAAAAACGAATCCGTTTCAATACTGGATTCGTTTTTCAATGTACTAACAAAATCTCGAAGAGCTTCTGCTGCTTTTTAAAAAAGTCTGTTTTCTAAAAGATTGTTGTTTTGTAAATAGGTTTTAAAAAGCAAATCGTTGAAATAGAAGTTGATTTGAACGGAAGGTGCGAGCTCCTCGAAAATGCTCTCGCATTTCCTTCGTGCGGTGTTGATTCTAAGGAGCTGATTCAACGTCCTGCGGGAGCAGCGGGACAGGTGAGACCCCGCAGGCGCTGTGCGCCGAGGAGGCTCACCGCCCGCCCCGCGGAAAGCGAGCATCCTAGAGTGAAAATCAACTACTCCTTAAATAGCAACAAAGTATACGAAAACAGCCTTAAAAAAAGAAAATCAAACGGAGGATTTCGGATGGTAAAGAGTTACTGGGATAGTGAAATAGCTTCACAAGTTTTAAATGGAGTAGAAGAATTAGTTTATCGTTCGAATTTGATTGGCTCAGATCGTACCGTATGTAACTGGGGTGGAGGCAATACTTCCATGAAGACGATGGAAAAGGATTTCCGCGGCCGTGATATGGAGGTTATGTGGGTAAAAGGAAGCGGCTCTGATTTAGCGACAATGCAAGCTCATAATTTTACTGGCTTGAACTTAGAAGATATTCGTCTATTATTTGAGCGTGATGAAATGACGGATGAAGATATGGTGGCATACCTTTCTCATTGTATGATTGACAGCAAACACCCGAGAGCATCCATTGAAACATTATTGCATGCTTTCCTTCCTTTTAAGCACGTCGACCATACACACCCAGATGCGATAATAAGCCTTTGCTGTGCGGACAATGGCAAGCAGCTTGCGGAAGAGATTTTTGGAAATCGTTTTGTTTGGGTTCCATATGTACGCCCTGGCTTTACATTATCAAAAATGATTGCAGAAGGGGTAAAAAACAATCCCAATGCAGAGCTTGTGTTAATGGAAAAGCACGGACTTGTTACATGGGGAGAAACCTCAGAAGCGTCCTATGCGAAAACGATTGGAATTATTAATGAAGCAGACCAATTTATAAATGAAAGAATGAATGAATCATCCGCATTTGGCGGACAAAAATATGAATCTCTTTCTGAGGAAGAGGCGACAAGCATCCTGGCAAAAGTGATGCCAATTATCCGAGGCGCGGTGAGCGATGAAAAGAATATGCTCTTAACCTATGACCGTGGTAAAGATGTACAGCAATTTGTTAATAGCTATCAAGCACCAGAACTATCACAAGTAGGTGCTGCATGCCCAGACCATCTTGTCCACACAAAACGTTTACCTCTTTTTATTAATTGGGATCCGCAAACAAAGGACGCAGTAGCGTTGATTGCGAGTGTAAAAGAAGGAATTGCGAGATTCAAAGCGGAGTACAAAGAATACTTTGATCGTCATAAGCATGAAGGCGATAAAATGTTTGAACCTGCACCAAGGGTCATTCTTATTCCGGGAATCGGGATGGTGAACACTGGTAAGGATGTTAGCAGCTCCAGAGTAAGCGGTGCCTTATATCATCGTGCGATTTCGGTCATGAAAGGCGCAACAACATTAGGAAGCTTTGTTTCTTTGAGTGAAAACGAATCCTTCAATGTGGAATATTGGCCTCTGGAACTATATAAATTAACTCTTGCGCCAGCTGAAGCAGAATTCTCTAGAAAAGTTGCTTTTTTAACTGGCGGTGCGGGTGGAATTGGAAGTGAAACCTGCCGTCGCCTTGTATCCGAGGGTGCTCATGTTGTAATAGCAGACTTGAATGTTGAAGGTGCGGAAAAAGTGGCTGTTGAAATTAATGAAAAGTACGGTTCTGGACGTGCCCTTGCAATAAAGATGGACGTAACGAAGGAGGATCAAGTTCAAGCTGCCTTCGATCAAACGGCACTCACCTTTGGAGGAGTGGACATCATTGTAAACAATGCCGGTCTTGCAACATCAAGTCCAATTAACGAAACGACTCTTCAAGAATGGAATTTAAATATGGATGTGTTAGGAACTGGCTATTTCTTAGTTGCCCGCGAAGCCTTTAAGCAAATGAAACAGCAAGGCATCGGGGGAAATATGGTATTTGTCGGTTCGAAAAACTCCGTTTATGCCGGGAAGAATGCCGCCGCTTATAGTTCTGTCAAAGCCCTTGAATCACATTTGGCCAGATGTATTGCAGCTGAAGGTGGGGAGTATGGGATTCGCGTAAACTCTGTCCTTCCTGATGCTGTTCTCCAGGGCTCAGCAATTTGGGGCTCAAGCTGGCGTGAAGAACGTGCTGCCGCTTATGGAATCCATCCTGATCAATTAGAAGAGCACTATCGTAAACGGACAGCATTGCTTGTTAACATTTATCCAAAGGATATCGCTGAAGCAATCGCATTCCTTGCTTCATCAAAATCAGATAAAACCACTGGATGTATGTTGACCGTTGACGGCGGCGTACCGGCTGCGTTTCCAAGATAAACAATTACTATATCTCACGTGAGGTGATGATGATGGCGAAAAGTAACAAATACGCTTGGTCTTGGGAAATTAAAGAAGAGCATTTAGAAGAATATATCAATCTGCATTTAAATCCGTGGACAGAAGTTCTTGAGGAGCATAGCAAGGCGGGAATAAAGAATTACTCTATCTTTCAAAATGGAAACCAATTTTTCTATTGCTTCGAATGTGACAATGTGGAAGCAGCGTTTGACTATATTGCCAAAAGTGATGCCTGCAGCCGGTGGAATGCTATCACTTCAAAAATGGTAAAAGGCTCTTTTGATTTTAATGAACCAAATCCAATCAAGCCACTTCGGGAAGTGTTTTATCTGAAATAAACCCGTCCATTGATAGTAAGATAACTGAAGGGTGATGGTAATGACAAAATACAGTGTTGCCGTCGATATCGGTGCCTCAGGTGGAAGGCTCATTTTAGGGTACCTTGAGAATGGGATATTAAAGTTAAGCGAAATTAATCGCTTTGAAAATAAGATGGTTAAAAAAGATAAGACGTTTTGCTGGGAGCTAGATCAGCTTTTTCAAGAAATTAAGAATGGTCTTAAACTATTTAGTGAAATAGAAATGAAGCCGGACAGTATCGGGATTGACACTTGGGCGGTTGATTTTTTGTTATTGGATGAAGAAGACTGTCCATTAACGGAAGCTGTTTCCTACCGCGACCCACGGACGGATGGCGTGATGGAAGAAGTCTTTAAGCTTGTCTCTAAGGAAAGGCTTTATTTAGAAACGGGCATCCAATTTCAAAAATTTAATACCATTTACCAACTCTTTTCTATCAAACAAAGCAATCCTGAAATCCTTGAAAAAGCAAAATCCTTTTTAATGATCCCAGATTATTTCCATTTTTTATTAACAGGAAAGAAAGTAAATGAATATACGAATTCCACTTCAACACAGCTAGTGAATGCTTTTACGAAAAAGTGGGATTATCAGCTAATCGATTTACTAGGATTGAATAATAAGATGTTTAAAGAGATCCAATTGCCAAAAACCATTCTCGGAACTTTAGCACCAGAATTAGTTTCAGAACTCGGCTATGATATGAAAGTTATCCTTCCAGCAACACATGATACAGGCTCGGCTGTCCTTTCCGTTCCTGAAGAAGATGCGATCTACATCAGTTCTGGTACATGGTCATTGATTGGTGTGGAGAATGATGATCCAATTTGTACCGAGATGGCAATGGACTGTAATTTTTCCAATGAAGGCGGGATGGATTATCACTTCCGATTCTTAAAAAATTGTATGGGTCTTTGGATGATCCAGGAAGTGAAGCGAAACTACAATGATAAATATTCCTTTGCCGAGCTCGTTGAATTAGCCAGAGAAGCAAAGGACTTCAGTGGAATCGTCAATGTGAACGATGATTGTTTCTTAAAACCTGACAACATGATTGAGGAAATCATGAATTATTGTATGAAGACGAAACAGGCGATACCTACTGTGCCAGGGGAAGTGGCAAAATGTGTATTTAATAGTTTGGCAGCCAGCTATAAGACAGCGGTAGCTGAAATTGAAGGAATTTTTGAAAAGAGATTTGATAAATTGAGTGTCATTGGCGGCGGCTGTCAAAATGAACTGCTCAATCAACTAATTGCCGATGTAACCAAAAAAGAGGTATATGCAGGCCAGTCGAAGCAACAGCCATTGGCAACATTGTTGCACAATTAATTGCTCTAGGTGAAATTCGTGATATGAAGGAAGCCCGCTCAATCATTCAAAAATCATTTAAAGTGAAAAAATATTTACCTGCCAAATCTATAACAAACTGATAAGGGGGAAGGGGAATTGTCCATACTTGAAAGCTATGAACTTGCCAAACATGCCTATTCAAAATGGGGTATTCATGTTGATGAAGTAGTGGAAAAGTTGAAAAATGTACCGATTTCTATTCATTGTTGGCAAGGTGATGATATCCGGGGATTTGAAGTGAATCCAAGCGAATTATCAGGCGGTATTGATGTGACAGGAAACTATCCAGGTAAGGCAACCACTCCTGAAGAGTTAAGAAGTGACCTGGAAAAGGCGCTTTCATTGATACCGGGAAAGCATCGCGTCAATTTACATGCTATTTATGCGGAGACCAATGGCGAAATGGTGGAAAGAGATGAGCTTGAACCAAAGCATTTTGAAAACTGGGTGAAATGGGCGAAGGATAACGGACTTGGTTTGGATTACAATCCCACATTATTCTCCCACCCTAAAGCTGCAGATGGTTTGACACTTTCACATCCTAACGATGAAATTCGCGAATTCTGGATTCATCACTGTATTGGCAGCCGGAAAATTGGCGAGTATTTCGGAAAAGAGCTTGGTACACCTGCATTAACAAATATTTGGATTCCGGATGGCTATAAGGATATTCCGAGTGACCGCCTTGGTCCCAGACAAAGATTAAAGGATTCATTGGATAGGATCTATGCAGTTGAAGTAGATGAGAACTATAACTTGGATGCTGTGGAAAGTAAGGTGTTCGGCATTGGCTCTGAATCCTATGTAGTCGGATCTCATGAATTTTATCTTGGCTATGCTTTAAAAAATAAAAAATTGTGCTTACTTGATACAGGGCATTACCATCCAACGGAAAAGGTATCTGATAAAATTTCCTCGATGCTTCTTTACAGCGATAAGCTTGCCCTGCACGTGTCAAGGCCTGTTCGCTGGGATAGTGATCATGTTGTTATTCTTGATGATGAATTAAGGGAAATCGCACATGAAATTGTTCGAAATGACGCGTTAAATCGTGTCATCATTGGGCTTGATTTCTTTGATGCCAGCATCAATCGTGTGGCAGCATGGACAATCGGTACACGAAATATGATTAAAGCCTTGCTTTATGCGATGTTAGTTCCAAATGAATATCTAAAGCAATTGCAGGAGAAAGGTAATTTTACAGAAAGATTGGCGCTTATGGAAGAATTCAAAACCTATCCATTTGGAGCCGTTTGGGATTACTACTGCGAAACTACGGGTGTTCCAGTAAGAGAATCGTGGATAGAAGAAGTAAAAACGTATGAGCAAGAAGTTTTGTCTAAGAGATAATAACGATTCCCTGCCGCCACCAACCAATAATTGTCGAAAAATAGTTAATCAACCGTTTGATTAATTGGATTTACGTCGAGCACTTTGGGTGACAGGCACCTTCCAATTGTCTGGAAGGTGCCTGTCACCCCTGAAAAGAACCGGTCCTCCAGCACAATTGCATGGAGGACCGGCTCTTTTTTATTTAAACACTTTATAAGGTATTTTTACTTCAGGCATTCCGGCAGCATACGGGGCAACCTCATATTCCTGGAATATGATTGCGATGCCGTTTGAGGTGAAGTAGAATGGGCGGTTATTGTTTATTTCCATTTTGTTCAGATCACCAGTGAAAATTCCTTCGCCTCGTTTTGCACGATTCATAAGGTCTGCGATGGCATATTTTTTGATTTTGTTAAAGCCGGTTGTGCTTTGCGCAATATCTCCCAATTTCAGCTGCTGGCCTGTTAGCACATTGAAATTATAGGAAGTCACAATTTCCATTCCATGGGCCCCGCCGGTATATATATAGTCGTATACAAGAAGACTGAGTTGGTTGTTTTCATTGTACTTGACCTGATAGGTTACATCATATTCATAGCTATACATATAGTCCTCATCTTTAGGAACTGGATAGCCATGCTCATCCAAATACTTCTGCCGATCCTCTTTTTCCTGTGCTTCTAGTCGAAGTAAAGCCGTATAAGAATCATTGATGTGCTTTTTTAATGTCACGTTTATTTTATCCTGGGCCGCTTTGCTGAGCAGATTGGTCACCTGGGGATAATCAAGGACACCTTGGTATTTAATTTTGAGGACTGTTACTCCTAATGCCTGCAGCTTTTCCTTCGATGGAGTCTGGTATTTGATGCGGCTGTCACGGTCAATAAAATAGCCTGCGCCCAATCCCAGTTTTCCCGGAAGGAAGTTGTAAATGCGATACACTTCACCAGGGCTTAATTTTTTTACAAAAGTCTTTGTGACTCCATTCATCATATAAAGGTTAGTCTGCTTCAATACCGTCAATTGGCCGATTTCGCCTTTTTCAGTTCTGCACCGTTCCAGATTACCTTTGCCGAAGCGTTTTGAGGGAGGGAAGCAATCAGAAGAAACGCCATGAAAACAATCAAACGAATGAATTTCTTTTTCATCATAACCTCCAGTAATCCATGCCTAATACGGCACGATTTATATTAAGCTCGCAATTTATATGGTATTCATCACTTCTGATTCTATGACTTTTTATTCGGCTCCAGCATCAACGCCACCGTTATCATCGGAAAATCCCACGTCGCTTGAAGAGGAGCTGCTTTCCAGCGGCACAATCCATTTCCAGGTATTTTTAAAAAATTCGCCAGGTTCTTGCCTGAAACGATCAGATAGGAGAGCGGCGCTGACGCGGCAGTCGCCGTATCGAAATGGATTGCCTTCATGTATCTTTTTGGCTGTTTCTTTCCTTTTAGCAAAAGGGACCGGACCATCCATTTTTCAAGCTCCCTGTATAACGCTGTTTCCGGGATTCCTTCACGTTTTATATGTTTCGTAAATTCTCTTATAGTTGCTTTGATCGAAGCTGCCTTTTCGGTGAGTGTTAGCCTTGGTGTCAAGCAATAAAGAAGGCATGACAGGATAATGGGTGAAGCGAGCCCACGGATTATATGGGCATCAGTCAGCAAAAACGTTGCCGTCAGGGAAACGGTAAAGAAAAGTACGACACGCCAGCGCTGCTGGGGCTTGAGCCATCCCAGAACCAGAAGCGTACCGGCTAATGTTGCATAAAAAATAGTCCAAAATAAAGTCACGGAGTCCAGGCTATAAGCATAAATAACAGCCGGGACCACAGCAGGCATCAGCGTCCTCGCCCGCAGCCGTATCCGTTTATCACTCAGAATGCCCGCTTCCTTCATTTCGCTTAGGACACTGGAAAACCATTCTTTTTCATCAGCCTTAAACAGCTGCCGCTCTGTTGTCTTATCCCGTTTTGTGGCTTCAGCAATATCGCTCATAAAAAAGGAGAGATTCCCGTTTTGGTCCTTGCACCTGAAGAGCCAGGACACAAGCTTTTGCTCAGAGGGGGACAGGCTGCTTTCCGGAACTTTCAATGAAAAATAAAGCATCTCGTTCGGCGTGTGGTGTTCATTTTCAAACCTTGTTTTCATTTGTATTGCTCTGACCTCGGCCTTGCCTTTTTCAACCAGTGAATATAAGCCAGCGAGAAGCGAATTCGAATTCTTTTTTCCACGGCAGTCGACCATATCCATGAGGAGAGGGTCACTCATTAGCCATTCGCTTGGATGGCTGGCTGCTTTCGATTGTGTTAAACGACGAAACAATATGGCCAGACAGGCGAGCCCAAGCACCGCAGCCGCTAGGTAAAGAAAATTCCCGTAGGTTTTTTGTTGTTCTTTTTTAGCCGCAGCTGTTTTTATCAGCTGTTTTTCCTGTGCGATGGCTTCTTTTAATGAAATCGGAGCCTTCGTTTTTTTCTGTTTAGCCATCACAATTGAAGGAAACAGTAATCGGGCTTCTGTTAAAGTGTGCCTTTTGGAAACGGGTGTTTTTAACGTAACACCTCCAAACTGCTGATTCACTGTTTTTCCGAGCCCATCATGAATAAACGGATAGTATTCGTATGGATTGACTAAGTCAGGAAAGATAAAATCGATTGTTATGTTGTTTATGTCTGTATCATGGCTACCGCCTTTGCCAAAGATGGGTACCGTCAAGTCGCTGTAGGAGTGGTAGGACTTTACTGCGCCCTTTAATACATAGTAATAGAAGATGGTTTTCTTACCGCTTTTTGCTTGGGTATCACTCTTGAAGGTATACCCCTTCACATTAACTTGAAGAGGGTGCAAGTCCTTATCTTCAATATTGTAAATTTTTGCGTTTGGCTTAGAAACTTCATAGGCAAAAAAATGATCTATCCCTTTATTGTACTTTTTAGAGAAAGTCCGTGTCACATTTTTAAAACTTCCATCAACCGTGTAGCTGTACAGTTCATTCACTACTAAATCACCATTCGGCTGAATCCAGTATCGAATCCTCGCCTGGTCGATAGAATACGATTTTGCCTGGGCGGGGACGACAAATGCAAAAAAAGCCGCCAGAAGAAGGATCGCTTTAAATATGTTTTTCAGGGCAAACACCTCTTAAATTCCTTGTGTTTCTTGTTACCATTTATTGTAATATATAGTAGATTAGGATGTATATAAAAAAAATAGAGTAGAGGGTGAGGCATTGATATCACAGGCCCTGATTTTACAAGACAACAAGGTGTTAATGGTGAAACAATATGTTCAAAGAGGAGATATCGTTTGGAATTATCCAGGAGGAGGGATTGAAAAGAAGGAAACCCCGGAAGAAGCCTGCATTAGAGAAGTGAAGGAAGAAACGGGGTATGATGTGGCGATTAGAAAATTACTAGATAAAACCTCTGATAAGTATACATTTGTTTGTGAAATTACGGGCGGGGAGCTCTGGCTCGATTCGAACAATGAGGTCAATAACGATATTATCGACATCGGGTGGATTTCTCTTGATGACAGAGAGAAGTTTGATGCATATACGATGCCTTTAATAGAGCGGTTTTTTATTAGAATTGACCTTCGCGCCTCGGAAATTGTCGGAAAATAGTTAATCAAACGTTTGATTTAAAAAGTGACAGGCACCTTCCATTTCCCTGGAAGGTGCCTGTCACTTTTTTCTATTATTCTTCTATTAGAGTGTAGTAAGTAAACTGATTGCCATCAAAGTGAGCATCTACGATGGACCCTTCCTTGAGTACCCCATCGTTTGGAATTTTCACTTTACTGTTTGTTTCATTGGAATAGCCCCATACATAGTCCTGTTCCACTGCGACGATCATATACCTTTCAACTTTTTCTTCCGAAGTGGTATCCGGAGTAGTTTGTTGTTCTGAGCTGGATTTGTCTGTGTTTTGTTGTTCAGAAGCAGGTGGTTGTGTATTCGGCTGAGCTTGAGCTGGATGCGGCTTAGTGCTTTGTTTTTTTATGTTTGCCTGTGAAGCCGCTTGTTTTTGTACGGGTTCTTTTTTATGGATTTCGGTTTTCTTATTTTCGGTTGAACTGGTTTTCGATGGTTTTGCTGCAGCAATGATAGTGGCTGTTAGAACAAAAAAAGCAAAAGCTGCTAGTATGAGCCAAAACCGTCTATTGTTTTTCTTTTTTAGCTTAAAATCATTCATTGATGTTAATCCCTCCTGATGCTTTTCCTTTCTCATCATACTCCTTATTAATGATGAAAAAAATAACAATATTGAGGGAAATACTACCTATATTTCCATTGAGGAGGTGACAGGTACAATCTAATAAAATGAAAAATTTTCACTCGCGATGAGGTACAAAAGAAAATGATTCCCTCAAATTAAAGCTGTTCTTTTTAATGTTCTTTCCTGAAATATGTATCTATTGATAATTACATTTCCATTTGACTGAATCAATCCAAATCTAAACCTGAATGATCAAGTAGAATCTTCTTCAGTGGGAAGTAAGAATAGAGTTGTTTTTTGCAGAAGAACTTGTCATCGCTCGAAGCTTGTCGGAAAATAGTTAATCAAACGTTTGATTAACTGAATTAAAGTAGAGTGCGTAAGGGGTGTAAAGAGAAATTAAAAGAATAACTAACATATTTTTCTCGAGTGGTTCGCAAAAGCGTAACACTTTTAGTGACAGGCACCTTCCAGCTATATTCCAGGTGGCAGGCACCTTCCAAAAAATAGAAACACAAAAGGGAAGGAGCTTTTGGCTCGTTCCCTTTTGTGAATAGTCCTATTATGTAATGCTGTCTCATAAAAATGATTCGTGCAAGCTATCCAAAAATTCGTTTCCTTGGACGATTCCAAATTTTAATATATGTTTGGCCTTCCTTGCAAACAAATACCTTAATCCCCACTAGTTTAAGAGGAGTAAAAATCTCCTTCATATGAAATAATGGCATTTTTTAACCTCCTGTAAAAGAAATGGTAATTTCATACTACCTAAAGGAAAACCTAATTTAAATAGAATGTTATCGATAAAAAGCGACTGATTTATTGATATAACGAATAAATGATGTTATTTTTTTCTAAAATCTTGTATTTATAATCGAAAAATGTATTTATTTGCCATTTGTTGTTGAAAGAATTTTATAAAGAGGTTAGTTAATATGATAGATTTGCAGGCATAAAAAGAGAGCATCTGGTTAAAAATGCCCTGGGGAAAGTTACCCAATTAAACTCCAGGTGACAGGCACGTTCCGATTATTTACCAGATTGATGCTGGAGAAATCCAAGTAACATAGCACCAAAAACAAAAAAACCGGACGACTTGGTCCGGTTTAACTTTTTCCTTTTATGGTAGGCTGAGATACTAGCTTTGTATAAACGATGAACCGGTCTGGCGCGTTTCCGATGAAGTTGAACGGATAGCAGGTGGTCAGCGTAAGTGTTTCGTGATCTGACGGGACTGCTACCGTCATGTCGTCGGAATGGACAATCTTGAAACCCGTTGTTTCGTAAACGAAATCGCCATATGGTGTTGTAAAGGTGACGGGGTCGCCCTTTTTTAGATTTTTCAACTTAACAAAGACAGTATCCCGGTGTCCGCTAAGTATGACGTTTCCACCCTGTCCTGGAAGAGCGCTTCCTGCAAAGTGACCGGCGCCTTTTTTCAATTCATCAGCATGCGTTCCCTGTACAACCGGAACATTTAATCCGAGCGATGAAAACTTCAGGCTGCCAATTTTTGTGCCAGGTTCGGGCAATGTCGGCCATGGCTGGTCGAACTTATTGTCCGGAAGATCCGGTTTATATTCCTTCACGGCTGTATGTGCGAGCAGAACCGTTTGTTTTGTCAGATCATAACCAAAATAGGCTACAACGCCAGCTCCAATTAACAAGACGAAGATGGGGATCGCAAGGATCACCCATCTCCATTTTTTTCTGTGCATCTTTTGCATGTTGGCTTAAGCCTCTGCGGATTGGCCGGATTTACGGTAAAATCTTGCAGCAGGAACCAGTGTAACGCCGCCTAAAAGCATGATCAATCCGCCGATTGCCATATAATCATAGTTATTTGTTGCTGTTTTCGGCAGCTTCGCTTCTGCCATTGGCACGAATTTCCCGGTCTTTTCAAGTGCTTCTTTTGCAAGAACTGCCTGCTTCAGTGAAATCAGCTTGCTTTGGATAACTCGTGGATCCAAATCCGATTTCTTAGGATCGATTGTCGCCAGCAAGTTGCCTTTCAAGTCCATTAACTGGATTTTAAGGCTGTTGTGCCTGGCTTGTAGTTTGTAGGATCAATTGAACGGCCCTGATCATCTACGATAGCAGCCTTCAGATGAGATAGCTTTACACTGTCAAGGAACAGGCGAGCCACTTCAACCTTTTGTGCCTGTGGCAGATTGGCAGGGTTCGAGTTTTTTAGAATATCACTAACACGTTTAGTGTTGGCAAGAATTCCATTAACCTCTGCATTACTTAAGTTGACTGATTGCAGGTATGAGTATAGATAATCAACCTGGCTTACACCTAAAGACTGCAGGGAATTGATTAGTTTTTGCGATTGTGCCTTCGTATTGTCAGCTGCAAAAGCTTCGTTTCCGGCAGGAATTGCGAAAACTGAAAGACCCAATCCTAAAGCCGCTGCCAATGACCCATTTTTCAACGATTTACTAAGCTTCATTATCTCACCCTCTGGTATGTAATATAGTAGTTTATAAGATACCATTTTTCTACAAAACATACTATAAAATCAAAGGTAATAACATCTTTCGACCTATAAAAATGGGTGACATGAACCATTTCTTGATTCAAGCGAAATGTGCGGGATTTACCAGTTTGGAAGTGGGTATTTTGGGGTATGGCCGGGTGGTGCCGGTATGGTGACAGGCACCATCCAAAGGATTTCCAGGTGACAGGCACCTTCCATATACCTTCCAAATTTCTTCGTGTTACCTTCAGAATTACCGGTATATAACTTACTGGATATGGTCAAGACTTTAATAGGATGAAGTGACAGGCACCTTCCAGGATGTTTCCAGGTGACAGGCACCTTCCATGGGGGTTCCAGAAGGATGGGATTTAATAATGAAAATAAATTATCGGATATTGGCTGTAGTAACATGGATGGCTGTTATTTTTTTCTTTACGCAGCTTCCTTATTTTACGGGGAAAACACATTTGAAATTATTCGCAGGACTCTAGCTAAAGAACAGGCAGAATGGCCCCAAACTGGAGGGCTGCCGTTTGACCTAGAGGTTATTAATATGGTGATCAGGAAGATTGCCCATTTCCTTGTTTTTGGGATTTTTGCTATCCTATTATTTAAGTGTATCAGAAATGTAAAAGGGCCTATTTTATCACCTGGATGGCGGTAATCATGTACGCCGCATCGGATGAGTGGCATCAATCCTTTGTGCCTGGGAGAGCGCCGCTCGTGACGGATGTTTTAATAGACACTGCCGGTGCTTCATTTGCATTGTTCTTAACTTTCCTCTACAGCAGGAAAAAGGAGAAAAGGGTGAGTGGCGAGAATTTTAAAGAGAGACTGTTTTAGTATAGGTATTGAGTCGTATAAGAAATGAGAATATAAATGAAACTAAAAAAAATAACCATATTGCGATTATTTGTTCCAATTATAAAAGGTCGAAAGAGTTTTATGTGGATTTGCTTGGGCTGAAACCCATTCAGGAAATATACAGGGAAGAACGTGATTCCTATAAGCTGAATCTTGAGGTAAACGGACTCTATCAAATTGAGTTGTTTTCTTTCTCCAATCCGCCAGAACGCCCGAGCTATCCGGAGGCAGCGGGTCTGCGGCATCTAGCATTTGAAGTGGAAAATATAGAAGAAGCGGTTCATTATTTGAGGAAGAATCAACTTGAAGTTCAAGAGATTCAGGTTGATCAATGGACAGGGAAGAAGTACACCTTCTTTCCTGATCCAGATGGATTGCCAATTGAGCTTTATGAGGGATAAACTAACTTTTGTTAAGTAAATCTGTCTACAATCGTCAGAATTAATAGGTCATGAGTACTATTTATCATTTACCAGCTTTGGTATAAAATTCTAGTATAAATACATAGTTCGTACGAAAGGGCAAAACTATTGAAAGATGGTGCCGCAAAACTACAGGGGCTAAGGTTCTAGGACTATGCCAGCCAGTTGCCGAAAATGTTCACCTTCCTGCGAACTTATGAATCATATTAGGAGGGTAAATTATGTTTATTTTTATCGCTGGATTATTTGTAGGGTCATTTGCAATGCTTTTTACAATGAGTTTAATGGTCGCTGCCAAAAGAGGGGACCAGCAGTCCGAAGCATTTTTTACTGAAAAAGCGTATTAATATAAAAAAAGCCCCCTGCACGGCCTTTCTGGCTGGCAGGGGGCTTTTGTTGTTTAATAGAAAAGATTTGGGTTTCGCGAGGGGCAACTCCGTTGCGACAATTATATTTCCAGATGATTCATCAGTTCATTATGTACCCGCTGCTTCTCTTCGGGAGATACAATGAAATAATAAATTTTATTCATTTTTGTTCCGTTTCCTTCAAGTGCCTCTTGCTCAATGTGTTCTCTCGCTTGAATATAGTTTTTCTGGATATCGATCATCTCATTTAAGGTCATGTTTGTTTGAATGTTCTTTTCCATCGCTCCAAGAACCCCTTTGTAATTGGAAAGGGTAGAGAAGCTAGCCCCTTTATTGATTACCTCCTGGATAATTTTCCGCTGCCTTGACTGACGGCCGAAATCTCCATGTGGGTCTTCATATCTCATTCTCGAATAGGAAAGAGCTGTTTTTCCGTTCAGGCTGACTTCACCAATTGGAAAATGCACACCATCGGAAGTGAAATCTAAATCGTTATGTACTTTTACGCCGCCAATGGCATCCACTACATCTCGTAATCCTTCCATATTCACTTTCATGTAGTAATCAATCGGGATGCCGAGGAAGTGTTCAACCGTATTGACTGACATTTGGACGCCGCCAAACGCATAAGCATGGTTGATTTTATCTTCTTTCCCTTTTCCGATAATTTCAGTACGGGTATCGCGCGGGATGCTGAGCATTTTCACCGATTTTTTATTAGGATTTACGGTCAGTACGATGATGGTATCGGATCTTCCTTTGTCTCCAGGCCGCTGGTCGACACCAAGCATCAGGACAGAGAAAGGCTTTTTTGTAGTGGCAGGTGCACGAGGAGTTATCGGCTTGGTTGTCGGCTGTTTGTTCGCAGCAGGCAGCACCTCATTGACACGTTTTTCAGGCTCTTCATGGACAATCGGTTTATACATATTCGCAACCGTATTGGTAACCGAATTGTAAATATAGTAGGCATATGCGCCCCCGGCAAGCATGGTAAACAATAGCGTAAGGCCAACAATCCTAGGCCACTTTTTTCTTTTCTTTATTTCGCTCCTCAAGCCTTCCGCCTCCACCTTGAAATATACAGGATCTTTTTATATGGCAATATTGGTTCTCATACAAAAGGGTTATCTAAAAATTCTTCTACGGTGTCTATTCCAGAATTTGATGTAGGTGTAGCCTTCCTTACAAACAAAAATCTTAATTCCAACTATTTTTAGAGGAGTAAAAATTTCTTTCATTTGATATAACGGCACTTTTTATCCTCCTTAAAAAGTAATATTAATCTTATAGTATCTAAGCAAGTTGTTATTTTGAACAAAATGTTCTCGATAAGAAACGACTTGGTTTTTAAAAAAAGACAGTTTGTCCTAAAAAAACGCCGGAGTACACTGTCTTTCATATAAGAAATTGTGGGTTTATGTAGAGAAACCACGGAGAAATAGGTGAAAGGAATCAGTGACAAAAAAATTGGGGAAGGGGACTTGGAAGAAACTTGGAAGAGACTTGGGAGGTGACAGGCACCTCCCAGAGAATTGGATGGTGACAGGCACCATCCAACTGTTTTCCAATCTATTTCTAACAATTTACGAAAATTAACTTAAATAAAATGTGAATTTTCATTAATGCTTAATTAAACATGGTATTTTGGATACAGGTACAATCCAGTAATTTGGAAGGTGACAGGCACCTCCCATAATATAGAAATAGATTGGATGGAGAATAATGAAAAAAGATAGTTTTTCTGCCAAAAGTTCAATTTATTATGAGGATGATGATTTTTTAGACCATGGAATTCAAAGGCCTTATTTTAAAGATGAGGATTATGATGCTTTTGATACAAAACTTGCTGAATCTGAAGATCAACGTGTTATTGCTGCGAGAAAAGAAGTGGTGGTTCACCGCTTTCTTCCGCTATTCGAAGGCATTGGAGGTGAGGAGGGAATCGCGTCTTTTTTAAGAAAGAAAGGCCTTTCCCTCACTGGAATGCACCTCAGAGAAATTTAACCAATGTTTATCTGGCCATTTCCGATTGCAAATGGAGGCTGGGTTGACTATTTGAGGATGGGGTTTGGGAAACAAAGAGAATTCATTTACGAGCTGGCGAGATTATCTGGAGTTTTTTCAGAAGTAAGTGACCATGGCACGAGGGACCAAATCGCATTCCACTACGTTACTCAGCTGCAAATATCCTTATCCGAGCACGGCTGGTCCGTTAATCTTTATATGGATAAAAGCTGGCTGGAACAGCGCAACCTATATAATAAACTACAGGACAAAAATAGCAGGAAAGAATTTATACATATTCTTGATTCTCTTCTTCAGGAAGGTTTTATTTCCTCCATTATTTATCATGATGGAAGCTGGGAGGATTTTGAAGATGCACGGGAATTTTTAAGAGAATTTACGAATTTGGTTGATCAGGAGGAGTCCTTTTCATTTTTGATCGGGAAGCATTTGGAAAGATATTCACCTGAAAACCACGCGGCATCGATTCTTAGCTGGGTAAAGGATCAAATGCAAATCTTACTCGGTGCATACAACTATACGGCCTGGCATCCGAGTGCTAATAATTATTTGGAGTTTTAAAGCAGATAGAGTGACAGGCACCACCCAATTTGTTTCCAGGTGACAGGCACCTTCCAGCAAAAAGGAAGGTGCCTGTCACCGATTTCACACACTTTTCACACAATTACACCAAAGTTATGCCGAATCCTTTGTCTATACTTAAGTTATGAAGAAGATGGACGAAGGAGAGATAAGGATGAAGAAGGAAATGGTTGCAGGGATTGGTGTGGTGATGCTGATGGGCGGTACCGTTGGGACGACTAGTGTTTCCGCTCAAGCTGCTGAACAGGCAGCCCACCCAAATACTGAGGCGAAGCCCGCAAATCCGCAGGCTGGAAAACGTCTTGAGTTTCTTAATCAATATGCCTATCAATTTCATCAGCTGAATGCTCTTCGGTCGGAACGGCTGGAATTAAAGGAACAAATTGTAGACAAACGGGACCATCTGGTTGATTTAATCATTGCCGCCAAAAAGATCGGGAATAAAACCTTATTGAAGCAGGCTAAAGGGGTTAAGCGGCAATTAAAGACATTAAATGCAGAGTTGAAGGCCCTGTCTACTGAGGCACATAATGAAAAACAGGTGCTTAAGGAAGCCGTGAAAAACCACACTGGTATCGAAACTGAACAATTCAACAAGCTTTTGTCTACTAACCGGAAAATCAATGAAAAGCTGAAGGAAAAGGATATAGAAATAGATAGAATGATTGATATCCTCAATTAAATGGATTTTTTCACAGGAGATAGAGTCTAACTCTATCTCTTCTTTAGCTTTTCAAAAATTTAACTAATGAATCGGATAATAACTTATAATGGAAGCGAGGTGACAGTTGGTGAAGCATATATTTGTAGTCGATGATGAAAAGAATATCCGCGATATTTTGCAAAAATATATTGAAAATGAAGGTTATAAGGTGACTCTTTTTTCTGATGGAAGGCAAGTGTTCCAGGAGATGCTGCGTTTAAAGCCCGATTTGTTGATTATTGACATCATGATGCCTCATATCGATGGCCTGGAGCTTTGTAAGGAAATTCGAAAGCAAAGTGAAACACCCATTATTTTCGTTTCTGCGAGAGATGATGAGTTTGACCGGATTTTAGGTCTCGAGCTCGGCGGGGATGATTATTTAACAAAACCTTTCAGCCCGAGAGAGTTGATGGTGCGGATCAGGAATATTTTTAAGAGGATGGAAAAAAACACTGCCGTCCAGCAGCAATTGGTAAATATTCGGGATGTTAATATCGATACTAATAGAAGATACATAGAAAAAGATGGACAGGAAATCAAATTGACGACGAGAGAGTACGATTTGTTTCTATTCTTCGCGTGCAATAAAGGAAAGCCATATACGAGGGAAGAATTGCTGGAGTATATATGGGGATACGAGTTTTCGGGTGATGGAAGGCTTATTGATGATCTCGTGAAACGAGTTCGAAAAAAATTAGAAATGCACAAATCCTCAGTCGAGCTATCGACGATTTGGGGATATGGGTACCGACTCGATGATTAAGATGAAAATCGGCTCAAAGCTGTTATTAACCTATTCCTTATTAATCGCCAGCATTTTTTTGAGTACAAGCCTATCCTTTAATTTTATTACCACGCGCTATTTAATCCATGAAACAGAAGTGAAGCTTCAAAAAGAAGCGGAAGTCATGAGCCAATTACTGAGCAAGTCCGCTATATCAAACAAAAATGTCCAAAAACGGCTTGGCAAACGGAAGGCGCTTTTTATTTCGGAAAAATTGTTGTCTTCTAAAATGATCATCTGGAAAAAGAATGGTGAGATTATTTATACCGATTCGGATGATATCGATTTAGAGAAAGTAAAACGGCTGAGTACTGGACCTACGAAAAAGTTTGTTACCGAAACGGTTCCATTTACCGCTAAGCTCGGAAAGACCAAGGGATATGTGACCCTGATCGCAAGGCTGGATGATATCAATAATTTTAATGGTCTTATGCGCAATTCCCAGTTTATCAGTTTAATCATTTCTGCTCTTATTGCACTTCTATTAGGTGTGTTTTTTGAAAAAAGTATTACGAAACCGATTCGAATGCTGACTGACCATTTAAAAAACTATACGGTTAAAGGGGCGCACAAGGAAATTTCGATTAATACAAAGGATGAAATCAAGGATTTGGCCGATAGCTTTAATGCTTTGTCCCGTAAAATTAAACAGTATGACGATGAGCAGAAGATGTTTTTTCAAAATGCCTCGCATGAATTAAAGACGCCTTTGATGGCGATCCAGGGCAATGCAGAGGGGATTTTGGATGGAGTAGTGAGCGGAGAAGATGTAAGTCACAGCCTGAATGTCATCATTGCCGAAAGCCAGCGGTTAAAAAAAATCGTCGAAAGCATCACCTATTTAGCAAAGCTGGAAAATGTCGATGATTCCTTTTATTTTAATCATGAATCATTGGAGACGATCATTCTGGAAGCTGTCCAAAGTATACACGCGATTGCAGGCGAAAGGGAATTAAGATCAAGGTGGAAACTAACATGGCTGATACCGTTTGGATGGACAAGGAAAAAATGAGAAGGGCATTTATCAATTTATTGGGGAATGCAATCCGCTATGCAAAATCCCAAGTTTTAATTAAAAGCTTTTTTGAAGATGGGCATGCCGTCATTGAGATTAAAGATGATGGTCCAGGGATTGCAGCTGAGGAAGAAAAGAAGATATTCCAGCGATTTTACAGCGGAGAGGCAGGCGGGTCAGGCATGGGCCTCGCCATCACCAAGGCCATCATCGAAGGCCATGGCGGTACCATAACAGCGTCTAACGCCGAATCGGGCGGAGCGGTGTTTAAGATCGTAATTCCTGGGTGACATTTCCAGGTGACAGGCACCTTCCATTTAGCTGGAAGGTGCCTGTCACTCCATTCATGCTTCAGTCCGCTTTTTCAAGCTGCCCCTTTATTTTGTTTTTGGCGCTGATACGCCATTGCTTTACAGCTGAAAGGGAGACTCCTTCTTTTTCCGCAATTTCCCTCACCGACATTCCATCGATGCAAGTCATTAGGACCCATCTCCTTTCTTTTTCCGTCAAATCCTTGCAGTATGAGAGCACTATTTCGACTTCAAGTGGTCTGTCGGGCTGCTGATCCTCGACGGTTTCCCAATATTCCTCCTTTGGATAGATGCTTTTTTCTTCGCTCCTATTAATGTGCGTCATTTCCGTTAAGATGCGGCCTTTAATAAACGTATAGGCATAGTTGAAGAAGTTTCCTTTCTCCGCTTTGAAATTTCCTTGCGCCTCCCAGAGCGCAATTAATCCTAACTGATAGAATTCATCCACATTTTTGTAAATATGCAGTGACCTTATGATTCTATGAACCATCGGCGTATACTGTTTGACTAAATCCTCAAAGCCTTCCACTTGCTGATCCCTTCAGGATAGCGCGCCTTCCAATGTATTCCCGGGTAGCTTTACCATACAGCCAGCAACGGTTTTACTCGAATCTTGGAAAATCCATTTTCAAAGCGAAAATGTGGCAAGAAGACGGTTTTTGCTCTCAAAATTCATTTTTGGGAGCTATTTAATGTGAATTGGACAAATTCGGGTATGAAAAAAGTGACAGGCACCTTCCAGTTAGCTGGAAGGTGCCTGTCACCAATAGTTAATAGCTTTTGTAGCTGATGTGGTCCCACATTTGGGTAATCCAATAGCCTCCGCCAAGGCCATACTGGCCGCCATGGCTTCGGTCTGTGGTATACACTCGATAGGTTTCACCTTTATTTAGGACTCTAACAACGTTCATTTTTCCGTTGTTTTCTCTTTTCCAAAGGTTCATAGGTTTTGTTACTGTGACATAGCCTATTTCTTTTTTGGCCTTTCGGGAACATGGATGCCGTTGCACCATATTGGGCAATCGACCGGTAGCTGACATAGGAATTCATATTTGTAATCCATGCGCCGCCGCCTACCGCATACTGCCCACCATGAAGCTTATCAATATTGTACACTTTGTAAACTTCACCTGGATTGAGGATTTTACTAAAGCGTACTTGATGATTTTCATCCCTTGTCCAAAGGTTAATCCGTTTGGAAATTTTAACAAAACCAATTTCCTTTGTTGCTTTTGGTTTTTCCGATCCAATAATGGTAAACGTACTGAACTTCTCAACCCAGACAGCGATTCCTGTTGGGTTGCCGTTTTTATCGTATACCACTTCACCTTTATCAACCTTGATTTCTCCATCACTATGCTGAATGTGGACTGACAAGGTTTTAAGGAATTCCGCCAGCTGCTTTTTGTCTTGTGGCAGGGCAGTTTGATCGAGTGGAACAACGACTTTTGTATGGCCATTGAAGTTTGTTTCAACCTCTACTGGTTCAGAAACTAGCTTGGCAGCAGGATTAGCTTGTTTTACCAACGCCTCTGTATTCTTATAACTGATTGAATCCTTCAATTTTTCCATCCGGAAGAAAAGGTCTTGGCCATTTGCCATAAGCTGTTTGACTGTATCGAGAGGAACCTCAACAGAAGCTTTTTCCGACTGAATCTTGATGTTTATATTGTTTTCACTCAGCTTGGCGACTGCTTCCTTCTTGATTCCTACTTCGATCAGGTCTGATTTGTCTTTTTCTGGTTCAACAACGACGATGGTCGCGGTGTTCTTATTTGCTTTTACCGCTTGCTCGATTGTTTCGTTTGCTTTTTGTTCGTCAAAGTTGATCGAATCCTTCTTAGCACCATCTTTTTCTGTTGTTCGGACAATTTCTACCTTCGCAGCTTGTGTACCATCTTCTAAAACAACAGGGACTACTCTTACATCCTTGTTGGGAATTGGTGCCGGCTCATAAATGGCCAGCGTGCCTCCGGAAATGGCAACTGGCGAGATTTCCTGTCCCTGGGCATCTGAAAACAGAATATTTCCTTGTTGCGCCTTATCGATCTCTAATTTTGTATTTCCGGTTAAAGCATTGCTTTTTAATTTGAGTTTAATCGTAAATAATGTTTTTGCCGACGTGATCGGATGATTGCCGCCGCTGCTGTCCACCCAAACTGTTTTCAGCCAGCCATCATTATTATTGATGTTTGAAACAAAACAGCCGTTTTCATCGCTGCCGCAATCACTATTACTTGTTCCGTGCTGCGGCTTAATTTCGGCTACCTCTATTTTACTTTTATCAAATTCAAGCTGCATCTGGTAAGAGGCGATGGGAGTCGTTGGTGTATTGATTGCAACCGGAACCTCGACGATATCCCCTTGTGCGCCAGCTACGTTTGAAATCGAAACAGTAAAGGGCTGCTGCGGTTGTAATACATCGGCTTTTATCGCCGTTATGGTAGAGACAGTGAGAATGATGGCGAATAATCCGCTCATGATTCGCTTTGAACCTAGTAATTTACGTAACATCTAGTAACCTCCTATCCGTTTGTTTTTATGGAGTATGACTTCCGATATACTGATATGTTCCATTGGGATAAAGGCTCCACTGGTAGGGCTGATAGGATGGCATCCCACCTGCGAAATTTTTCTTCCTCACCATTGTTCCATTTTGGGACAAAATGGGTGCAGTGCCGTTAGGATCACCAATAGCGTCAACCACAACTCCGTTTTTCTTAAGGACAAATGCGACATTTACAATTCCATTGCCGGACAGTGTAGCTTCCTCGTTGTAGTAAGGAGCATTTGTTATGTCAAAAAAATCATAGAATATGTTGTCAATAATGATATAGGGCATATTTGGTTGCATCGGATATAATGGCATCGAGTTAACAAGCTTTTTATTTTGGATTTTATTATATTGATAGATCTCCAATGTGTAGCCAGCTTCATCCGCTATGCCTTTATTATAGATTTCAATGGCTACTCTGCCGTTATCACTCTGCAAATACTCCGAAATAAATCCTGGCCCATTTGGCTCTTGTATGGCCGAAATCTTCATATTATCTGATTGAATTTCGTTACCGCTCTCTGTTGCCGTACCTAGTGCCGTAATGCTGAAATTGGAAATATCCTGGTCAAAGTCGCCCGTCATAATCCAAAATAAGATAAGCTTCATTTCCCATAATTAATGCCGGTCCAAGCTTTAGACCTGCAGGAGCATTATTTAATTTAAAATCAACCTCTGACGCCGATTGATTGAAGTTATCTCCATCCAAAGTTAATAAAATAGTAGCAGCATGCAGATTAGCTTCTGTTAACGCATCTCTATCAAATAACGAAGGCGTTAGTGTGACATTTTTTGAGGCTGTTACAGTCACTACAAAGGTTGTTGTGGCTGATGCACCATGGCTGTCAGTCGCTGAAACCGTAATCGTTGCCCTGCCGGCGGCTGCTGGTGTGACCGCTAAGCTGTTGCCCGAGATGGCTGCTGTTGCGATATTGGCATCGCTGGAAACGGCGGTATAAGTTAACGTATCGTGATCAGCATCTGAGAAAACTGCTGAAAGATCGACTGTGCCAGGTGCAGAGCCTGCGTTTGTACTAATGTCTGCAATGCTGTGTGCGACGATTGGCGCAGCATTCGGGTTTGTTACGTTTACTTTGAAGGAAGTACTTTCAACTCCGCCATTTCCATCTGCCGCCGTGATGGTGACCGTTGCCGTGCCAATTACACCAGGTGTGAGCTTGAGGCTTGCCCCCGTCATACTTACAGCTGCAATAGCTGGGTCGCTTGTTTTGACGCTATATACGAGTGGATCGCCATCGACGTCTGCGAACACATTTGTTAAGTCGAAGCTAAGGTCTGCTGTTCCCGCTGCCATTGATTGGTCTGAGATTGTATTGGTAACGGCAGGTGCGTCGTTTACCGCATCAATCATGACTGAGACAGTAGCCGTCGTTGATTCGCCAGTTCCGTCGCTTATTTTAAAAGTAAATGAATCCGTGCCAGTGGCATTGCTATGTGGTGTGTAAACAAATGTACCTGTTTTAGGGTTGATGGTGACGTTTCCTTTTGAACCGTCATTTACCAGGTGATAAGTTAACTCTGTATTGTCGATGTCGCTTCCGGAAAGCTGGCCATTTTTCGGCGTATCTTCTGTCACGTCCAAGGTTCCGTCATGTGCCGTTGGCGCGTCATTTACCGGTGTAACATGGATGGTGACTGTCACTGGTTCAGAATCGCTCATGCCATCGTTTACTTTATAAGTAAAGGTATCGTCCCCGTTAAAATTGCTATCCGGTTCGTATTTGAAGCTGCCATCGCTGTTCAGGACAAACGAGCCATGGTTCGTGCCAGAAACGAGCATTGCAGACAGAGGATCATTTTCCACATCAGAATCATTGTTAAGGACGCCTGTATTGCCTGTAATCGCTAGGGAAGAATCCTCGGCTGTCGTGAACTGATCTGGCGCCGCAACTGGGGCATCATTTACTGCGTCAATCGTGACTGAGACAGTAGCCGTCGTTGATTCGCCAGTTCCGTCGCTTATTTTAAAAGTAAAGGAATCCGTGCCAGTTGCATTGCTATGTGGTGTGTAAACAAATGCACCTGTTGTAGAGTTGATGGTGACGTTTCCTTTTGAACCGTCATTTACCAGTTGATAAGTTAACTCTGTATTGTCGATGTCGCTTCCGGAAAGCTGGCCATTTTTCGGCGTATCTTCTGTCACGTCCAAGGTTCCGTCATGTGCCGTTGGCGCGTCATTTACCGGTGTAACATGGATGGTGACTGTCACTGGTTCAGAATCGCTCATGCCATCGTTTACTTTATAAGTAAAGGTATCGTCGCCGTAAAAATTGCTATCCGGTTCGTATTTGAAGCTGCCATCGCTGTTCAGGACAAACGAGCCATGGTTCGTGCCAGAAACCAGCATTGCAGACAGAGCATCATTTTCCACATCAGAATCATTGTTAAGGACACCTGTATTGCCAGTAATCGCTAGGGTAGTATCCTCGGCTGTTGTGAACTGATCCGGCGTCGCAGCTGGTGCATCGTTTACCGCGTCAATCGTGACTGAGACAGTTGTCGTCGTTGATTCGCCAGTTCCGTCGCTTATTTTAAAAGTAAAGGAATCCATGCCAGTCGCATTGCTATGTGGTGTGTAAACAAATGCACCTGTTATAGAGTTGATGGTGACGTTTCCTTTTGAACCGTCATTAACCAGGTGATAAGTTAACTCTGTATTGTCGATGTCATTTCCGGAAAGCTGGCCATTTTTCGGAGTATCTTCTGTCACGTCCAAGGTTCCGTCTAAAGCAGTTGGCGCGTCATTTACCGGTGTAACGTGGATGGTGACTGTCACTGGTTCAGAATCGCTCGTACCATCATTTGCTTTATAGGTAAAAGTATCGTCGCCGTAAAAATTGCTATCCGGTTCGTATTTGAAGCTGCCATCGCTGTTCAGGACAAACGAACCATGGTTCGTGCCAGAAACGAGCATTGCAGATAGAGCATCATTTTCCACATCAGTATCATTGTTAAGGACACCTGTATTGCCGGTAATCGCTAGGGAAGAATCCTCGGCTGTCGTGAACTGATCCTGCGCCGCAACTGGGGCATCATTTATTGCGGCAATCGAGACTGCGATAGTTGCCGTGTTGGACTCGCCGGTAACGTCACTAATTTTATAAGTAAATGAATCCGTGCCAGTTGCATTGCTATGTGGTGTGTAAACAAATTCACCTGTTGTAGGGTTGATGGTGACGTTTCCTTTTGAACCGTCAGTAACCAGGTGATAAGTTAACTCTGTATTGTCGATGTCGCTTCCGGAAAGCTGGCCATTTTTCTGCGTATCCTCTGTCACGTCCAAAGTTCCGTCCTGTGCCGTTGGCGAGTCATTTACTGCGGCAACATTGATCGTAACTAAGATTGGTGCAGATTCCTTGGAACCATCGTTTACTTTGTATGTAAAAGTGTCGACACCGTTAAAATTGGCATTGGGCTGATAGGTAAATGAGCCATCGTTTTTAAGAGTCAGTGCTCCGTTCACTGGCTGTGTAACAGATGAAACGGATAACGTGTCATTTTCGATATCAATCACATCAGCTGCTAAACTGGCTGTTACATTTAGTTCCGTATCCTCGTTAACACTGTAATCCTTAGGTAATCCTAATGGCGCATCATTTATATTCCTCATTGAAATGATGTAATTATTATCTGTTAATGGAGGAGTGTTTGAGCCGTTCTTTTGGCTGGCGATCAACGTCATAAGGGCAAGGACATCGGCATTCGTTACGCTGCCATCTTTGTCGATATCGTACTTTTTTAATTCCTCAGGACTGACGATAATTAATCCCTTTGCTACTTTTGAAACAAAGAGGGCATCAGAGGAGCTAACCGTACCATCACCGTTTATATCTCCCGTTCTATCAATTGTTACTTGAAAGGTTTCAGTAATTGCAAGGCCAGTGTGGTCTGTAGCCGTAACAGTAATTGTTGTCGTACCGTAGCCCTGAATTGTTAATAAAAGTGCTTTATCGGAAACTGCGGCAGTCGCCACATTTTGTTGACTGGAAGCTGCGGATAAAGCCAGTGTATTGATGTCAAGGCGCGGGAAATGCTGGCCCATGTTAATGGAGACAGTCGATCCGTTTTCAGACATTGCTGACTTCGCCAGGAAAAATCCTCCGAAACTATGATATTACTATTTTGTGGACTTGGGGGTGCCACAGCTAAAGCATTGCTAATAGGCATTGCTGTTAAGGAAATCCCTAAAAAGACCGCGAGCCCTTTTTTACTCAATGGTAAAAATGTTCTATTTTTTCCTTCTCTCAACTAACTCACCATCCTAAAAAAGAACCAGGAAATTCCCATGAATATCCTGATTGTGATAATATTTTCAAGTATAATAGCATTTACCAATATTCTCAAGACAAAATTCGACACGAAAAGGGTGACAGGCACCTTCCAGTTAGCTGGAAGGTGCCTGTCACCCTTTTAAATGTGAAATATCCTTGAATTTTTATAAAATATTATTTTTTCTCATAATTTATGAAAATTTGATTTTGAAGGCGAAAAATGAAGAGGTAATGACACTGAAAAGGTAAAAGATTGAAGCTTTTTTAGAATAGATGACTGGAGAAAACCCAGATTATACGAGGAAATTCCTAATATGGAAAAATTTATTATACTAAGAAAATAAAAATCAGTCAAATTCTCCTTGAAAGAGAGAAAAAGCTGGGATAAATCGAGCGGAAAAAATATCTGTACAAATTATTGTCGAAATATGATAATAATGTCGAGAGGGATGAAATGGAATAATATAACAGTTAATTCCTATATCAAGAGTAGAAATGGATTACACTTTATTGATATAAATTGCTTTTGCCTACTTCAAAAACTTCAATCTCATCTAGAGGCGATCGATCGTCACGATGAACTTCTTTTTCCACCTTTACGATCCTTCACCAGGATAAATTAAAACCAAACCACTACATCTGCCACAGTGCCAACACTCAGAAAAAAACAAAGCAAAGATAATATAAGAATCGTATTATTCGAGACATCTGGATCCTGCCAATATTTACGCATGCTATTTCTTTTATGAAAAGGAGGTGAGGAGGATGTGAAAGAAAAGCTGCATTTAGCATCAAATTGCGTGGAAAACAAAACCCCCGGGCGATTCGTCATGGGTGACAGATCCCGAGGGCTTGTGTGTTGGGTATACCAACTAAGCTAGTATACCCTTTTTCAAAAGAATTGTAATCAAATAGGAGGGGAATTAGTGATTATTTTGGACAATTACATTATAAATGAAGAAACAGTGCTGCTTACGGGTGAGTATGATGACTTTGGAAACCTTTGGACAAGGGTTATTGAAGGCAAAAAAACATTTTTGGTGAGGATGCCGCCAATACAGCTTATCAATAAGACGTTGCTGCGCCTCGGCTCAAACTTTCAGGCAGCACGCCAAAGCTCAAAGGACTTACTTGGTGAAATCCATATGTACCCGATAAAGATTAATGCAACTCTCGGAATCTGGCTGTTTCCGACAAAGTCCTTTAACAAACCCGATTGCGTTTGGTTCTCTCTAATACATATTGGAAAGACGAGGGCGGTTGGCATACGTAAAACGGAAATAATGCTGAGCTATGGACATTCCTTCTGCTTAGGGATGAGGGAAAATGCCTTTAATAATAAGCGCCACAAAGCTCAGGAACTAAGGGAACTCATCTCCAGGAACTTAAGGAGCCCGCTGATTTTTTATGTCGAGCCCCGAAAAGGCTTCAGGATAATCGAAGGCCAAGGAAGAATTAAGAAGTACAGGATTAAAGAATAATGAGTGACAGGCACCTTCCAGTTGGCTGGAAGGTGCCTGTCACCCAAAAAAGGAGGAGAACGTTATGGCTAGAAAAAGAAGAGAGTGGGTTCCATATGCCTACCATCATATTTATTCGAGGGGGAACAACCGGCAGGATCTCTTTTGTGATGAAACAGATATGCAGGAGGCTTTCCGTCTATTGACGATGATTCACAAAGTCACCCCCATCTCCATCTCCGCGTACTGCATTATGACAAACCACTATCATTTCCTGTTAAAGTCAGAGCATGTATCCATTTCAAAAATCATGGCCGCTTTTAATAGAAGATATACGGACTACTTTAATCGTAAGTACGAGCATGTCGGGCATGTGTTCCAGCATCGCTTCAATAGCGACCCGATTCCATTTACCCTGGAGCTTCTCCGTGCAAGCAGATACATCCACCGCAACCCTATCGCCACCGAGCCCCCGATGGTCGCCCGTATGGAAGATTACCCCTACAGCAGTTATATGTATTACAAAAAATCCATCACCCCGCCTTTTCCATTCTTGAACCTTCAAGTTCTGTCCTCTAGTACATCCATAATAGCAGCTGAAGCGAGCCGTTTAAGTTATTGCCGTTATGTTGAGGAGGAGGAGTGACAGGCACCTTCCAGTTGGCTGGAAGGTGCCTGTCACCGAACTAAATCTCCGTCTACGTCTCAAGCCCTAGTTTTCTTTACTATCCTGGTCTGTAGAAAAAGGGACTGTTGTGGTGTATTGTTATGTTTAAGTGATCCGTTCCCATTATATGTGAATTTTTCATTAAGCAGTGAAACATTGCCCATAGGATTTACGTATAAATAGGTAGGGAAAACAGTCAGGAGTGGATGTAGTATGAACCCGTTTTTCTCTTTAATTGTCCGGACCTTTGTCGCCATCCCTGTAACGGCGATCGTATGGCTGTTCAGTTTTTTTGCCTTTGACCAACCCTTTTTTCTCGCATCAGCTTTTGGGATAGGCGGCGGGATTGTTGTCTGGTGGATCCTCAGTGTCATTACGAAAGTGCGCTTTTTAAAAAAGAACAGGCTGACAGGCAAAGAGTATCGCTATATTAAGAAAAACCTGGATGAAGCGAAAAAGAAAATCAAGCGCTTGAACAAAACGCTTTTTTCACTTCGCCAGCTCTCATCGCTCAAGGTAAGAATCGATCTTTTACGGATGGTAAAAAAAATATACAACATGACGAAAAAAGAACCGAAGCGGTTTTATGAGGCGGAACCGTTTTATTTTTCACATTTAGATTCGGTCCTCGAGCTGACAGAGAAGTATGTTTTCCTGTCGTCACAGCCTAAAAAGAATCGGGAAATAGACCAGTCACTATACGAAACGCGGCAATTGCTTGAGGAACTGACCAGGACTGTAGAAAGCGATCTTTACCAGGTCGTTTCAGCTGATGTTGAGCATCTCAATTTTGAAATTGATGTAGCAAAACGAACGATTAAAACACAAAAGGACTCCAAATTCATTGATCATAACAGGAGGTTAAAATGAGCGAAAAAAATGCCGATTTGTTCAACAGTACAGGCAATGTAATGGACGATATTCTCGCAAACCCATTTGGGGAAAATCCAAGTATGGAGCTCCATGAGGTAAAGCAGCCGAATACTTCGAAGCCTACAAGGCTTATTGACGTCATTCCTGAGGAAAATAAAGCAAAAGCATATCAGCTTGCGGAGCAGATTGATCCCAAAAACCATCAGGCCATGATTTCGTATGGCACGCAGGCACAGGAAAAGCTGTTATCCTTCTCACACACCATGCTTGAGCATGTTCAAAAAAAGGACATCGGTGAGGTTGGGGAAATTATCGGCGACCTTATGAAAAGGCTAAATGAAATGAGTCCGGATGAACTGCGGGCGGAGAAGCCATCCTTTTTTGCGCGCATGTTTGGGAAACTGTCAGGATCGGTCCAGGAAATATTGTCAAAATACCAAAAGACAGGTGCACAAATCGATCGGATTAGTGTAAAACTGGATCGAAGCAAGAATGTCCTTTTAAGCGATATTTCCATGCTGGAAAAGCTCTACGAACATAATAAGGAATATTTCCATGCTTTAAATGTGTATATCGCAGCGGGTGAGCTGAAGCTGGATGAGCTCCATGAAAAAACAATTCCGGCTTTGAGGAAGGGTGCTGAGGAGTCCGGGGACCAAATGAAGTTCCAGGAAGTAAACGATATGGTCCAATTTGCAGACCGGCTGGATAAGCGTTTGTATGATCTGAAGCTGAGCAGGGAAATTACGATCCAAAGCGCACCGCAAATCCGGCTAATCCAAAATACAAACCAGGCATTGGTCGAGAAAATCCAATCCTCAATCATGACGGCGATTCCATTATGGAAAAACCAGGTTGCGATTGCATTGACCCTGATCCGGCAGCGCCACGCCGTAGAGGCGCAGAAGCAGGTTTCGAAAACGACCAATGATCTATTGTTGAAGAATGCGGAGATGCTAAAAACCAACACAATAGAAGCGGCAAGAGAAAATGAGCGCGGACTTGTCGATATTGAGACATTGAAGAAAACCCAGGAAAGCCTGATTTCCACACTTGAGGAAACCTTGAGAATCCAGGAGGATGGCCGAAACAAACGCCGCCAGGCAGAACACGAACTGGCATCCATGGAACAGGAGCTCCGGCAAAAGCTGCTTGAAATTAAAAAATAATGGGTGACAGGCACCTTCCAGTCAACTGGAAGGTGCCTGTCACTTTTTACAGTCACTTTTTATAGTATTCTTAAATTCCATTCGTTGGAGATCTGTTTTAAAAGCATTACTCCAGCTGTGCTGTTGCCATATTTGTCTATGGCTGGCCCGTAACTCCGATGCCCCAAGGTGCTGATTCCGGTCTTTTATCGGATGGACTACCTATACTGGAAGGTATAGCTGCCATGATCCCGCCTGAAACTCCGCTTTTGGCAGGGATGCCGACAAATGCAGCGAATCTTCCCGAGTAGTCGTACATACCGCAGGTAAACATGAGTGTTTTTGTCAGGCTGGCAATTTCCTTTGTGAAAATTTGTCGGCCTGTTAATGGATAAACCCCGTCCCTTGCTAAAATTAATCCGATCACGGCAAGGTCTGTTACACTCAGCTCAATCGAGCATAATTTAAGGTACACTTCGATTGCTTCTTCCACATCGGATAACAGGAACCCCGTTTCTTTAAGCCAGTAGGCAAGGGAACGGTTCCGATTTGCGGTATTCCACTCAGACCAAAATACCTCTTCATTGATCACAGGTTTTCTGCCAATCATTTGCTCTATTAAATGAAGCAAACCTTCGACTTTCTCGCCTGGGGAGTCGCCCGGCAGCAGGGACGCTACCGTAATGGCTCCCGCGTTGATCATCGGATTAAATGGCCCGGATGGCTTAATTCTAAGCGGAAAATGGAGTTGAATGCATCACCAGTCGGTTCCACATCCACATAATTCAATACATGTGAAATGCCATGGAATGAACAGGCATGAATAAAGCTGATTACTTTTGAAATGCTTTGCAGGGTAAAGCCTTGGTCGGTATCCCCGGATTTAATGAGCGTTCCATCCTCAGAAAGCATGCAGATGCCTAGATGATTGCAGTCAGCTTTCTGGAGTGCGGGAATATAACTGGCACAAGAACCTTCAACAGTAAACGGTTTGAACTGATCAATCCATTCATCCAGTTTTTGCTTCATCAGTATAGATTTAAGAGAATCAGAGGTATTCAACAAAGAAAGCGCCCCTTTTCAACGATCTTTGCTTTCAGTGTAATCTCCTTAAATAGGCGTAGTAAATAAGGATAAATGAAAATTTGGTGACAGGCACCTTCTAAAAATATGGAAGGTGCCTGTCACCTGTAAATTTTTGTAGACATAACCATTTATTTACTATTAAAATTAAAAATGGATGAGAAAAAAATAATGCGCTCCAGGGGGAAAGAATGAAAAAATTCAATTTTGCTATTTTAATTGTCTTCATTTTATCTGCAGTAATGAACTTTGGCAGCAATACTGTCTTTGCGGCCACACAAACGATTAAGATGCTTGAGCCGAAGGTAACTATTTTAACAGGTGCCAGCAAAACGCTTAAGCTAAAAGTAACAAACGTCGACTTGAAAAAAGTTAAATGGAAGAGCAGCGCACCTGCAGTCGTTTCCGTTGATAGTAAAGGAACGATTAAAGGAGTCACAAAAGGAACCTCCAATGTAACGGCTTATGTGCCAAGCACTAAAATCACGGCGACTGCAATTATTACCGTTAATCAAAAGCCCTTGGATGCAAAGGCAGCCTTTGCTAAAATCAATCCCTCTGTTGTCTATATTGAAGCGCTGGATAAAGACAAGAAATCTATCAGCTCCGGAAGTGGTGTCATTGTCCGCAAAGATGGGGTAATCGCAACCAATTTTCATGTTATTGCTGATGTTACGGAAATCTACAGTGTTAATATCCGTTTAGCGAATGGTAAAGTCTACAATACTACCAAGGTACTTGGTTATGATGTTTCCAAGGATTTAGCTGTGTTAAAAGTAGATGGAGTACAGAGCCTGCCAGCCGTTACGATTGGGAATTCTGATAAGGTTAAAACAGGTGATAAAGTTTTTGCACTAGGAAGCCCACTGGGCAAACAAAATAGTATTACAGAAGGAATCGTCAGCAATATTACAACCACAAAAAGTGGATTCAAGTATTTGGTATTTACTGCTCCTATCAGCCATGGAAATAGTGGAGGGGCTTTGATCAACTCGTACGGAGAATTAATCGGGATTAATGAGGCTACTTTTACAGACGGCCAAAATATGAATGTGGCGATTCCGGTTAATTATTATACAAAAATGAATCTTTCCCATCCGAAAACGATCCTGCAGGTAAATCATGAAGTTTATGTAGCAGTTGAAGGAGTTGGGAATACAAACGAAACGGAAGATAATGATGACTTTGATACAGCAAATGAAGTCACTTTCGCTGAAGGCGGACTTTCGGGCGCTTTAAAAGATGCAAATGATTTCGATGTTTTTTATTTCCTTGTCACTTCTAATTCGACGATTGAACTAAGTGGTGCTACCATCGATGCAGCACTTAGCAAAGATTTTGGCTTTAGTATCTTCGATGAAGATGGAGAGGAAATAGAGTATGCTGACCCAGAGTATCAGGCTGAAACAGGCAAGTATGTTTGCAAATTAAAGCAAGAGCTTGCACCTGGCTACTACCATATCGGCATCTATGCAATAGACGACACGACACTTCCTTACAGTAATTCAGCCTACAGCGTGGAATATAAGATTACAAAAAAATAAAAAAGTGACAGGCACCTTCCAGTTTGCTGGAAGGTGCCTGTCACTTATAAAGCAAAGAAGAGGGCTTGTCTTTGTTGGGATCGTTGGTTTTATACCAAAATTGAATGGTACCGTCCGCAAGCTCGGTATATTCAATGTCAGCTTCATTAAATGCCCGCTTAAGGCTGTCTCTTTCCAGCTCTTGCTTCACTTTAAGTTCATTTATATAGGATTGAAATTCATTTCTGTCGTAGGTGCTCGAACTTCTTGTGACATCTAAATAAGTTAGAATAACAAGCCGCTGTTCCATATCTGCCAGGAAAGCTTCCTTGTGTTCCTTGAATTCGGAGGGGGCATTCAACTGGATGGAGTTATTCATCAAATCTTTTACTGTGTCCCGTGCCTGCCGAATATTATTTGTATTTTGGAAAGTGGGATTATTTAGCGAACTGACTATAGTATTAACAATCTGACTGCTTTTTTGAGTGTACTCCATGTTCTTTTCCAGATATGAAACTATTTTTGCATGTTTATAAACAATATAATCGTTATATAAACTTTTAGGTATGTTAAAAAAGATGGATAGGAATAGGATGATGCCAATGATACTAAAAGTTGTCTTTGGTTTTAGCCTGCGTTTCCTGTTAAATGGGGAATCATCCCGTTCCTCCAGCTTCCGTTTAATAGGCGCATAAATGCTATCATCCGGGTTATATTGCCCGTTCATCTGCAATTCTTTCATTTGTCTCCTGAATTTTTTTTGAGCGGGGGTCAGCATAAGGATCCTCCAATAGAATAGAATGGGTTCTTTCAATAGGAATATTTACCCAAATTCTATTTTACTATAAAAATCCAAAATGTGACAAAAAACCACAAAAAAAAGGAGTGACAGGCACCTTCCAGTTTCCTGGATGGTGCCTGTCACCCTGCTTCTTCTCTATCAATCTGTTTGATCATTTCGATAAAGGGTTCGACGAATTGCGGATCGAATTGTTTTCCAGAGCACGCCCGCAGTTCGATAATCGCTTCTTCAAACGTTTTTGTTTTCTGGTATTGCCGCTCGGTTGTCATCGCATCAAACGAATCAATGACACAAAGGATGCGGGCCAGCTTAGGAATCGTTTTTCCCTTTAGCCCGTATGGATAGCCGTTTCCATCAAAACGCTCATGATGAAGCTCGACCAGCGGAATAAGGTCTTCCAGCTTCTTATTCGTTGAAATGATTTCTTTTCCCCACGTAACATGCTTCTTCATCATTTCCCATTCATGTGGTTCAAGCTTGCCTTTTTTATTGAGGATATCCCTTGGAATTTCGAGCTTGCCGATATCGTGGATGATCGCCCCAAGTATAAGCGTTTTCCGCTCATGCTCACTTAAGTTTAGCCTGCGTGAAAAATCGACAGCGTATTGATAAACGCGTTTGCTGTGGCGATACGTATAGACGTCCTTGGACAGGAAGATTTTTAGCTGCTGTTCAGCTTCTTCCAGCTCTTTTTCGATGGAAAGCGACCTTTGGACCGTATATTCGGAATGCTCGTTATAAATTTGAACCAGATTTTTACCTTGATCCTTAGATGAATACATGGCCTGGTCTGCATGGTTCAGCAGCTCGGAAACGCTGTATGTCTCCTTTTGGCATTCTGCAATACCAGCTGAAAAGGAAAGACATCCATATGGCAACCCCTCAACACCTTTAAAAAAGGTATCATTCGCTTTTTTTCTCAGCTCATTCATAAAGGTAAAAGCTTCATGCCGGTTTGTGTTAGGCATTAGGATAGAAAATTCCTCGCCGCCATAGCGGGCAACAACAAAGTTCCTTGCCTGGGACTCTTCCTGTAGGAGAGAGCCGAATTCCTTCAATAAGTGGTCACCTTCAATATGTCCGTATAAGTCGTTATATTTTTTAAAATCATCCAGATCCAGCATCGCTACACTTAAAGAGAGGCCGCTATCCTTTGACGATGACATTGCTTCTACCAGCAATTCCTTGAAGTATCCATGGTTATTAAGCCCGGTTAGGAAATCTTTGTTGGCCTTGTTAAGGGTTTCCTGGAATAGCTGAAAATGCTGATTAAAAGCAAGGGATAGAAGAATCGCCACACAGACAAATAAAAAGCTGCCAATATACCCTGCTGGTTCAATAGAATACCAAGCATTATAGAAAGAAGAAGGGTGCTAAAGTAACTTACCAGAAAGGTTTTATCTTTAATAATCCCACTAAATAAACTGGCAGTGCCATCTGGTTGTTTAAGTGAAAAATAATAATTAATTAATAGCATATTTACTATGAAATATATGCTTAACGATAAAATATAAGGAGAAAGATTGATGGCATAAATGGTTCCAATTTTTCCGCCGGTATAAATAAAAACGTAATATGCAGAAATGATCATTAAATTATAAATCGAAAAATTGAAAAGATGCTTCCACCAGGCTATTTTCCATTTATAAATGGCATAGATGACTGCGTTGATAAATAATACTTGCAGCGTATGGTCTAACCCAAACAAATAGAGACTAGCAAGGTAAATAGCAGAATCCATTGAAATTGAGTTTCCTTCTGGAGGAAGGGGGATGGTGTAATGATTGAGGAGTAAAATGGACCCTATCAAGGCAAAAATAATCACAGTTTCATGAGCGGTGTTGATTTGAAAAGGCTTCATGAATAAAAAGCAAGTACATCCTATTATTGATATGATTGTTAAATAAATATTGGCTGATTTTTTTATATCTCTCATGATTCACTCACTCATCTGCAATAATGAAGGGAGAGTTTCATCTCTCCCTATTTTTCTTTATATTAATTTACAACCTGAAGTTAAGGCAATAATTAAAGATCCAATGATGATAGCATTATACAAAATGCCAGTTAGCTTGATACCTTCTTTTTGTTCCTTTTTCATGCGATTCATCTCCTTTATATTAGTTTACAACCTGAAGTTAAGGCAATAATTAATGATCCAAGGATAATTGCATTGTACAAAATGCCAGTTAATTTAATACCTTCTTTTTGTTCTCTTTTCATGTGGTCTATCTCCTTTAAATGAGTTTGCATCCGGATGTTAAAGCAATAATTAAGGATCCAAGGATAATTGCATTGTACAGAATGCCAGTTAACTTAATACCTTCTTTTTGTTCTTTTTTCAACTTGATTCACCACCTTTAAAGTGAAAGTCATTTTCTTCTGAACCTTGCTGTTTAGGAAGATGAACCATTAAATATTGAATGAAGATGAAAACACCAATATTCATGATCACATCGCCAATGCTAATAATTTGAGTTCTAGGATAGGGTTTTGAGAGGGGGATGATATCTCCTAAAAACCAAAGTCTGGTCGATGCATTCAAAACTGCATGCTTGGCATAAAGCTGTTCTTTTAATGCATCCAAATAGCTAGGATCTAAAACAGAGGCAGCTTCCAATGAAACCGGCATCCTTCCTCCATTTAAAATCATTACAAGGAAATTCAAAAAAACACCGATTAATATGAGGACAAAGCCAGGATGTTTTCGGTTGATAAACAAAAATAACAATCCAAGTATGTAAACCACCATATAGATTGCTGCGCTTGCTTGTCCCAGCAGTTTGCTGTCATTTTGAAAAATAAATACGAACACTTCAATCAACAGGAGCAGCGGGAACATCCATCCCCATTTAAGCTTTAGGCTTGCCAGGGCCTTAAGGTTCCTTTTCTGAAAAAACCAACAATTATAGATAAAATGATTCCATCAAATACCACGGCATTCCCACCTATTAAAAAATCCTAGCTACTTGAACGCCATCCAGTTTTAGGGATATTGTTCAATTATAGGTAAAATTATGTAATTAACTTTTACACTAATTATTTCGACTATTTTAAAAATAGTTTAATAGTATATTTGACAAAAAATAAAAATAGTTCTAAATACCTATAAAAAGTGACAGGCACCTTCCAGTTCGCTGGAAGGTGCCTGTCACCACTCATTCGTCTTTTTGTTGCTTTTTTTGTTGGTCCTGCAGTGCTTGAAGTAGGGTTTGGACATCAATGTCGGCAAGGATGTTTTTCTCCGCGGTATTGGTTGTGGTTTCAGGTGCCGGAGCCGGGGCAGGGGAAGGAGCTGGTGCTGGTGCAACTCCAGCGGCGGCTAGTGCTGGCTGTGCCTGCTTCGTTTTTCCTGCGAAGGTAAAAATCATCAAGAGTACAATGATCAAACCGGCCACACCATCAAAAATGTAGAAAAGTGTTGAATACTCACTCCACAAAATGGCGCTGTCACCGACTTTTTTCTCTGCGTTGGAAATATAACGCTTTATTTCGGACTGGTTTGGATATATTCGCTGCACGGCTTCGAATTTATCCAGAGCCTGTTTATAATAACCGCCCCAGTAATATGCCAAGCCTTCTTTATAAAGTTTATCCGTATCACTCTTGGCCGATTTGGCTCCAGCCTGATTTACAAATTCTTTCACTGTATTAACGGGAACTGCGAAGTTAAAGCCCTGGACCTCCTGGCCGTTAACAGTGTCGCCTCTAAAGGTTAATAAACCAACTATTTCTCCCTTATCATTAATCACCGGCCCACCACTGTTTCCGTGTGTGGAGGCTGCATTTAACTGGATGACAGGGCTGCCTTGCTCTGTTTTCTTAGATGTAGCGGAGATTTGTCCCGCGTTCATGGAAGATACGAGCGAAGAATCAGGAGATAATAAATCTGAATCCGCTGCTGCCGGATAGCCGATAACCCAAATATTGTCCTGATTTTGAATCGAATCAGAATTTCCAAGCGTTAATGTAGGCAGGTTGCGGCCTTCAATTTTTAAAACGGCAGCATCCTTTCCTTCGTTAATTGGTGCGCCATAGCTTTTAATCTCACCATCGAGGGTATCCCCTCCAGGTAAAATAACCTTTAACTCTCTTTTAATGGTTTTGTACTGTGTATACGAAACCATATATTGATAGGCAGAATCATAATCCTCCTGATAGTAGGCGGCGATACCTGTAACGAGCTGCTTGAATGCTTCATTCACAATATCCTTGTCTTCCATTTTGGAATATTCGACGACGTGGGCATTGGTTACAATATAACCATCCGAGCTAATAATGGCACCAGAACCGGAACCGCCTACAAGCGATTGATAATTTAATTGCTTCATATAATTATCTACATTAGGGTTCGGATCGTTAAACTGCCATTCAACAATGGCGTAATTGAGGATGCGGACAACTCCCGGCTTCGTATATTCAGCCAGTTTTTGTGCCTGTGATACTTTAGATGTGTTTGGCTTTATATTCAATAGGAAAAAGGATGTGACAATTGCCGCGATAAGTAGAACACTTATGGGAATTGTGAAATAGGCCTTTTCTTCATAATAAAAATCACCTCGCGCAAATTTTTTAATGCCGTACTAGTTTTCAATATATTCAGAAAGTTAAGTGTTGATAAATTGTCCGTAAAATTAAAAAAGGTGACAGGCACCATCCATTTTTTTGGATGGTGCCTGTCACCTTACTAGGTACTAGGTCGCGTACTATTTATAGGGCGCTTCTTGCTTGGGAGATAAGGGCGGTTTCGCGCGCCTTTTTGCTATTTTCATATTCGACTTTAAAGCTCTTCGCCTCAGATGGACTATACCCGTGCTTTTTCAAATCATTTTGCAATGCACTATAAATATATTGGAATACAGCATCCGTCTGGCCTTTCAAGTGCCCGTCCCGAGGAGGTATATTTTTGATAGAAATAGGCTACAGATACGGATTCACCGTTATTCTTTTTGGTACGGTACTCGCTGACTGCCCGTCCAACCAGGGAGTTGATTCTGGCATTGGCTTGTGATGCCAGACTTTCAAAGGTAGGGCGGTATTTTTCCTTAATATCTGAAACGGTCGGTTTTACCTTTTGTGATCCTTTGCCATTGCTGCCTGTTTTACCCGCTGCGGACGGAGAAGCTCCGGATTTTCCAGACGTGCCTGAAGATGATGTCACAGAAGCATTGCTGTCTCCATCGGTTGAGGTGGAAGTTCCACTCTCTTCACCATTTCCATTATTGGCTTCAGATCCAACAGATTCAGAGCTATTCCCATTTTTGGAGCTAGTTCCAGAGCTGCTTCCATTTGAAGGAGAGGACGTATCTGGGGAAGTGCTGTCTTCACCCGGTAACACAATATTATATTTTTGTTTGACGATCTCATCTACTTTTTTGTCGGCCACATCATACGTTTTCAATTTAAAGAAATAGTAGAACGTCCCGGCAGTACCGAGAACTAGAAGCAGAACAGCGGAAAGAAGGATCTTGTACGTTTTTTTCATGAATGTCTAAATCTCCCATCATTTGCTTGAATAATATTAAAATCGTAACAAAAAATGACAGAATATGAAACAATAAATTGAAACATAATTCCTAATTCTCCAGATTTAAATAGGTATATAATAATAGTTATTTTGATTTTTTTACCAAAATATGCTATAAATATTAAAATATTTAAAGGATTGTGTCGATAGTAAATAGATGGTAAAATTTAACCATGTGAGGATAAATCTACATATTTCTATATTAATATATAAAAAATTAAAGAGGTGCACTTAATGAAGAACAAGAAAGCGTTAATTGGAAAAAGTCTCATGGTAGCGGCAGTTGCTACATCGGCTTTTACTGTAACTAATCATGCTGATGCTGCTTCTGTCAGTTCTGCAGAAAAGGCTGTCGTTAAAGCTGAAAAGCTTGCCGTAGCTTTGAAATGGGAAGTTTCAATTGAAAACCGTAAAGTAAAGTATCCTAAAAACCGCGTCGGATATCCAAATATGAAACTGTTCAATGATACGAAAAAGGCTTTAGTTGAAGCCAATAAAGCCGTATCCACTTTAAAGGGTAAAGATAAAACGGTTTTATCTGCAAGGCTTAATGCCAATGTTTCTACATATATTAAACGTGCAACTGCTTATATTGATGCCGTTAGCTCAGGATTAAAGATCCAAAAGAAATATGTTGAGCTGCAAGGCAAGGCTTCCAAAGGACTTGTTGATGACCAAACGGAAAAGCTTTACCATGAGGTTTCAAAGGAAGTTAAGAAAAACGCTTTTATGCTTGACCGCGTTTATGGCGTAACAACTCGTAATGAGTTCCGCAGCTTCTATAAGCAATCAGCAGAAAATCTTTTAAAAGACCTGATTTATCCTGTTTCTATTAAAATGGAAATCGACCGTTCTGTAAAAGATGCTACAAACAATACAGAAATGGCTGCCAAGCATCTTGGAAATGTCCATTACCTTATTAATGAAGCAGCGAAAAAAGGCTTGAAATCAAATAATAAACTGATTGTAGGTTCACAGGCTAAAATGAATGCTGCCCTTGCTGAATTCAATAAGCAGGGAGCGCTATATGTAGCGAATTCTACATCTGCTTCCGCTCCGACAACTTTTGGTCCAGCAACTGGCACTGAAACCGTTAATAAAACGGTATACGTTTATGCTGGTGTAAATGAACATATTAAACTAAAGAATTTCGCTATAAATGGCAATCTTGTTATTGTAGGCTCTCCGGCTGGTGCGGGATCTGTCTATCTCGAAAATGTTAAAGTAAATAAAGTAAACTCTGCCGGCGGAAATATCATCGTCCAGGATATTGCTGACCACAGCCTTCATATGAAGGATGTAGAAGCAAGCAGTGTCATTGTCAACGACGCTGATGGCTCAAACATCGTTGCAGAAACAGGCGTTAAGGTAGGAAGCCTCGTTATTTCTGAAAGTGCAGGAGCTAAGGGTAAAATTTCTATCGACTCAGAAGCGGCTGGCTCATTTGGATCGATCATGGTTTCTTCTAAAGGCTCTTCAGCATCTGAAGGCGTTTCCTTAAAGGGCGATTTTTCAACAACTACGGTAACAGTAGCTGGTGAAAACAATAAGCTATCCCTTGAGAAGGATGCTAAAGTAAATCAAATTATTATTAATGCAGCTTCTAATATTTCTGTTGCAGCCGGAGCGGTTGTCAACGAAGTGAAGAAAGACCCTTCAGTTCAAGGTGAAGTGAAAGTGGACAACCAAGGTTCAATTAAAAAGGCTGACAGCAGCGTGATAGTTGTAGGCAACCCTCCTGTGGTTGTGGTTCCGCCTGTAACACCAGGACCTGTAACACCTCCGGGACCTGAGATTGTTGTTCCATCTTTAACTGGATTCTCAGCACTTTTTGCATCAAACAAGAGTGTAGTTGGTGTTAATGGCAGATTGGATTTGCCATCAACAGGAACATCACCAGTTAGTGACAGTGAAATCTTTACAGGTGTTCGGTTCACTACAAATCCAGCTACATCTGTAAAATTGCAGGTGACTGCCCTTACAGCTAGAAACACTAATTTCCTAAGCACTCCATTGGAATATAACATCAGCAATGGAACAACCATTACGACTAAGGATCTATTCGGAGCACTGGATACTGGAACTCCTGGTATCACCATGCAAAATCTGCGCTCTGTATTCCTGAACGATGACATTACCCTAAAGGGTAAGTTGATCAGCGATAATGGTGCGAAGAGCGATGAAATTACAATCGTGATTAATCTTGGAACAGGCACTCCTGTTTCTACATTTACCAATGAGTTCGGCAAAATCACTAAAATGGGACTTGTAGATTCCAAGCACAAAATTGTGGTAGAGGTTAATCCTACTAAAGAGAATACGAGATTAGGAGATATTTACACTGCTCCGACAAAAATTGACTTTGCTCAATTACTACTGGCTTTTGCTTCAAGCTCGATTTTACTGGATTCGGATGTAGTGCCGGCAAACGTTGAAGAGCTTAAGGCAAAAATTGCAGCTTTGATTAATAGCGGCGCATTTAACGATGTCAAACTCGGACAATTAAAAGGCAAAACATTCTCAACCTCTAAATTCACAGTTGAATTTAAATAATAAAGTGTCATAATAATTGGTAGGCACCATCCATTTTTCTGGATGGTGCCTGTCACCTTTAAGGAGGTAATTTCATGAGCATTTTAGTCGCTGGCGGTGCAGGGTATATTGGCTCTCACGCTGTTTATCAATTGATTGAACAGAATTATGACGTTGTCGTTGTGGATAATTTGCAAACAGGGCATCGGGACGCTGTCCACCCGAAAGCGAAATTTTATCAGGGCGATATCAGGGATAAAGTATTTTTGCAGAGCGTATTTAAAAATGAACAGATTGAAGGCGTCATCCATTTTGCAGCGAGTTCTCTTGTTGGCGAATCAATGGCAAAGCCTATACAATATTTCGATAACAATGTGTATGGTACCCAGGTTTTACTTGATGTTATGACAGAATTTGATGTGAAGAAGATTGTCTTTTCTTCAACGGCTGCAACCTATGGCGAACAGAAGGTCATGCCTATTACGGAAGACATGCCGACCATGCCGACCAATACGTACGGCGAGACGAAATTAACGATGGAAAAAATGATGAAATGGTGCGATGCTGCACATGGTACGAAGTTTGTTGCACTGCGCTATTTTAATGTAGCAGGAGCACGGGCCACTGCAGAAGTTGGAGAGGATCATAATCCTGAGACCCATTTGATTCCCGTGGTCCTTCAGGTAGCGTTAGGCCAGCGTGAATACATTTCTGTCTTTGGAGATGACTATCACACCGAGGACGGAACATGTATCCGTGATTATATTCATGTCGAAGATTTAATTGCGGCACATATTCTTGCCCTAAAGTATCTACAAAACGGTGGAGAAAGCAATGTTTTCAACCTTGGCAGCAGCCGTGGCTTCTCTGTAAATGAGATTGTCGCTGCTGTCAGAGAGGTTACAGGCCATCCGATCCCGGCGAAAATGGAAGACCGGAGAGCCGGAGATCCAAGCACATTAATTGCTTCCTCTGAAAAAGCAAAAAGCGTGCTCGGCTGGAACCCAGAGCGGACATCGATTCACCAAATTATTCAGGATGCGTGGAACTGGCATCAAACCCATCCGAATGGCTACGATGATAAATAGCAAGTTTTTATGAGACAGAGAGGTTTTTTACTCTCTGTTTTTTTATGGAGGAAACGGAAGTGAGGTTGGTATTTTTGAAGATTTGGTCGGTAAATGTGGGAAAGTGGTCGGTATTTTCATGAAAGTGGTGGGTATATGGATGATTCCGGTCGGTAAATCATCAAAAATGGTTGGTAAACGAGGGAGAGATTCCAGTTAGATTCGTTATCCAGGTGACTGTAAAGTGTGAAGGTAAGAAGCGTGTGATGGTATGTGGCTGAGTAATAGTTTCAGAGAATCTCCATTTCGGGGATTCTCTTTTTTTCTATAAAAAAAGAACCCGACTGTTAAAAGCCGGGTTCTGCCGTTTAAACTTCATTAACTAGAAAGGTCATTACCGCACTTAATATCGCGGTGATTATGAATAAAGATATATAAAGAAGATATTTATTCCTCTTTTTCTTTTTGAAATATTCTTCCGGTGTAAGCCAATATTTGTTTGACATCAAATGATTCCCCTTTGTTTTTGATGGTAGCTGGCTGACTTTGCTTTTCAGCGGAGGTCCCTTTAGCTTTGCGTCATCACCTTTCAGTGATTTTGCCCTTAATATAAGGCAGACCTGGATACTATTATTATCGAATAATTAACATAATTCATTATGAGTCTATTGTACCAATTTTGTTGATTTTTGTCACTTTGTTACGAAAAAATGAAGGAACACCCATGATTACCATTAATTACTATTTTAAAATACTATCTTTTAACAAGCTTTCCAACTAAAATACATTCTTGGAGAAATCTATTTTCTCATTTTTGATTACGATTTTGGGAGGAAGAACATTGAACAAGATTCATAAGATTTTACTCGCAGCCGTTCTATTACTAGGATTATTTCCAATAACTAGTTCTGCTGCAGCACTAGCACCAGCCGACCTAGCTGCCTTTTTAGAAGAGACGAGCTGGAACGAAAAGGACCTAGATACGTATTTACAGTATTTTTATGATATGAGCATTAATGATTTTGATACCATCGCTGATTTAAAAGAAACGCTTGGCGAGCCAATTACAGAAGAAAATCTTCAGCAGTTAATGAAAGATTATGAGTTTGCGAACGAACAGGACCTTGTTTCTTTCCTTGTTGAGAATGGGGAAATGGAGAAAGGGGATAATGTACGCAATGTTTTTCGCTACATCGATGCCCTGGATTCGACCGTAGGATATTACAAAGAGGATAGCGGCACTCCGATAACAGATGAGAATCTCAAGACTTTACTTGGTGACCACCATTTGACGATGAAGGAATTAACAGACCTTCTGGCTAAAAACGATGATTCACTTGAAAACTATAAAACGATTGAGGACCTTGACCTCGCATTAACGCTATACGAGAGTGGCAAGGAAGCGCTTGACCTTGTTTCCAAGCTCGGCATTACGGAAAAAGAAATGGAAGCGATTACGAAGCATTTTGAAACAATTGATGTCAATGATCCTGCGATTGAGGAAAAAATGACCGAGCTTGAGCCACGTTTATTAGCGCTTCGAGAGGCTGATCAGGCGGCAGACTTAACGGAGGGGCAGATCACGGAAGTCTTCAATATTATGAAGGAAATGCTCAGTCTTGTACATCTGGACGCAAGTTTTTATCTCGTAAAAGGTAATGAAAAAATCGCGCTATCAGATTCCCAGCTCATTAAGATGAAAGATACAAATGGGCATGATCTGCTGATTGAGATTTATAATACAGATGGTGTGTTTTTGGCAGATATGCTGATTACCGAGGATATGTTCAGCACAGAGCTAATTGATAATACCGTAAAGGATATCAAAAAGGTCGAAAAGATCGAAAAGATTGTCCAGAAAACAGCTTCACAGCAAAAGCCGCATACGGTAAAGGGCGGCAAGCTGCCAAATACAGCCGGCAATTATGCTGAAGGTATATTCGTCGGCCTGATTTTAATCGGAACAGGATTATTCTTTTTCAGAAAAAGGAATGTCAGCACTCTATGAAACACAAAATTCCTGCATTGAAGCTGACCAGCTTGTTGGTGATCCTGGCAGGTATCGTGATCGTGTTCCTGAATGTTAAGCCTTTTTTTCAGCCGAAGGAGAAGCCACATTTTTCCGGCATATCAGTAAAGGCTCCTAAGATAGAGCGGCATTCGGCCACCTTGTATCCAGCACGCCCAAAGATTGGCGAGCAAATCGGAGAATTGTCGATTCCGAAACTTTCAAAAAGCCTCCCTATTTTTCATGGAGCCAATGAAGACGAGCTTGCAAAAGGGGTAGGGCATTTTGCTGGCAGCGTTCTTCCGGGTGAGAAAGATAATTCTGTGCTCTCTGGCCACCGCGATACGGTATTTAGGCAGCTTGGCAGGATAGGAAAAGGTGATTTGCTGATTGTGAGGACGAGCGCGGGAGAATTCACTTATAAAGTCATGAGGACAAGGATTGTCGATGCGGATGACCGTACAGTGATTGTCCCGAAGCCGCGGGCTACCTTAACGGTAACAACCTGTTATCCGTTTTCCTATATCGGTGACGCTCCGCAGCGTTATATTTTAATTGCAGATTTAATTAATCGAAAAAAATAGCAGGTCCCAGCACTGGGGCTTGTTTTTTTTGTTTAAAAAATTCGTGATCGGGTAAATATTAATAACTCTTTTATTTTAGAAAAAAGTGGAAATGAATGATTAAAATGCCATAAAGTAGTCCTTTTTACCCTTTTGTTTATGTGAGATATTACATATATTTTATATGTAACACATAAATCGTACGAAACGGCAAAATCATTGAAAAATGATGACGCAAAACTTAAGGGGCTAAGGTTCAACCTTTGGACTACGCCAGCCAGTTTCCGAATACGAAAACTCCTGCGGTTTATGTGAAAAAAAGGAGGTTATTTTTGTGTTAACTAAAATGTACAAAGTAAAGTATGCCTGGCACCTTATCCAAACAAGGTATAACGAGGTTCTGATCAAGGACTGTTTATGCCAGGACATTAAATCAAAATTAATCGAAAAGGTATCCTATCATAGATTTCAGGCGGACAGGCTGACTGCCAAGCTTTAATTCGATAATATGCTAAAAACTTATTTCTTTCAGAAATAAGTTTTTTTGTCGTCTAGGAAAATCGGGCATATGTGCAGGCGTTCACCAATCGGCGAGTTTTATTTACTATAATAATATAGTATAATATTCCAGAATTAGAATTTAACAGCATAATAGACAACGGAGGTCAGACAGCTTGAAAAAATTTATTAGCATGATGATGATTTTTCTATTGGTTTCCGTTCCGGCGCAATATTTGGCGGCAACAGCCAAACAGCCGCAGAAATTAGGGGCACAGATTAATAATACGATTGCGATTGCGGCAGCAACGGGTGCAAATCAGCAGGGAACTGCTTTGATGTATGTGGTGCTTCAGGGACAGCCTGCCAAATTGGCGGTAGTTGATATTGTGAAAAATGAATTGATTGATACGAAAAACTTGGGTGATTCAACGAGTGCCTGGGGATTGATGGTCGATAAAAGCAATACCGTTTGGATAGGCGGCACGCCAACGGAGCATCTCTATAGCTACAATCCGGATACACGGGTGCTGAAGGATTGCGGCAAAGCAAGCGGAAAGCTGAGCTCCTCCATTCACGATCTGGAAGAGGGCCGAATGGCGAGATTTATGGAGGAACCTCCTATGGCGGCAATGTTTTTAAATATGTAAAAGGAAAAGGCTTTACCGATTTAGGGCAGGTTTGGCCTGCTAAGCAATCTGTCAGAAGCCTTGCTATTAATAAAAATGTCCTATTTGCGGGGCTCGGGTCAAAAGCTGAGCTTGTGGCGTGGAATCTGACGACGAAGAAAAAACAGTCCATCCTTCCGGCGAAGTACCATTCTCAAACCTCTGTATTGGATTTAAAGCTGGCAGGGGGAATACTATTTGCCAAGGTGGATCCGGACAAGAAAATCCTTACTTTTGATGCCAATACGTTTGCATTTTTAGGAGAGTTCCATGCGCTTCCAAAACGGTTTCTGAATTATCTCTGGACGGAAAGTCGGTTTATTTTACAAAGGACTACCACCTTTATAGCAAGGATGTATCTACGGGCAGAGCGGAAGCGATTAATGGAACACTTAAGGGAACGGAAGCCGTTTCCTTGAATGTCATTGATCTGCATGATAGCAGATATCCTGGTTATTCCGTTATTGGGCTGCTTGGCAATACGGGAACTTTTTCTATCTATAATAAGGAAACAAATCAGCTATTGATTCAAAAGCTGCCGCTTCCAGCCCAAGAGGTGCCTATTTATAATATTGAAAAGGGTGCGGATGGATCGATTTACAGCAGCGGTTTTGTATCGGGGCAAATGACTGTGCTGAATCCTGTAACGAATGAGACTACCGTTCTTAAAAATGTTGGACAGGCAGAAGGGATGGCTTCACTGAACGGTAAGATGTATTTTGGAATTTATCCGGGAGCGCATCTGTTTGAATACGATCCTACCCGAAAAGAGACGCTGCCAAGAGAGCTGTTTGCTGTCGGGAATGGGCAGGAACGGCCTGTAGCGATGGTCGGAGTTCCAGGGGTGAATAAGCTCTATATTGGAACCTATCCGAAAAGTGGCGAATACGGCGGGGCGCTGGTGACGTATGATGTGAAAAGTGGAGCGAAAACGGTGCGCCGCAATCTGGTGCCGAATCAAAGTATTATTTCATTGGCGAATTTTAACGGCTATGTTTATGGCGGAACGTCCATTTTTAGTGGGAAGGACCTTGCCGGGAAGAGGAGCGCTCTATTTTTTAGGATGAAAGCTGGAAATCCTAATGCAAAAATTGAAGCCCTGCCTCTTGCCATCAAATTTCCGAGGATGATTCATGCGCTTGCAGTTGGAAACGATAAACGAATCTGGGCCTGAGTGACGGCAACATTTTCGCCTATGATCCAGCTACGAAGGTGACTAAAACGGTGAAGGTCGTGCCAAACACAAGCGGCCGTTTCCGGAACGGGTCGCTGGCAGTCGGCAAAGACGGCTATATTTATGGTGCTGTTGAAAAGAAGCTGTTCCGTGTTCAATCAAAAACGATGAAGCTTGAATTTTTAACAAAAGTTCCTGCTGAGGACCTGGCGATTGGTGAGGATGGACGGATTTATTTCAGTGAGCATGCCAATCTGTGGACATACCAGCCTTAAGATTAAGATGAAGAACCCGCATATTGCTGCGGGTTCTATTTGTATGGGGATTTCGGGGTGGGAGGTGTTTTGAGGAAAGAGATCGTTATTTGTTCTTAATACTCGTTCCCGCGAAATCATCGTCCATTCCGGCGAGATTGTAGTGAAAACGCGCGAGAATATCGTAGAAGTCCGCGAGATAAATCCAAAAACGCGCGAGAAAAAGGTTCAAACCCGCGAGATTACCAGAATTACACCCGTACTCCACCGTGGATTCTCCGCTCTACGCAGGTTCAAGGACAATTTGCTGCCCTTCCGCCTCCGGCTGGAAGGGTTATTATAAAAAATTGGCCCGGGCAAGTAGGAAAATGGTGGTTGTCGGAAAGTGTGTGTGGTGCACTTCGACTAGGCAGTTTCGTTACCAGGCCAAGAGGTATTTGTTCTTTGAACCCGTTCCCGCGAAATCATCGTTCATTCCGGCGAGATTGTGGTGGAAACGCGCGAGAATATCGTAAAAAGCCTCGAGATAAATCCAAAAACGAGCGAGAAAAACGTTCAAACCCGCGAGATTACCAGAATTGCACCGCACTCTACCGTGGATTCTCCCTACTGGATTATGTTCCAGGCCACTTCCGCCTGTTAAATGCTCAAATTCGATTGAAAACGGAAACCCCAACTAAAAAAAGAGGATATACCACTCGTTCATGGTATATCCTCAAAAATTTATCACTTATCTAATTCAAGGTGGGTTCTTAGGATGGTTTGCATGTTTTGCCTTATGTTAACTGACACCATGTAATAATAAACACCATTTATTTTAGTGCCTTGACCTTTGAGGGCGAGTTGTTCAACCTTTTTTCCAGTGCCTTTGTATTCCTCTTTCAGCTTGATGAGCTCGTCATATGTCAAGTTGGTTTTTGCGTAATTGCCGAGTACTTTAAATATATTGTCATATGAGGTGAAGGAGGTGTCCGTGCCTTTTTTAATAATGGCCTGGATGATTTGGCGCTGTCTCATCTGGCTGCGAAGTCTCCGCGCGGGTCTTGATGCCTCATTCTAGTAAACTTAATTGCTTCTTTGCCAGTCAGGGTGATTTCACCCTTTGGGAAATGGGAACCATCATATGAGAAATCGAGATCATTACTAACGGTAATTCCTCCGATTGCATCAATGATATCACTGAAGCCTTCCATATTGATTTTCATATAATAATCAATTGGAATGTCCAAAAAGTTTTCGACGGTCTTAACTGACATATCCACTCCGCCGTATGCGTATGCGTGGTTTATTTTATCCTCAAAGCCTTTTCCAATGATCATCGTCCGGGTATCTCTTGGGATACTGAGCATCTTGACGGTTTTTAAATTTGGATTCACGGTCAGGACGATCATGGTATCGGAACGGCCGCTGTCGCCTTTGCGTTCATCCACGCCTAGCATTAGTATCGAAAAAGGGTCCTTTTTTTCAAGCGTCACTACTTTTGTTCGCTTTTCGGATTTTTTTCTTTCCATTGGCTGGTGCATCTTGTTAACAGTTTTGGCGAAGGAATGGTAAACATAATAACTATAACCGCCTCCAATGGCTAGCATCAGAATGAGAAAGCTGCTGAGAATTCGAATGAAGGTTCTTTTTCTCTTCTTTTTATGTTTTTCTGCACGCATTTATTTTTAATCCCCCGATTTTTTTGACAATTTGAAATTGCTATGATATAGAATACCAAAATTTTCTGCAATTGCATATAAAAATTTTTGGATATATGATGGCAATTTCATGTGAAAAAAATCACGTGCGGAATGGCGCATGCAATCCCATTATCTTACAGCATCCATATCATTGATTTGCCATTTTCCTCTTACCTTCACAAACGTGACCTTTCTTTTTTCATACTGCACTTTTTCACCGTAAGGGATGGTGAATTCAAATTGGCGGATATCCTTCCGTTGGTAAATTAGCTTTGTTTTTGCTTTATTCCATTCCAGCAGACTCCCGCCATCTGCATTCGGCTGGGCCATTTTCCCTTTGTATTCAACGAATCTGTACTTTTTAAGGCCTTTGTCTATGGCATTAAGGGTAAAGGATTCATTCATATAGTTTACGAGCTTTTCCTTTGTGCCGATTTCGCTGCAGAAGAATCGGTAATCCGTTCCTTTATATTGGAAAGAGCCTTGTGGGCATGCTGAATTGGTGACTTTAACATTGTGGCCATTCATTGCACTCCAGTAGTGTTCCCTTGCGGTTTGAGCCAGCTTCAAAGCATTTGAACTGGATAAATTTCCAGACGTGGTCTGGGCAGAGGCCCCCATGCTGAAGGTTAAAAATGCAGCCGAAGCCATAAGAATTCCAAGCCATTTTTTCATTATTACTCCTCCTGATCTAAGCAAAATTACAATCGTATAGTTAGACGATTGGTTTTTACAGAAGTTACCACCTGCCAAAAAATATTTCTGTCGAAACTTAGCTTATGGAAAGTGTTGCCGGCTTACTTATGGATGAATTACTATCAAGCTAGTATTTCATTTTTGAGAGAGAAATAGGGGGACCAATATGAAAAAATGGATAAGAAGGGCGAGTCTATTAACTGTGGGAGTCAGTTTAATAGCTACGAGTGCTTATGCTGGACAAGGTTCAGCATCAATTGAAGGTTTTAATGGTTTTTCTGGCATTCCGGCCCTGCAGCTTCATCCATGGGGATCGTCGAAAAATCCGGATACCGTGCCGGATTCGGCCTTAAGCGACGATACGCTGGTCATCAAGTTTACAAAGCCCTTGTCACCGAGCGAGCATCGAATGGCAGGCGGAACGTTGATCAAGCAATTTTCAGATCTCCACTATTCTGTTGTAAAAATAAGAGATAAAAAGAATCTCGATCAAACGATTGAAAAGTATAGGAAGTTTTCTAATGTTTTGGCGGTCACGCCGAGTGCGGTTTACAAACCGCTGTCGGTTGGCGATCCCAAAATAGCTGAACAGTATCAAATTGATCAGCTTCATTTAGATAAAGCGCAAGCACTTGCTGGCAATAATCCTGTTACGGTTGCCGTTATCGACCAGGGAATTGATGTCAATCATCCGGATTTAAAAGGGCGGCTGCTGCCTAGTTATAATGCGGTCACGCCAATGAATCAGGGCACACCTGATTTCCATGGTACGCATGTTGCCGGAATTATTGCTGCCGACAAGGGGAATGGGATTGGCGGCTATGGCGTTAATCCGAAAGCGAAAATTTTGCCTATTGATGTTTTCGACCGCTCCTATGGCGCTTCCGATTTTTCGATTGCCCAGGGCATCCTTTATGCTGTTGATAAAGGAGCAAAGGTCATTAACATGAGCCTTGGCAGCCCGATGCCGTCGCCGTTGATTGAGGATGCGATTAAAAAAGCACTTGAAAAAAATGTTACCATTGTTGCTGCGGCAGGAAATGCGGGCGATGATACACTGAATTACCCGGCTGCCTATGAAGGTGTCATCAGTGTCGGCTCGGTTAACAAGGAGAAAAAGCTGTCCAGTTTTTCCACTTATGGAACGTCAGTTGACGTAGTTGCACCCGGTGATGAAATATACAGCACGATTTACGAGTATGAGCGTAAATCGAGCTATCGCAAGCTGAGCGGAACTTCGATGGCTGCGCCAATGGTTACGGGGGCTGCGTCCCTGCTTTTATCAAAATATCCGAAACTCACACCTTACCAGGTTGAATACATTTTGGAGCACACTGCCGAGGATTTGGGCGATAAGGGCTTCGATGTGAAGTACGGGAATGGGCTGATCAATCCGGCTGCCGCATTGCAATTTAATGTAAAAAAAATTCCGGACATTGTAAATCAAACATGGTCCAAGCAGGAATTGATGTCAGATGCGGTTCCGGTCAGCGTGAAGGGAAAGCTGGAATTAAAGGCGAATCTCTTAAAGCCCTATGAGGAAAAATGGTACAAAACGGATATTCAAAAAGGGGAAAGCCTTCAATTTGTATTAGATGGGGCTGCCCAATTCGACTATAAATTGATGCTTCAATTGTATTCTAATAATGATAAAATGCTGGCCGACGTCAATAAAGTCCGCGAAGGCAAAAAGGAAGGAAAGCTTTTTACGGCGCCTTTCAGCGGAACGCTGTTTTTTGGAGTGAAGGATGTCAACGGCAGCTATGACGATTCAGGGAGGGCTCTATCAAACTTCAAGCTGCAGGTAGAAAAATCAGCCGGATTGCCTGACGCGGAATCATCCATTGTCAAACCTATTGATGTGGAGCTTCCGTTCAGCAATAAGGGCGAAACCAATTATTTGGACGGTGAGAACGGGGAGGATGATTTCTATCGTTTCTCCGTGAAAGAGCCACAGGCCATCAGTATAAATTTATCTGACATTCCCGGGGTGGATACGAGTGTTAGTGTTTATATAGCTGACCAGATTTTTCCGCCAGACATGAACACTCTGCCTTCGGAAGAGCAACAGGCGATTTTAGACCGTCTGCTTTCCGGGGAAACGAAGATTGATCCGGCATTCTACGCAAACAAAGGAAGCTATAGTGATGGAGAGAGTTTAGGTTTTAGTGCATCACCTGGTACGCAGTATATCGTCAAGGTCTCGAATAAAAATGACGTTGGGATGAATAATTACTTTTTGAACAAAGGGCTTATGAATAACGACCAGAAGCCGGAACCGTCGATCATTCCTTACAGCCTGGATATTCAGGGTAAGATTTTACCGCCGGATGAAGACATGTTCCCTGCCGGTGGGCCTGAAGATGATAAGGGTGCTGGAAAAGAGGCGGGCGATGAAGGACAGCCCGATTTTATCCAGATGCTGAAAGACGGTGCCCAGCCTTACGAAATGGGAAGTGATGGCAGGGGCTCGCTGCAAATGCAAGAGGATGAGGACTGGTTTTCGGTCACGGCCAGCGAAACGGGAATCTATGAATTTGATTTTGCGCAGGAAGGGTTCAGCGTTCCGGTGATGGAGATGTATCGCATCCAGGAGGACAAAGACGAGAATGGCAAGCCGGTTCAGTACTTGGCCAGATTGGCTCCAACGTCAAGTATGACTGGTCCAGTGCGAAGGTGAATCCTGCTTTATATACTGGATTAAAGAAGGGCGAAAACTATTATATTAAAATTAATGCAGATATGTACAATGGCAATATGTCTTTCGATCCTTACCAATTTTCATCGAAGCTTCTGTTCAAGAATCCACAGGATGCCTATGAAGATAATGATAAGCTGGAGCATGTGGCAAATATGCCGTCCGGTTTGATTGAAGGAAATTTCGCGATGCCTTATGATCAGGATGTATTTTATATTCGATCCGACAAGAGCCAGATTTACGGTGTGACGTTTAAGCGCAAAAACGTGGACGAGAAATGGCTGAGCAAGTATCCAAAGGATCTGGTCAGTCCGTTCTTCGGGATGCTCGCGATTGCGGAGGATACGAATAAAAACCGCAAGCTGGATGATTCAGAATATGACCGCGTCCAGATTATCGACCATGGCGCCTTTTCCGGATCCACATTCGGTTCTTTTAAAATGGAGAAAAATAAAAATTATATCGTCATTGTAACAGGCTATGTGGATGGCCCGATTCCATTAACGCTATGGCCTTATCAGCTCAAGGTCGCACCGGTCAATCAGCTCGACGAGGACAGACATTCCGTTGTGAAAAACAATACGCCATCCAAGCCGCTGCCGTTAAAAACAGCAGGAAAAAATCAGCTGAAGGCGACGGGGTATTTGAACGCTGGAGTCCCTTATGGCGATGAAGACTGGTATGTTTTAAAACTATCAAAAAATGCTTCCGGCAAAATAGAATTAGGCGCAGGAACAGAGGTTGACGGTGTCATTTCGCTTTATAAAGATGGCAAGCTCGTTTCCCGTGCGGACTACTATCCGGAGGGCGATAAGGAAATCCTTCCGTTTAATTTGAAAAAAGGAACATATTATATAAAAGTACGCGACACGAACGGCAATACCACGCTCGATCCCTATACAGTGACAGTGAAATATCAGTAAAACGTGAGCCAGAATCTTCTTTTATAGAGGTTCTGGCTTTTTTCTGTGGTGAATCTCGCGGAATTGCGTGTTTATCTCGCACGTTTTCCTCTTTATCTCGCCAACTTTAACAATAATCTCGCGCGTTTCCACCACAATCTCGCCGGAATGCTCGACGATTTCGCGGGAACGGAACCCAATGACAAATACCTCCTCGCCGAGCTCGAACCTGCCTTATTGATGTGCTCCCCACATGCATTCTCATAGAACACTAATTTCCTTCTCGCCCGGGCCATTTTTAATCAAAACCCTTCCAGCCGAGAGGCGGAAGGACAGCAAATCGATCCTTAAACTGGAATCGGAGGGCAATCTGTGTAGTAAAGCGACTGAAATTCTGATAATCTCGCGGGTTTGAGTGTTTATCTCGCGGGTTTTCCTCTTTATCTCGCCAGCTTTAACAATAATCTCGCGCGTTTCCACCGTAATCTCGCGGGAATGCTCGACTATATCGCGGGAACAGAACCCAATGACAAATACCTCCTGGCCCGACCTCGAACCTGCCTTATTGATGTGCTCCCCACATGCATTCTCATTGAACGCTAATTTCCTTTACACCCGGGCCATTTTTAATCAAAACCCTTCCAGCCGAAAGGCGGAAGGGCAGCAAATCGATCCTTAAACAGGAATCGGAGGGCAATCTGTGTAGTAAAGCGACTGAAATTCTGATAATCTCGCGTGATTGGGGGGTTTTCTCGCGCATTTTCCTATTAATCTCGCGAACTTTAACAATAATCTCGTGCGTTTCCACCACATTCTCGCCGGAATGCTCGACTATTTCGCGGGAACGGAACCCAATGACAAATACCTCCTGCGCCGACCTCGAACCTGCCTTAATGATGTGCTCCCACATGCATTCTCATAGAATGCTAATTTCCTTCTCACCCGGGCCATTTTTAATCAAAACCCTTCCAGCCGAGAGGCGGAAGGACAGCAAATAGGTCCTTAAACTGGAAGCGGAGGGCAATCTGTGTAGTAAAGCGACTGAAATTCTGATAATCTCGCGGGATTGCGGGTTTTTCTCGCGCGTTTTCCTATTTATCTCGCCAGCTTTAACAATAATCTCGCGCGTTTCCACCACAATCTCGCCGGAATGACTAATAATCTCGCACAACCGGATTTACCAATTACGTCGCACCTAAAAACTGGTAATTATTTCATAAGCATAAATTTTCCCAAAAACATATGCCATTTTTCCTATGATACAGGCCAAGATACTCTATACGTAGCCGCAATTATTTAATAGAATAAGAGAGATTATTTAAATATTTTAATTGGAGGAACTAGTTTGAAAAAGTTTACACATAAATTACTCAAGCTTCTGTTGACGGCTTTTTTCATCAGTTCTGTAATGCCAGCGGCTAAAAGTAATGCAGAGGATATCTGCAGCGGGATTGGACCCAATACGGTAGTCCGGTGGGATAACGATGAGTTAAGGATCGGGCAGATTGGACGCCTGATGGTCATACATGATACCCCTCTATTTAAATTGGAGGGCGATAAAAAAACAACAGTCCGTATGCTGAAGGCAGGGGAGAAATACCGGATTTATGCCTTTAAACCTGGAAAGCTCAGTGTCGGTGGCGGATTATATGTCGACCGTAACACAATGATTAAATATGAGACTCCATCACAGGTGAAGCTGGCCCAGCTGAGCTGCAAGTCGAAAGCCACGGCAATCAGCAAAATGAGCATACAGCTGGATGAACTGAAAACTACTGTTGAAGCAAAATTCGGTAAAGAAAAAAGAGTTTCCCTCAATGAATACGGTGATAACTGGTACACGTATCACAATGGCTACCGTGATTATTATATGGTCAGTTATTTGAATGGCCGGGCGGCGGCAATTTTTACAATGGATGATGATTACTATCTGGCAGGCATCCATGTCGGTTCCTCGCTTGCCGATGTGAAAAATGCCCTTGGCACGCCAATCAAAGGGATACTTAAAGGAAATATCAACTACCTGATAACGAACAATAATGAACTCGAGACCTTTTATAAGGGTGGAGCGTATATTACCGTTTTCTACGATATTCACAATCTCGGAAAAGTGACAGGAATTCAAGTTGTATCAGCACAAGAAGAAAACAAAAGGCAGGACGCTTTGGAACGCAGACTCCTGCACTTCAGCAGGCATTTGAAATGCAGATGTTTGACTTGTTAAATGCGGCCGTGTGCAAAATGGCCTTCATGCTCTTCAGTGGAGTGAAAAAGCAAAAGCATCCGCACGCAAGCATAGCCAGGATATGGCGGTAAATAATTTTTTCGATCATACCAATTTAAGAGGCCAGAGCCCGTTTGACCGGATGAAGGCGGAAGGAATCAGCTATGAAATTGCCGGTGAAAACATTGCCACTGGCTACTCGAGCAGTATTTTTGCACATGAAGCTCTGATGAATTCACTGGGGCACCGGGAAAATATCCTGAATCCGCATTATACCCAGGTTGGGGTTGGCGTTTATTTTCAAAGCGTAACGCAGTTTCCTTATTATACGCAGAATTTCTATACTCCTTTTTAAGAAGGCGGGAAAACAGGATGCGAATGAAAAAGTGGGTTAGCCTTGGGATATTAGTAGTTTGTCTGGCTATTTTTCCGCGAATGGGCTTTGCGGAAGTCCTCTGGGACGGATCGAAGCTTGCTGAAGGACAAATCGGCCGGATCACGGTATTGCAGAAAACGAGCTTATGGGAGAGAGAAGGATCAGAACTTGTTCTAGTGCGCAGCCTGAAGCCCGGTGAAAAATTCCGGGTTTACGGCTTCCGGCAGGCAGGGGAGCTGTATGGTGTCGGGGGTACATACGCGATAAAGAAGGAAAAAGGCAAAATCCTCTACGAGACCCCTTCTCGAAAGCTGCTGACAAAGCTTGAAGAGGTAAGGAAGCCGGTGGAAAGTGATATCCTTGTCAATCAGATTGTGAAGGTTCCAACTGCTTTTGAAAAAAATCCTGACGTTTTAAAAATTAAAGGCAGAATCGCCCACTTTCCGATTTCTATTTTAGGAAAGTTGAAGAATGACAATGTTCAAGTGTTATTGACAGACAAGCCGATTACGAGCCTACCGGAATTCTCTTATTTAAAGAATCAAGTGCCGCGTGGATGGGAGCAGACAGGGAAAACATGGAATGACGTGCCGGGAATCGGCGGATCGCATGTTGTCGGTATCCGCATTGGTTATAGTGATTATGGTCATGGGCATGGAGCGATTAATCTAGAACTCCATGAAATATCCCATTCGATTGATCTGATTGTCTATAATCAGCTTTCTGCTTCAGATGCCTTTAAGGAATTATGGAAGCTTGAAGCAAAAAAGGTCTTTGGCGATAAGGTGTATTATACGAATTATCCTGAGGAATATTTTGCGGAAACCTTTGCGATGTATTATTACACAGCACAATCCAAACGGGAGCTCCAGAAAAAGGCTCCGCTCACCTATCGATTTTACAGCCAGCTGCAATAGTGTTTAATACCCGGGAGTTCACCACTTTCCGGGTTTTTCTATGCCGTTTTTTCCTCTATTAGTTCCTCTATCACTTTCTATTTCATGCCTATTTTCATAGTCAATTGGAATCAAATTTCCAATATTGTAGAAAAGGAGGAAATGTTAGGTGAATTTGTCGTATAATAGATTAGTAGTTTTAGAAATAAGGGTATAAGGGAGAGAAATATGAATAAAAAAGTACTTATTTGCTTTATTTTGCTGCTGGCAGCCATGGCCCCTTCGTTTTCGGGAAAAGAAGCAAAAGCAGCTGCAGCCCCGGTGGTAATGTGGGATGGAATGCAGCTTTTAAAGGGGCAGGTAGGCAGAGTTGATATCATTAAACCCATTAATTTATGGAAAAAAGAAAATAATAAGCTTGTCTTTGAACGTGTTTTAAAGCCAGGTGAAAAATACCGTGTTTATCAATACAGCTCTGAATTTGGCGGTCAGTATGGACTTGGCGGGCCTTATTTTGTAACCAAGATGCAAGGTTTTATCGATTACAGGACGCCATCCTTAGTCAAGCTCAAGCTTGTGAATCCAGAGGCGTATGGAACGAAATTATCTCTTGGAGCAGTAACGAATGAAAAATCAACGGTGATTGCTCCTGGGGTTACTCAATCCCATCTTTCGGTTGAAAGTAATAGCGGCGACCATCAGCAAATCTATGTTTTGGGCGTTGATCAGAAAGCTTCCGAAATCAAATTTGAAACCACATTAGCAAAAGACCAAATGATTGGTTTTGAAACGGTCAGCAGTATGGCTGAAAGGCACCAAGCGGAAGAACATTACGTGATCGGCGGCGTTAACGGGGATTATTTTGACAGCAATACAGGTGCCCCAACCGATTTAACGGTCCATGATGGAGAAGTGGTCACGACCAATACGACTCCTGCAAGCGAGAGGACGATCTTTGGCGTTACACCAGATGGAAAAGCAATGATTGGAAATCCTGAAATTTCATTGGCAATGACGGTAAATGGCCAGAAGCCTTACGTTATCAATTCCGTCAATAAGCGACGTTTTGCAGATCATTTAGTGCTTTACACGCCGTATTTCGCAAGCACTACAATGACAAATGATCTTGGCACAGAAGTGGTCCTGAATAATATTCAGGGTCAGCTTAACGGCAATAATACAGTAAAAGCAACGGTAAAAGAAGTTTTCGTCGGCAAGGGCAGCACGCCTACAGCACCAGGCGAATTCATCCTTTCCGGTCATGGAAAAGCAAACGAATATTTGAAGACACTTGCTGCTGGTGACCAGGTTGATCTTAACGTGTCATACGACAATCCAGCCTGGAGCCAGGTTGAACAGGCAATCGGCGGGCGTTATTATCTTGTTAAAAATGGACAAGCCCAAAGCTTCAATATCGGGGGAACCCACCCGCGCACAGCGATAGGGATCAAGAAGGATGGGTCGGTTTTCGTTATGGTCATTGATGGCCGCCAGAATGAAAGCGGCGGTGTATCACTGACAGATTTAGCAAAATTAATGAAGGACCTTGGCGCAGTCGAGTCGATGACATTCGATGGCGGCGGCTCGTCGACCATGATCGCAAGACAGCCGGGTGACTCTGATGCCACGGTCATCAATTCTCCTTCCGATGGTTCGGAGCGACGGGTTGCCAATTCACTTATGATTGTTGGCACCTGGAAAGCAGGACCTCTTAACGCATTAATACTAAGTGCAAATGATTTGAAATTATTTGCAGGAGCTAATTATAAGAATCTCGACATTAACGTTAAAGGCCTTGATAAAAATAATAACCCGATTACAGTTAATAATCAGCTTGCCTGGACTTCGACTGTGGGTACGTTCAATAGTGACGGTTCCTTCACGGCAGGAAGCACACTTGGTAAGGGTACAATTACAGCTGCTTCCGGCACTGTGAAAGCAAGTGTACCAGTCGAAATCACGAATCAGCTTGATCGCATTGATCTTGGCGCAGCTACTGCCATTGTTGATAAAAATGGTTCCCTTCCACTATCTGTTGCCGGTTATCTTGCAGGCAAAAAAGTAGTTGAGGACCCTTCTGTTTTCAAATACACGCTTTCCGCACCGATCGGAACGATTGAAAATGGTGTGTTTAAAGCGGGGAACACTGATGGTTCGGGCATTATCACGGTTTCTTATGGAGCGGTTTCAGCCCAGCTTCAAGTGATCGTCGGAAATCCGGGCAGCATTGTGGTCGAGAATTTTGAAAATACATTGAGCAGCTACAAAGCGAGTGGGGCGCGCTATACCTCAATTCTTGTATCCACTGAAAAGAATTATATTAAAGACGGCTCCCGTTCATTAAAGGTTGCATACGATTTTAGCGGTACAACAGGAACATCCGGTGTTTACGCAACTCCTGCCAAACCGATTGCAATTCCGGGTGCCCCAGTGAAAATAGGCATGTGGGTCTATGGAGATGGAAAAGGCCATTGGCTGCGTTCACAGCTTACAGACGCAGTGGGCAAGGAAATCCAACTCGATTTCACGAAGAATCTAAACTGGTTAGGGTGGAAGTATGTTGAAGCAGCTATCCCAGCAGGTTTCAAGGCTCCTTATAAAATGGTAATGCCAGTCCGTTATATGGAAACTAGTGATTTGAATAAAAACAAAGGACAAATCTTTGTCGATCAAATTACGGCAATCTATTAAACAGTTAAAACCCCTGCACCATTTGCAGGGGTTTGTTTTACTAGTAAACGGGTAACATTATTATCAAATATAAGAAGCATTACCAATAATTTATCATTGTGAAGCGCTGAAATGTGGTTTAAGCTTAAAGTAAAGTGTAAACGAATTCATTATTTGCAGTAAAAATTTTATTATGTTAATTTATAAAATGATATTGTTTACTTTTTGACCAACTTTGATTATTATCAGAAGAAAGCGTATTTGACAGCTTGGATAGATGTCTTGGAATGTCGATTTCCACAATTCAGGAAAGCTGGAGGGAGTATTTTTACCAATGGAACAAATGGACAAAAAGATCGACCTTGAAACACAATTAAAGGAAAACCCTCCTAAAATCATTGGAGGATATAAGAAACAGGGATGGGCAGTTAAAGCTTTAGAAAAAATCAGCAATGATTCAATAGAGTTTGAAGACAACGGTACGGCCATCGCCAAGGCTGTTCTTGAATCCAATGACAAATCGTATTTTCCTGCTTTCTTGCAATTGGATATAAAGAATAAAGGCCAAATTATTGGCGCCTATTTCATTTCTGATAATAAAGAACAATTTGACCTGATTCCATTTGAAATGGCAAAAGAATATATTGATAAATCAGAAGAGGATTTAATTCCTTTTAAATATCGTACATTAGATAAAATTGAAGGCGATGAAATGCAGGCAAACTGGCCTGATTTCAGCTAACAGGGAGGAACCTTAGGGTTCTTCCTTTTTTATTTTTGGCTGTTTTCGTATACTTTGTTGCTATATAAGGAGTAGTTGATTTCCACTCCAGGATGCTCGCTTTCCGCGGGGCGGGCGGTGAGCCTCCTCGGCGCACAGCGCCTGTGGGGTCTCACCTGTCCCGCTGCTCCCGCAGGACGTTGAATCAGCTCCCTAGAATCAACACCGCACGAAGGAAATGCGAGAGCATTTTCGAGGATCTCGCACCTTCCGCTCCAATCAACTTCTTCTTCAACGAATTGCTTTTAATAACCTATTTGCAAAACAACATTCTTTTAGAACACAGCCTTATTTTCATACCTTCTGAACGTAAAAGTGGTGCTTCGCCAATAGGCGATGAATTTCTGTTAATCTGCACACATAAGTGAATGAATACCCGTTTGCTGAAGAAATAAACCACTTTTTGTCGATTTGTAATCATTTTGTAACATAAATGGACTCTTTGTAATGTTAGTGAAATAGACCTTTGCCCAAATCTATTATAAAATTTAGATAACGATAAATTTTGCTATGATTTTCCACTAATAGACATATTTCTAACAATACATGCAGAACATTGGGAGGATACATATGAAAAAACTGCTAAAGCTTGTTGCCTTCTTATTGGTTGCAGTTCCTTTATTGACACAAGGTCAAACGAATGTAAAGGCCGCCGAACAAACCGAATTGACAGAATATGCAAAAAACTTTATTGGCGTTCCTTATGTTTGGGGCGGAACCACTCCACAGGGATTCGACTGCTCTGGCTTCTTATCGTATGTATTCAAAGAATATGGCGTTCAGCTTCCTCGCACAAGTGCTGAACAATTCCAGCAAGGCGAGAAAATCAGCACAAACGAAATGGTTCCTGGAGATCTTGTATTTTTCACAACCTATAAATCAGGTCCTTCACATGCAGGCATCTACTTGGGTGACAATAAATTCATCCATGCTTCACCACATGGTGTCGAAATTGCCAGCTTAAACTTAAGTTACTATAAATCTAGATTCCTAGGTGCAAAAAGATTCATCCAGCCTGCACAGGTTAAGGCAGCAAACACACTCCTTCCTGTTAAAAAGGCCAGCTGGGAACAGTATACATAAAAAAGAAAATCAACCTTTGGCAGCGCGACGAGAACAATAAATTGAAGGCAGTCCGCGTATTGGAGCCAGGCGAAAAATATCGGGTCTATGATATGGATGATTTATTTGGCGGACAGCTTAACCTTGGATCCAAATTATACATTACCAATATTCAAAGTTATGTGGATTTTCTGCCAGCGCAATAGTAAAAACTGTAAATTAATAGCATGTAATTAAAATCTCCTGTTACAATATAATAGGAGATTTTTATGTTAGAAAAATGATAGGTCCACTATCATCAGCGGATCTATTATGATGAATTTGTTTTTCTGGTATAGAGTCAAGCTTGCATAAGGCGAACAAGGCTACGTTGCTTCTATTTGGTTGAAATTGAAAAGGACTGCCTCTCAGACCAACTGAGGGCAGCCCTTTTTATTGAAAATAGATAGTTTTGAAGACTTATTTGCAATTTTTGAGGGCACTTCAACAATTTTTTATTAAAAATATTAATTTTATAGGCTTTAATGCCTTTTTTGACCTAAATAGAGAGTTTTTAAGAATTTACATAGGGCTCTGAAAAGGATATGCACGACTTTGAAGGATATATGCACGAGTTCGAGGAGGATATGCATGACTTTCAAAAAGCAATCAACGACCTTCGGAAATTATGCACGACAGGGTTCCTTATGGGCATATAATGAACTAAATACATTAACCGACACACAATTTAAAGCTACGCCGGAGGGATTGAAGTTGATTTTTAAAAAGAAATGCTATTTTTGCGGCAAGAAAACCAGGGAGGTGACCGTGTACCTGTCACCAAAGAAAATCTTTGTTTGCCATTTGTGCAAGGAGTACGCGGAGCGGCGCGCATTCAGGAGAAAGTAACATCGCATCAACAACTCAACAAACAAAAAAGGCGCCATCTCCACGGGGACGGCGCCTTTCTTATCGTCTAGGAAATTATAAAATTAAATGATGTGAATAACTTCTACAAGTTGTATTAATCTAGCTCCAGCGCCCAGCCCCTCGGGGTCATAAGCCAAATCACTCCAGAAATCAGGATTTCCTGCGTGATTCGTCTTATGCCTATCGGGGCTAACCAGAGCGCTTGCGCCTTTTGTTCTTTTACTGTTTCGGATACACTTTCCAAGAAGAAAGGTCCGGGCTGCTTTTAAGGATAAGTTCTTTTGGAAAAACAAATGTCCATGGCTTGGTCGCATATGGTTTCACCGTGAAGTTTTCCAGTTTGAAGGTGCTTTGGCAGATAACGTCGCCTGCCGCATCTTCAACGGCCAAAGGAAATTGTTCGAATTGAAGCTCCCGACTGCTGCCATTCCGAATGAGGATTGTAGCTGCCAATCCTTCTTCAGGGCTGAACTTTGTTTCCAGACCAACCATTTTGATTTCATCGGCAGCCAGCTTCGGCAGGCCGGCCAGCAAGTTTTTCTAATTGTTCTACTTGAACTGGGGTAAGCTGACTTTCCCAGCTGTCGTCGAGGTCGAGTTCATGCTTTCTTTCAGCAGGAGCTTTAAGCTCGAATGCAATGCTCCAGCCTTCCTCTGGCAGTGTTTCGGCGAGTTTATCCTCATTTGAAAAAAGGAAGCGCCATGGCGTGCAGGAAAGGGGAGGGATTTCCCCAAGGCTGTCCAATTCAAATTGTTTCTTTGCGACAGTATTTTCATTTTCGTCTAAGAGAACAAGATCGATACTATCAAAACGAATCGGCTGGGAAATGGTATTTCTTAAAGGGCCACCACGACAAAACCTTCATTATAAGGTAAAAGCTTGACCCCTTTTATTGAGACTTGATTTTGTTCAAGCAAGGGAAGCTGCTGGTGGTAGTACATATATACATATTTTTCCTGGCTGGTTAACTCCCAATCAGGAGGGAAAATTAACGTGGTTCTGACAAGACCGGATTCATCTGCAGCAGAATCCGAATCCTTTGCAGCCTTTAAACCGTTTTCTTCTATACTATTTTCATTTTTTATTTTCTTTTTAAATAAAGCCATGAATCTTTTTCCCCCTAAAAAGTATCCGGTTCAAACTGGTATTGGCTTTTAATATATTCGATGAAGCGGACGCTGACACCAGATTGAATCTCGAATAGCAGTTGATCAAATTCGCCCACTGCTTCTTTTTCGAATGTGCGGTATGGATCTTCCTGGCCGTATCCTCTTAAATGGATGCCGTCTTTGATTTGTGTCATCAAGTCCAAATGCTGGATCCAGTTTGTATCAATAACCTGCAGCATAAACATTTTAAGCTGTTTGCCGAGTTCTTCATCGTTTTGCAGGGAAAGAATTTGTTTCTCAAGCTTTTCATAGTCTCTTAAAACGAGCTCCGTAATTTCCTCGCGGGATTTATCCTCCAAAATTTCTGGAGTAAGGGTGAAATTGATAAATACAAAGCCAAGTTCCTCGAAAAGCCCTTTCGTATTCCATTCACCTGTAGGAATCGTTTCGATGCAATATTTTTCAATGACCTTCAGGGTATAGTTTTTGATATAATCAGCCAGCTCCGGGAAGGTTTCGGACATTTCAGCTTTTAACAGGCGATCGCGCATTGAGTAGATTACTTTGCTCTGGCTATCCAGGACATTATCGAGCTTTAATAAATGCGACCTTGAAGAATGGTGTGCATATTCAACGGTTTCTTGAACCTTAAATACGAATTTGCTTGGATCAGGACTTGTAATTAAACCAGTTTCATCTGTCTTGATTTTCTTTTCGTATTTTTCCATTTCATCTTTATCATAGTGAATGAAAAGATCATCCTCTTTTGAAATAATGAAAATGGTAGAGCCCGGATCTCCCTGGCGGCCTGCGCGCCCTCTTAATTGCATGTCGATGCGGAAGCTTTCATGCCTTTCTGTTCCGATAATATGAAGTCCGCCCAGTTCCTTGACACCCTCGCCTAGCGTGATGTCGGTTCCGCGGCCAGCCATATTGGTTGCCAGCATGACCTTGCCCTTTTGTCCGGCACGAATAATGATATTCGCTTCATCTTCTTCTGTTTTGGCATTTAAAATCTCGTGCTTAATCCCTCTTTTTTTAAGATAGCCTGAAAGAGTTTCAGATTGCTCGATTGAAGTTGTACCTATTAATACAGGCCTTCCCATTTTGTGCATGCTTTCTACTTCTTCAAGAATGCGGTTTATTTTTGCTTCTTTATTTATATAAAATAATTCATCTTGATCTATCCGCTGCACCGTCTTATTTGGCGGAATGGAAACGACATTCAGGTCATACGTATCACGGAATTCTTCCTTGGAAGGAGTAGCACTTCCTGTCATGCCTGCCAATTTCTTATACATCCTGAAGTAATTCTGGATCGTGATGCTTGCCTGTGTTTCATTTTCTTCACTGATTGGGAGTCCTTCTTTAGCTTCTATCGCCTGATGGAGACCTTCGCTGAAGGAGCGGCCTTCCATGATCCGCCCAGTAAACTTATCGATTAGCACAATCTTTTTGTCCTTCACGATATAGTCAACATCATTCTTCATTACCACAAAGGCTTTCAGCGATTGGGTAATATTGTGAAGAAGATCCTGGTGCTCAGCATCGTATAGATTGTCTATGCCAAAGGCTCTTTCGATTTTGTTTGCGCCTTCATCCTTTAAATAGACCTGCTTTGTTTCAGAGAAAAGCTCATAGTCGACATCTGCTTTAAAGCCACGCATAATTTCAGCAGATATATAAAAGAGTTCCGCGCCATGGCTCGATTTATTTGCAATGATAAGAGGAGTTCTGGCTTCATCTATTAAAATACTGTCTATTTCGTCTACAATTGCATAGTTCAAAGGGCGCTGGACCTTTTGGCTGAAATCATGGACCATATTATCTCTTAAATAGTCAAAACCGAATTCATTGCCAGTGCCATATGTAATGTGGGCAGCATATGCTTCCTTTTTTCCGCTTGGCGGTATCTGGGATATATTAAGGCCGACCTTTAGACCAAGAAATTCATGGATTTTACCCATTTTCTCATAATCGCGTCGGGCAAGATATTCATTTGCGGTGATGACATGGACGCCTTTATTTTCGAGTGCATGCAGATAACTGGGGAGGGTTGCAACGAGTGTTTTACCTTCACCGGTTTGCATTTCGGCAATATTGCCTTCATGAAGGACAAGTCCTCCAAGCAGCTGGACATCGAAATGGCGCATTCCTAAAACGCGTTTTGAAGCTTCACGAACAACGGCAAAGGCTTCTGTTTTAATATCATCCAGTGTTTTCCCGTTTTGTAAATCTTCTATAAATAAGTGTGTCTTATTACGCAGTTCTTCATCGCTAAGACTTACGAACTCTTTTTCAAATTCGTTAATTTTCTGAACAAGCTTTGAAAGGCGCTTGATTTCACGAGAACTATCGCTAAATAGCATTTTAACTTTCGTTAACATCATTAAGTTCGCTCCTGTTTCCGATAGGTAATTGTCTAGTGGAATTATACCATATACGGCAATGGAGTGGTTGAATTTGGAGATGGGATGATATTCCAGTCGAAGATTGTAACTTTTTGCATGGGGAAGGCGTCTATTGTAGAGTGAAATAATGTGGTTTGAAGCAAGAGGGGAGGGGTAAGTAAGTAGGGCTACATACAGGAACTCTTTTTTATACATGGTTTCCTTCTCGTTAAATTTCTATTCCTTCCAATTAAAAAATCGTTGCTAATAAAAAGATATGTGTTACGATATGAATGATTGGGAAAAGAATAAACTAACCTATCAAAAAGGTGATGGTGAATGTATATACAAGCTATTTTAGCTTTTTTTGCAGCTTTGTTAACTGTCTTGATCCTCACGCCACTTGTAATTAAATTTGCCGTTTGGTTTGGTGCGATTGATAAACCGAATCAAAGGAAAGTACATCAAAAAATTATGCCGAGACTTGGCGGATTGGCTATTTTCTTCGGTGTCATTGCCGGTTATCTTGCTGGCGGATTATACGATCAAAAAGTCAACACGATTAGCGTCGGAGCGATTTTAATAATAATTATCGGAATTCTTGATGACAAATATGAGCTTTCGGCAAAAACAAAGTTTGCAGGCCAGCTGATTGTTGCTTCACTGATATTGGCCAGCGGCTTAAAAATTGATTTTGTAACGATTCCTTATGTCGAAAGATTTGACCTTGGCTTATGGAGTTACCCGATTACGATTTTCTGGATTGTGGCAATTACGAATGCCATCAATTTAATTGATGGCCTGGACCGCCTGTCTGCCGGCGTTTCTGCGATTGGAATTGCAACGATTGCCATCATGGCACTCCTTGCAGGAAAGGTATTAATTTTTACCCTTTCACTTATCCTGCTTGGCAGCATCATTGGCTTCTTGTTTTATAATTTTCACCCTGCCAAAATATTCATGGGTGATACCGGAGCACTGTTCCTGGGATATTCAATCTCGATACTATCGCTGTTAGGACTGTATAAAAGTGTTACACTGTTCAGCTTTTTAGTTCCAATCATCATTATGGGTGTACCGGTATTTGATACAACCTTTGCGATTATCCGCAGGATTGTTAATCGAAAACCGATTTCTGCGCCAGATAAGTTCCATCTGCATCACAGGCTGCTTGACCTCGGGCTTTCCCATCGGACAACGGTACTAGCGATTTATGCCTTTGGAATCCTGTTCGCAGCAAGTGCGGTTATCGTCTCAAAGTCTACACTTTGGGGAACTATTCTGATTATCTTTGGATTACTGCTTATCATTGAAGTAATCGCCGAAGTGATTGGGATTGTGCATGTTCAGTACAAGCCGATTTTGACACTGCTGAAAAAATTGTCTGATAAAAAGCCGTTAGGCAGCAAGCGTTAATAATAATTCAAAACCGTTTGGGGCATTTTAAATGATACAAACGGTTTTTTTAAAACGAACGGTCTAAAAAGGTCATAAAAGAGGCTTAGCCGCTCACAGCGGCTGGCTTTCTTTTTGGATATGAGGCTACGGCGTTCTAATTGCCTTGGTTATTATTTCCCTTTTGAATGGATTTATGCAAAAATGGGAAAGTCGAAATTTTTGAGGGTTTTTACTACTAATTTTGCTTGTGAAAACTTATACTAATTTTGTCACAAAATGTACCATGTAAGTACAGGAAGTATGTTAAACTTAATCATGTTTTAAGCTAAGTTAATTTAAACATTTTTGGAGGTATACCAATGAAAGTTCCTATGCTGGATCTTAGTGAACAATATCAAGGATTAAGGTCTGAAGTATTAGAAGTATTAGATCAAGTGATGAGCTCTTCCCAGTTTATTCTTGGAAGCAATGTTAAAAAGCTGGAGCAGGATGTTGCAAAGTTCAGCAATGTTGCTCATGGAATTGGCTGCGGAAACGGAAGTGACGCAATACATATTGCTCTTCAGGCGCTTGAAATCGGACCTGGGGATGAAGTTATTACAACAGCATTTACATTCTTTGCTACTGGCGGTGCAATCGTACGTGCAGGTGCAACACCTGTTTATGTCGACATCGATCCGGTAACATTCAATATCGATCCTGCTAAAGTAGAAGAAGCGATTACTGAAAAAACAAAGGCAATCCTTCCAGTACACTTATACGGCCAAATGGCTGATATGGAAAAGCTTGCTGAAATCGCGAAAAAACATAATCTTGCTATCGTTGAAGATGCTGCTCAAGCAATCGGCGCTAAGCAAAACGGCAAATCTGTCGGAGAAATGGGCTCTGCGGCAACATACAGCTTTTTCCCAACGAAAAACCTTGGTGCATATGGCGATGGCGGCATGATCGTTACAAACGATGATCAGGTTGCAGAAAAATGCAGCGTTATCCGTGTTCACGGAAGCAAGCCAAAATACTATCATCATGTATTAGGCTACAACAGCCGTTTGGACGAGCTTCAAGCAGCTGTATTGAATGTGAAATTCCCTCATTTGGTTGAGTGGAGTGAGCTTCGCCGCCAAAAGGCAGAAAATTACACACACTTATTGAATGAAAGACTTGGTGATTCAGTTGTAACTCCGGTTGAAAAAGAAGGAAATTATCACGTATTCCATCAATATACAATCAGAGTAGAGAAAAGGGATGAATTGCAGCAGTACTTAAAGGAACAGGGAGTAGCGACAATGATTTACTATCCACTTCCACTTCATGTACAGCCGGTCTTCCAAAACCTTGGCTATAAAGAAGGAGATCTTCCAATTACGGAGAAGGCAGCTAAAGAAGCGTTGTCACTCCCAATGTTTCCTGAATTGAAAACCGAACAACAAGAATATGTTGTGGCGAAGATAGCTGAGTTTTACGGAAAATAATATTCTAGAAAACGTCGCCATCGAACGGGGGCGTTTTCTTTGCTTGTTTTTTTCAAAAAATTTGTCTAATGCACACGGCAATCGTCGAATGATGCAAAAATGCGAAATGAAGGATGGGTGGGTAAATTTTGACGGAGGAAAAGCGTCCATATGTGTTATATGAATACCTCTTATATTTTTGGAAAAAGAAATGGTTTTTTGTAATCATACCACTGATTATGGCGGTTTTGGTTGCGGGAGCGGTTTATGTAATGAAGAGTAAAGGCAAGCCAGCTTATACAGGTGAGGCAAGTATATATACTGGATCGATTAGTTCAAAGGATTTAACAAATGATGAGAATATCAAAGCGAAATTCCTAAATATCAAAAATCTGGATGTTATTGTTTCTGAAAAGGGTGTCGTTAAATTCACGATAACAGGAAAATCCAAAGCACAGGTCCAAAAAAGTCTGGACGAGGTTTCAAGTGAATATACCGATTTGCTTCAGAAAAAAGCTGATGATCAAATTGCTACGTCAAATGTTTATTTGACTTCATTGGAAGACAGGGTAAAGGCGTTGGAAAATGCCAGTAAACATTATCAAAAGAAGCTGGATGATCCTACTACCCCACCAGTCGAATTCTCCAAGCTTTCCGACCTGATTATTGAAACTAAAAAAAACCGTTATGATGCTGAGGCAACAGCCCATAGAATGCGAAGTGACCAAGTTTTTTTTGAAAAGCCAAAGGAGCTAACAAAGACTGTTCATGCTAAAAAGACATATATAGCGCAAAGCGTGGCAATCGGAATCATCCTTGGACTTGTTTTGACCGTTGCACTATTAATCCTTCTAAAATACTTAGGAGATGCCAGGAGGTACTACAAACAACATGATTAATTTCGCTATTGTAGGAATGGGACATATTGCAAATAAACATATGGAAGCAATTGAAAAGACGGAGGGAGCTAATTTATTGGCAGTCTGTGATACAAATCCGGACCGCCTGGAAATGGTTCCTTCTAATGTGAAAAAATACACAGACCTTGGAATCATGCTTCAGGAAAATCCGGAAATTCAGGCAGTAAGCATTTGTGTTCCATCTGGTTTACATGCTAAACTAACAAAAATTGTGGCAGAACATAAGCGCCACATCATTGTTGAAAAGCCGATGTCTTTAAAGCTTGAAGACGCGGAGGATATGATTAAATATGCGAACGAAAACGGTGTGAAGCTTGCAGTTGTCCACCCTAACCGTTTCCGCCCGGCAATCCGTGAAATGCGTGCAAAGATGGATGAGGGTGCGTTTGGAACGCTCAGCCATGCGAATGCAACTGTTCGCTGGAATCGTAATCAGGCTTATTATGATCAGGCAGAATGGCGCGGCACGAAGGAATTTGATGGCGGCGTATTAATGAACCAGGCCATTCATGACCTTGATTTAATGCTTTGGCTAATGGGACCTGTCGTGTTTGTTCAGGCAATGGCAGCTACTCGTTTGCGTAAAATTGAAACTGAGGATGTTGCTGCAGCAGTAGTTCAATTCGAAAACGGCGCTCTTGGTGTGATCGAGGCGGCTACAACGGTCTATCCGAAGAACCTTGAAGAATCTCTTGCGATTTTTGGCGAAACAGGCTCTGCAAAGATCAGCGGCCGTACAGCAAATTTTGTTGAAACGTGGGATTTTGAAGGTGTAAGCGAAGAGGATGCTGAGCAGGTAAAACAGGCTATTAAAGCAGATCCGTTTGGAAAGCCTGGCCACCAGTGGATTATTGAAGATATGGTCGAAGCGATTAAGGAAGACCGTGAACCAGTTGTAACGGGTGCAGATGGATTGGCACCAGTAAAATTGATTCTGGCGATTCTTGAATCTGCTGAAACAGGAAAAAAAGTTATACTTAATTAATAACTAAATACTTAAAATTAGAACTGTCTAGCAACAGCGCCATGGTTAAGGCGTTTGCGCTTTTCTAGTAAAGGAGAATTACAATAATGAGCTCTTATGAAAATTTACTTCAAAAAATAGAAAATAAAGAAGCGGTAATCGGTGTTGTCGGTCTAGGTTATGTAGGACTTCCGCTTGCTGTTGAAAAAGCAAAAGCTGGCTATAAGGTTATCGGTTTTGACGTACAGGCTTCACGCGTTGAGCAAGTAAACATGGGCGTTAATTATATCGGTGATGTAGTGGACCAGGATCTTGCAGACATGATCAAGGAAGGCCGCCTTGTGGCTACAACAGATTATGCACTCATCAAGGAAGTGGACGCGGTTGCGATTTGCGTGCCAACACCACTTGACGTTTACCAGCAGCCAGATACTTCTTATGTTGAAAGCTCTGCAAACGAAATTGCGAAAAATTCACACGAAGGAATGCTTGTAGTCCTTGAGTCTACAACATACCCTGGAACTACTGAAGAAATCGTAAGACCTGCCCTTGAGAAACAAGGCCTTGTAACTGGTGAAACAGTATTCATTGCCTACTCTCCTGAGCGTGTTGACCCAGGTAACAAGGAATTCAAAACAAAAAACACGCCTAAGGTTGTCGGCGGTATTACAAAAAACTGTACAACAGTTGCTTCTGCCCTTTACCGTAATGTGCTTGAAGGCGACGTACATGAAGTATCCAGCCCGGCGATTGCTGAAATGGAAAAAATCTTTGAAAACACATTCCGCCACATTAATATCGCATTAGCGAACGAAATGGCAATCCTTTGTGAAAAAATGGGCATCGATGTGTGGGAAGTGATCGATGCTGCTAAAACAAAGCCATACGGCTTCATGGCGTTTTATCCAGGACCAGGTCTTGGCGGCCACTGTATTCCAATCGACCCATTCTACCTGACTTGGAAGGCTCGTGAGTACAACTACCACACAAGATTGATCGAGCTTGCCGGCGAAATCAACAACACTATGCCTGAGTATGTAATCACTCGTGCGATGCAGCTTCTAAACGAAGATGGCAAAGCGCTACGTGGTGCAAAGGTTACAATCCTTGGTGTGGCGTACAAAAAAGATATCGACGATGTTCGTGAATCTCCGGTGCTTAAGATTATTGAGCAATTAGAACAGCACGGCGCTGACTATAAAGTTGTAGATCCTTACGTTAAGCATTTCAGATCTTGCAACACAAAAGTAGAGACAGTTGAACTAACACAGGATCTGCTTCACCAATCAGATTTAGTTATGCTGACAACTGACCATACTGATTTTGACTATGAAATGATCGCACGCGAAAGCAAGGTCATTTTTGATACTCGTAATGCATTTAAAGATGTACCAAAGCCAAATAAATACTTAAAACTATAATCGCTGTTAAGGGAGAGTTACTCATGAATCATATCGATGCTTCCGTTACTTTAGATTCAAGTGTAAAAGTCGGTTATTTTTCAGTTATTGAAAAGGATGTAAAAATCGGTGCCAATGTTATCATTGGCAACCGTGTTACGATACATGAAGGTACTGTGATTGGCGCTAATACAACGATTGCGGACGGAGCTGTTCTGGGGAAATCTCCAAAGCCTGCAAAAACAAGCACAGTAAAGCTGTCGGATGACATTCCTGCTCTTGAAATTGGCGAGGAAGTCACAATCGGTGCGAACTGTGTTGTCTACAGGGGAGCAAAGATTGGTTCCAGCACGCTGATTGCTGACCTTGCAAGCGTCCGTGAGAATGTTGAAATCGGAAACTTTGTTATTGTCGGACGTGGTGTTACGGTTGAAAACTATGTGAAAATTGGCGACCGTACAAAAATACAGTCCAATTCTTACATTACTGCGTACACAACACTTGAAGAGCGTGTTTTCATCGCTCCATGTGTAACAACGACAAATGATAATTTCATGGGCAGAACGGAAGAACGTTTTGATAAAATCAAGGGTGCGACAGTGAAGAAGGGTGCACGCGTTGGCGGCGCCTCTATCATCCTGCCTGGTATCGTGATTGAAGAGGAAACATTTGTGGCAGCAGGAGCTCTTGTAACGAAGGATACAGAGCCTAAGACACTTATTAAAGGTGTTCCTGCGAAGTTCGTCCGTATGGTTGACGAACGGGAGCTGTTATAAGGTGCTGGCACAATTAAAGCGTTTAGGAGCGGATTCGCTCCTTTACGCTTTTATGAATGTTGGAACAAAATTAATCGCATTTATCATGCTGCCGATTTATACTCATTTTCTTTCTCCTGAGAAATATGGTGTCCTTGGCATCATTGATAACTGGACATCGATGCTTACTTTCCTGATTATTTTCGGAACGGATTCAGCGTTGTCCTTTTATTATTTTGATACAAAGGATGAAGAAAAGCGGCTCGCGTATGTAAGGAATGTGATGTATTTCAGGCTGTTTGTTGTCGCTATACTTGCGCTTATGGTTTTGGTCGCAGGTCCATGGATTTCAAAAGTCCTTCTTGATGATCCTCGTAATGTCAGCCTGCTCTGGATTAGCATCGCAACACTATTCGTTGATACCGTTACGGTTGTTGTTCTGATGGTCATGCGTTTTGATTTTAAATCGAAAAAGGTTGTTATTTATACAGTAGCTAAGATGCTGTTGATGGCGGTCTTTTCCTATGTATTTTTGAAATACTTTATTAAGACAGCAGAAGGTATCCTGCTCGGCCGGTTTGTCGGCTTTGCGATTATCTTTGTGCTCCTTTTCCTAAGTAGCATGAAGTATTTAAAGCCGAAAATTGACATGGCTATGATGAAGGAAATCCTAAAGTACGCGGCACCTTTAGTGCCAGCATCACTCGCCTTTTGGGTGATTGCCAATTCCAGCGTTTTCTTTCTGGATGCTTTCCATTCAAAGCACGAGGTAGGGATTTATACAGCGGCAACGAGACTTGCTACGATAATCACTCTGTTAACGAGCGGGGTTCAAATGGCTTGGCGCCCGTATTCAATGACACTTAAGGATAAAAAGGACAGTCCGCTGTTATTTTCCAAAATCTATTTAGCGCTATTATTATTAGGGATTTTTGGTATCATGGCGATTGCGACGGTCATGCCTTTCATTATCGGCATACTCGGGGCTAAGTATCACCATGCCTATCAATATGTGGCTCTTGTGTCAGCTGCAACATTCCTGAATTTCTACTATATGATTATTTCTGTTGGCTTGTTTTTCACAAAGAAAACGACTGTTATATCCGTGACATTTGGAATCGTAGCAGTGGTGAACACTGTATTGAATTTGGTTCTCATTCCGCCTTTTGCAATTTGGGGAGCGGTGGCTTCTTATTTGATTGCCTATATGACAGCGGTTATCTTTATTTTCAGAAGAAGCCAGCAGGTATACTACGTCCCAGTGTCATTTGGAAAAATGGCCTTTTTATTTGTTAGCATGATTCTCGCTGTAATCGGCATTATTTTTGTACAGGAAAATGGTTTGAGCTGGGTATGGATTGTTGCGGCATGGATAGTGGTCCTGCTCACAGTCGGAATCAGCCGGATCGACAAGGATTTCCGCCAGAAAGAGTATTCTGCGGCTGAATAAAGCAAAATAGTAAAAGATACCTTTTTAAAAGGAGGACTATTCATGAAAATTATTACGGTTCTTGGGGCAAGACCCCAATTTATTAAAGCAGCGCCGGTTTCTCGCGTATTGCGTGAAAACCACACTGAACTTATTGTCCATACAGGACAGCATTACGATGCCAATATGTCTGATATTTTCTTTGAAGAATTGAATATTCCGAAGCCTGATTACCATCTGGCAGTTGGTTCTGGAAATCACGGCAAGCAGACGGGCGAAATGCTTCAAAAAATTGAAGAAATCGTCCTAAAGGAAGAGCCGGATTACCTAATGGTGTACGGCGATACTAATTCAACGCTAGCAGGTGCTTTGGTTGCGGCTAAGCTCCATGTACCAGTCATCCATATCGAAGCAGGCTTAAGAAGCTTCAATAAGAAGATGCCTGAGGAAGTAAACCGGATTATGACAGACCATGTGTCTGAGTACCTGTTCTGCCCGACAGATACAGCGATTCACAATCTCGAGAACGAAAATATCACGCACAACGTTTTTAATATTGGCGATGTGATGTATGATGCCGTTTTATATAATCGTGAATTGGCTGAAGAAAAATCAGAAATTCTGGCTGCAAATGAGCTGGAGAAAAAGGGCTTCCATTTAATCACGATCCACCGTGCTGAAAATACGGATGATCTTCAGAATATGAAGAATATCCTTGAAGCATTCTCAAAGGTTGAAACAGTAAAGGTATGGCCGATGCACCCAAGAACGAAGCATAAGCTTGCTTCCTACGGGCTGGATTTAGATGCCGTTCCTAATTTGAAGGTTATTGATCCAGTTGGCTATCTGGACATGCTTACACTTGTTTCCAATGCTCAAAAGATCATTACGGATTCAGGCGGCGTTCAAAAGGAAGCATATTTCATGCAGGTCCCATGTGTGACAATCCGCGAGCAGACAGAGTGGGTTGAAACGCTTGAGGAAGATGCGAATATTCTTGTTGGAACATCCGTTGAAAAAATTCTTGATGCCATTAATAAAAACGTTAATCCGTCTTATAAGGCTGTATTCGGCGACGGCAAGGCATCTGAGAAAATTGTCCAAATCATTGAAAAAAGATAAAGGTGGGCGGCTATGCTCTATCTTCTTTTATGGCTGATCATATTGACGGGTTCTATCTACTTTTTTAAAAAGACAGCTGGAACCCTGTCTCTTTTAAAGCCTAACTTAAACTCAATTATTTTTTATTATTCCTTCCTCATCTCCAGTTATATCGGCACGCTGTTTATCGCGATGGGGATTGATGATTATTACATGATTAACAGGCTTGTTTTTGACGAGAATCGCTACGTAGGATTCTATGCAATTAGCTTTGTACTGCTCTTCTTCCCATTAGTCGCCTTCCTGGTTTCCAAGATTGCCGGCTTTGATGCGAAAAATGAGTTTGACGAGTACCTGAAGAAAGATATTGTTCTTCCTTTTTCGAAGAAAAATGAATTTTTTCTGCTGTTTTCGATTATTTCGTTTATCTCATTGGCAGCCGTTGCGTACACGATGCTGAAAACTGCCCACCTACCGATCCTGGAGATTGTCCTTAGAAGGACGGATATGTCACCGGGAGAATTGAGAATTGAAGCACAGCGGCATTTTGGCGGAAATGTATTGATCAGGAATATTTTCGCGATTGCATTGACACCGATCCTCTCGTTGATTGCCTATGTTTATTCAGTAAAAACGAGGGATCCAAAGTGGATACTTCTCTTTCTTGCTTTGTTTGCTGGTGCAATATTAATTAATATTTATGATTTAGCGAAATCGCCTATTTTCTTTTACTTCATCATGTTTTTGCTATTGAAGCTATATATCGGAAACATTCGTTTTACTTGGAAAAAGCTATCTATTTGGGGTACGGCAGGTGCGGTTCTTTTAATCACTATGTATGTATATGTTCAAGGGGTTACTGATTTGGAATCCTATCTGAACTTTAACTCCGCCGATTGGCAGAATGATTTTTGCACAAATTGCACCAACCTTTTTGCATTTCGATGCATTCCCGGCTAAAATTCCTTTCCTGCATGGTCAAACACTGCCATCGACTCTGCTTCACCTCTTTGATCGTGAGCAGGTGCGGTCAGCAAGACTGGTTATGGAAAAGGTCTTTCCTGAGAAGGTAACAGAAGGTACTGCCGGGGTATTGAACACCTTATTTATTGCCGAAGCTTATGCGAATTTTGGATATATCGGAATTATGGCTGGAACCTTTTATGTCGCGATACTCGTACAGATTATGTATATCACGTTTATCAGGCTTCCGAAAAATCCTGTTTATCTTTCGCTGTTTATATACTTTTCAATCAATATACCAAGGACGCTTGTTGGCGGCTTTACCGACTTCTTGTTCAATCCAATTTGGCTGCTAATTACCGGTTTGTTCGTCGGAATTCTGGTCTTTATTCGGTTAAGAATGGATCTGTTTGAGTTTTGGCGCAAGCGAAGGTCAAGAATAGGAACATAAGGAGAAGAAAAATGAAATCAGTTTTACTCTATTACCCATTCCAGCTCGCTGAAAATGCTAATAGCGGCTCCAAGCTCCGCCCGAAAAAGATTTATAGTGCCTTTAAAGAATGGGGCCAGATGAATGGAATTGAAATCCTGCTGCTGTCCGGCCATTCTACGGAAAGGTCCATTCAGTTTGAAAAATGGATGGCGGAAGGAAAGCTCGATAACCTTTTATTCTGTTATATGGAAAATCAGACGATTCCATTCTGGCTGACCGATCCGGGGCATATTCCGAAAAAACCGTTTATTGACTCAAAGGTCATGAAGTTTTTGAAAAAGAAAAATGTGCCGACCGGCGTGTTTTATCGTGACGTTTATTGGAAGTTTGACGAGCTGTACCCATTAAAGGGCTTGAAAAAGTCAGTCATGCAGAGCATTTACAGGCTGGAAGAGAAATTTTACGAAAAGTACTGCAAGGTGATTTTCCTTCCAAGTGATGCCATGGGCAGATACGTGAATATAAGCAAAGAAAAAGTAGCGCTTCCGCCTGGTGGGGCTGCAGAAGAAACCCATGAACGAGCGGCTAAAAAAGAACAATCCGTTTCGAATGGTTTATACGTGGGCGGAATCAATAATGAAGATTACGGCTTATTCCTTTTGCTTGATGCACTGAAAATTGCAAATAAAGAGGAAAAGGTGTGCGATTTGACGGTCGTGTGCCGCGAAGACGAATATAGTAAGCTTCCAGAGGATAAAAAGCAGCGCCTCTCCGATTTGCACGTTTCTGTTAAGCATATAAGTGGTAAAGCATTGAATGAACTTTACGCGGAGATGGACTTCGCGTTTATCCCAAGATACAAGAGCACGTATAATGATTTTTCAGTGCCTGTGAAGCTGGTTGAGTATTTATCGAATGAGCTTCCAGTTGTTGCAACTAATTGTGAAGCACAAAAGGATATAATCGAAACGGATCAGTATGGAATCATCTGCGATGATAACCCTGTTTCGATGGCTGAGGCGATTACGCAAATGAGCGTGGAAGCCAATCTATACAGAAGTAATATCCAGGCAACCTTTAATGCCAAGCATTCCTGGATGGCAAGAGTCGAGAAAATCAAGGAAAGCCTGTTAGAGGAGGATCTATGAAAGTACTATTATTAGCACCCAGTAAATCAATCCATACTCATAAATGGGCTCTTTTTTACAAAAATAAAGGCATCGACGTGAAGGTAGTAACATTTCCCGACCATTATTCGGCAGAGAATGCCGAGGAAGTCGACACAGTTCAGCTTCCTAAGCTATTACCCGGGAAATTATCTTATTTTTCGAGCGGATTTGCGCTTAAAAAGATCTTAAGGCAATACAAGCCGGATATCCTTCATGCACATTATGTGTCGAGCTATGGACTGGCTGGCGCGCTGGCCAATTACCATACGTATTATTTGTCCGTTTGGGGAAGGGATATTTTCCAATTCCCACAGCAGGGAAGCATCAATCGAAAAATAGTCGAGTATGTGCTTAAAAGGCCGATGTGATTTGTTCTACAAGCCATGTGATGGCAGTAGAAACAAATAAGTATACCGATAAAAATATTTATGTCACTCCATTTGGCGTTGATCTGAGCAGATTTAAACCCGATGGAGCAGCCGCAAGGACATCGGGGCTGACATTTGGAACCGTTAAAGCGCTGTCTGATAAGTATGGGATCGCCGATTTGATCAAGGCGTTCGCTAAAATCCATACTTCCTACAGTGACTCCAAGCTGCTGATTGTTGGTGACGGTCCGCAGAGGGCAGAGTATGAACAGCTCGCTGCGAGTTTAGGGATTGCCGATGTAACGACTTTTACAGGCAGAGTTCCCAATAATGAAGTCCCTGATTATATTAATAAGATGGACATTTTTGCCGTACCATCAACCGAGGATAGCGAAAGCTTTGGAGTAGCGGCAGTTGAAGCAATGGCCTGCGGTGTCCCTGTCGTCGTTTCGAATGTGGGCGGATTGCCGGAGGTTGTGATTGAAGGTAAAACAGGCTATGTTGTTCCAAAGGAAAATCCGGAGCAATTGGCTGCTGCCTTTTTAAAGCTGGTTGAGAACCCGGAGGTCCGCGCTGAAATGGGGAAGAACGGCATCCAGCATGTGAAGGAACATTATGATTGGATCGACAATGCCAATGGCATGTTAGAACTATACGAGCAAACCTTGAATAAGGGGATGAAATCATGATTAGAAAAGCAGTTATTCCTGCTGCCGGCTTAGGCACACGCTTCCTTCCGGCAACAAAGGCACAGCCGAAAGAAATGCTGCCGATTGTTGATAAACCGACCATTCAATACATCATTGAGGAAGCGGTCCAATCTGGAATTGAGGATATCATCATTGTTACAGGACGCAATAAGCGGGCAATCGAGGACCATTTCGATAAGTCGTTTGAATTAGAAACACTCCTCGAAAAGTCAGGTAAGCACGATATGCTGGAGCTTGTTGAGAACATTTCCAATATGGTTGATATTCATTATGTGCGCCAGAAGGAGCCACTTCGCCTAGGGCATGCCGTGTTATGCGCAAAGAAGTTTATCGGCAATGAGCCATTTGCCGTTTTGCTTGGCGATGATATCGTCGACAGCGAGGTTCCGGCTCTTAAGCAGATGATGGATCAGTATAACGAAGTACAGTCATCCATCCTTGGATGCAATGAGGTTCCGCGTTCTGAGACAGATAAGTACGGAATTGTTAATTATTCTGAACAGACTGGTGAATTATATAAGGTAAAGAGCCTGGTTGAGAAGCCGGCAGTTGAAGATGCTCCATCGACACAGGCAATTGTGGGCCGTTATATTTTGACACCTGCGATTTTTGAAAAGCTAGAGCAGATCGGTCCTGATAAAAAGGGAGAAATCCAGCTTACAGATGCTATCGATAAGCTGCTTGAGGAAGAATCCATTTATTCCTATATTTTAAAAGGCAACCGCTATGATGTAGGGGACAAGTTTGGATTCCTGCAGGCAACGATTGATTACGCCATGAAGCGCGAGGATTTAAGGCGAAAGCTAGAAAATTATTTAAAACAAATTCTATAGAAGTTATGGAGTCAGGCAAATGAAATTGATTTATTTATGCCAGCATTTTCCGCCTGAAACGGGTGCTCCCCAGATTCGTGTTTATGAAGTAAGTAAAGAACTAATAAACCGGGGGCACCAGGTGGAAGTACTTACAGCATTCCCCCACCATCCAAAGGGAGTCATCCCGGATGAGTATAAGGGCATGTTCTACTTATTTGAAAATTGGGATGGCATTCCGGTCCATCGTTCATGGATTTATCCGTCACCGAAGGGAAGCTTTTGGAAGCGGCTGGTTTCCTATTTTTCGTTTACCTTCAGTTCATTTTATTCGATTATTAAGGCAAAGCCGACGGATGTCATTATCTGCAACTCGCCGCCGCTGTTCCTCGGGATCACCGGGTATCTTGGCGCTAAGATGAAAAGGGCGAAGTTTGTATTCAATGTCGCGGATATCTGGCCGGAATCAGCAGTAGAGCTTGGGATTTTAAATAATAAAAGCTTCATCCGCATGGCGGAATGGCTCGAGTTATTTTTGTATAAAAAATCTTGGAAAATCGCTACTGCTACAGACGGGATAAGAGAGTATATGATTCGTAAGGGGAAGAAGGCAGAGGATGTGTTCTTGTTACCGAATGGGGTCAATACGGATACTTTTTCCCCGCTGCCAAAGGATACTGCGTTAATCAAAGAGCTCGGGCTCGAAGGCAAGAAGGTATTTATGTACGGTGGAACACTTGGTTACGCACAGGGACTCGATTCCGTGCTTGAAGCTGCTTCATTGTTAAAGGACACTCATCCGGAGGCACACTTCCTGTTTGTCGGAGATGGCCAAGAGCGCGAGAAGCTTCTCGGGATGGTCGAAGAGCTCGGCTTGCATAATGTAACCTTCTACGGTTCGGTTCCAGTTTCCGAGATGCCAAGAATGTTCTCAATCGCTGATTACAGCGTCGTTTCGTTGCGAAATATTGAACTATTCAAAGGTGCACGCCCATCCAAGATTTTCCCAGCACTTTCGTCCGGGACGCCTGTCCTGTACTGCGGTGAAGGTGAAAGTGCCTCTATTCTTGAAGAATATAATTGTGGTAAAATTGCTCCTCCTGAAAATAAGAAAGGCATTGCAGCTGCAGTTAAGGAGCTGCTGGCAGTTCCAGAGGAAGAATACCAGATTATGTGTGAAAATGGCCGCAAGCTGGCTATCGAGCAATACTCATGGAAAAAGATCGTCGATGACCTTCTGCAGCAAGTAAGCAGTGCTGAGAAGGAAAAGGCCGAGCATAATAGGCAGCCTGTTCCTATAGGGGGACAGGCTGTTTTTATTTCGAGAAAAAGGTTTGCCGCGAAATAACGGGTGAATCCCGCGAGATTATTCTTAAGACGCGCGAGAAAAAGAAGATAGTCCGCGAGATAAATCAAGAAACCCACGAGAAAAACCACAAAACCGGCGAGAAAACGAATGTAGTCCTTTAAAAAGCATGTGGTCGCACCCTATTTCATGACGATTTTCTGCCCCTCCGGCTTTAGGCCGTCAGGGTTTTGATAAAAAAGGCGCCGGTCAGGAGGGGATGATGCCAATACGTGAGCCGAGCTTCCGAAATAAGGGAGGATGGAACCTACGCCAAGGGTAATCGATCCTTTAAAGGGCTTGCTGCGAAATAAAGGGTCAATCCCGCGAGATTATTTCTGAAACGCGCGAGAAAAATGAAAAAGTCCGCGAGATTAAACTAAAAACCCGCGAGAAAAACACTAAAACCGGCGAGAAAATGGATTGTTCCCTTTAAAAAGCAGGTGGTCGCCCCCCTGTTTCAGGACGATTTGCTGCCCTTCCGGCTTTAGGCCGTCAGGGTTTTGATAAAAAAGGCCCGGTCAGGAGGGGATGATGCCAATACGTGAGCCGAGCTTCCGAAATAAGGGAGGATGGAACCTATGCCAGGGGTAATCGATCCTTTAAAGGGCTTGCCGCGAAATAAAGGGTGAATCCGGCGAGATTATTCTTTAAACGCGCGAGAAAAATGAAAAAGTCCGCGAAATTAATCAAAAAACCCGCGAGAAAAACACTAAAACCGGCGAGAAAATGGATTGCTCCCTTTAAAAAGCAGGTGGTCGCCCCCTGTTTCATGACGATTTGCTGCCCCTCCGGCTTTAGGCCGTCAGGGTTTTGATAAAAATGGCGCGGTCGGGAGGGGATGATGCCAAAACGTGGGCCGGGCTTCCGAAATAAGGGATGATGGAACCCAGGCCAGGGGTAATCGATCCTTTGAAGGGTGCGAGGCGAAATAAAGGGTGAATCCCGCGAGATTATTCTTAAGACGCGCGAGAAAAATGAAAAAGTCCGCGAGATTAAACTAAAAACCCGCGAGAAAAACCACAAAACCGGCGATAAAACGGATTGCGCTTATTAAAAAGCATGTGGTCTCCCTTTGTTTCATGACAATTTGCTGCCCTTCCGGCTTTAGGCCGTCAGGGTTTTGATAAAAATGGCGCGGTCGGGAGGGGATGATGCCAAAACGTGGACCGGGCTTCCGAAATAAGGGAGGATGGAACCCAGGCCCAGGGGTAACCGTTCTTTAAAGGGCTTGCCGCGAAATAACGGGTGAATCCCGCGAGATTATTCTTAAAACGCGCGAGAAAAATGAAAAAGTCCGCGAAATAAATCAAAAAACCCGCGAGAAAAACACTAAAACCCGCGAGAAAACGAACGGAGCCCGCCACTGAATTTAATGCAAAAAAAGAACCGGGCTGCCACCAGCCCGGTTCTCCATTCACTATTATTTCGAAACCGTTGTTCCTGTAAAGTAATGAGTGATGATTTGTTCTGCTGTATATCCATGTTCAGCATAACCTTTGGCGCCGTACTGGCTCATTCCGATGCGGTGGCCCCAGCCTTTTCCGGAAACAGTAATCGTCGCAATGTTATTGCCTTCTGAGCTTACGATACCATTGGCGGTTTGAATCTGGACATTTGAATCACTCACTGTGATTTTGCTGCTGGCTGTTTGGACCGTCTGGCCTTTTACTGTATCAATGCTAACTGTGCCAGTGGAGGTTTGTGCGGAAAGATCCGCTTGTTCCTTTGTTGTCTGGAGGCTAAACCAGTTAGAGAAAAGCATATTATACACACTGCTATCAGACGAAGGAAACAGCTTTCGGATTTCCGATTCATTTCCTGTGATCGTTTTATCACCTTTTGAAGTTTTAACGGTAATTCCCCGAACCTCAGGACCGTTTGCTCCCGTTTTTGAAACGGTAATATCATTAAGTAATGTATCGGAAGAAAAACCAAATGATTTCAGGATTGTTGCGGCAGGGACGGTTTGGGTCCAATTTGAATACTTAGATGATTCATATGGATCGTCTACCGCTGCAAGATACGGGAAATACTTTTGGTCTGAGTTCCATACATCGCTGACATTGGCAGTTCTGCCGCCGCTTGTTGAAAAGAAGAAAGCCTGAATCGGTTTGCCGTTGTATTTTACGAGCAAGCCGTCCGTTTCCTGAATTGCTTGATTCGTACGGCTGTCTTCACCTGTATAGCCTCGGTAAACCTGGCTTGTAGCGGTACTTGTCAGCATAAGCATATTGGCTGCATAGCTTCTTGCCGCGATTGCTTGCGCTTTTAAGGCTTCCTTCGGCCAGGAGGCAGGCATTTCGCTCGGTACGACACCCTTCAGATAATCCTCCATATCGAGAATATTGATTAGCTCTGTTTTGCTGCCATTTGGCTTCAGAAAGAAGCTGCCCCGGTACGTCAGGTTATTGTTTACCTTTGCTAAAGCTAGCGATGGTGCATCAATTAAATTGACCCATGTAAACGGCACCCATCCCGATAAGCTGCCAGAGGACACCTTATACCATGTCTGGCCGTCTGAGTTGGTGAAAGGTGGATCAATATAGTCGGCACTCTCTCCTGCTTTGAAAACCTTCACTGTTTCATAGTTGGAGGAGGCGCCTCTTTTCATTTCGGTATCCATTGTAAAAACAGCCAGCTTGGAGGTTCCGCGCAATTCCTGCAAGTCGAAGCCCTTGGCAGAGGTCTGGCTAAAGCCTGTATAGCTGACCGTAATGCCGTTAGTTGCTTTTTTAATTGTAATGGTCGTATTTGGTGGTATCACAGTAGTCTGGTTCGTATCTTTGCTTACAAGCTGGTAGGTGCCGTTTAACAGCATGGGAAAACTGCTGGAAAGATAGACTGAAACATTCACCTCATCAGGATATTGAACCGGCTCCGCTGCGTCACTTGCAGGGGAAAGGCCAATAATAAAATCAAAAAGCAGATGAGCGAGTAAACTTTTTTCAATTATCTCACCTCGCCCAAACTGCTTAACATCCATCCTTTTACTCCTGATGATGTTACAACGTTATACCAGGTTTCACCTTTTGTATTCGTGAATGAGCCTACATATTTAACCGTTTTTCCCGCTGGAATGCTATCAACAGCTGGATAGGAAGTTGAAGCACCGCGGCGGACAATAGCGTTGATCTTAATGTAAACCTGAGTTGGCGCGACTGTAGAAGGCTTATTAACTGTTATATCTGTTGCAAGTATCCAACCCTTTAAAGTGGAGGAAAGCTCAACCCTGTACCATACCCCTGTTGATAGTTTAACAGAATCAATTACTTTTAATGCTGTGCCCTTTGGTTTGGCTGCGATGATTTTATAGTTGGTTGAGGCACCGGACCGGATAGGTGCAGAAGCATTAACCGTATATACAACTGACGGCAATTGTCCCTCTGTTGGAGGAGTAGCCGGAGGGTTGTTGTTGATTTGTGCACGAAGACTATCGATTTCCTGCTGCTGGCTGGCAAGCTTTGTTTCCAAAGCAGTCATTTTTGTTTTCATGGGATTGATTTGGGATGTTACCCAATCGACGCTCGCCAATACCACATTTCCTGCTGCATTACTTCCGCCTGGTGTAAACAGTACTGCTCCTGATCCAATGCCTACTGCGATTGCACCTGCAATAATTGCCTTTTTTGATCGGTTCATACGTTTTTAGCCCCCTGGATGGTTTTTTTCTATTAAAATAAATAATTCCATAAATTAGTATCGCAATTTCAGTTTTAGAAAAAAAGATTCGGGTAAAAATATAGTACCCGAATCTTTACCTCTAGTAGATTACCATATATTTTACATTCAAGGAATAGATTCGTAGATTTTTAGAAATTGTTAAAATACTCCTCTAAACCTTTACGGATTCCTGTTGCGACTTTTTGTCTAAAAGTTGTCGAACGTAAAAGTGTCTCTTCGTTTGGGTTTGAAATGTAGGCCATTTCAACTAGAACGCTAGGAAGGGCATTCATTCTATTTACATAGAAATCCTGTTCCTTCACGCCTCTGTCATAGGTGCCCAATGAGTCGATAAGTTTATCCTGAATCGAATTTGCCATTGCTTTGCTTCTTGGCCGTTGAAATTTACGGACGTATTATAATAGCTTGTTGATCCGGTAGCAGTAGTATTAAGAGAATCTGAATGAACACTGATAAACGCATCAAAATCGGATGAATTTGCTATAAACGTACGTTCCGATAATTCAAGGAAAATATCTGTTGAACGAGTCATCTTTACAATTGCCCCGTATTTCTCAAGCTCTGCTTTTAAAAGCAGGGCAGTTCCGAGATTCGCATCTTTTTCACGAAGGCCTTTCGCCGATTGCTCCCGTATCTTTTCCGCCATGGCCAGCATCAATGATGATTTTCTTGCCAGCAATCCCTGTAGGAACTACTTTAACCGACACTTTATCCGCAAAATTACGGAGTGTAAACGTATAGCCTGGTTCAAACGTAATAATCAGTGATTTTTCCGTAGAGCTTAATGGCAATGCTTCGACTGACTTTATGCCAGGAACGATAAAAGATGGAAGCTCAATGTCTGTAAAACCGCCTGTCAGCTTTAATCGGTTGCCGGAAAGGGCTGTATAAGTAAACTTATAATTATAAGGTTTTTTCCAGTTTAGGTACTGGTCGCCATCGACCGTTTCCGTGTAAGGTGTAATCAGCCTTTTTAACGAAACAGGGGAAGTAAGCGATTTGTCCACCCAGCCGCGTATACCTGTAGAGGTTTCCACGTTCAGCCAGCCATTCAGCTCATTCAAAACCATGATGGATTCATTTTCTTTTAAAGAAGCATTTACTGCATATTTTACGGAAGCGCCTCGTCTTACCGCAGCTTTATTCATGGCGTATACATAATGAATTTCGCTTTTTGATGAAACTAATTCTTTTTTAGGCGTCCAGCCTGTTACACCGGCAGACGTTTTTATATTCACCCAGGTTTGATCAAGGGAATTCGTGAATTCCTTTAAAACTGTTACTTTACTTAAAAAGGCTAGCTTTTGTTTTACTTTATATTGGGTGGATGCGCCTGAATAAAGATTCGTGTTTCTTGTCGCGACATACAAGGAAGATAGGGCAGGAGCCTGCTTCGAAACAACAGATCCAGCAACCCAGGCAAATGTGCCATCATTCATCACGACTTTATACCAGATATCTCCGTCAGGATCGCTTTTTTGAGAAACGGCTTTAAGTGTTGAGCCTTTAGGAGTCTGTCCCACAATCGAGTCATCCATGGATGCACCGCTTCTTAAATTTGCTGAATCAGCTGTTACATAAAGATTGAGATTAATAGATTGCGTGTCACTAATATTAGCCGCAGGAACCCAGCCAGCCAGGGTAGGGGTAATTTGTACCTTAACCCATGCTTCTCCCGTGCTGCTTACATACTGATGTGTGACCATGACCTTTTGATTTACACTTAATGTAGCCACTTTCGCATATGAAAGTGCTGCTCCACGGCGAGCTTCGAGCCCGTTTAATTGGCTGTAAACATAGGATCCGATCTCAGGAAGTGCGGTATCTGTTGCTGGCGCAGGCGGAAGTGCAGCCTGTTTTAGGGCAGATCCGATCATCCATCCTTTAATACCATCCTTTTCAACCTGGTACCATTGTTCATGCAAGCTATTTTTAAAATTGCCAATCACTTTGACAGTCTGATCTTTAGATACCGTTTTAACGATTACATAAGAGCTTGTCGCGCCTTTGCGAATTGCAGCAGAGCTTTGGACGACAGTTCCGTATTGACCATTCGGTATTAGGGTGGTGCTTGCTGTAACAGGGCCTAATTGCTCAGCCTTAACCCATCCTTTAATACCATCCTTTTCAACCTGGTACCATAATTCTTTGGCGCTATTAGTGACATTTGCCAGCACTTTGACCGTTTGGCCTTTAGCGACGGATTTCACAATGGCATAAGAACTTGTTGCGCCTCTGCGGATTGCAGCAGAGGTTTGAACTACGACGGCATTTTGACCTGCCGGGATGATGGAAGCACTCACTTTGTTCAATTGATCAGCTTTTGCCCATCCTTTAAGGTCGCCAATTGCTAATCTATACCATAATTCACCCGAAGTATTGGTGAATTCATCAATTGCAGTTACCTTTTGGCCGGAATTAATAGAAGTCACGACAGGATAGCTTAAGGTAGCCCCTTTGTGGATTTCTACCTTTTGGACAGTGGTATAATTTTGCGGAAATTCTTCGGCATTTACGAGGACAGGAAACAGAACAGTTGTGGCAAGGACCGAAGAAGCTATGATTTTTTTCACGTTAACCCTCCATCGACAAATTTTTTTCTTTCTTGCCTATTTTAGCGGAATATGCCAAACTTTCCAATCGGAATAAAGTTCTATATAATCATCCTTTTTATGGAAAAAGATCTATGAAACTATTTTAAAATAGAAAAAAAGCTTTGCCAAATTAAATTGGCAAAGCTTTTTGCGTTATTGGTTATCCGAGCTGCTGTCGTCGGAATTGGTGTTAGTATTGTCGCTGACAGTACTTTTTCCAAGGTGCGAAGCAGCGTTGAATGGATTTTATCGATTGAATCCTGGTCAGGAATATAATAGTAAGCCTCGTTAATGAGTTCATCCTGTCCATCAATTTTAAGACTATTAATCTTTGTGTCTTTAATTTGTGAATAAAGCCTTACGAAACTAGCAAATTTGGAAGGAGGAATATTTGTCTTTACATTATCCCCAAGATCCGAGAGTACATCGTCAATCTTCGAAATCGAACTGAATGATGTTCCTTTGTCGATGACTGCTTTTATTACTTGCTGCTGGCGAACATTTCGTCCATGGTCACCTAGTGGGTCGCTTTTTCTCATGCGGACATATGCAAGAGCTTCATTTCCGTTTAAATACATTTCGCCTTTATGATAGGTTTTCCACGTAAGGCTTTTCGTTAACATGGCCTTAAAAGTAAACGGTACATCGACTTTTACGCCATCCAAGGTGTCGACGATATCTTCAAAGCCTTGAAAGTTTGTCGAGATATAATAGTCTATTGGAACATCCAATAATTTATTAACAGCACCTATTGTTGTATCAATTCCGCCATAAGAATAGGAACTTGTAATTTTCGTTTTCTTGCCGGCATCAGGTATATAAAGGCGCGTGTCACGCGGTATGCTAACTTCATAGACTTCCTTTGTCTGCGGGTTAATCGTTACCAGCATGAGAACATCGGATCTTCCGCGGCCGCCGCCCTGGCTGTCAATCCCGACAAGCAGCACATTAAATGGATCCTTCGTAACCTGGACATTATCTGTATGAGCAGTTTGCCCATTCAGTTTTTGATAAATCTTTTGAGAAGCCTGTTTGGCACTGCTAAAAATATCATAAGCATAATAGGTACCGCCGCCCAATAAGACGAGGACGAGCAAGAGCATGAACACACGGAAGCCTCTTAGCTTTCTTTTTCTTTTTTTATTTAAACGTGAATTAATCATTATATCCCTACTTTAATGATAATTATAGTTTGTCGCACAATACCCTATTTTATCGAAATTTGTTGAAATCGTAAATAAAATTCTTTTTATTCGGAATCTGTTTCTGTTTCCAAATAAACCACATCTTGCTGGACTGTTGCCGCCTGGCCATTTGTCAGCTCTGTTATCCATTCGTTATAGCTGTCTTTTTGATCCTCTTGGACATAAACCTCGAATACCACATTATCTAAATATTGAATGGTTCTTAATATGAAAGGAGAGGTGCGCAGAGCATTTTCCACCTTGCCAAGCCATGTATAGTCTACTGTCGTGTGCATGATTTGCATCAGCTTCCGTTCAACGACGCCTGTTGCCTTGATTCCTTCTGACGTCGCTTTTCCGTACGCACGGATGAGCCCGCCGGCGCCCAGCTTAATGCCGCCAAAATACCTTGTGACCACCACCACGGTATCCTTGAGCTTCTTTTTCTTCAGGACCTCAAGCATTGGAACTCCTGCCGTGCCGCTTGGTTCCCCGTCGTCGTTCGCCTTCTGGATATGGTCGGTTTCCCCAATCAAATAGGCTGAGCAATTGTGGGTGGCGCCCCAATTCTTCTTCTTTATCATCTGAATGAAGTCCTGGCCTGCTCCTCTGTTTCCGCTCTAGATATATATGCAATGAACCGGGATTTTTCAACCACAATTTCATGCTCACCGTATTCTTTGACTGTATAGTATGAGGCCAGCATCGCGCGGCTCCTTTCTTACTTGCTGCTATTTTAAACTGACTTCCTTCAGAACTCTATGCAAGAAAAGCAATCTGCATATGGCGGAAATTGCTGTCTTGCTTAAGCAACAAAGTCTATTATATTTCGCTTGGCTGTGAAAAAGGGACTTTTTAAGCGATTGTAAATAAACTTTAATATTGAGTAATATTTCACATGGTATAATGAATAAAGATTTCCATTGTGCAAAATTCTATTTTGTAAAATAATATTAACAACGAATTAGTAGTTCGGTTGTCATGATGGTAAAATGTTTAAAGGAATTGCATATAGGCTAAAAGATACATAATAGTATAATTAGTATACAACTTTTTGCTGATTTTTTCGAAATTTGGAGATTTTTCGCAGGATATCAATAGTATCAGACTGTAATTCAAGTTAAAATATGTTAAACCCAGTGGTTTTTTCCTTTGGAGGAATCATCATGACGATTAAGAATTTTGATACAAAGGCACTCGATCTTATTTTAGAAAAAATGATTGAAACTGTTGGCAGCAGCAAGCACGAGATTTTTCGCATTGGCGAAAATTGCCGAAATGACCATGAAACCATCACCTCAGAGTTAAAAGAAGTAAAGGTATTGGTTGCCCAGACCATTAATAACGGAGACCTTCTTGACGGACAAGCTCGGCTCGCGAGAAAACGGCTTTCCGAAGTAAGCATGCATTTTAAAAATTACTCGGAAGCAGAGGTGCGCGAGGCTTATGAGAAGGCACATCAGCTGCAGATGGAGCTTACTCTGAACCGCCAAATGGAAAAGCAGCTTCGCGATCGCAGGGATGACCTGGAAAGAAGATTGCTTGGCTTGAATGAAACGATTGAACGGGCTGAAAACCTTGTCTCCCAAATATCCGTTGTCATGAATTATTTGATGAGTGACTTAAGGCAAGTGGGTGAGATTCTGGAGGATGCCAAATTAAGACAGGATTTCGCCTGAAAATCATTGAAGCCCAGGAAGAAGAGCGAAAGCGATTATCCAGGGAAATTCATAACAGCCACCAGATGCTTGCGAATGTGATGATGAGATCCGATTTGATCGAACGCATCTATCGGGAAAGAGGAGCCGATGAAGCTCTGACTGAAATCAAAAGCTTTAAGCAGATGGTAAGGTCATCTCTTTACGAGGTGCGCCGAATTATTTATGATCTGCGTCCAATGGCTCTGGATGACTTGGGGCTCGTACCAACATTGAAAAAATACTTACAGACAATCGAAGAATATCATAAGAAAACCGCTATTTCCTTTAAAAGCATGGCGAGGAGCGCAGGCTTCCTTCTAAATACGAGGTTGCCCTTTTCCGGCTAATTCAGGAATCCGTGCAAAATGCCTTAAAGCATGCAGATGCAAAGGAAATCAATGTAAAGCTTGAAATTCAAAAATCGGCCATTACCGTTATCATCAAGGATGATGGCAAAGGTTTTGAAATGGGCAACAGGAGAGCTGACTCATTCGGGTTGGTCGGCATGAAGGAACGGGTCGATTTATTAGAAGGAGAAATGACGATCGACTCCAAAAAGGGTGCTGGCACCCTGATATTTATTCAAATTCCATTTTTAGATAAAGATTAGAGACAGTTACAGGGAGGCGAAAGGTTTGACGACAAGAATCGTAATTATCGACGACCATCAATTATTTCGTGAAGGGGTAAAAAGGATTTTAGAGTTTGAAAAGTCTTTCCAGGTTATTGCAGAAGGTGACGACGGAAGCGAAGCAATCGGCTTAATCGCGGAACATCGCCCTGATGTTGTTATTATGGACATTAACATGCCAACCATGAATGGTGTAGAGGCGACAGCCCTTGTAACAGAAAAATACCCAGATTCAAAAGTAATTATTCTTTCCATCCATGATGACGAAAACTATGTCATGCATGCCCTGCAAACAGGAGCAAGAGGATACCTGCTGAAGGAAATGGACGCCGACGCGCTAATCGATGCAGTCAAGGTTGTCGCTGACGGCGGATCTTACTTGCACCCGCGCGTAACGCATAACCTAGTGAACGAATACCGCCGCCTGCTTGCAAGTGGCGAAGAGAGCAGCACTACAGGAATTATGGGAATTGAAATCCGCCGCCCGCTTCACTTGCTGACACGACGCGAGTGTGAGGTTCTGCAAATGCTTGCTGACGGAAAAAGCAACCGCGGAATTGGCGAAGCATTGTACATCAGTGAAAAAACAGTTAAAAACCATGTCAGCAATATCCTGCAAAAAATGAATGTAAATGACCGCACCCAGGCAGTAGTCGTAGCCATCAAGAATGGCTGGGTCGAGGTACGATAAAAAGCTTAAATCCCCTTCCGAATGCGGAGGGGGTTTTTTTGTCCAGAAAAAGGATATTTTGCAGTCGATTTATATCATACAAGTAGAAATGTATTAAGCCGATAGAATCATTTTTAGAAAATTTAGTAAAAATTCGACAGTTTTTTTCGATATAAAAAAAGAAAACGAAAACCGACAGGAGGATTTTATGAAAAATTCATTACTTAAAGTCGCTGTTCCCGCCCTCGCCCTTGGATTAGTATTTGCACCATCAGTGGACGCTGCGAAACCATCCCCGCAAAATAAGGTTGTTGAAAAAGAAAGCGAAAAGGGGAAAGAAGCTGAAAAGAGTAAAGAAGAGGTAAAGGTAAAGGAAGCAGCTAAAGCAGAAGAAGCTGCAAAGGACAAAGAAGAAGCAAAAGCAAAGGAAGCTGAAAAGGCTAAAGAAGCAGCAAAGAAAGCAGATGAAAAGGCTAAAGAAGCAGCAAAGAAAGCAGCCGAGAAGGCCAAGGAATCAGCAAAGAAAGCAGACAAAAAGACCAGAGAAGCGGCAAAGAAAGCAGCCGCAAAAGCTAAAGAAGCAGCAAAGAAAGCAGCTGCCAAAGCCAAAGAAGCAGCAAAGCAATTGATGCCGATTAATAAAAATATCGCTAAAGTAGAAGCAGGCGTGGCAAAGCTTACTAAAAATGTTGATGATTTTTACAAAAAGACTGGCACAACTCAGGAAGCTGAAACAGAATTCTTTAAAAGTACATCAGGTAAGTTAAAAGCTAGTACAAATCAGCTAAATGCACTGAAAAAGCAGCTTGATCACGTATCAAAAAAATACGGAAAGACTGATGCCGTAACAGCAGCATACACAAAAGTGACTGCACTGATCGATAGCATAACGGAAACAAACAAAAAGCTCACTGATTTCCACAGCAAATTTAAACCTGCTGAACCAGCGACAGATCCGACTACAACACCGGATCCAACTACAACACCGGATCCAACTACAACACCAGATCCGACTACAACACCGACTGACCCGGCGCCAACACCGGATCCAACTACTCCACCAGCGGACCCGGCACCAACACCAACACCAGATCCAACGACACCAACGAATCCATAAATTAATAGAGCCCCCTCGCATTGGTTCGCCGACTGCGAGGGGGCTATTTTTTTTAGAAAAGGGTTTTCGCGAGATTAATGGTGAAACGCGCGAGATTCTTTTGGAAAGGTGCGAAATAAATTTAAAAGTCGGCGAGATTAATCGGAAAAACGGCGAGAAAAGTGGTCTATTGAGCGAGAAGATCGAATAAAACGGGTGGTTCCCCCTGTTTAAAGACAATTTGCTGCCCTTCCGGCTCCTGTCCGAAAGGGTTATTAAATAAATTGGCCTGGTCGCGAGGATATGAGGCTCCAAATAGGTGGCGAGCTTCTATCATATGAATGATGGTACCAAGGCCAAGAGGTAATTGATCCCCTTGAATGAGCTTACGGCGAAATAATCGGTTAATCCCGCGAGATTCTTTCGAAAACGCGCGAAATAACTTCAAAAATCCGCGAAATTAATCGAAAACCCGGCGAGAAAAAGTGGAAAACAAGCGAGATTACTTATGAAATTTCCGAAAATAATCATTTAAGGCAAACTTTTTATCGAAAAATAAACTTTTTTTAGAATTTTTAGTCAAAAAATTACATATCCATTCGAAATATATATGGTAAAACAAACATTATTTAGGAGGTTATTGAGTGAAGAATCTACTTAAAGTTGTTGCGCCTGCCCTTGTCCTTGGATTAGTTTTTGCACCAACAGTTGATGCTGCAAAACCAGTTTCAAAGCATAAGGTGGAAGTGAAAAAAGGCTCTAAGCATCATGGGTATGAAAAAGTAAAAGAAGCAGCGAAGAAATTAGCTCCTATTAATAAAAATCTTGTGAAGGTGGAGGTAAATGTAGCTGTAACGGCTAAAGTGACAGCTGATTTTTACTCAAAACCGAAATCTAAGGAAGCGGAATTGGCTTTCTATAGGGGTACTCTTGGAAAGGTATACTCTTATTCAAATCAGCTGAATGCCTTAAAAAAGCAAGTTGATCAGGTTTCAAGAAAATATGGAAAAACAGCGGATGTAAATGCTGCTTATAAAAAGGTTGCGGCTATTGGCGCAAAAATTTTAGCAGCCAAAAATACACTTGCTGAGCTACATAAAAATTTCACACCGATGAACGCTGCAAAACCCTTCGAAGTCCAGATTCTTGGCATTAATGATTTTCATGGCCAACTGGATACGTATGATACAAAGCTAAATGCGGGCGGCGCTGAATATTTAGCTGCTTACCTGAAGCAGCGAGAAGCAACAAACCCAAATACATTGCTCGTGCATGCAGGAGACATGGTTGGAGCAAGCTCTCCAGTTTCTGCATTGCTTCAGGATGAACCGACAATCAGATTCTTAAACAAGATGGGCTTTGATGTTGGCACGCTTGGTAACCATGAATTTGATGAAGGCGTCCAGGAAATGATGCGTCTCATCAAAGGCGGCGCCCATCCGAAGACAGTTGATAAATACGGCCCATTTGAAGGGGCACAATTCCCATATGTATCAGCGAATGTTGTTGATGCTGTAACAAACAAGCCTATTTTAAATCCATATGTTATTAAAAAAATTAACGGCGTTGATATCGGTTTTATTGGTGTTACGCTAACTGATACGCCAAATATCGTTATTCCAAGCGGAGTAGCAGGCGTTAAGTTTTTAGATGAGGCGGAATCTATCAACAAATATGCTGCAGAATTAAAGAAAAAGGGCGTAAAAACGATTGTTGTCCTTGCGCATAATCCTGTAACATCTGATCAGGACGGATCCAATCCAAAAGATGAATTAGCTGAAATTGCTAATAAAGTGGACGATGAAGTCGATGTAATGTTCGGCGGCCACAATCATAAATACGCGAATACAACAGTTGATGGAAAATTGATTGTCGAAGCCTATTCCTATGGAACAGCTTTTGCTGATGTTGATTTAACGATCGATCCAAATACGAAAAACGTTATTTCTAAAAAAGCGGAAATCGTTACAACATACCGTGACAAGATTCAGCCTGATGCCGAAATTAAGGCGATGATCGATAAGTATGTTGCGGATGCGGCTCCAATTTTAAATAGAGTCATTGGAAAAACTCCTAATTTTATCAGCCGTACAGAAAATGCTGATGGAGAGTCTGCAATGGGGAATTTGATTGCTGATTCCATGAAAGCGCAAACTGGTACTGACTTTGCGTTCATGAATGCGGGCGGCATACGTGCAGATATCGTTGCTGGAGATATCACATGGAAGGAAGCATTCACTGTCCAGCCTTTCGGCAACGATTTAGTGAAAATGACGTTGACAGGTGCCCAAATCAAGGCGTTATTTGAACAGCAGTGGAGCCCAACAAGTACTCGTATTCTAAAGGTCGCAGGATTAAAGGTTCAATATAATGATTCATTAGCAATTGGCAGCCGCGTCGTTTCTTTGACAAAAGATGACGGAACTCCAATTGTGCCAGACCAAAACTACACTGTTACAGTGAACAGCTTTATGGCTGGCGGCGGTGACGGCTACAGCGTCCTTCTTCAAGGAACAAACCGTGCGACTGATGTTGTTGACCTTGATGCGTTAGTCAATTATCTTAGCGCCAAAGGTGAAGTGAATCCGCAAATCGAAGGCAGAATTGTTAAGCTTAATAAATAATGATTCGTTTAGGCCGCGCCGTCCACTATGGATGGTGCGGTTTTTTTAGGATTACTTCATTGTAAACGGATGCAAATTCTACTATTTTCATATAGAATATGATAAATACATAATGTAGAGAAAAAGATAAGGACGGTATTTCTTATGAAAACGGCAGTCGTTACGGATAGTACGGCGTACATACCGAAGGAATTGCGCGATAAATGGAACATTTACATGATTCCACTGAATGTGATATTTGGAAATGAAGTTTATCGAGAAGAAGTAGATATAGACGCACTGGATTTTTTTGAAGAGGTTAAAAACCGAAAGCTGCCGACCACTTCGCAGCCGCCTGTCGGAGAATTTGTTGAGCTGTTTGAACGGCTTTCGGCGGAGTACGACGCTGTAGTGAGCATCCACCTTTCAAGCGGCATCAGCGGAACATATCAGGGAGCCGTAACAGCGGCGGGCATGGTTGAAGACATCAAGGTATATCCGTTTGATTCGGAAATCAGCTGCATGGTACAGGGCTTTTATGTGCTCGAGGCCGCAGAATGGGCTGCAAGGGGAGAGTCTCCGGAGGCTATTATGAACCGTCTTGAGGAAATGAAGAAATCGGCCGATGCCTATTTCATGGTAGACGATCTGGGGCATCTTCAGCGGGGCGGACGCCTGTCGAGCGCTCAGGCATTGATTGGCAGCCTGCTTCAGGTAAAGCCACTTCTTCATTTTGTTGATGCAAAAATTGTCCCGTTTGAAAAAATCCGCACCCGCAAGCGGGCAATGAAGCGTATCGCCGAGCGGTTGGGTGAAGTCGCCGCTGGAGATGAGGCATACCGGGCCGTCATCATCCACGCCAACCGGGAAACAGAAGCTCTTGAATGGAAGTCCGAGCTTGAGGCCGAGTTCCCAAATGTAGAATTCATGCTTGGCTACTTCGGAGCAGTCATCGGCACACACCTAGGCGAAGGCGCCATGGGAATGGGATGGGTGAAGAAATAAGTTTGCTGTGTTGCCCTTTCGGCTTGAGCCGGAAGGGTTTTTAAATTGGCCAGGACGAGAGAGGATGAAACTGAAAAGGATGGTGAGCGATCGTACCAGGGCCAGGAGGTAATTAATCCTTAGAAGAGGCTTGCGGCGAAATAATCGGTTAATTCCGCGAGATTCTTATGAAAACGCGCGAGAAAAACAGCAAAGTCCGCGAGAAAAACGGATATTCCGCGAGAAAACGGAAGGATTCTACTAAAAATGGTTCGGCAGCGACGATTTGCTGCCCTTCCGGCTCTGGCCGTCAGGGTTTTTATAAAAAATGGCCCGGACGAGCGGATATGAGGGCTCAAATAGGTAGCGAGCTGCCGACACATGAATGATAGGACCAGGGCCAAGAGGTAATTGATCCTTTGAAGGGCTTGCGGCGAAATAATCGGTTAATTCCGCGAGATTGTTATGAAAACGCTCGAGAAAAACAGCAAAGTCCGCGAGATAAATAGAAAAACCGGCGAGAAAAACGGATATTCCGCGAGAAAACGGAATGATTCTACTAAAAATAGGTTCGCCAGTGACAATTTGCTGCCCTTCCGGCTCTGGCCGTCAGGGTTTTTATAAAAAATGGCCCGGACGAGCGGATATGAGGGCTCAAATAAGTAGCGAGCTGCCGACACATGAATGATAGTACCCGGGCCAGGAGGTAATTGATCCTTTGAAGAGGCTTGCGGCGAACTAATCGGTTAATTCCGCGAGATTTTTATGAAAACGCGCGAGAATATCGTAAAAGTCCGCGAGATAAATAGAAAAACCAGCGAGAAAAACGGATATTTCGCGAGAAAACGGAAGGATTCTACTAAAAATGGTTCGACAGCGACGATTTGCTGCCCTTCCGGCTCTGGCCGGAAGGGTTTTTATAAAAAATGGCCCGGACGATCGGATAGGAGAGCTCAAATTGGTGGTGAGCTGCCGATACATGAATGATAGTACCAGGGCCAAGAGGTAATTGATCTTTGAAGAGATTTGCGGCGAAATAAACGGTTAATTCCGCGAGATTGTTTTGAAAACGCAGGAGAAAAAACAGAAAGTCCGCGAGATAAATAGAAAAACCGGCGAGAAAAACGGATATTTCGCGAGAAAACGGAAGGATTCTACTAAAAAAGATTCGAGAGTGACAATTTGCTGCCCTTCCGGCTCTGGCCGTCAGGGTTTTTATAAAAACTGGCCCGGACGAGCTGATATGAGGGATCAAATAGGTGGCGAGCTGCCGACACATGAATGATAGTACCCGGGCCAGGAGGTAATTGATCCTTTGAAGGGCTTGCGGCGAAATAATCGGTTAATTCCGCGAGATTCTTATGAAAACGCGCGAGAATAAACAGAAAGTCTGCGAGATAAATAGAAAAACCGGCGAGAAAGACCACTAATTCAGCGAAATAGATCACTCAATAAGTATCAAAAGAGAGGTCGCACGTTGTATTTGTGACGAATTTTCAAAATTACTGATTCGAGGCAGGAATAAAGCAGCCAAAACGAGAATTTTTTCAAAAAAAGAGGAGTGTGAAGCTATTGATTGTAAAACAAAGGACAATACCTATAGAGATTATTGTAAATAATGCTTTAAAAAGAAGATTGATGCCTAACCATCCTGCATTACCGGCAATCGATAAAGACTTATATAAAAAGAATGCCGGACATTATGGGGAAGAAGCCATGGATTATCCTTTAAAAATGCTTTCAAAAAAAGATTATGTCATTTTTCACGGTCTGCGACTTCCTTACGATGATATGCATTTTCAAATTGACACACTCCTATTAACCACAAAATTTGGTATGATTCTTGAGTCGAAAAATTTAGGAGGGGAATTATATTTTGATGAGTCAAGTGAACAATTATTTCAAACGTATAATGGAAAAAAGGAAGGTGTACAGTATCCAATTTCTCAGGTACAACGCCAGATAAAGCTCCTCAAAGCTCTTCTCCAGCGTAATATGATTCCTGTGGTTCCGTATGATTTTCAAGTCGTCATCAGCCATTCATCGACTATTCTCCTGCCCCTCGGTGCTCCCGTTCTTCAAAAAGTTTGTCATGTCCATTCCCTCCACGGAAGAATAGAGAAAGTGGAAAACAGATATAAAAAAGACATTCTTGATTTAAAAACATTGCAAAAAGCGACTCGGCTGCTGATAAAAAAGCATGAGCCAAAGAAACTTGCTATTAAAAAAAAGTATGGCATCGAGAAAAATGAAATATTAACAGGTGTTCATTGTCCTGAGTGCTCCTATCGTCCGATGCAGTACAAAAAAGGCAAATGGCTATGCCTGCCAAGCTCAATCAAAGGATGCTTATTTTCAAGGCCTCGGAGATTATTGCCTCCTCATAAATTCCACCATTACTAATTCCGAATTGCGGCGTTTCCTCCATCTCCCGACCATTGGCATTGCACAGAAATTTCTCCGGTCGCTAAACCTTCCCGTTACTGGAAAAACGAAAGATAGAGAATACGATCTTCAATCACTAGCTCCCAAAAATTAAGAAGGTGACATTTTGCGATTTTTAATCGAAAAAGAAAAGCTCGTTCCAGTTACTGAATTGGTTGAAAGTTCACTCCCTATTTCACACATTTCAACACTGCCTGAGTTCATAATCAATCCCGACTTCCCCTTCAATCAAGACCTCCAATCCTTTCTCACTGGAAAACAGCTCCTTCTCGATGACCTCCCCATTCCTATAACCGAAATCCATGAACACTATGAAAATGGTTATATCCAATACCGTAAAGGAATCACTTACAAGGGCAAAAATCCCAGGTGTGCCCGCTGCGGCAACAGTGACGAGCAATGGTTCGCACGTTTCCCGTGCTCTAGGTGCGGTGAAAAATGTCTCTATTGCAGAAAGTGCATTATGATGGGACGAATCAGTGAGTGCACACCACTCATCAGTTGGCAAGGACCGCCACCCGCTCCCGACCTTCCAGACGAAATCCTGGAGTGGAGGGGGATTTTATCAGAAAGGCCAGACCACAGCGTCAAATCGGGTAATCGCAGCGGTCCGACACAATGAGGATCTTCTTGTCTGGCCGTATGCGGCGCAGGAAAAACGGAGGTTCTTTTTGCAGGAATTGAAGCGGCTCTCGCCGATCAAAAAAGAGTCTGTATCGCGACACCACGCACGGATGTCGTTCTCGAACTCACCCCAAGGCTGAAGGCCGCCTTTCCGAACATTCCCGTTGCGTCTCTGTATGGAGGCAGCGAGGATCGACATGTTTTTGCCCCCCTCACAATTGCGACCACCCACCAGCTGCTCCGCTTTTACCATGCCTTTGACACACTTATCCTCGATGAAGTGGACGCATTTCCCTACACTGCGGAGGAATCTCTTCAGCATGCAGCCATCCAGGCGCGAAAGCCTGAATCGGCCATGATCTATCTGACAGCAACGCCGAATCAAAAATGGCAGAGGGAGTGCCGGACAGGAAAAAGAAACTTCGTCACGATCCCGGCGAGATTTCATCGCCATCCGCTTCCTGTACCCGTATTCTCCTGGTGTGGCAACTGGAAGAAACAGCTTCTGAAAGGAAGACTGCCCTCAAACATCCTCAAATGGGTTCAACAACGTCTTCAGCTTCGCAAACAGACTCTGTTATTTTTTCCCCATATAAAATTAATGGAAAAAGCTCTCCCTGTCCTACAACAGCTTGATTCAACGATTGAGGCTGTCCATGCCGAAGACCCATTGCGAAAGGAAAAAGTGATGAAGATGCGCAATAAAGAGATTCCGCTGCTGCTTACGACAACGATTCTTGAACGGGGCGTGACCTTTCCCAATATCGATGTGGCGGTAATAGGAGCGGAGGATGATATTTTTACAGAAAGTGCCCTTGTCCAAATTTCCGGGCGGCCGGAAGGAGTGCGGATTTCCCGACTGGCGACATCGTATTCTTCCATTACGGAAAAACAGAAGCGATGCTAAAGGCAAGAAAGCAGATTATCGCGATGAACCGGGAGGGTTTTCAAAAAGGACTGCTGGATGGAGGGGGAATGTAGTATGGCGAAAGGTTTTTTCCAATTTGACCGCTGTTTGATATGCCACGAAGTAATCAATCCACCAATCGGCTGGAACTCTATTTTTTCAATCGAAAAAGGACACTTTTTGTGCGAGGAATGCGAGGGCAAGCTCGAGACGATTAAAGGGGAGACATGCCATATATGCGGGCGTTCGTTTACCCCATCAGAAGAGCAGTTTCGGCAGGACGAGCTTTGCCTCGACTGCGTCCGTTGGGAGGATGATTCCCAGTGGAGTGGCCTGCTTTTGAAAAATTCATCCCTCTATGTTTATAACGATTTTTTAAAGGAGGTCATCGCGCTTTTTAAATATCGCGGGGACTATGCGATTGCAAAAGCGTTTTCCCAGCCCATGACTGAAAAAATCAACACTTTGCAAGCTGATTTGTACATTCCCGTCCCTTTAAGTGATGAGCGGCTTTATGAGCGGGGCTTTAACCAGGCCGAAGCACTTATATTGGGGGCTGGCCAAAAGCCATGCCATCTCCTAACCCGAATCCACTCAGAAAAACAATCGAAAAAAACACGCTCCGAACGTATTCACCTACCACAGGTGTTTCATTTACATACCGACAGAAATCTAATGGGGAAAAACGTCGTCCTTGTCGATGATATTTACACAACAGGCTCGACCCTAAGGCATGCAGCAAAACTTTTAAAGGATGCAGGTGCTTTAACGATTCAGTCGCTCACCTTGGCAAGAGGATGAACCGTGGTTTGATGATTAATAGGAAAAATTATGGTAAAATTACAGGAGGAAGAAACATGAAAAGGCTTAACCCACTAAATGATTTCCTTTTTAAAAAACTGTTCGGAGAAGAGAAGGATAAGGACCTTTTAATCGGGTTTCTTAATGCAATACTCAATTCCGACATTGTTAATTTGACGATCGAGAATGAAAATCTTCACAGAACCACTGAGGAAGATAAATTAGGCATTTTGGATATTAAGGCTAAAACGATAACAGGTGAAAAATTTAATGTTGAAGTTCAACTGGTAAACCAGAAAAATATGATTCCAAGAACGCTTTTTTACTGGTCAAAGCTTTTTGTGGAGGATTTCGAATCAGGAAGCAATTACAAGCAATTACAGAAGACCGTTGCCATTAATATTCTTGGATTTAAATTAGAAGAGTTAAGGTATGAATCGTTTCATTCTATTTTTAAATTGCGTGAAGTCAGTTCAAATCAATTATTAACCGACTTAATAGAAATACACTTCATCGATTTCCCAAAATTCGAGGAAGAAAATTACAATTTAAAAAATCCCCTGCACCGCTGGTTATTATTTTTAAAAGAGGATATTCCGCAAGATCAGTTAAGGGAGGTTGTTAACATGGATAGTATTCTTAATAAAGCAGAAGAAAAGCTGATGAAATTGAGTGCCGATCCCGAAACTCGAAGAGAGTATGAGTTAAGAGCAAAAGCCCTTTCGGACGAACGCAGCAGAATGGAAGATGCGAAAGAAGAGGGGATGGAAAAAGGAATTGCACAAGGTATCGAAAAAGGAATTGCAAAAGGAATCGAAAAAGGAATAACCCAAGGAGTATTAAAGGTCGTTCAAAGTTTTTTAGATAGTGGAATGCCCCTTTCGGAAGTTGCCAAACACACTCCGTATACGGAAGAAGAATTGGAAGCAATGTTAAAAAAGAAGGAATGAGTTCACATGAATTTTTCTGAAGAAAAGCTGATGAAATTGAGTGCTGATCCCGAAACTCGAAGAGAGTATGAGTTAAGAGCAAAAGCCCTTTCGGACGAACGAAGCAGAATGGAAGATGCGAAGGAAGAGGGGATTTTTAATGTTGTAAAAAGTTTATTGGAAAGAGGAATGCCCCTTTCCGAGATTGCCAAACACACTCCATATACACTTGATGAATTAAGCAAATTAGTAAAGAATGAGGAAAAAAGTTAGGCAGGATTCTATTTTTTGAGTATGTTTCTCCCATTCCTTTCCTGTTCCATACACGTTATAATGAAAAAAACATAGAAGCGATCAGGGGGATATTGAATGGAGAATTTACAGAACTGTCCTGGCTGCAATGAGATTTTTGTGAAAACGCAATTTCGGGATGTGTGCCCGAAATGCTGGAAGCAGGAAGAAAATGATTATGAAACCGTTTATACCTTTATGCGGAGACGGGAAAACCGCGCGGCAACGATTGAGCAGGTTGTGACGCAAACGGGTGTAAAGGAAGACAAGCTTCTTAAATTTATAAAAAAAGGGCGAATCCAGCTGGCTCATTTTCCGAATCTGGGCTACCCGTGTGATAAGTGCGGACATATTATCCGTACAGGGAAGCTGTGTGAAAAGTGCCAGACCGAGCTGCGCCAGGATCTGAAGCAGCATGAAGCGGATGAAGAACGGAAGCAGGAAATACAACGGCGTGAAAAAAAATCTGCCTACTATATTTCAGAGGGAAACTAAGCTGCATATCGATGTGCGGCTTTTTTTTATAGTAATAAAGATATAATTTTAACTTAATCAATAAAATATTTAAAAAATCATTGATTTTATCCGATAATAGTATTAGGAGAACAAGGTTCGTAATGAAAGTGAGGGAATGTCGATGAAAATCAATCCATTTGGTACGCAGGGAGTCAATCCGTATAAACGCCAGATGAATAAAGTTGATCAAGTCAGCAAGACGGCTGGTAAGGCGACAGACAAGGTTGAAATCTCTGCTACTGCAAAGGAAATGCAGGAGGTTTCCCAGGTTTCCCAGCAGCGCCAGGCAAAAATTGACCAGCTGAAAATCCAGGTTGAAAATGGGACATACAAGGTAGACCCGAGAGAAACTGCGAAAAGCATGGTTAATTTCTTTACGAAAAAATAGACGAGGGGAGGGGACACCATGGACTCGTTAAAATTGCTCGCGGCGATGGGAAAGCTATTAAAGCTGCACCGTAGCCTTCGCGAACTTGCTGACAAGAAGACAGATATTGTTAAAAAGGGAGACATGGATGCCCTGACCCAGCTTTTGAAGGAAGAACAGGCTCATATTACTGCTATTTCCAAGCTTGAGAGTGAGCGGCAGAATCTTGCAGCGGCAATTGTGCCTGCAGTGGACAAGCCTTCCGTTTCAGATTGCTTAACTGTTCTTCATGGCGAGGAAAAAATCATGCTCGAACAAATGCGTTCAGAGTTGGTAGAAATCGTTTTTCAAATCCAGCAAAAAAATGAGCTAAACCAGCAATTAATTTATCAATCACTGCAGTTTGTCAATTTATCTCTGGATTTAATTGCACCACAACCGGAGGAATTTAACTACGGTCCGCCAGCTGGCAGGGTAAATGAGCCGGGGCGTTCGCCCGGAATGTTTAATTCGAAAGCTTAACAAGAGATTAAATTGGAGGAACCTTCATGCGTTCAACCTTTATGGGATTAGAAACAGCGCGCCGGGGAATGTTTACCCAGCAGACCGCTTTATATACAACAGGACAAAACGTATCAAATGCGAGCACACCGGGCTATTCACGCCAGCGTGTAAACTTCCAGCAAACAGAACCATATCCGGGAAAGGGCATGAATATGCCGCAAATGCCGGGACAGATGGGGACGGGCGTAAAAGCAGGCTCAATTCAGAGGATGCGTGAAAGCTTTCTCGATGTCCAGTACAGAGGGGAAAACAATAAGCTTGGCTACTGGGAATCGCGTTCGGAATCACTGGATAAAATGGAAAATATCATGAATGAGCCATCCGATTCAGGTCTCACCAACACGATGAACCAGTTCTGGCAATCACTGCAGGATTTAGCTGTCGACCCAACCAATGCAGGGGCACGCTCTGTTGTCCGCCAGCGTGGAGAGGCAGTTGCAGAGACCTTTAACTATGTATCAAATTCTCTTACAGCGATTCAAAAAGACCAAAAGGACCAGGTAGATGTCTCTGTAAAAGAAGTTAATTCAGTTGTTTTCCAATTAAATAACGTGAACCAGCAAATTGGCAGCGTGGAACCGCACGGCTATTTGCCGAATGATTTATATGATGAGCGCGACCGATTGATCGATCAGCTTTCCTCAATGGTCAATATTAAAGTCGATTATGTGAAATCCGGCGGGAATCCAGATCCAAATGCAGAAGGAAAAGCTGTCATCAAATTAGTGAGTGATAACGGAGCTCAGCTGGGTGTTCTGCTCGGCGATAATAGCTATAACGAGCTGAAGGTTAATTATGATGGCGTGGACGAATCCGTTAAGACGCTTACGCTTGGCGCTTCCTCGATCGATTTTTCCCAGATGAATTCAACCGGAAAGCTGAAGTCGCTGATTGAGTCATATGGATATGAAGAGAACGGACAAGCTACAGGAACATATACAGATATGGTTTCTAAGCTCGATAACCTGGCCTACACGTTTGCAACCGAATTTAACAAAGTACATAGTGATGGAATCAGCCCGAATGAAATCACGGCAAAACAGAAACAGGATATTTCATTTTTTGCGGATGCAGGAAACGCTCCTATTTCTGATAAAAAAGGATTTGCTAGCAGGATTCAATTATCCGGCGATATCCAGAACAGCCTTGATAATATCGCGACAGCAAGCGGAGATCCGGCCATTGCAACACTTGGTGATGGAAGCAATGTGCTTGCTCTGGCTAGGGTGATCAATAACAAGTACGAGTACAGCGCAAATGAACAGGCCGATTTCCAAAGCTATTACCAGGGTGTCATTGGCAGCATGGCGGTAAAATCCCAGGAAGCGACACGCCTTTCACAAAATAGTACTTCCCTACAGCAGGCGGTAGAGGAAAAACGGCAGTCTGTCAGCTCGGTTTCATTAGATGAAGAAATGACCAATATGATTCAGTTTCAGCATGCCTATAATGCCTCGGCAAGAATGATCACGTTGCAGGATGAAATGCTGGATAAAATTATTAACGGCATGGGAGCCGGCGGAAGATAGGTGAAATGATATGCGTATTACTCAATCAATGCTAGCGTCCAACTCATTAAGGAACTTAAGCAGCAGTTATTTGAAAATGGGAAAATATCAGGAGCAGCTTTCTACTGGCAAAAAAATCACGAAGCCGTCGGACGACCCGGTTGTCGCCATGAAGGGCATGCATTACCGTTCGGATTTGACTGAGGTAGATCAATATAAGCGAAACTTGTCCGAGCTTCATTTGTGGATGGATAATTCCGAAGCTGGGATGGAGCAGGCAAACAGCGCGCTGCAAAGAATTCGTGAGCTTGTGGTACAGGGGCAAAATGGATCCCTTACACCGGAGGATCGTAATGCGATTGCGGCAGAGGTTGGCCAAATGAAGCAGGATTTGGTGAAAACAGCCAACACGCAGATTGCCGGCCGATATATTTTTCACGGCAATGATGTCATGAATCCGCCTGTTGCACAGGAAGAGCCACCCGTTGTGGCTGCTAATTTAACTAATCCAGCCATCAATAATTACAATGTTGAAGTGTCAAAGGGTGTTTCACTTAAAGCGAATGTGAATCCAGCCAATGTGTTTAGCCAGGAATTATTTGATGTTGTCGGCGGCATTCAAAATGCGATGGAAAATAATAATTCTGGTGAATTAAATGGATATCTTTCAAGGCTAGACAAGGTGATGGAAACGTCATCGTCTGAACGCTCAGAGCTTGGAGCTCGCTCCAACAGGCTTGATATGATTGAAAACCGACTTGGCCAGCAAAGTGTCATGGCGAATCAGGTTCTTTCTGATAATGAGGATGCAGACATCGAAAAGGTGATCATGGATCTGACTACTCAGGAAAGTGTTCACCGTGCAGCACTCAGTGTCGGTTCAAGAATCATCCAGCCAACGTTAATGGACTTTTTAAGATAGAAGCTATTCTTTTTGAATAGCTTTTTTTGCTAGATAGGGGGAGAATTTATGAGACTTCCACAAATAAGAATGCAATCTACTTTTGCACAAATTGATATTCGTTCGCAAAAGGCCAGCTTGAAATCCATCAGCAGCCTGCCGATTTAAGCATCCAGCAGCCAAAAGCCGAAATGCAGGTAAACAAGATTCCATCAAGGCTGACGATCGACCAAACAATGGCCCGGGCGGATGTCGATCTTAAAAGTGCACCGATGAGAATCGAAGAGGCTGCACAACAGGGTCATCAGGATCTTCTTGCGGGTATAGCCCGCCGTGCACAAGAGGGCGAAGAGATGATGAAGATTGAAAATGGTGGCGGTGCAATCGCCCGTCAGGCAAAGCGGAAAAGCGAGACACCTCAATACGATTTTAAAATTGGCTGGATTCCGTCACCGGGAAGTGTTCAAATTAACTATGATCCAGGCAGGCTCGATATTAATTGGCGAGTAAACAAGCCGATCATCGACAGCAGAAGCCATCAGCCAATGATTAATTACGATCGAGGAAATGTAGATATTAATATGAAGCAGTATCAGTCGTTAAAAATTGATTTTGATAATCTGAATTTTATTGGAATCAATTATGAGCAGACTATATAAAGTGAGGATGACATTATGCGAATTAACACGAAATATCATGATGAAATAGAAATTAACAAAGAGGATATTCTGCATTTTGAAAAAGGGATACCTGGTTTTCAGGAGGAAAGGGAGTTTATCATTCTGCCTTTATCGGATGATCATACTTTTTCTGTTATGCAATCAGTCTCGACACCGTATCTTGCATTTGTGGTGGCAAGTCCGTTTCCTTTTTTTAAGGAATACGATTTTAAGCTTGAGGATTCAATAGTTGAAGAATTGGAGTTTAAAAACGAAAAAGATGTAGTAGTTTTTTCAATCCTAACGGTTCAGGAGCCCTTTGAAAAAACAACCGCCAACCTACAGGCCCGGTAATTATTAATATTTCCAATCAAAAAGCGAAGCAGGTCATTTTAAATAATGACCAGTATAAAACGAAACATCCCATCTTCCAGAAAGGGTGACTTCCATGTTAGTGCTGACGAGAAAGAACGGAGAAACCATCAAGATTGGTGATGACATCGAAATCACCATCATTTCTGCTAAAAATGACCAGGTCAAAATCGGCATCAACGCGCCAAAAAATGTCGAGATTTTCCGGAAAGAAATCTACGACCAAATCCTAAGCGAGAACGAACAAGCGTCTAAAGATATATCAGGAATGCTAAATTTCTTCAAAAAGTAACAAAATGAAACAAAAAGTTAGAAAAAACTATTAAACATTGTTTCTTCCAGTCGATATTAATAGCAAGAGGGAATAAGGGCGGCCGACCTTATCGACTCCAACTAATCTAACAGTTCACAAGGACGTGAACTTAAAATTCAAGGAGGAAACACATAATGCAAATCAATCACAATCTTGCAGCGTTAAATACTTACAACAGATTGAACACTGCAACAAACGCTCAATCAAAGTCAATGGAGAAATTATCTTCTGGTCTTCGTATTAACCGTGCAGGTGACGATGCAGCTGGTCTTTCAATTTCCGAAAAAATGCGCGGCCAAATCCGTGGCTTGGATCAGGCTTCTCGTAACTCACAAGATGGCATTTCCATGATTCAAACAGCTGAAGGTGCGCTAAATGAAACACATGACATCCTTCAACGTATGCGTGAACTTGCAGTTCAAGCTTCCAATGATACAAATACTACAGAGGATAGAACTTCAATCCAATCTGAAGCTGATCAACTAGCAAAAGATATTAACCGAATTGCTAACAATACACAATTCAACTCTAAAACTCTTATGGATGGCACTTATAAAAGTGGCGGAACAGATATCAATTTCCAGGTTGGAGCAAATGAAGACCAATTGATGACAATTAATTTTGAAAACATGCAGGCTAAAACTGGATTAGCAGTTGCCACTGCTGATGATGAGACTACAAGTGCTATTGACCTATCCTCTACCACTGCTGTTGCAACAGCTTCAATCACAACACTTGATACTGCTATTAAAACTGTTTCAGCTGAGAGATCTAAGTTAGGTGCGTACCAGAACCGTTTAGAACACACAATTAATAACTTAAACAACTCTTCTGAGAACCTAACTGCTGCAGAATCACGAGTAAGAGATGTTGATATGGCTAAGGAAATGATGAACCAAACTAAGAATTCTATTCTTGGTCAAGCAGCACAAGCAATGTTGGCTCAATCAAATCAAATGCCACAAGGAGTACTACAACTCTTGAAGTAATTGATTTTAGGGCGTCCAGTTTGGCAACGATCTGGAGTATAACTGGGTGAATTGCTGGAACTTCCTAAAGCTTTATCAACCACTGCGTAACTGGAAACGGTCAGCGTGAAGGTTTGAAAATGATAAAGATAGAACAATGGATAATCAGCAGCCAAGCTCCTGTCTCGAAAGAGTGGAGAAGGTTCAACGACTAGGGAAAACGATCTAAGGCTGAATAATGCTATGATTATGAATCCCGTAGGGCAGCAAATGCTGTTCGAAGTGCCCAGCTCCTTATTTTATTAATAAGGGTGAAGATATAGTCTATTCTGTAACCGAAAGGTACAGCGGCAAAGCAAGCCAACCAACAACCACAAGGAGTTCTTCAACTTCTTCGTTAATCTTTATTTTAGGATGGACCCCATTAAAGGAGTCCATCCTTTCTTAATGATTGGATTTTATATACGATTGACCAGTAGGAACGGTTTAATTCAGCAGCTATGTCGTTATCTTTGGTCCCATTTCGTTTTAAGTAAATAATCTTTTTGATCTCTTCATCCTCGTAATTTCTCCACCTTCCCGAATCTGATGAAAGAATTTCGTAACCAGGGTATTCCATAAGCAGCTTTTTTCTTTCAAAACTTAAACGCGTGAACCAATTAAATTTGTATTCCATCTCTCTGCAATCTTCAACAGTACTCTTGATAAAGCAAAGGAACCGTAGCGTATCATTTACTTTCGTGAATTTTAGTATATATCCAAAACCATCTTTTCTTTTGCTTAAACAAAAGTTAAATCCAAAGATTTTACTGATATGTTCTTTAAGTATTTTCAACTCATTAAGTGGATAATTTTGTAGATACAAATATATATGAGGCGTTAAATATATCAATTTTTTTTGTTTATTTATTCTTTTAGAGATGCATAATGAACCGTCGTCTAAATAAAGAATAGATAAAAAATGGGGAAGAGTGCAATACTGTAGGAGTTCATGAGGAATTCTTTTCTTTCCTTCATTATTATAAAAAAAATTATACAAATTCGTAAATAAATTATCAGATTTAGATACTAAATAATTACTGTTTTGGCGGAGGTAGAGAAAGCCATCAAAAAAATTAGCTTTCCAAATTCGGTAACTTTTCTGCATCTCCCCAAAATGTTCCCTATAATTATTGTTTTTCCTCCTACTATTTTTATAAAGTTTCGTAATTTCTCCATCTGCAATTATGCTTGCGATTAATATGTTTTTTTGGATATCTGTGAGTTGAGTAAATAACATTTTTCTCACTCCTCTTTAATAAGAACGCACGTTCTGTTTATTCTTATAATAGACCATGTATAAGAAAATTTAAAGTAAATCCTTACAAAAAAAGAACCTATTTAAACGAATAGGTTCTAGTTGTTTATTATTCAAATAGTACTTTTTCAAAATGTTGTTTTTGATCATCAGAAAACTTATGCAAAGAGTATGTGGCTTCAGTAAGGACTTTGTTTATGGCTAGTAGCATAGTTTCCTTACCCATATCAGCATCCCGAATATTCGATTCAATGGTTGTTAAGTTATATTGGAGAACCATTGAATTATCAAGATTA